>CBINFS010000017.1:0-77153 GCA_966250015.1 uncultured bacterium | reverse complement strand
GCTAAACGCGCGATGGATCCCCGACGCACAGCCCGGCGATTTCAGAATTGGTGCCAGTAGAATACAATGCGGTAAACCTGTCCAATGGCTGGGTTTTGTCGTTGTGTCGCACACCTTAACAGAACGTCATTCCGGCCTCCGAGCCGGAATCCAGGAAAGGGTAATACCGGACAGAAAGGTGGAGAAGGAAATGCGGCCTTCCTGGATCTCCGCGAAGGCGGAGATGACGTAATTGGGTACTGTTTTGGTAGCCCTATGCATCCCGCAGCCCTCCAAAAAACATCTGCGCAAATCTGCGTGCATCGGCGGATTATTGGTAAAACCATCGAAGCATTCTCAGGAATTGGTATAAATGATTCGCTGGATGTCCATTTCGATGGCTTCGTAAAGTGGGCGGGCTTGCTCTTCGAAATGGTTGGTGGTAGTGCTCTCAACGCCTTGCAGCTCAGCCGTCTTTTCCTGGATCGTATCGGATTGTACCTGAAGAATTGCCCTCCCGCCCTCGATCGAAACGCACAGCTCGTACTTCAGGTCTGTCTTGAGGTGGAAAATGACTTCGAGGCCGCACCGGCCGTCTATCGCTTGCTTCAAGCTGCCGCGTTCGACGGGAATGTGCCCGTGGGCGAGAAAGTACTTCAGGAGCCCGTCGTAGAGGGCGTCCAGGAGCTGCTCACACAGTACGCCAGGCTGCGACGTGTCGTAGGATGTGCGTTCGTCGGGCGGTAAGTCGGTCATCCTCTTCTCTTCTCCATCTGCTGGCCTCCATGGATCCATACGGCATATTCACCGGCGATCCCTTTGTTTCTATCAGCGGACGGCAGGCGCCGGTTCATCCGCCGTATCGGCACAGAACCATTTATAAATCGAAGGGATGACCAGCAACGTCAGCACCGTTGAGGTCACGAGGCCGCCCACCACTACGGTCGCAAGGGGGCGCTGGACCTCCGCTCCCGTACCCTGCGAAAAAAGTAGCGGAATCAGACCGAGGGCCGTCGTGAGCGCCGTCATAACCACCGGTCTGAGACGCAGGAGCACCCCTTCGACGGATGCACGGTCGACCTCCATGCCGTCTCGAACGAGCTGGTTGAGGTACGTCACGAGCACCATTCCGTTTTCGAGCGCTATACCAAAAAGGGCTATGAAGCCGACGGACGCAGGCACCGACAGGTTCTGGCCAGTCACGTACAACGCCACGATGCCGCCGACGAGTGCCAGTGGAATGTTGATGAGAATGAGCGCCGCGGGTTTGAGCGACTTGAAGCTCGAAAACAGCATCAGAAACACGATCAGCAGCGTAATCGGGATGACCAGCATCAACCGACGGTTGGCCTGCTGCTGCAGCTCGAACTGTCCTCCCCAGGTGATGAAGTAACCCGGCGGCAGCTCTAACTGCCTATCGAGAATCTTACGAGCCGCCGTAACGACAGCCGTTGGCCTCCAGAAGATCGAACGCTTCCTCGAGGAGTGCGGGTGTGGCGGCCGTGATCAGGCTGCCTCCGAAAACCACCCCTTCCCGCTTGCCGGTCGTCAGTGAAGCCACCGCCCCGCCGGCTTCTTCGACACACGGGACGAGGGCGGCGATGTCCCACGGGCTCATGACCGGATCGAACGCCAGATCGATCAGCCCCCGTGCGACGAGGGCGTACTGCGTGCAATCGGTGACGAAGCGAAACTTGCGGGCTTTCTGGACAAATGCGGAGAGCGGAAAGGCGCCGGTTGCCGGCGCCGCGAGGTCGGTGGATTCGATGCCGGTCGACGAGACAACCGCTTCGTCGAGCCTGGCACAGCCGCTGGTGTGGACGCGTCGGGGAAGGTCCTTACCTCGGCGGTACCAGCAACCCGAGCCCCTGGCGGCGTAGACGGTTTCGTCGATGCCTGGCAGGTGGATCACGCCCAGCACCGGCTCTCCATCTTCGAGAAGCCCGACGAGCGTTCCGAAAAGAGGCACCCCGATGGTGAAGCCGGCCGTCCCGTCGATCGGATCGAGCACCCAGCAAAACCGGGCGTCCTCGGGACCTGAGCGCCCCTGCTCTTCGCCGAGCACGGCGTGATCCGGGTAGTGGGCCTGAATGTGCGAACGCATGATGGCTTCGGCGCGCCGGTCGGCTTCGGTGACCTCCGTACCGTCCGCCTTACGTTCAGCCGTGACGTTCAGAAAAAGGGGCAGAATCTCCGTCTCCGCCCGGCGCGCGAGCTCCAGTGCGAAGGGGAGGAGTTTATTTTCAAGGTGTTCAGGTTCCATCAGCTTTTTACGTCGTTATCCCTTTTGGTCCGCCAATGCATATTCGGGGAAGATGCTTCTGTATGGTATCCGCCAATTTTCGGCTGGGCCCGGGACCGTTCCGTCTCGATGGGCGTGTGAGTAAAGCACTTGCAGCCCATCACGGATCTTTATGAAATCATCCTTCAAACCGTTTGTCGTCGTCGTGGCGGCGCTACTGACGGTGACGATCCTGGCGCTGGTCCTGCTTTACGTATGGGTGCGTCCCGAAATCGTGGAGGAGGACGTCCGCCAGATTGTCGTGACCACGATTCAACGTGAGGCGGAAGCGTCCTTTTTCATCACCGGGAGTCTCGATCTGACGGCTTCGGTCACGGTGGAAAATACGAAATACCTCCTTCCCGACCTATTCCGTTTCAACCTGGGTACGACCCGTGCAACCGTACGGGTTCCGGGACGGATATCCTACGGTTTCGACACGTCGCACTTTCAGCTGTCTTCGGTGCGCATTGCGGAAGACGGGGTGATCGAAGTGGCCTTTCCCGATTTGCAGGTCTATTCGGTCGAGCCGGACCTCGAACGAATGGAGGTCCAGACGGAAGTCGGATGGGCGCGGTTACAATCCAGCAGCGGCCGGGAGGTCGAGCAAAGGGCCATCCGACTGATTCGGGATGCCCTTCGAGAGCAGTCCGAGGTCCACCTCAGCCGATCGGTACAGCCGAGGGTCAATACGGCCCGTGCGATACAAAAGCTGTTGACGCCGATCTTGCAGATGGCCGGCATGGAAGATCCCCGTTTCCGGATTCAGATCGGGCCGGAGATCGTGATGGAGAGCGATTAAAAGTGTTCCTTTTTCAACCGATTATCCCCGTTAGAGCTTTCAATGAATCCTGAAACTACCGGATGGTTATTTCGTTAGCTTTCCGTTTTTCCGGCTCCACGTTCTGCCAGCGGTCCTGGCGGTCTGACGCCAGATAAACGTTAAAAGCGGAAGCAGTGCTGACTCGATACGGTACGCCGCGGATTGAAATCAACGGTTTGATGCGGGAGCCGACGTTTGTAGATACCCCTCGGGGCATTTTCACTTCAGGTGGGATCTGGTTTCGAACCCGTGAGGCTTCGCTTCGCGAGTATGCGGGGGGTGTGTTGGATCACGTACCGTTGCCCCGCCTGCTGGGCATGGCCGAGACCTGGTTGCGATCAGGCGAAACCCTCGTCCTCTGGCTGCTTCCGGCGCTCCTCTTCGAACCCGTCTCCGGCGTCTTCATCACGCTGGTTCTGTACGCCATCTGGAAAGCGTTGCTGCCGGTGCTGGTGACCCGCTCTGCGATTAAAGTCTTTTCGCGACTGGAGCATGTTTTCTTGCAGGCGGCCTACTACATTATCGTCCTGAGCCTGTACGGGATGAGCGGACGTCCGGCGGCCGTGTGGATCGGGTTGGCCGGCTTCATCCTCGTCCGTTGGCAGCTTCTTCCCCGGCTGTTCGACTTGATCCTTCAGCCGGTCTGGCGATGGATGTACAAAGCACCGCTTGCCGATCAGGTCATGCACGCGTTGATCGTTCGAATGGCCTTGAAATACAACGTCAGATTACGGGACCTTGACCTGATGGAGGCGCAGATTCGCGACACCCTGAACCGAAAGCACAAGCAGATATAGATAGCATGCAAGAGACGACGCTTTATTTTGTTCGTCACGGTGAAACAGATTACAACCGCAGACAGATCGTACAGGGAAAACGCATCAACAGTCCATTGAACGAAACCGGGAGGATGCAGGCAAAAGCGCTGGCCCGGCGTTTTTCGAGCATTTCCATCGATGCGTTTTACAGCAGCCCCCTTCAGCGTGCAAAGGAAACCCTGAGTTACATTGCCGAGCTGCATCCGGGCGTTCCCGTTTACGAGCTGCCGGAGCTCGAGGAGATCTCCTGGGGCATACTCGAAGGCCAGCCCGTCGAGGGGGAGGTCTTGCGCCTCTTCGACGAGATGAACACGCGCTGGAAAAACGGGGATTTTCAGCACGCCGTCGAGGGGGGCGAGTCGATTATCGAGGTGCAGGAACGGGCTTTCCGGGCGGTGGACATCATCACGAAGCGGCACGCCGGCCAGACCGTCGTCGTCGTGACCCACGGCCGGTTCCTTCGCATCCTGCTGGCCTCACTGCTTTCCTCCTACGGACTTTCCCGTATGCATGAGATCAAACATGCGAACACCGCGGTGAACAAGCTCACGTTGAACGGGGACGTCTTCGAAGCCCGGCTGCTCAATTGTACGGCCCATCTGGACGCTATCGAGACCACCTGAACCAGAATAAGAACAGCCGGTACGGCTCAATTTGTCTGTCGATCGTTAGGCTGAATGCAAAAGGTGACACAGGAAGTCGGCGCTGTTGATACGCCTGTTGCGGAATCGTTCGAGTCATCTCTACGGATGCTTCTGGTAGAGGTACGGGCAGTTGCCGGAGCGTGGAACGGGAAAAACGGCGGGTCTGTGTGGCTACACCGGGTCGCGGTGCCGGTCCCGGCTGTTGATCCCATCGCTTTGCTGGCCGGCTGCACGCTTTCGGACAAGGTCTACTGGTCGGGCCGGGAAGACGGTGAGGTGGTTGCGGCCGTCGGTTCCGCGCACGACTGTACGGACCACACCGCTTCGTGCCTCCGCATGCTTCGGCATCAGCTCGAGCGGCAGACGAGCACCTCGGCGCCGGGAATCCGCTACTTCGGGGGAGTCCGGTTCGATACGAAGGCCGAAACGGCGCCTGAATGGCGCTCGTTCGGCGCGTTCCGCTTCATCCTGCCTCGATTTGAGCTCGCCGTGCGAGGTGGTGAAGCCACGCTGGCCTGCAACCTGGTGCTGCCGGCGGACGCCGCCCGCGTCGATCAGATCTGCGAGGATGCGCTCAAGCTGAGTGGTTCCTATAACGGGGCCGATCGAACGCTGCCCGTGCCCGTTTCCAGGATTGACCTCCCTTCCCGGGAGCGATGGGACGCGAACGTGGAATGGGCGCTCCGCCGGTTTGATAGCTCCGAGCTCGAAAAGATCGTGCTCGCCCGTCGGGTCTCCTTTGATCTGGAAAGACGCCCGGATCCGTTTCTATTGCTCGATCAGCTTCGTCAGGTCACGCCCGGCTGTTTTCACTTCTGTTTCCAGCCGGACGACACGGTTGCCTTCCTCGGCGCTTCGCCCGAGCGCCTGTACCGGCGCGAAGGGCGCGCCATCTGGAGCGAAGCCGTGGCCGGCACACGTCCCCGAGGGCGTTCCGAGACCGACGACCGCCGGCTCCGCGACGAGCTTCTCCTGAGTGAGAAAGACCAGCGCGAACACCGGTACGTCCGCCTGAGCATCATGGACTCGTTGCGTCCCTTCTGCGAGGCGCTACAGATCGACGACACCGCCAGCGAGATGATGCTCACACGTGGCCGCCACCTGTATTCCGCCGTAAACGGAACCCTGCGGGAAGATGCGACCGACTACGACGTGCTGACGAGCCTGAGCCCGACGCCTGCCGTCGGTGGGTATCCCACGGAAGATGCATTGAAGGAGCTGCGCACGCTGGAAGCGTTCGACCGGGGATGGTATGCGGGCAGCGTGGGCTGGATCGGGACGGAAAGAGCCGAGTTTGCCGTTGCCATTCGTTCTGGCCTGGTGCGCGATCGGAACCTCATGCTTTACTCTGGTGCAGGCATCGTAGCGGGATCGAAACCGGCCGATGAATGGGTTGAAACCGAACAGAAGATCGCCGACTTTGCAGGCATACTCCACCTCGATCAAGACCCCTCGTGAGGGACCACCCTTACTTACCGGAAACGCTTTCTTGAAAAAGCTTATTATTTCTTGCTTTATCCCGGTAATTCTTTACTGAATCGTCTCAATATATTCACCCTTCCCTGATGAAGTAAGGGGACCCTGTCGGGATCACTTCGTACACTTCTTACGCTTCTCCGAAGGCCTAAATCCTTATTCGTTAAGAAGCTTATCGGACAAACCTGACGGCGTTGGTTCTAGCCGCCCGTCAGGTTATTTGCTTTTTTGGGGCGTACGTCCCGCTCACCAACATTTTTCTACCAATGAGGAGTATCGTTAAGGCAACTCTTTTACTTCTCGTCTGGGTGCTGGGCGCAACGAGCGTATGGGCTCAGACCGGAAGTATTCGCGGTACCGTACGAGACGGCGACACCGGTGAGCCTCTTCCAGGCGCCAACGTGTACATACCGTCGCTTAATAACCTGGGCGCTTCCACCGGCGCCGAAGGTGATTTCATCATCGAAGCTGTTCCCACCGGCACTCATTTGCTGGTTGCCCGATTCGTAGGCTTCCAGAACTTCACGCAGGAAGTGACCGTGCCGGAGGGGGGTGAAGTGGTGGTCGACATCGTGCTCGAGACGGACTATCTCGGCCTCGACGAGGTCGTGGTGGTCGGATACGGGACGCAGGACCGGCGCCAGATTTCGGGCGCCGTCAGCACCCTGCGCCCTGAAAACGTGGAAGACATTCCGACGCCTTCGATCAACAACGCGCTCCAGGGCCGTATCGCCGGGGTGCAGGTCAGCCAGAACTCGGGCAATCCGGGCGCTGCCATTACCGTCCGCGTCCGCGGCGCAACGTCGATCACGGCGGGCAACGAACCCCTCTACGTGATCGACGGTGTGCCCGTAAACCAGGGAAGCTACTCTCGCCTTGAAGACACGTTTGGTGGCCAGACGATCAGCGCCCTCGCTGACCTCAACCCGAACGAGATCGAGTCGATCGAGGTGCTCAAGGATGCCTCGGCGGCGGCCATCTACGGGTCGCGCGCGTCGAACGGCGTGGTGCTGATCACCACGAAGCGTGGCCGGGAGGGACGCCCGAGGATCGACTTCAACGCCTTTACGGGCGTCCAGGAAGCGTGGCGGGTCGCCGGCATGCTGAATGCCGAGCAGTATGTGGACCTCTACAATGAGTCCATCTTCAACGAGTTCGGCGTCGAGAACTACTTTGGATTTACGGACGACGGCGTCGAGAACGACATAGAAGTTGACCGTTCGAAGACGACGGACTGGCTCGACGAGGTGCTCCGCACGGCGCCGATGTCCAACATCAGCCTGGGCATAACGGGCGGGACTGAAAGGACACGCTACTACGTAAACGGGACGATCTTCGACCAGGGGGGCCTCGTCCGGAGCTTCGGCTACGAGCGGCTCAACGGCCGCATGAACCTGGACTATTACGCGACCGACAAGCTGAGCTTCGGCACGAGCGTGTCGCTCGCCCGCAGCGTCATCGATCGTGGCCGCGGCGACAATACGATCTACGGCCCGTTTGCCAATGCGATCGCCGAACCGCCCACGAGCCCGGTCTACAATGACGACGGGACGTACTACTCGACGAACTACGCCAACCCGGTGGGCTTGATGTACGAGAACGAGGCCGAGGAACGGTCCGTCCGGATCATTGGGAGCACATTTGCCAATTACGAGATCACGCGCGGCGTCGACGCCCGCGTGAGCGTCGGGGTCGATCACCTCGGCCTGCGGTCGCGGCTCTACGACTCGCCGATCGTCGGCTTGGCTACCGGCTCCGACGGTTCAGGTACGGCTGCCAACACCTACGCCTCGAAGGTGATGTACGAGGGTACGGTCAACTTCGCGCGCCTGATTGCCAACCGCCACGACGTCTCGGGCGTCGTCGGGACGAGCTTCGAAGAAAACACCGAAGAGTTCTCGGAGGTGACCGGCACGCAGTTCCCCGGGAACCAGTTCCGGTATCTTACCTCCGCTGCGACGATCACCGACGGCTCATCGCTGAAGACAGAGTGGACCCTGTTCTCCATCTTCAGCCGCCTGTCCTACACCTACAATGGGAAGTACACCGCAACGTTCAACGTGCGCCGCGACGGTTCTTCCCGGTTCGGTGAGGACAACCGGTACGGCCTTTTCCCCTCCGCTTCGGCGTCGTGGCTCTTGTCCGAGGAGCCGTTCCTGCGCGAGAACCACGTGGTCAGCAGCCTGAAGCTTCGCGCCAGCTACGGCATTACGGGGAATCAGTACGGGATCGGCAACTTCGACTCGCGGGGATTGTGGTCCGGCGGTGAGAACTACGGTGACCGTCCGGGCATCGCGCCGACGCAGCTCGCCAATCCGGACCTGAGGTGGGAGACCACGGCTCAGTTCGATGTCGGGACGGACTTCTCGCTCCTCAACGACCGCATCTCCGTCACGGCGGACTATTACGTGAAGAACACTGACGACCTGTTGCTCAACCGGCCCATCCCCTCGACGACGGGCTTCGAGGTGCTCACGTCGAACGTCGGTTCGATGAAAAACTACGGGTACGAGCTGGGCGTGCGAGCGCAGATCGTCCGCGGCTCCGCCCGCGGATTCCGCTGGACGGCTGATTTCAACATCGCGCGCAACTTCAACAGGGTGACAGGCCTCGTTGACGACGAGCCGATCATGACGGGCTTTGCCAGCCGGATCGAAGTGGGCCAGCCGCTCGGTGTCTTCTACGGGTACAAGATGGAAGGCATCTTCCAGACCCAGGAAGAGATCGACGCCCACGCGAGCCAGCCCGGCGCCGAACCGGGCGACGTCAAGTTTGCCGACCTGAACGGCGACGGCGTCATCACAGCCGACGACCGCACCGTGATCGGCAACCCCTGGCCCGATTACACCGGAGGCATGACGAACACACTGTCGTGGAAAGGATTCGACCTGAGCGTCTTCCTTCAGTTCTCCGCAGGGAACGACATCTTCAATGGTAACAGGATCTATCAGGATGCGTTCGGATACGGCTACTTCGACAACGCCAGCATACGGGCGCTCGACCGCTGGACGCCGGAGAACACCGACACCGATCAGCCCCGGGCCTCCTACAGCGACCCGAACAACAACGCGCGCACGTCGAGCCGATTCGTCGAAGACGGCTCGTACCTGCGCCTGAAGAACGTGGTGTTCGGCTACGCGCTGCCCGAGTCGCTCAGCAGCCGCCTCGGGTTCCGTAACCTGCGCCTGTACGTCCAGGGGCAGAACCTGCTCACCTTCACGAGCTACAGCGGGTTCGACCCCGAGGTCAACTACGCCGGCAACACTGCCGTCGTCCGTGGAACCGACTTTTACACGATGCCGCAGGCGCGTTCGTACACCCTTGGCGTCAGCATCGGCCTCTAAGACATGAGCTCAATAACCATGAGAAGGATATATTTTGCTTTACTCGTATCGCTGCTCGGGCTCACCGCGTGTGATTCCGTGCTCGATACCAATCCGCGCGCTTCGGTAGCCGCCGAGACGGCCGTGCAGACGGAAAAGGACGCCGAGTCCGCCATTCTCGGCGTCTACAGCATTCTTCAGTACGACGACCTCTACGGCCAGTATGCCGTCGTCATCCCGGACCTCTATTCGGACGATCTCGATCATACGGGCACGTTTACGTCACTCGGTGAATTCGACAACAACAACGTGTTTCCGGACAACGTCTCGATCAACGACGGTTGGTCGGTTCGGTACGTGGGAATCAACCGCGCCAACAGCGTGCTGATGGCTCTCGATCGGCTCGAAGAAATTTCAGACGACAAGCGGACATCTCTGAAGGGAGAGGCGCTTTTCCTGAGGGCATTCCTTCACTTCGAGCTCGCCCGGTACTTCGGCGGCGTGCCGATCGTGACGGAGCCGACCGACGGAGCGGACGAGATTTCCAGGCCCGCCCGCAATACACTCGAAGAGGTCTATGCCCGGGTGGAAGCCGACCTGAAGGAGGCTGAGACCCTGCTGCCTGCGTCAAAGAGCGCTGGCCGTGCGTCGAAGCTGACGGCGAAAGCCCTCCTCGCACGGCTCTACCTCTACCAGGAGCGGTGGGCGGATGCGTTTGCCGCCGCCGACGAGGTGATCGAGAGCGGCGCCTATTCGCTGGTGGGCGATTACGCCACACTGATGGAGACGAAGAACTCTCCAGAGTCGATCCTTGAGGTCCAGTTCAGCACCAACGATGCAAACAGCCTGGCCTTCTGGTTCTTCCCGGACGAGCTTGGGGGCCGGCTGGAGTACGCACCAAGCGTTGCGCTGTACGAGGCGTATGAGGAAGGCGACCAGCGCCGCCATGCAACCGTCGGCAACCTGGACGGGCTGCTGTACGGCACGAAATACTTCCGGATCTCCAACGGCGACGACAACGTCTTCGTGCTTCGCCTGGCCGAAATGTACCTGATTCGTGCTGAAGCGCTCGCCCGCCAGGGTGGAGCGGTGGAGGCCGTCCAGGCCGACATCAACGCCATTCGGAACCGTGCCGGTCTTGGCGACACCGAAGCCGATACGGTGGAAGAGCTGCTCGATGCCATCCTGCAAGAGCGGCGCGTCGAGTTTGCGCTCGAAGGCCACCGGTTCTTCGACCTTCGCCGGACCGGCCGTGCCATGGAGGTGCTCGGTATCACAAACCCGGACCGGCTGCTCTTCCCGATACCACAGGCAGAGCTCGACGTTAACCCGAACCTCGTTCAGAACCCGGGATACTGATTTTCATTGTGGTAAAACCACTGCCGACAGCCTTCGCGGGAGCCTCCCTGCGAAGGCTGTTTTGTTCTGTGGCAGGCCGGCTGTGGAGGTGGGGATTATCTTCGGTTTCGAGCTCGACGGTCTGAATTTGTACGAGGTGCGGGCGGTTTCCCAAATACGACTGAAAGTCGTCCAGAAAGTGGGCAACGATTCGCGATCGTGTCTCCACGTCAAGCGGGGCGGTTCGGCCGATAGGATCGACGACGAAGAGGCGGACGCTGAACAAATCGTCGCGGTGTGTCGCCGCAAAGCCGTAATCCACTTCGTCTCCGAACTCGCTACTCATTGACCGGATGACGCAGGCCGGCCGCCCTTTTAGCGCGGCGTAGTGCTTTGATTCCTCCTCAAGGTAGTCCCAGAAAGCGCAACGGTGGGCAAAGTCTTCCAGCAATTCAACGGGCGTAACGGGTGTTCTTAGCGGTGATGAAATCCTTAGATCTACAATGGTCTTCATGACGCTGTTTTTTTGGTAAACGATTGCCCGGCCTGAGGATGGGGTGATCGAAGCGAGACGATTTGCTCCGGGCATGAGGCCATTTTAAAAACGCTAAGAGGCATCGAGGCCTGGGCCGGGTTCGACGATACGGGATGGGCGAAGCCGCGCAACGAGGGGCGCTATACAAAATTTATCGAAGTCGCAAGGGCTGAGTTCTCCCGTTGAGAAGAGCTTTCGAGATGGTCACATTATGCTTCTCGAAGCAACGCTGGATCAGGTCCTGTGCTGTCTCCTGGCCAGCAAAAGAGCGCCCAGCACGGAGCGATGATGTGATTGCATGACCTGCCAGCCGGCTAAACGGGTCGTCAGGGCGTCGGCGAGCTGTTTTCGGTAGTAGGCGTCGTTGGCGAGACCGCCGATCAAGGCGATCCGCTTTTCAATGGGCAGGCCTCTCTGGGTGATCCGGGCAACCTGCTCCGCGAGGGCTTTTACCTGCTCGGTGACGACCTGCCGGGCAGGCCCGTCATTTTCCTGGGCAGCCTTGAAAACGAACGGGGCAAAGTTTTGCAGAGCCCAGTGGTCCCGGTATACGGCGTGTTTGATCTGCCGGTCGGTTTCGAACCCGAACTCCTCCTTCAGGTATCGTTGAAGCACGGTCGGCTCGCCTCCGTCGAGGGCGCGGGTAACGGCGCGAAGCCCACCCAGACCAATGGCATAACCGCTGCCTTCGTCACCAAGGAGGTACCCCCACCCGCCCGCACGATGGGTCGTACCGTCCGTCGCTCGCGCCACGACGATCGATCCCGTGCCGACCGATACGACGATGCCGCTCCCGCCGGCAAAGGCAGCCTCGAGGGCGATGTCGCCGTCGGTCACGACGCGGATCGATTCGGGAGCATTCTCCCGTAGCTGCCGCCTGATCTCCTCTTCGAGCTCCCGCTGGTCGGATTCGCTTCCGGCGCCGGCGACGCCTGCGCAAACGGCGCGGAGGCGAGCAGAAGGTTTCGATTCCAGCGCCTCCTTGATCAAATCGGCCAGGATTCGGGCGGATTCGGTGACTCCCAGACGAGCCACGTTCGCAGGAGGACCGGAAAGCGAAAACGGCCTTTCGTCCCGCACTTCCTGCGCGAGCAGCTCCGTTTTGGTCGCTCCCGCGTCGATGCCGATGTACAGCGCGTCGTCTGTCATGGATGATGCTTATGCGAAAGAAAAAACGGGTATGGCTTCTTCCGACACGGTAAACAATGGTCGGATCCGCCGGAATGTTTCCACCTTATTCGGGTGAAAGAACGGTCTCGGCGACGGCCGATGGCCCGCTGTCGTGAATGAGGCGGGGCGATGGCAGCTGTTCGGAAAGACGATACCTGGAAAGAAACCCGGATAGCTCGAACCGGTCGCTTCGTGCGAACGGCTGATCCCAGGCCGACGTGTGGATCCAGCTTTCCCACAACGACGGTGCGGGCAGGGGAGACTCGACGATCGACGAGCCCCACTGTACGGCGGTAGGGTGGCCATGCGCCGGCCGCTCGATGGGAGCGAAACGCGTCGAGGCAAGGTGTTCAGAATGAAAATCGAGGAGGCTGTCAGCCGACCAGATCGGGAAGAGGCGCCGGTCGGGGAAGGCATTCTCCCAGCGCCACTCACTCATGTCGTCGCCGAGGCGGTTCCTGAGCCGCGCAACGGCTCGCCCGAGCGCCTGATACCGCCGCACGTTTTCGAAATAGACCGTTTCGGGCACCGAGGACTGTGGCAGGGAGTCGGTGGACGCCTGGTATTCGTTTACCCAGCTATCGAAGATGGAGGCGGCAATTGCGGCGCGGTCATAGCTGGCATCCCAGTTTTTCAGGTAGGTGAGTGCTTCGGCTATGACGTCCGGATGCCGTGGGACGGAATCGACCGATGCGATCATGGAGGGCGCCAGCTCGGCAGCCCAGGCGCTGTAGTCGCTGTCGATCCACTCTTGTGGGCTTCCGACCTCGTTCGTTCGCAGCGTGTCGAGCCCGCGTGCGACGTACCGCGCCCACGGAACGCTTCCGACGAGGACGCCGTCCCGTAGCGGTGCGACGACGGCAGGTGAGCCGATGATCTGCCAGGTTCCATCCTGCGTGACGCTCAGCCCGCTGCCTTCGAGCAGCCGGAACGAAACCGGGGACGCCGAAAGCAGCGCGTACCACGACGGCCAGTCGGTCACCGGGGCGAACCCGTTCCATTCTACGATCCACGTCGAATCCTGTGGCACCAAGATGCTGTCGACCGTGGTGGAACGCCCGGCGAGTGAATCCGGCACAGAGATGGCCGTCGTGTCGGCTCTTACTGGTATGCGTCTCGGTGGAGGAGGCTCGAAGTAAATCGCCTGATGCGTTCTCCGAATGGTGAGCAGGTGCTCTTCGCCTTCACGGTCGATCAGGCGTTCGTAAAGAATGGATTTGTACGATTCATCAAGAGGTACTTTTTCGAATCGTATCGATCCGCCGGGGAGGATCGACCATGCGAAATTGCCTCTTTTCCCGGCGTTAAAAAACGGCGTGCCTGGCAGGGTCGCTCCGGCAATCGGCTCGCTTCCGGTCCAGCTTAGCACAGCCTCCAGGTGGAAGGGGAGTGCGGAGGCGCCGTAGACGTGCCGCTGGTAGAAAAACGTGCCCGAGGTGTCTCGCGATGCCCATGCGAGGCTATGCCGGAGGTGGTGAAGGTGGAGCAGCCGCCGCAGGAGGTCCTCGTTTTGGAAGAAGGCTGCGGCGTCCTGTCCTGCGGCCGCCACGTCCTGTGCCCGTGGCTGCGGGGTGGAGAGCCAGGCGTACAGGCGTTCGAGCGCGAGGACGTGCCAGGGCTCCCAGCGTTCCGGCTCGACGTCGAGCAGCGCCAGCTCGTCGACGAGCCCGACCTCGCGACTGCCAAAGGCCGCATTGACACCCAGGGAGAAGGCCTCTAACAGGTCCCGGCTTTCTTCGGGCATACCTTCGTACGCCTCCCGGGCAAGCGCCGCAAATCCGAGCCGGCGAGCGACCTCGTCGACTTTTATCGTCGGCTCGCCGAACCATTCGGATAGCCTTCCGAGGGCGGCCTGTCGGTACAGAACGATTTGCCAGCTCCGCTCCATTCCGTGCGCATAGCCGAGCGCCGTAAAGGCGTCCCGTTCGCTGGCCGCATTGATCGAGACGACCCCGCCTTCGCCCTTTCGAATGGTCGCCGGCGCTTCGAGGGTGGCGAGCGAGACCTTTTCGGGCCAGCTTCCACCCATACCGTACGAGAAATACCAGATGCCTCCTCCCACGACCAGGAGGAGCGCGATCAGGACAACGGGTATGGCGATCCAGCGATACAAAGAATTACAGAGTTATCGGGTCAAATTCAGCGAGCCTCATTTCGACTCTTTCGGCGAGCGGCCAACCACGCTTCGAACGCCTCGAGTGGGAGGGCATTCAGGCATTGAGCGGGTGTCAATCGACCTTTTCTTGCCACGCCGACGCCCCATTCCACAAGGTGGAGCTGAGACGTCGAATGGGCGTCCGGGTTTATCGAAATCAAAACACCCCGGTCGGTAGCCATTCGGATCCACCGCCAGTCGAGGTCGAGACGGCGAGGGTTGGCGTTCACCTCGATCGCTACGCCGTTACGTGCACAGGCATCGAAGATGCGTTCGAAGTCGAGCGGGTATCCCTCACGTTGCAGCAGCAGGCGACCCGTCGCGTGCCCCAGGATGGTCGTGTACGGGTTGTTCACTGCGCGGAGGACACGCTCCGTCGCCTCTTCCCGGTCCATTTTGAGTCCGGTATGGACACTGGCCACCACCAGGTCGAGCGAGTCGAGCACATCCTCAGGGTAGTCCAGGGAGCCGTCGGCCAGGATGTCGCTTTCGATACCGCTGAAGATACGGAAAGGTTTGGCCCGATCGGCTGCAAATTGCCTGTTAAGATCTGCAATCTCGGCCTGCTGCTCGCGGAGCCGCTCGATGGACAGTCCATTGGCGATGCTGAGGGAACGGCTATGGTCGCAGACGGCAAAATAGGAGTAGCCCATCGCCCGCGCGGCCTCGGCCATTTCACGGAGCGTGTGAGCGCCGTCGCTGTACGTCGTGTGGTTGTGTAAGCAGCCCTTCAGGTCGAAGGTCTCGATCAACGCAGGTAACGTTCCTGCAGCCGCCTCTTCGATCTCTCCGCGGTCCTCACGCAGTTCCGGTGGAACGTAGGAAAGGCCAATCCCGGTGTAGAGGTCGGCCTCTTCCCCGGTCTCCGCAGGCGGTCCGTACCGCGTAAAAAATTTTTCGCAGTGAGCCTCCGAGCCCGTCGTACGCCAGAGCGTGTAACCGAAGCGTTCAGGAGAGGTCATTACGAGACGCGCCGGGAATCCGCCCTCGAGCTTGCCGTCATACACGGCATCCGCTTCCGGGTGCTCCACCTTAACAAACGAGGCCGGCAATGCCACTTCGGTGGCTTTCCGGTCAGACGTAGACACGACTACGTCGGCGCGCTGGACGATCTCCAGCCGACGCCGCATCTCGCCGGCTACCTCCACGCGGTCGACTCCCGGGAGTGCTCGGAGCTGCTCGACCAGCGGAGCAACCAGCGCAAAGGCGACATCGATGTGGCGGTACGAGTGGGAAGAACGATAAAACTGAACGGCCTTGAGGATTTGCTCTTCTGATTTTGGTCCAAACCCGCCAAGCGTGGCAATGCGGCCGGTAAGTGCAGCCTCCTCGAGCTTCTCGACGGAGTCGACGCCGAGCTCCTGCCACAGCCGGCGGATCCGCTTTGCCCCCAATCCACGGATGCTCAGAAGCTCGACCACGCCGGGTGGCAGCGATCCGAGCAACTCTTCCCGCAGGTCGAACGTGCCAGTGCATAACAGCTCGCGAATTTGCGCGAAGATCCCTTTTCCGATGCCCGGGACGTCGAGCACCTCGACGTCGGGAGGCAGGGTGCCGATCTGGAGCTCCATCTGATCGACGGTCCGCGCAGCGTTCAGATAGGCCCGCGAACGGAATGTATTCCCACCCGAAAGCTCGATGAGCGCTCCCACTTCCTTGAGCACCCGGGCTATCTCCTTATTCGTCATATCCAACCATCACAACAAAAATGGCCTCACCCGGTTACCGGCTACGTCAGCGTGGACGAGGCGTTCGAGACCGGCTCGGCTTGAGCCTGCCATTCTCATAATACAAAAACAATCAATGTGCGCCGGACACTGAACTGTGGGCGGCAGAGAGGTACGTCGACTTCCTGCGTATGAGATCATATTTTATACCCCGCTTTTCGTGGCAGCAGGGCGAATGAGGCGGTGACGAGCATCGTGTTTCGGTGCGCCCCATGCAAGCACTTGATCTGGAACATTGTACAAAAAACCATGTGTACTTGAATCAAAGATCAAAACCAGGTCGCTGCGGTCCGAAGCAATCCACTCGACGGTATGCGGCTATCGTTCTTATCCTTGCTCGCTGTTGCTTCCGGAACACACGGGCGTGTACAACGGGCTTCCGATCCTACCCAAACTGATTATGCGGAGAAAGAAGTTAGTCCCATTCGGAATCGCTTTGCTCGTAGTAGGTATTCTGCTCGGCATGCGAATCGGATCAGCAGTTTCAGGCGATAACACCTATCAGCAGCTACAGAAGCTACAGAACGCATTTCTCATCATTCAGAAGTACTACGTAGAGGGAGTCGACCCGGCGGCGCTCGTGGAAAGCGCGGTCAAAGGAATGCTCAACGGCCTCGACCCCCACTCGGTGTACATCGATGCCGAGACGATGCGGAAGGTGAACGAGGAATTCGATGCCTCATTCGAAGGGATCGGGATCCAGTTTGAGCTGATCGAAGGCCCCGAGGGAGCGGATACCCTGACCGTGGTAAGTGTGATTCCCGGTGGGCCGAGCGAAGAGGCGGGATTACTCTCCGGCGATCGTATCATCAGGATTGACGATTCGTCCGCCATCGGCTTTTCCAATGAGGACGTGCAGCGCGCCTTGAAGGGTCCCCGGGGAACGAAAGTTGAGCTCACCATTCTGCGTCCCGGTCTATCGGAGGAGCTCCACTACACAATCATACGCGACAAGATTCCGATCTTTACGCTCGACGCGGCCTACATGATTGACGACCGGACCGGGTACATCCGGCTCAACCGGTTTGCCGCCACGACGCACGAAGAGTTCACCCGCGCAATGGCCGACTTGAAGAAGCAGGGCATGCAACGCCTCATTCTGGATTTGCGGTACAACGCGGGCGGATTCATGAACATGGCGATCAACATCAGCGACGAGTTCCTGAGCGAAAACCAGATGATCGTGTCCGCACGCAGCCGTCATCCTGAGTTTAACCAGGTTTACTACGCCAAGTCGGGGGGCATGTTTGAGGATGAGCCGGTGATCGTCCTCGTGAACGAAGCATCGGCGTCTGCCAGCGAGATCGTCGCGGGTGCGTTGCAGGACCACGACAGGGCGCTCATCGTGGGGCGGCGGACGTTCGGTAAGGGCCTCGTCCAGCGGCAGTTCCCGCTTACCGACGACAGTGTGCTCCGCATGACGATCTCCCGCTACTATACCCCGTCGGGAAGGCTCATTCAGACGCCTTACGAGAACGGGAGCCGCGAGGCCTACCTGAAGGATAAGGCGTTGCAGCGGCTGGAGGACCGTACGCACACCATCGACGAAATCATCGAGCACATCCCGGACTCGCTGAAATTCAAAACCGATCACGGCCGCACGGTCTTTGGCGGGGGCGGCATCCTGCCCGACCACATCGTCAAGGTGGACAGCATTTCGCCGCTGCTTCGCACCTTGCTCGTGAAGAGCCTTGAAACGTCGTTTGCCCGCCAGTGGCTCGATCACGCCGGTCCTGCATTCCACCAGGAATGGGCGAACAAGCGCCAGGAGTTCATCGATAACTTCAAGGTGTCCGACGAGATCTTCGAAGAGTACATTGCCTATGCACAGGAGCATGGCGTTCAGATAGTGGACGGGCCGGCGCCTGAAGGAGAGCTGGATGAAGAAGGGATGCCCGCGTATTTCACCCGGGAAGACGTCGAAGCCGAACGTGAATTGATCGAGACGAGGATCAAAGGCCAGATCGCACGGCGGCTGTACGACCTGAGTGCGTGGTATCCTGTTTACAACAAAATCGATCCCGTCGTGCAGGAAGCGATGACGCTCTGGCAGTCTGCCGAGGAGCTTGCCGTCGCTTACAACGACCCCGGCACGTCGATACCGCAACGCTGAAATGAGAAAAATGCAGGGGGCTACGCGCCCCCTGCATTTTTCTTAGCAACTATCTCAGGGTCTGTGTGTCTATCTACAATTGAAGCGGATTCGGGCCACCTATGGGTTCTCGGAAGCGGTTGCGACGCGTGAAATCTCGACGTACTCGATTTTTTGTGTAGTGCAAGTGTGTGTGATCATTGTAGTTCTTTATTAGTTTGTTTTTGTCCGGCCGCGTATACGTTTAATCTGTCGTTCGCTTAACTTTAGAGCCGATCCGGCAGATGAATCGGGTCATGCCTTTTTTTGGGTATGATTCGCAAACAGCGAATACGGGATGAGGGGCGGTGCTCGAGAAAACAACCGTAGCGTTTCTGGCATCTACCTTTTTATATTGATCCCGGCAGCCGCCGCGTTTTTTTGAACCTATCAAGTAACCTTTTAACAGCTCGTTTTTCAGGAGGAACTCATTCATGAAGGTTTTGAGCTTGCTCATGATGTTGCCGCAGGAAGTCGCGGCAGCCGCCGAAGAAGACTTAATCAACGCTCTGGTGCGGTACTTCAATGAGGGTGGTGGCTTCATGTGGCCCATTCTCGTCATTCTGATCGTCGGTCTGGCCATTTCGTTCGAGCGCGTGATCACGCTCAACCGTGCCGACATCAACACGCGCAAGTTCCTCATCAAAGTGAAGAAGGCGCTCGAAGAGGGCGGCATCTCCGCTGCGGAAGAGGTTTGCGCCAATACGCGTGGTCCGGTTGCCTCCGTGTTCCAGGCCGGTCTTCTTCGTGCCGATGAAGGGATCGAAGCCGTAGAGAAAGCGATCGTGTCGTACGGTTCTATTGAAATGAGCTTCCTCGAGCGCGGTCTCGTCTGGTTGTCCCTCTGTATTTCGATGGCCCCGATGTTCGGCTTCCTTGGAACGGTTATCGGTATGGTTACGGCGTTCGACGCCATCCAGGCAGCCGGCGACATTTCTCCATCCCTCGTTGCTGAAGGTATCAAGGTCGCCCTCCTCACGACGGTGTTTGGTCTGATCTCCGCTCTGATCCTCCAATTCTTCTACAACTACACGCTGTCGAAGATCGACCGCATCGTGGTTGACATGGAAGAGGCGTCCATCGAGCTCATTGACTCGCTCGTTCTGCTCCAGTCTGGTCGTCCGCTGACCACGGCTCCTGTGGCGGCCAAGAAGGCAGAATCCGGTCCGGAAAAGGTCAGCTGACGTTCCGGAGTTTGGATAACGAATGAGCCCAATTAGCAGACGAAATCAAAAATGAACGCAATTATTCCGTACGCCATGTGGGCGTGCTTCATCATTGGCGGCCTTGGCATCCTTGCCATCATAGGCTTCGGCATCCGGAACCTGACCTACGGTAAGATGAGCAGCGGGTCGGTCATCGTTATGGTGATCCCTCTGGCCATCTGGTTAGTCTTAGGGCTGGTTATTGGGGAATGGGTGCGGGCTTCCCTCCTGGCTGTGATGGTAGCCGGGGGCCTGGCAGTGTTAGCGCTCGTTTACACCGGTATTCGGCGCTTCATCCTCCAGTAATCTCAGCCAGGTTATATAAAAACGCTGGCGTTGTGCGCGACGGAAGACGTCGCGTACACGCAAGACAAAAATAGAGAGTGCTATGGCCGGATTGCTCAAGAAGAAGAGGTCTAGACCGAGTGGTGATATTCCAACGGCGTCTATGGCCGATATCTCCTTCCTCCTACTCATCTTCTTCCTGGTTACCACAAACTTTGACATCGACACCGGGATCGGCATGACCCTGCCTCCCAAGCTCGACGAAAACGTGGACCCTCCGCCGGTTCGTGACCGCAACATGCTCAAAATCCTTGTCAACGAACAGGGGCAGGTGTTGCTCGAAGACAAGCCGTCGGCTGTCAACCGGATCCGGGAAGAGGTCAAAAAACACGTGCTGAACTACGGTCAGGATCCCAACTATTCGGAAGATCCCGATCACGCCGTGGTATCGCTGAAAACTGCCCGTCAGACTTCCTACAACGACTACATCAACGTGCTCGACGAGATCAAGATGGCCTACGTCGAGATGTGGGACCAGGAGGCGCGGCAGTTGGGCTACCCCGACTACAACACGTACAGGGCCTCCCTCGGCATCGATGATGAGAACGTCATCCGTGAGAAACTGAAGTTCAACCTCTCCCTTGCCGAGCCTGATGTCGGACAAGGGGGGACCTGATAGTGAACTCGGGCGGATCCACGGATGAGCACCTTCCGCCGGTGTTTCGATTACTCTGACAGAGGTTTAGTATTATGGCGCATTTTAAAAAGTCATCTCAGACGAGTCAGGAGATCCCTACCGCGTCGATGCCTGACATCATCTTCATTCTGTTGATCTTCTTCATGACCACAACAGTAATGAGGACGGAGACGATCGAGGTTCGGACGGTCCTGCCGCAGGCGGAAGCGCTTGAAAAGATCGAGCAGAAACGCCTCGTTTCGTTCGTCTACGTCGGGCCGAGGAAGATCAGCGGCAATCAGGTAGGGGAGATGGCCGTCCAGATCGACGACGCCCTGATTACCGAGCTTACGAACATCCGTACGATCATGTACAATAAGCTGATGGAAAACCCCAAGCTTATCGTCTCGCTCCGTGTGGATGAGGACGCTCAGATGGGCTACGTTACCGACGTGCAGCAGGAGTTCAGAGAAGCCGGTACCCTGCGTATCAACTATTCAACGAAACGACAGTACGTCCAGTAACGACGTCTTTACGCGATAAGGCAAAAAGCTCCACCGGTGGTGGGGCTTTTTGCGTATTTTAGCCCCGTCAGTGTGCCGGAAGCGTCGTCCCTCAACCGCCCGGCCGCTTTCGTTTCTTTCCTGATCCCTTTTCCCGGACCTGGAAGTGTCTTCATATGACGTATCGCGTAACGCTTCTCCCTGGCGACGGTATCGGTCCTGAGGTCGTCGATGCCACCCTGACCGTTCTCGAAGCCACCGGTATCCATTTCGAGTGGGAACGATTCGATGCAATCGGGGCTTCTGCCATCGAGGCTTTCGGAGAACCGCTGCCTGCCTCGATTCTGGAATCGATTAAAAAGAACAAGGTGGCGCTCAAAGGCCCGGTAACCACCCCGGTGGGGACGGGCTTCAAGAGCGTTAATGTACAATTGCGGCAGAAGCTCGATCTGTTCGCTGCCGTGCGGCCGTGCAAGACCGTTCCCGGGATCGAAACGCCGTTCAAAAACGTCGACCTGGTCATTTTCAGGGAGAACACGGAAGGACTTTACGCCGGGATCGAGAACTACGACGAACGGCTCGGAATCGCCGATTCGATCAAGCGTATCACACGCGCCGGGTCGGAGCGCATCCTGCGCTTTGCTTTCGAGTACGCGCGAAAGCACGGATTAGGAAAAGTGACGCTGGTTCACAAAGCCAACATCCTGAAGCTCAGCTCGGGAATGTTTCTGGACATGGGGCGCAAGATGTCCGAGGAGTACCCTGATCTCGAGTTCAACGATCGGATCATCGACAACATGGCGATGCAGCTCGTCATGCGGCCGCAAGATTACCGGTGCATTGTCTCGACGAACCTCTTCGGCGACATTCTGAGCGACCTTGCGGCGGGGCTGGTCGGTGGACTGGGCATGGTGGCTGGAGCCAACATCGGGGAAGAGTACGCAGTGTTTGAGGCGGTTCACGGAAGCGCCCCCGACATCGCGGGCAAGAACGTCGCCAACCCGACGGCTCTGATCAGGAGCGCTGAGATGATGTTGCGGCATCTCGGCGAAATCGACGCGGCGAACGCCATACAGCAAGCCCTCTACGAAACGCTCGACGAGGGTCGATGCCGGACGCCTGACCTGGGGGGCAATGCCTCCACCAGCCAGTTCGCCTCGTGTATCGCCGAGAAGGTGGCATCCATCCTCGGGTAGCTCTTCACAGTTGACCGCGGCGATCCCGGCTGGTCCACCCGCGATCCGGGCAACTACTAAAAAATTCAAGTCCGTATTCGCGCATCCCTGCGTAGTTTACGGCTCCGGTTTTATTTTCTCGAAAAGGTAATTGCTGTTTATCAGCCTGACATGATCCAGCGTATTCAGACCGTTTATCTTGCCCTTGGCATCATTGCTCTCCTGGCCTTGCTCTTTTTTGACGTCGTGTGGCAGAGCCAGGCCACTGAAACCCTCGTTTGGTTTGCACCAGCGCTTTTGGCCACGCTCGCGCTGACCGTCCTGCTCGCCGGCGCCGCCATTTTTCTGTACAAGAACAGGGAGAAGCAGCGTAAGGTCGTCACCTACGCTCAGGGAGCCCTGCTTCTGTTGATCATCGTCCTCTTCGGCGGGCTGACCATGACGTCCGAGCTGGGAATCCGGTCAGGCGGTGAGCCTCAGGTTGGGAGGATCGTAACGCTCTTATTGCCCGTGGCGGCCTACATCCTGTTCTACCTCGCCCGCCGTGGAATAGAGCACGACATCAAGCTGGTCCGTTCGATGGACCGGCTCCGCTGAGCCTGGCCTCTTTCTCCTTCGACCAGTCTTTTGCAGGGCTTGAACTTGAAGCGCGACGTGCGTTCGAACCATTCCCAGGACCGACCCTTCATCGTTTACCCCGTTCTGGTGCTGGGTATTGCGAGCTTCGCCTTCAGCCCGATCCTGGTCCGTTTTGCCTCTGACGCGCCTGGACTGGCGATTGCCGTCTGGCGGACGACGCTGACCGTACTTTTTCTTGCGCCTTTTGCGCTGCCGCGCATCGGCGGGGATTTGAAGCGGCTCAGCCGTCGCGACTACGTACTGGTTGGCCTTGCCGGTGTCACGCTGGGGTTGCACTTCGTGACCTGGATCGAGTCGCTCTATCACACCTCGGTGGCCAGCGCGTCCGTGCTGGTCACGATGAGCCCGCTCTTCCTGGCCGTGCTGGGCTTTCTGTTTTTGAAGGAACGGTTGCGGCTCAAGGAGGTGGTTTCCATCGGGATAGCGGTGGCGGGGGCGACGCTGATTGGGATCGGGGATGCTTCGGATCAGGCCTTTGGGGGCGCGCTCTTCGGGAATGCGCTGGCCCTCCTCGCCGCCCTGTTCGTGAGCGTCTACATGCTGATCGGGCGGGTCGTCAGGCAAAACGTGTCCTTCCTGGCGTACGTGTTCCCATTGTATACGGCTTCCGCCGTGACCATCCTCCTGATGGCGCTCGTTCGCGGCGTCCCGCTGTTCTCGTACGGCCCGGAGTTTTACGGCCTGTGCGCGCTGATGGCGCTCGGGCCGCAGATCTTCGGTCACGGGTCGATCAATTTTGCCCTCCGGTTCTTTAACGCAGCCCTTCTGGGGCTATTTACCCTGTTCGAACCGGTGGGGGCTTCCTTTATGGCGTATGCATTTTTTGGCGAAGCCCCTACCGTGATCACACTTGCCGGAACGTTGCTCGTTCTGGCGGCGATCACCTTCACCGTGCTGCCCATTCGACGTGCGCGTCCAGTATCAGCCGAAGCAGCCAGTGAGGAAGTTGCGCAAAGGCCTACCTGAATAGCCGTTCCGGCAGGTCGGAGAAATGCCGACGGCCGCGGAGGAAATAGTCGGCGACGATGCTGCCTCGATAGGGTGGAAGCACCGGGGTTTCGGAGGCGCCCGGGCGGCTGTCGCGATACGATTTGCTCATCCGGTGGGCGTCAGCGTATGCCCTGACAATCGCCGACGCATCGCCGCCCGATCCCGTAAGGAGGGCACGTACGGCGGCGGCGCCATCCAGCAGGACGCGCCTGGCAAACGTTCGTCTCCAGACGCCCGGGGGCAGGTTTTTGTACAGCATCAGGAGGTTGTTCCGGAAGTTGAGATACGTCTTCCGGGCGTCTCCCTTAGGCAGTGAGCTTCCTCCGATGTGGTAGGCAACGCTCTGAGGAATGGACCGAATGCGAAAGCCTGCCCGCTTCAAGCGCCAGCACAGGTCGATTTCCTCCATGTGCATGTAAAACTGCTCGTCGAGCAGGCCTACCTTTTCCAGGGCGGTCCGCCGTAACACGATGGCGGCTCCGGAGATCCAGAAGACGTCGCGGGGTTCATCGTACTGTCCGAGGTCAGACTCGAGGGTGTTGAATATGCGTCCCCGGGCAAACGGGTAGCCGTCCCGGTCGAGGAAGCCTCCGGCGGCCCCGGCGTATTCGAACCGGTCACGGCGGGTATACTGGAGGAGCTTGGGCCCAACAGCTGCCACGTCCGGTTCCGACAGCATAACCTCGACGAGGGGATGTAGCCAGCCGGCGGGCACCTCGACGTCGTTGTTCAACAGCACGATGAATTCCCCCGTCGTGTGAGGAATGGCCTCGTTGTTTCCACGGCAGAAGGCCCAGTTCTCCGGGTGCCTCACCACACGAACGGAGGGGAAGTGTTCGGCAACCCATTCCGCCGAGCCGTCGGTCGACGCGTTGTCGGCAAGGATGATCTCCAGGTCGGGGTAATCCGTGGCTACCACCGACGGCAAGCATTGCTGCAAGAGCGGCCTGGCGTTCCACGATACGATCACGATGGAAACGCGGGGTAGCATCAGGTGAACCGGACTAAACGTGCTGGAGAAGGTCGGAAGGCTTCAAACTTACGTCACCGCCGCCTATTTTGCTCTTTTCTTTCCGCTGGCGGAATTGGCAGTAATTCAACAGGCGAGCGGGAGGATATTCGGGACTTTTTCGTTAGAGGTGTCATTCTCTCTAAACTGCTAACCGCCACCTATGGCCGCTCGTAACGACATTTCCATTACTTTGCCGGTGTCTGGCTGGTGGTGGATAGCGCTGTTGTTGGTGGGCCTTTCTTTCCTGTTTGCCGGATGCAGCTTTTTGAACGACGACGAGCCGCCCGTTTCGCAAGAGACGATGGTGCAGCTGATCGTCGAGCTGAATCTCGTTGAGGCTCGCGCGACTTACACCGGCGAGCCGATCGATTCTTTGCGGGACTCGGTGCTTTCTGCGTACGGAGTGAACCGGGAGCTGTACGCCGAGGCGGTGGAATACTATGCACGTCGATCCCGCGAGTTCACCAACATCTACGACCGGGCCCTGGACAGCCTGAGCATTAACCGTCCGTGACGTTCCGATCCGCCGGTACGGTCAGCGGGGCTCTGTTTTGCCGTGTTCGTGGCGGTATTCGAGCAGGGAGGCTGCCTCGGGGTCCAGCAGGAGCTGGGCGTAGCGGTGCATCTGGACGATCGTGGCGGGCACCATTGCCGTGACGGGCCCTTCGAGCGTCTTCCGGATGGCTTCGGCTTTCGCCGTACCGCTGGCAAGCAGGAGGAGCCTTTTCGCTTCCATGATCGTGCCGATTCCCATCGTGATCGCGTAGCGTGGCACTTCGTTGGGATCGTCGAAGAAGCGGGCGTTGTCGCGAATGGTCGTCTCCGTCAGAGTCTTGATGCGGGTCCGCGATCCGAGCGACGAGCCAGGCTCGTTGAAGGCGAGGTGTCCGTTGGCCCCGATGCCGAGGATCTGGATGTCGATGCCTCCGACCTGTTTGATCCTTTCTTCGTACCATTCGCAGAAGCCGTCGATGTCTTCCGCCATGCCGTCAGGCATGTGCACCTTCTCGGGGGTGACGTCGATGTGGTCGAACAGGTTGGTCCACATGAAGTAGTTGTAGCTCTGCGGATGGCGGGGTGGGAGCCCGACGTACTCATCGAGATTAAACGTCGTGACCTTCGAGAACGAAAGGCCTTCCTCCCGATGCAAACGGATGAGCTCCCGGTAAAGGCCGAGTGGTGTGCTGCCCGTGGCAAATCCCAAGACGCTATCCGGTTTCCGGCGGATCTGGCTGGCGATTATCGCCGCGGCCTCTTTTGCCATTTCCTCTTGGTCCTTTACCATTACTACCAGCATGGTCGAATCCTCACCTGTAAATGTTCGTCTGTTTAACCTGATAAAAGAAATTGCCGCGTGACTCGGGATTTACCTTCTCAGCTCCCGTGGGACGTACATGGCACCCGAGCCGCCGTCGAAGCCCGAACACCCGGCCCCTCCCGATGCGGCCGCGATGGTGCAGGGTATACACTCGATGGTCGGATAGCCGCGCCGATGTAGCGGATTAAAGGGCAGGCCGTTCCGCTCGATGTAGTCCCAGACCTCGTCCGACGTCATATTGATCAGTGGGTTGATCCGCACCAGTCCGTAAGTAGCGTCCCATCCGACGACGTTTGGGCTGGTGCAGTTCGATGCCTGGTCGCGGCAGGTGCCCGTCACCCACGCCTCGTACTGAGAGAGAAAAAGCTCGAGCGGCCGGAATTTCCGGAGGTAGCAACAACGCTCCGGGTTCGATATCCACAGCTCGGCGCCGTACTCGGTCTCCTGTTGAAGAAGACTGAGCCTGGAGCGGATCTCGATGAACTGGATGCCAAGCCTGCGTTTCAGCTCGTCGCGGAGCGCGTACGTCTCCGGCAGGAGGAGGTCCGTTTCGACGTAACCCACCGGCGTCGACGGGCTCAGCTTGTGCGCGAGGTGCATGAGCACGACACCTGACGGGCTGAAACCGGTCGCCAGGACCAGCCTCGATCCGTACTTCTCGAATGCCCATCGCAGCACCCTCTCCGGATCGGTATCCCTGAACCGATCGGCGAGCGCGTCAAGATCCTCCGACGTCCGATAGGCATTGCGCGTTTCCATCGCCTTCACCGACAAAAAATCGTTTCCCTCGAAAGCGGTTACAGTGGCTGATAGGGTGAAAGTGTTCGGCTACCTCGTGATTCTAAGTAGGGGGTGGATGACATGCAAGGCTGGCGGGCGCGCTCTGGATCGGATTCGCCAAATCCTTATTTTTACTACACGCCCGAACACTCGAAGTCTCCGATAACCGGGGCATAACGAGTCATTCCATGCTGTTACATTCTTCTGCCAGCCTTTCCCGGCATTGCGCAGGCGACGCCCTGTAGTTAAGCTCCCGTAGCAATCGTAAATGCGGACCTTTCGAGGCGTACCATGGCAGAGTGGCGGCGTAGGCTTCCGGTGGGAGCGGAGGTACAGGAGAGCGGGGTTCACTTCCGCGTATGGGCGCCTCACAGTGGATCGGTCGTGGCAGTATGCACGTTACCAGGCGGGGAAAGTGAAGTCGCCCTCGAACCGGAGGGGAATGGCTATTTTTCGGCGTTTGCTCCCGACGCCGGGGCCGGAACGAAGTACCGCTTTCGCCTGGACGGTGGCGACGAGCTGTATCCGGATCCGGCTTCGCGTTTTCAGCCCGAGGGTCCCGATGGACCGTCGGAAGTCATCGATCCGGACCGATATGATTGGTCGGATGGCGGCTGGCGGGGCGTTCGGCTCGGCGGGCAGGTCATCTACGAATTGCACGTCGGGACGTTTACGAAAGAAGGGACCTGGCAGGCCGCTGCCCGAGAGCTGCCCGAGCTGAAACACCTCGGCGTGACCACCCTCGAAGTGTTGCCGGTCGCCGACTTTCCCGGCGAATTCGGGTGGGGCTACGACGGGGTGAACCTGTTCGCGCCGACCCGGCTTTACGGAACGCCAGACGACTTTCGCCGATTCGTCGACCTGGCACACAACCTGGGGCTCGGGGTCATCCTTGACGTCGTGTACAATCATCTCGGGCCCGAACACGGCTATTTGAAACCCTTTGCTCCCGAGTACTTCTCGAAAAAATACAAAACGGAGTGGGGAGAGGCGTTCAACTTCGATGGGAAGCTCTCCGGGCCCGTCCGGGAGTTCTTCCTCGCCAGCACGACCAGCTGGATCGGCGAATACCACCTTGACGGGCTGCGTCTCGATGCCACGCAAAGCATGTTTGATGCTTCAAAGCAGCACATCCTGAGTGAGATCAGCCAGCGGGTTCGAGAGGCTGCACAAGGCCGATCCACGCTCGTCATCGGGGAAAACGAGCCACAAGAGGTTCGGCTGCTGCGGGAAATCGATGCTGGTGGCTGCGGCTTCGACGCGCTCTGGAACGAAGATTTCCATCGCACGGCCATGGTAGCCCTCACCGGTGGTAAAGAAGCGTACTACCAGGATTACGGTGGAACTCCGCAGGAGTTCATCTCGGCCTCGAAGCGGGGATTCCTTTACCAGGGCCAGTGGTCGAGGCAGCAGCAACAACGGCGCGGCACCCCTACGATCGGTCTCAGCCCCAACCGGTTCGTCGCCTACCTGCAAAACCACGACCAGGTGGCCAATGCGGCCCGGGGGCTTCGCCTGCATTGTCAGACCAGTCCAGCACTCCTGCGGGCGATGACGGCGTTTCTCTTGCTCGGACCCCAGACACCCATGCTGTTTCAGGGACAGGAGTTCGCCGCGTCTACCCCCTTCCATTATTTCGCCGATCACGCGGACGAGCTATCCGAGCTCGTGCGAAAAGGACGCGCCGAGTTTCTGACGCAATTCCGAAACCTGGCGACTCCCGAGATGCAAGCCACACTGCCCGATCCGGGAGATCGGCGCACGTTTGAAGCGTCCAGGCTCGACTTTTCGGATCGAGAGAAGAATCACGAAATCTACCTCTTGCATCGCGACCTGATCAGGCTCCGCCGGGAAGACCCCGTCTTCAGCAAACAGGGGGCGTTCGGGCTCGACGGGGCCGTTTTGGGACGTGATGCGTTTGTGCTTCGCTTCTTCGAGCCGGAGGGTAACGACCGGCTGCTGCTACTCAATCTTGGAAAGGACTTGCACCTCGATCCGGCTCCGGAGCCGCTGCTTGCCCCTCCTGCCGGAATGCTATGGCTGACGAGCTGGTCGAGCGAGGATCCGAAGTACGGCGGCGAAGGGCAAATCGAGATCGAGGACGAAAACAACTGGTATCTCCCGCGTGCCACCGCCATCGTGCGGATCCCTCGCGACGCCCCAGCCGAAACCTGAAACATTTGATCCGTACTGGTTTACCGAAAACAATTCCAATCGGTGCCGCTCCGGAATAATAATCCGGGGCCGGTCTGCGTTAATACCCTGAGACCCTGAAACCGGTACGGGTGGGATTCGCGAATTGCGGTGAATCTCCCGATCAATAGCTGTCGATCATCCGGATGTATCCAACAGACGAGGAACTTGTCGCTGCGTACCTCGACCGTGGCGACCAGCACGCATTCCGCATGCTGGTCGAGCGGCATCAGGAACGCGTCTTCAGTTACCTGTTGGGAATGGTCCGCGATCGGGAGACGGCCAACGACCTGTTTCAGGAGACGTTTTTCAGGGTCATCGCAGCCATGCGGAAGGAACGCGGGTCCTACACGACACAGGGCAGGTGGATCGCGTGGGTGCTCCGGATCGCCCGAAATGCCGCACTCGACCACTTCCGGCGAAGAAAAAAGTGGAAAGACGTTACGCCGGCGGATGACGAGGTAGGCGCATCGTTCTGGGATAATCTGCCCGATGAAGAACCCGGAGTTGACGAGGTGCTTCACCAAAGGGACCAGAGAGACTGGCTGGCGGAATTGATTGGCCAGCTGCCGCCCGAGCAGCGTGAAGTGCTGCTTCTACGGCAGGAATCCGAGCTTACCTTCCGCGAAATAGCTGAATTGACCGGTTGTTCGATTAACACGGCCCTGGGCAGAATGCGCTATGCTCTGCTGAACCTCAAGAGAAGCATGGCGGCGTCGGGTAACCGGGCCTGGGTCGAACCGTCGAACCTTCCCCTCAACGGGGTAGAGTGAAGAATATGGATAAGGAGCAGCAAATAATCCGGGCGTTGTACGGCGAGCTGCCGGATCATCAGGACTTCCGAAGATTGATCGAGGAGGACGAGGAGTTCCGGAGGGAATACCATGCCCTCAGCGAGGTCAAGTTCTTTCTCGACCATCGGCGTCGCGAGCGTCCCGACAACCGCACCATCGAGGCGGTTATGCGAATGGCGCAGATTGCGACGACGCAGGGGCATACGGGCTATCGGGACGATCGGGCGCCCGCTCCCCGCAGCAAGGCGCTCCGCTACCGCCTGGCAGGCGTGTTCGCCACGTTATTGCTGATAATCGGGCTCGGGGTCTGGCAACTTTCGCCGCTTCCGGTGATGCAAACCGAGGTGGAAGCACCGCAGATTACGCAGGCGACGGAACAGCCCTCACGGGCAGCCCGAACTCTCGCCGATCGGCAACCACAGGCTCCCGTTGGTCCTTCGTTGTCTGCCGAAACCCTGATTTCGGATTCAGGCCGCTACGGCCACGCATCGGACGTCCGCCTGGAAGGGGGTGCCCTGGCCTGGGACGAAGGCGAAACGGTGAGGGCGTTGCACGGGCGGGTCCGGATGCTCATGGAACGTAGCGACGCGCTGGACTGGGGCGAACCCATGTTCCCCAGAGAATCCATGTTCGAAAGTGTGAGGTCGGAAGGCAACGGCCGTTATGGCCTCCAGCCGGCCTACCAGATAGGTGAATGATCGAATGGCTCGAAGCTTGAGCAAGTATTGTTGATCGATAACGATGGGCGTGTTATGAAACGGTGTACAATCATTTTTCGATGCCTGGTAGTTGCGGGCGTCATTATCCTGTCAATGGTTCATACCGTCGATGCACAGCCGCTTCGAACGATTTTGATCCGGGAAGGGAACGTGTACGTTGACGGGAAGCAGGTGCCCGCCCGGCAGCTCCCGGCATCGCTCGACACCCGTGGAATCGACCTTCAATTCAGCTTCACGGAAGGGATCGAGCCGGTGATTCCCCTGAACGGCCGCTATTACCGCTTCGACGACGGCAACGTGGTCGAAGTGGGGAGCGAGGAGGGGAACGGGCAGGTGTCCGTGTTCTTCCGCGACCGTTCGCCCGTATCCCGTGAAGCCTTTGCTGCGGAACCGTTAAAAAACAGGGCTCCCGCCGAGTTCTTCGTCGCCGGCAAGCCCGTCGAGATCCTTTTGCAGCAGGCCGACGAGCTCCGCCGATTCAGCGAGACGATGGCGCGCCGCCGCGAGAGTGAGCTTGCCAATCAGGCGCGCGACTGGGCGCAGCAAATCACTCTGGTCGCCGATCAGCTTCCGATGGTAGAGGTCAGGCGCTACCTGAACGACGTGCAGGAACACGACCGCTTCCTCTACCGGCAGCTCCTTCGTGAAGAAGAGCTCGAACAGGAAAGCCAACTGCTTGCGGCTAAACTACGGGAAATGGCCGACTCGCCGGATTACCGCGCCGGCCTGCAAACCCTGCGCGCGCAGCTCGACGAGATATTCGAGCTCAAACAGGAAAACCGTCGCAGAGAGATCCGCCAGCTTGAACGGCAGATCGACGAGCTTCGAAAGCGGCTGGAGGAGCGTGCGATCAATAAAGACTTGATTATCGACCGGCGGATTCAAGAGCTGATCGGAGCCGACCGTAGGCGGCCCTGATACCACCTGGACTTTTCAAAAAACCAACCCTGACCCAACACCCATGAGCCACTCGAAATACCTTAGTCGTTGGGTTCCGGCACTCGTGCTGCCGTTGATCCTCTGCCTGATCTTTCCCATTATCGCCTTCTCACAGGCTGCACCGCCGGATACCATCGTAACCAAGGGGAAGCGGACGGTGATCGTGATCGATGAGGACGGTAAAGTGATCGTCCACCATGATGAAAATGATAATCTGGACGGGTCGGACGTGTTCTTCGTCGATCCGGATGAAATTGCACGCAAAGTGCGCTTCTTCAGCTCCAGGCAACCAGAATTTGAGTTTTTCGACCGTACAAAATTCGCGGAGCTGGCGCCAAAGCTGGATGAGCTACGCGAGCGGTTTGAGTTTGCACCGAATGGCCCTATGGTCTTCGACTTCTGGAACGGAGAGTTTGTCGAAGAGCGGGTTGAGATAGACAAAATGGAGAAGGAAGTGCGCACTCTGGCCCGGCAGGCGCGTCGAGCGGAGGCCGCTGAAAAGGCTGAGCTCGAGGCGGAAATACGGGAGAAGCTGCAGACCCTGTTTGAGAGAAAGGCTGCGCTCGAAGAGAAAGAAGCGGAGCGGCTCCAGGAAAGGCTTCAGGAGAAGCGGGAGCGTCTTGAGGAGCGCCGGAGAGCTCGGGACGAGATCGTCGACCGTCGCCTGAGAGAGCTGCTTGGAGAAGAGACGATCTACGACTGGTAAGCTTTAACGCGAGATCCTTCTCATTTTGCCCCTGGAGTCGTTGGGACTTCGGGGGCTTTTTGTTATCGTTCCTATTAGATCACCTGGTGCGTAATGCCGTATCCAGAACTTTACAGGTATACATATGGGTACAATAATCCAGGTAGAGACTTGCGGGTTGAAACCTGCCCTTTCGGATTCCAGCCCGGTGTTTTGTGGTCCCGGCCGTTCGTATCAGGAAGCCGTCAGTATCGCAGGTAAGGCTCGTGTGGCAGGCGTTCAGGCAATCGGGTAGCCCTGAGAGAGAATGAGCATTGGTGGTCGATTCGCGATAATTTTTTCCGTTCTGGTATGGCTCGCGACAGCCACCGTCGGGATACTCGTATATCGAGGGTCGAAGGACCATCTCATTCAAGCCTCGACCGACCGGTTGCAGCACACGGCTACAGTAGTGCGGGTTCGGTTGAACTCATCCGTAGAGGCCATCGGGTCGGACGCACGTTTCCTAGCTGCCACACCACCCGTCGAGGGACTCGTTCGCATCTGGACTGCCCGCGGGCGGGGTTTTAAGCTCGATCCGGTCACCGCTATCAGCGACCGTGAGTGGCGCGGACAGCTCGCCGAGATCTTCAACGTCTTCCTTGAGAACCGGCCAAGCTACTTCCGGATCAGCTTTGCCGGGCTTGGCGACCGCGGGCGCGAGTTCGTCGCCGTTGAAAAACGCAACGAGCGGATCGTTCGGGCGACATCCGCCGAGCTTCGGCATCTCTCCGACCACTTCTCCTACGAGGAGGCGGTCAAACAGGCAAAGGGCGAAGTCTTCATCTCGGAGATCAGGCCTAACGCGGATTCGAGCGACGCCACCCGCTTCGGCGTGCCGATCCTTCGCGCTTCAACCCCCGTCTTTACCGTAAACGGCGACCTCTTCGGGCTGATTACGATCGACGTGGACATGCGTGAGACGTTTGGGATCCTTCGCGAGCAGGCGGGGAATGATCGTACGCTCTACCTTGCGAACGAACGTGGCGAGCTGCTTACGCGGTCCGACCTGAGCCCCGGGTTTGAATACGAGCAGGGCAGGGTATACCTCCTTCAGGACATTTTCCCGGATGCCGAAGCTGTAGTGTTAGGAGACGGACTTTCGACGCGGATCGAAGAGACAAAGTCGGCGTCGGGAGTACCCGTCAGCGCTTATTTCGAGCGGGTAGAGTTCGGTCTGGGCTCCGTCCGGCACCCGCTGGTGATCGGCGTCACCTCGCCGCACGAGCAGGTCCTGGCGGCGGTGACACAGGTTCGAAACCGCAGCATCTTCATCACTTTTCTGTTCAGCTTCGCAGGGATTGCGCTTGTGCTCGCCTTCTCCCGCTACCTGCTCGATCCCTTGAGCCGGATCACGCGGGCGATCTCCCGGTTCGGCAGCGAAGACCTGGGTGAGGATCTGCCGCTCGATCGGACGGACGAGATCGGGGTCCTCGCTCGCACCTACGTGGCAATGTCCGAGAAAATTCAGGAGCAGGTGGTGAAGCTGGAGAACGAAGAGCGGAGGCAGCGGGCGATCCTCCAGACTTCGGCGGAAGGGATAATCGTGACTGATTCGTCGGGCACGGTGGAGGCGTTCAACCCTGCCGCGGAGCACATCCTCGGATACACGGCTGACGATGCCATTGGCCGAAACGTGGACGAGATGATCGAGCCTCAGGTGCCCGGAAACGGAAGCACGACGTCGCCCCCGGGTCAATCCGGCCATCTCTGGACGCGCATGGCGCGTGGAGGTGAAGCCGACGGCCGGCGCAGCGACGGCCGCACCGTACCACTCCTGGTCACATGGAGCGGTTTCGACCTCAACGGCGAAAAAAAGTACACCTTCTTTCTCCAGGACATTTCCGACCGGAAGCAGGCCGAACGGGTACGCGAGCAGCTTGTCGAAGCGCTCGATAAGGAGCGGCTGCGCCTCAAACGGCTCAGTGAAACGCTCGAAGAGCGGGTAAAGCAACGTACGATGGACCTGGTTCGGATCAACCGCGCGCTCGGGCAGCGGAACAGGGAGCTGCAGGATTTTGCCTTCGTCGCGTCCCACGATCTACAGGAGCCGCTGCGGAAGATTCGCTCGTTCGCCGATCTTTTGAAGACGGAGCAGGGCGCCGCCCTGAGCGAGGAAGCACAGTTCTACGTCGAGCGGATGTACGAATCGGCGGACCGGATGTCTCGGCTGATCTCGGACCTGCTCGCATTCTCGAGTGTCACGACGACCGATCAACCCTACGAATCGATCGACCTCAAGCTCGTCGTAAAGGATGCGCTGTCGGAGCTCAGGGGAACCATCGAACAAACCGGCGCTGAAGTCACTATCGAGGAACTGCCGATCATTGAAGCTGATCCGACCCAGATCCGGCAATTATTGCACCATCTCGTCGAGAATGCGCTGAAGTTTCGCAGGCCCGACGTGCGGCCGATAGTTCGTGTTTACTGCCTTCCAGACGAGGAATGCGCCAAGTCCGCAGGGGAGGACTTTTGCTGCATCGTGGTCGAGGATAACGGCACGGGTTTTGACGAAAAATATCTCGATCGCATTTTTTCACCGTTCCAACGGTTGCACGGCAACGACGAATACGAGGGGACGGGGATGGGGCTATCGATCTGCCGCCGGATCGTCGAACGCCACGAGGGTTCCATCACGGCCACGAGTGTGCCGGGACGGGGTTCACGGTTCATCGTCAAGCTGCCGGTGAGCCAGAAAAAGGACAACGTCGTGCTGCAAAAAGAAGATTGACGTTGCGGTTTCGCGACGCCCGCCTTTTCCTTAGCTTATTCCGGCCGGGCTTTGTTACCTTAAGATATAATATTTAATTGGGTTCGGGTAAGTCGTTCGTCCACGAGTAATGGTCAAATTAGATACGACGGGACCTTATTGGATGAAGAACCGATTCCGGGTCGCTGCTGGTTTATTTTTGGCGCTAAACCTGGTGTGGTCTTCTGTCGAGGCGGAGCCCCGCCTCGAGCGGGTGTCGTTCTGGTCGTCATCGAATGGGGAAGCGCTCGTGATTCGGTTTCATACGGATGGCCCGATCAGCGCTTTTGCCTCGCCACGCCTCATCGAGCCCGGGCTGATCGAGGTGATCGTTTTCAACACTTCGCTGTCCCCATCCTTTCAGAAAGACGAGCCGTCGTCACCTGTTGAAGCCTACGAAGTCGTGAGGAAAGGCGGGCATCTGTCTCTACAGTTCCGGATTCCGGAATCGATACGGTCGCCGGAAGCTACGGTTTACCGGGACCGGGAATCGGACGACCTGTTGCTATCGATCTCGGTCCCCGACGCTGCGCCGCCGGTGGCGGTGGCGCGTGCGGGGGGCGAGACGGGTGCGTCGGGCCCGTCGCGTGACGCGCGGGATCGGTGGAAGCTGGACACCATCGTGATCGACGCGGGGCACGGAGGGAAGGACTTCGGCGCGGTTGCGAATGGCGTGAGGGAGAAGGACGTCACCCTCGCGGTGGCGCTTCAGGTAGGGCGGTTGATCGAAGAAAACCTCGGCATCCGGGTCGTCTACACGCGGAAGGACGACCGTTTCATCGAGCTGAAAGAGCGGGGACGGATCGCGAACCGGGCCGGGGGCAAGCTCTTCATATCGATTCACGCCAATGCAGCCCGGAATCGATCGGCCAGCGGTACGGAGACCTTTTTCCTCGGCATGCACAAAACGGAGGCCGCCCGGGCCGTCATGGAGCGTGAAAACAGCGTCGTCCGCTATGAGGACGATCCCGACCAGTACCGCGAATACGACGAGCAAAACCTGGTCCTCCAGACGCTTGCCAACAGCGCCTACATGCGCAAGAGCGAACAATTAGCCGGACTCATCGAAGACGTATTCGAGAAAAGCCTCTCGCGCCAGAGCCGAGGGGTGAAGCAGGCCGGATTCTACGTGCTCTGGAGCGCGTCGATGCCGGCGGTGCTGGTCGAGCTGGGCTTCGTAACGAATGCCCGCGAAGGAGCGTATCTGAAAAGCAAGGAGGGACAGGCAAACCTGGCGCAGGCCATTTTTCAGGCCGTCAAGGCGTTCAAGGAGCAGTACGAGCGGGACCTTCATCTGACCGCCGGTCAAAACTAAAGGGGCGCTCGGGCTTCTTCCGGCTTTCCAATCTCTGCGTTCGGCATTAATTTCGACGTTCCGGGGATCCAGCGAGGTGGAGTGATGCCGGATCTCGCCCTCTTTTGATTTTGCTTACTCATGATTGATATCAAGGAACTCGAACGCGCCATTCGAAATGTGCCGGACTTCCCGAAGCCCGGCATCCAGTTCAAGGACATCACCCCGGTGCTGGCCGATAATCGCCTTTTGAAGCAGGCGGTCGAAGCCCTCGCCGAGCCCTTTCTTGGAAGCGGCGTCACGAAGGTAATCGGTATCGAGGCCCGTGGATTTATCCTCGGGAGCCTGCTCGCTGCTCGCCTGGAGGCCGGTTTCGTACCGGTCCGCAAAAAGGGCAAACTTCCCTACAAGACGGTGAGTGCGGAGTACGCACTCGAATACGGCACCGACACGATCGAAATGCACGTCGACGCCCTCAGTGGCGGCGATCGCGTGCTCATCCACGACGACGTCATTGCGACGGGCGGCACGGCCATGGCTACCTACCAGCTCGCCTCCAACGCTCGGGCAAAAGTCGTCGGATGTGCCTTCCTGCTGGAACTGGATTTTCTGAATGGACGTGGCAGACTCCCGGAAGACCTCTTCGTTCATACCGTTCTCCACGTTTGAACCGGAGCGATTTCCGACGTTTTTTGCGCACCACACCAAAACGAGGGTATGTAGCGTGAAGCAGCTTGTTACGGTCGTACTAACCCTTTTGTTGATTGTCGTCTTCGTCTCCGGGTGTGACACCATCGAGGAACCCGGAACCCGGCCCGTTTTGGACCACGACGTGACGCTCCGGTTCGAAATCGACCAGTCGGCTTTCGAGGCGGGCGAGGAGCTTACCGTTCAGTCGTCCAACTCGATCGACCTGGAGGGCCGGCTGCAAGGGTTCTCGAAGGGCGAGATCTTTTCGGCGAACATCACCGAGGTCGAGCTGGAATTGCTCTCGCCCCCCGGCACGAACCTGCAACCGCTCGTGAGTAGTGCGTCGGTTGCGCTTACCGCGTCCGGCCTGAACCCGGTTCAGGTCGCCAGCGACAACAGCATGCCGGCCAACTTCCGGAAATCGTTGCAGTCGGTTACCGGCAGCGACGTGGGTTCGTACCTGGCCGCGTCGTCATTCAGGGGAAGGCTCACGCTAAATGCGGCCGGCCCGGCGTCGGACGACGTCGTCTTCCTCGTCCACGTATCGTTCAGGATAACCTTCGAGGCGATCTGAAAAGAAGCGGCCGGGATTCAGCGTACGGCGATACAGGAAATCTCGACGCGTGCGTTGCGGGGCAATCCGCTTACCTGGATCGCCTCACGAGCGGGCGCGGCATCACTGAAGTACCGTGCGTATACTTCGTTGACCGCCGCGTAGTCGTTCATGTCGGTCAGGAAGACGGTACAGCGGACGACGTGTTCGTAACCCATCCCTGCCGCACGCAGGACGGCTCCCAGGTTTTCGAGCACCTGCTCGGTTTCGGCGTCGACGGTGCCCTGGATGAGGCTGCCCGTTTTGGGATCAATTGCGACCTGTCCCGAACAGTACAGCGTGTCACCGACGATTATGGCCTGGCTGTAGGGGCCAATCGCGGCGGGCGCCGAGGGGGTTTTGATGGGTGAGCGCGGGGTGGAAATCGATTTGTTGCGGGTCATGGGTCGGATTCAGTTAGGTACGGTGCCGTAACTTGCGCCCGCGAACGGTTCAAACTCAAGCGAAAATTGGACAAAGATTAAACGTTACGACCATGGATCTTGGATTAAGCGGACGGGTGGCCCTGGTTACCGGGGCGAGCAGTGGACTTGGCTATGCCGTTGCAAGTGAGCTTGTGAAGGAAGGGTGCAAAGTTACGATCTGCTCCCGCTACGACGAACGCGTCAACGCTGCTGCCGAAGCCATTCGCAAGGAAACCGGAGCGGATGCTCGGAACGTCCTGCCGGTCGTCTGCGACGTCACGCACGAAGATCAGATCGAGGCAGCCGTCCGAAAGACGGTGGGCGAGTTTGGCGGTCTGAACATCCTCGTGACGAACGCCGGCGGGCCGCCGTCGGGGTTCGTCGACGATTTCGACGCGAAGGACTGGCGGGATGCGCTCGAGCTCAACCTGATGAGCACCATCAACCTCTGCCGCCACGCTCTGCCGCACCTCCGGAAAGCCGCGAAAGAGCAGGGGCACGCCCGAATCCTCATGATTACGTCGGTTTCGGCGAAACAACCGATACCGAACCTGTACCTCTCCAACGTGTCCCGAGCGGGAGTACAGGGATTTGCGAAGAGCCTTTCCGAGGAGCTGGGCCCGGAAGGGATCACCGTCAACACGATCCTCCCGGGTTACACGAGGACCGACCGGATGAAGAACCTCGGCCAGTCGATACAGGCACGGACCGGGCAGTCGATCGAGGAGGTGGAGGCAGGCTGGGCCGAGCAGAACGCCCTCAAGCGGATCGGCGAGCCGTCCGAGTTTGCCGCCGCGGCGGCATTCCTCGTCAGCGCCCGCGCCAGCTACATCACCGGCATCGCCCTCCCGGTAGACGGCGGGCGGATCAAACACCTGCTCTGAACCCGTCAGAGGAACGACGGCTCAGCCGGCCGGTTGAACACGCAGTCGAAGGGATTGAAGAATTTTAACCGGACGAGATGAGCAAGAGAGGGCGTGTTCTGGTCGCGATGAGTGGTGGTGTCGATTCTTCCGTATCGGCAGTGCTCCTGAAAGAAGCCGGATACGAAGTGGTCGGCATCACGATGAAGACGTGGGACTACACGTCGAGCGGCGGACGGAACGGAAAGGAAGTGGGCTGCTGCTCGCTCGATTCGATGAACGACGCCCGCGCCGTTGCCCTGAAGTACGACTTTCCCCACTTCATCGTCGACATTCGCGAGGAGTTCGGCGACTGGGTCATCGAGCGGTTTACCGGCGAGTATCTGGCGGGTAGGACCCCGAATCCGTGCGTGCTGTGCAACACGCACATCAAGTGGGCTGCCTTGCTTCGCCGTGCCGATCAGCTCGACTGCGAGTACATCGCGACCGGTCATTACGCACGGACCTATCGCGACGAGACGACGGGGCGGATCGTGCTTCAGAAGGGGAAGGATCATCACAAGGACCAGAGCTATGCGCTCTGGGGGCTGCCTCAGGAGCACCTCGCCCGCTCGATTTTCCCGCTCGGGACGTACGAAAAGCCCGAGATTCGGCAGCTTGCCGCCGACCTGGGGCTGCACCGGGTGGCGAACAAGCCGGATTCATACGAGATCTGTTTCATCCCCGACAATGACTACCGCCGTTTCCTGAGAGATCGGGTAGAAGGGCTCGAGGAAAAGGTGTCGGGAGGCCCGTTCGTACTGAAGGACGGGACCGTCGTCGGGCGGCACGAAGGATATCCATTCTACACGATAGGGCAGCGGCGAGGTCTCGGCCTTGCATTAGGGTACCCCACGTACGTCACCGCGATCGATCCGGATACCAATACCATTACCGTTGGTCCGGAGGAAGAGCTGTTGCAGCACGCGCTCGTCGCACGGCAGATCAATCTGATCAAGTACGACCATCTGGGCGAAGAGCGGCCGGTGACCGGTAAGATCCGCTACAAGGACGACGGCCAGGAGGGGCTGGCCTGGCAGGTTGGGCCCGACGAGATCCGCGTCGTTTTCAATCGGCCTCGTCGCGCGATCACACCGGGGCAGTCGATTGTGCTTTACGAAGGCGAAGACGTGCTTGCGGGCGGCTGGATCCACGCAGCGGGGGACGTCGCGTACAATACACCCGTTGACCTCTACGACATCGGCATCCTGCAATGAATACTCGTTTATACTTCATCAGCCTGGTTCTCCTGTTGCCTCTCCTGCTGGTTTCCTGCCAGGCTTCCGAAAACTCTTTGACGGAGAGTGAAAACACGCTGACGGAAAGCGACGACGCCATGCACGGGACCGTTCGATTCATCAACCTCGAAGGCGGTTTTTACGGGATCGAAGCCGACGACGGGACGAAGTACAACCCGCTGAACCTGCCGGAAGCCTTCAAGCAGGACGGTCTCCGCGTCGCTTTTCGGGTCCAGGTTCGGGAGGACGTCGCGACCATTCAGCAATGGGGTACGCCGGCTGAGATCGTCGAGATATCTAACCTCGAATAGCTGGCAGGTCATTCCGACTTGAACGCTCGCCAGTCGATGCCGAGACTCCTCATGCGCCCGCGGAGCGTGTTGGCGTTGATGCCGAGCAGCTTTGCTGCACCGAATGGGCCTTCAACACGGCCTTTCGTTTGTTTGAGCGCCCGCTCGATGTGCTTCTTCATGACCTCATCGATGGTTTCGATGGGCATGTGATCGGAGCTGACGGGCGGTTCGCCGGTCCGTTCGGCGAGCGCCAGGAGTTTTGTGCTCATCGCGCCGGCGATGTCGAGCCTTTGTCCTCCCCCGAGGATTGCCGCCCGTTCGATGACCGCTGCCAGCTCGCGGACGTTTCCTGGCCAGGGATACTCTTCGAGCATCTTCATCTGTTCCGGTGTCGGTGCGAGTGGCGCCCCACCCATTCGAAGCCCCGCATTCCGCGAGAATAGGGCGACGAGCGCCGGCAGGTCGTCCCGCCTTGCCCGGAGAGGTGGGAGAAAAATGGGGAAGACGCTGATCCGATACCACAGGTCCTCACGGAACTGTCCGCTGGCGACGAGGCGGTCCATATCGCGGTGTGTGGCGGCGACGATGCGGACGTCAGCGGTACGCGTTTGCTGGCCTCCGACGCGCTCGTAGGTGCCGTCCTGGAGGACGCGCAGGAGCCGCACCTGTGCAGCCAGCGGCAGCTCGCCGATCTCGTCGAGGAAAAGCGTGCCCCCGTCGGCGCGCTCGAACCATCCCCTGCGTTCGTTTACGGCGCCCGTGAAGCTGCCCTTCTCGTGGCCGAACAGTTCCGAATCGACGAGCTCCGAGGGAATGGCGCCACAGTTGACCCTGACGATAGGACCGTCTTTTCGTGCGGATCGCGCGTGGATGGCGCGGGCGATAACCTCTTTTCCCGTACCCGTTTCTCCCAGGATCAGGACCGGTGCATTCGTTGGAGCCACCTGATCGACCTTTTGCATCACGTCGTACAGCGTTCCGTCGGCCCCTACAATCTCTTCGACGATCTCTTTCCGCTTGAGACGCGACAGGAGCGCCCGCCGCTCCGCCTCCGCCGCCTCGTGGAGGCGTGCGAGCTCGTGGAAACGTCGGTGGTTTTCGAAGGCCACCGTAAAGGGCTCGAGTATCGTTTCCATCGCCTCTGCCTCATCGTCGGTAAAGGCTTCGGATGACTTTCGGATCAGCACCAGGGCGCCGGAGGCATTGGATTCGGTGACCATTGGCCCCGCCATGATGATGCTGCGGACGTCTGCCGGAACGAGGGCTTTCAGAAGAGGGCTTCGATCCCTGTTCGTTGACAGCAGGATGTGGCCCTTCCGTAACCATTCGGTCAGACGTCCACGGTCTTCTTCGGTGCATTCGAAACGTGAATGGCGGGGTACAGGCACTCCATTGACTTGACCGACGGCAATGGTCTCGACGAGCGACTCTTCGAGACTGATGCGGCGAATGAGAACGAGGTCTACGGGGATTCGTCGGTTGACGAGCTCCGTCATGCGAACGATGGACTCGTTGAGCTCGATGTGTCGGCAGGCTTCTCTCCAGAGGTTCAGCAGGAGCTGCATCTATGATAGGATTGGACTGTCAAATACCGTGGAAGTCCAATTCTAACGGAAATACTGTCGTATTTGATAGGATTTTTGGATTGCCCGCTCCGGTGCTTTTCGCCTAAATCCTTATCGATCCCGCCTTTACAATTTTGAAGACAAGGTTGGCATAAAAATAATGAAGAAATGGTAAAGCCCCGTTGAGTCACCTATCACCATTAGAGCAGCGAATGAAGATGAAGAGAGGCTTTACGTTGTTGTTCTTTGTAATTACCCTTTTGCCAGGTCTGGTATTCGCGCAGGTCAACGATTCCAGCCAGATCGCCGTTGCGCGGCAGTCCACGTCTTCCGACAGCGTTGTGCAACCGGCCGCAGCCACCACTGAGCCGGCCACTGCTCCTGCCGAGGCGGTGCTCGTAGCCGCCGACGAAAACGGGTTCAACATCCGGTCCGCCGACCAGGACTTCCAGCTTCGGCTTCGGGGAGACGTGCAGGCCGACGGGCGCTTCTTCAACGACGCCGATCTCGCGCCCGGGTCCGAAAGCTTCTATCTGAGGCGCGTGCGCCTCGTCTTCCAGGGCACCGTTTTCAAGCGGTTCGATTTCCGGATCATGCCCAACTTTGGCATGGGTCGGGCGGAGCTTCAGGATGCTTACCTCGATGCGCGGTTCTTTCCCTTTTTCGGTGTGCGAGCGGGCAAGTTCAAAGTACCTGTCGGTCTCGAGCTTCTTCAATCACCCACCGACGCCCTTTTCATCGAGCAGAGCTATGCGGTCAGCCTTGGGCCAAACCGTGACGTCGGCGTCCAGCTCCACGGAGAGCTCCTGAATCGGCGGCTCGCCTATCAGTTCGGGTTCTTCAACGGTTCGGCGGACGGGGCGAGCATCGACGCCGACCTGAACAACAGCAAAGACGTGGTAGCCCGCGTTTTCGCGACGCCGTTCCGTGGCGCCGACCTGCCCCTGAAAGGCCTCGGGCTTGGTATTGCGGTGACGACCGGAACGCGCGAGGGGACGGCCGCCAACCCGGATCTGCCCTCGTTTCGTACGACGGGACGCCAGACGTTCTTCCGTTATCTGGCGGGTGGAGAGTCGGTTGCACTGGCGGCTGGGACACACACGCGGATCGTGCCACAGGGGTACTTCTACCACGGCCCGGTTGGTTTGATGAGTGAATATGCGGTGTCCCGCCAGGAGGTGCAGAAGGGAGACGCTTCGACGGCCCTTTCCCACCGCGCCTGGCACGTTGCGGGATCCATCGTGCTCACCGGTGAGAATGCCACTTACGGACGCCTGAAGCCGCGTGCGCCGTACGACGGGAATGGCAACTGGGGTGCGTTCGAGGTGGTCGGCCGCGTGCACAGCCTCCAGGTTGACGGCGCCACGTTCCCCACCTTTGCCGATCCTGCCCGCACGGCCAGCTCAGCGTTCACCTGGGGGCTGGGGCTGAACTGGTACGTCAACAGCAACGTCCGCCTGTCCTTCAACTACGAGCAGACCAGCTTCGACGCCGCGGGAGGCGCCGACCGGCGTGACACCGAACACGTCCTGCTCAGCCGCTTCCAGATCGCGTTCTAAACCCACACCCCATCATGAAGCCAATCAAACTGAATATGTCGAGTCATCCCATGAATACCTCATTCAAATCGATCATCCGAATCCTGGCGGCCAGCTCATTTTTTGCGCTGTTACTCCTTGTATTTACCGGTTGCACCGGGGGGCAGGCCAACCAGGCGTCGGAGCCGAATGCACAGGCTCCCGTCGAGCTGCTCAACGTGTCGTACGACCCCACACGCGAGCTCTACGTCGAATTCAACCAGGCCTTTGCCGAGCACTGGAAAGCCGAGACGGGGCAAACGGTAAACATCAATATGTCGCACGGCGGCGCGGGTAAGCAGGCACGTGCCGTGATCGACGGTCTCGAGGCGGACGTGGTGACGCTGGCGCTCGCCTACGACATCGACATGATGCACGAGACCGCCAACCTCATCCCTGCAGACTGGCAGAAACGGCTGTCCCACAACAGCTCGCCCTATACGTCCACCATCGTCTTCCTGGTGCGTAAAGGCAATCCGGAAAACATCAGGGATTGGGACGACCTGGTCCGGCCGGGTATTCAAGTCATTACACCGAATCCGAAAACGTCCGGCGGTGCGCGCTGGAATTACCTCGCCGCGTGGGCGTACGCGAAACGCAAATATGGCACGGAAGAGGCCGCCCGTGATTTCGTGACCAGGCTCTTCAGGAACGTACCCGTGCTGGACTCGGGCGCCCGTGGCTCCACCAACACGTTCGTCCAGCGCGAGATCGGCGACGTGCTCCTGGCGTGGGAAAACGAAGCCTTCCTCGCCGTCGAAGAGCTCGGGCCGGACAAGTTCGACATCATCGTGCCGTCGATGAGCATTCTCGCCGAGCCGCCGGTCACCGTGATCGACAAAAATGTGGAGAAACATGGCACACGGACCGTCGCGGAGGCCTATCTGGAGTTTCTCTACTCGCCGAAGGGTCAGGCGATCGTGGCGAAGCATTTTTATCGCCCTGTGTTTCCAGAATACGCCGACCCTGCTGACATGAAGCGTTTCCCCGAGCTTGAGCTCATCACCATCGACGAGGAGTTTGGCGGCTGGAAGCAAGCCCAGGAGCTGCATTTCAACGACGGCGGCACGTTCGATCAGATATACCGCCCAGGTGTGTGAAGCGTCTTCCGACCTGATAACCTCAAATTCTCGAGTGATTTATGCTACTCGTCCAGAAAAGCCACAGTGTTTTACCCGGATTTGGGCTTTCGCTGGGCTACACGGTGTTTTACCTGAGCCTGCTGTTGATCGTCCCGATGGCCGCGCTCTTCATGAGGGCAGCTTCGCTGAGTCTGGAGTCGTTCTGGGCCATCGTCACAGCCCCTCAGGTGATGGCGGCTTACAAGCTCAGCTTCGGGGCCTCTCTTGCTGCGGCGCTCGTAAATGCCGTTTTCGGGTTGCTCGTTGCCTGGGTGCTCGTTCGCTACACTTTTCCAGGCAAGCGTTTGGTCGACGCGATGGTGGACCTGCCGTTTGCGCTTCCCACGGCAGTGGCCGGTATCAGCCTGACCGCCGTGCTCGCCCCAAACGGGTGGATCGGCCAGTACCTCGAAGCACTCGGCATCAAGGCGGTCTTCACGCCCCTCGGCATCACGATCACCCTGATTTTCATCGGGTTGCCGTTCGTCGTCAGGATGGTCCAGCCCGTACTGGTCGAGCTGGATCGGGACGTCGAGGAAGCAGCCGCGAGCCTGGGGGCGAACCGCTGGCAGACGTTCCGGAAGGTGCTCTTTCCGGCGATTTTCCCGCCGCTTCTGACCGGTTTTGCGCTGGCCTTTGCCCGGGCACTGGGTGAGTACGGTTCGGTCGTGTTCATCTCCGGCAACATGCCCTTTAAAACGGAGATCGTTCCGCTTCTCATCATGACCAAGCTGGAGCAGTTCGACTACGCCGGGGCAACGGCCATCGCGGTCGTGATGCTCGTGATGTCGTTCGTGATCCTGCTTGCCATCAACGTGCTGCAACGATGGAGCGACAGCCGTACCAACCGGTGAGTAGCGTCATTTTGTACCCTTAACCAGAGAACTGATGCTACTTCGCATAGCTGAACACTCGGAAGCAATACCGGTCAAAAGCTCAACCACCGAATCAAGGCTGGTTCGGTGGCTTTTGATCGGCTGTGCGCTAGGATTTCTGGGGTTGTTTTTGCTCGTGCCCCTGCTGGCCGTTTTCACGCAGGCGTTTGCGAGCGGGCTGGATACCTACTTCGCCGCCATCACTGAGCCGGATGCACTGGCGGCGATCCGCCTGACGCTGATCACGGCCGTGGCGTCGATCGTGCTCAACACCGTTTTCGGGGTCACGGCGGCATGGTGCATCGCCAAGTTCGATTTTACGGGCAAAAGCCTCCTGACGACCTTCATCGACCTGCCGTTTACAGTGTCGCCAGTCATCGCCGGCCTCATTTTCGTCCTGCTTTTCGGCGCCAGCGGACTATTCAGCCCGATTCTGGAAGTACTCGGCATTCAGATCGTGTTCGCCGTACCCGGAATCATTCTGGCGACCGTCTTCGTGACGTTCCCCTTCGTTGCCCGCGAGCTCATTCCGCTCATGCAGGAGCAGGGGACCGACGAAGAGGAGGCGGCCGTCATCCTCGGAGCCCGGCCCTGGCAGATGTTCTGGAAGGTGACGTTGCCCAACATCAAATGGGGCCTGCTTTACGGGGTGATTCTCTGCAATGCCCGGGCGATGGGTGAGTTTGGCGCCGTATCTGTCGTTTCCGGCCACATCCGGGGCCTCACCAACACGCTGCCTCTTCACGTCGAGATTCTGTACAACGAGTACCAGTTCGCGGCGTCCTTCGCGGTGGCGTCGCTGCTGACGCTGCTGGCGCTTCTGACGCTGGTGGCAAAACACGCGGTGGAGTCGAGGGGCGGCGCCAGGCTCAGAAAAGCGGTGTGATGACGGAAGAAGTGAAACTACATTCGATCATATAGAAGGAATCGCATGAGCATACAGATCAAGTCCATTTCGAAGACGTTTGGTCCTTTTCGAGCCCTCACAGACATCGACCTGGACGTGGCGACCGGAGAGCTCGTCGCGCTCCTGGGGCCTTCGGGGTGCGGCAAGACCACGTTGCTGCGCATCATTGCCGGGTTGGAGCAGCCGGATTCGGGTTCCATCCACTTTTCGGGGAAGGATGCCACCCGGAGCTCTGCCCGTGAGCGGCGCGTCGGCTTCGTGTTCCAGCACTACGCCCTGTTCAAGCACATGACGGTGTTCGACAACGTGGCCTTCGGCTTGCAGGTGCGTCCCCGGCGTGAACGTCCGTCGAAGGAAGAGATCGAGACCAGGGTTCACGACCTGCTACGGCTCGTACAGCTCGACTGGACGGCCGACCGCTATCCTTCGCAGCTTTCAGGCGGCCAGCGGCAGCGGGTGGCGCTGGCGCGCGCCCTTGCGGTTGAGCCGCAGGTCCTCCTGCTCGACGAACCCTTCGGGGCGCTCGACGCCAGGGTGCGGCGCGAGCTACGCCGCTGGCTGCGCCACCTGCACGACAAGCTCCACGTAACCAGTGTCTTCGTCACGCATGATCAGGAAGAGGCGCTCGAGGTGGCAGACCGCGTCGTCGTGATGAACGAAGGCCGGATCGAACAGATCGGCACTCCGGAGGAGGTCTACGACCATCCGGCCTCACCCTTCGTCTACGACTTCATCGGCAACGTAAACCGTCTTTCCGGGCAGATACGGAACGGCCACGCGCAAATCGCGGACGCGCGCGTCAAGCTGGAGGTTGCGAACGACGTGCCTGAGGCCCCGGCGGTTCTCTTCGTCCGCCCCCGCGACCTGCACGTGACCCGTATGCTGAACGGCGAACCGGCTCTGAAAACCATTATCCGCTACGTCGTAGCCGTTGGCCCGATCGTGCGCCTCGAGCTCGAACGGTGCGACACCGGCGAGACCCTCGAGGCCGAGCTCTCTCGCGAGCATTACCGTCAGTCAGGCTATCAGATAGGGGAGACGGTCTATGCCATCCCGCGCAACCCCCACGTCTTCATGAGCGACGTCGCCATGATCACCACGACCGATTAGTTGGAATCGATTGTTCACGCGAAGGCGCGAAGGGATTTCGTCCGCAGATGTCCGCGGATGATTATTTGAGAGGGTGCAGTCCGATGGCAGGAGGATAGCGTTACTAAATACACTAAAAAACACGTCATCCCGGCCGCCGAGCCGGGATCCAGGTAAGCATTTGGTCTGCCTCAACCTATATGAACGGCTACCTGAATGCGAGCTATTCGCCTTGAAATAATTCGCTGACCTGTCCTTTCAAGCTCCCCGCCTGGACAGGAGGGGCCGGGGGTGGTCGATTGTGAGGCCTAAATCAAAATCGACGTAACAATCGATCTACCCCTCAGTCATTCCGTGACAGCTCCCCTGTCCAGGGGAGCAATTGTGGCGTCCTCGTCAATCGTTGGAGCCATCCAGAAAGGCCGCACTTTGGGAAGATCCCTCCTCACATGGTTCGTCGGGATGACAAATTCAGGGTATGTGCGCTACTCCACCGCTGTCATCCCGAGTCACGAAGTGACGAGGGATCTTTATGAAAAGCTGTTTTCTGAATAAACTGATAGGGTACGCACAGCAATCGTCCACCGATAGCTAAACTTTCTTCGCGCCTTCGTGTGCAAAAAAACGGGCTGCCGAAAGCGGCGTCAGGTGGTGGTCGTCGAGGACGTCAGAGAGAGGCGGTAGCCGACGCCCCGGATCGTTTCGATCGAGATCGACTCCTCCGGCGGAATGCCGGGGACCTCGGTCAGCTTCTTTCGGAGGCTCGACACCGTCATGTTGATCACGTCGTCGCTGGTTCCGACGGCCGAGCCCCAGACGCGCTCGGCGATGACGGTCCGCGTGACGACGGTTCCGGCGCGTCTGGCCAGGAGCTCGAGCAACGCATATTCTTTGTGGCGGAGCTCGACCCTGTTGTTGCCCATCATGGCCGATCGACGTTCCGGCGTAACACGCAGCGGGCCCGCCTGGATCACGGCGTAAGGATCGGTGCCGGCACTCTGTGACCGCCTGATGAGCGCACGCAAGCGGGCAAACAGCTCTTCAAAGGAGAAAGGTTTTGTCAGGTAATCGTCAGCCCCGGCGTCGAGCCCTTTTACACGATCCTCGACGTCCGTCAGGGCGGTCAGAACCAGGACGGGTGTCGTCACCCCCTGGGCGCGAATACGCTTGATGAGTGAGATGCCATCCTGGCGGGGCAGCATCCAGTCCACGATCAGTACGTCGTACGTATTCGTCAGGGCCTGAATTTCGCCACGAATGCCATCTGAGACGACGTCCACCGTGTATCCCATCTCTTCCAGGCCTGTCTGCAGAGATTCTGCAAGATCACGTTCGTCTTCGATCAGAAGAATCCACATTTCGGCAGTCGACGTCAGATAATCCGGGTTAAAGGAAGGTATCGGACGAGCCATGGGCTTACCTCCGACAATCTATACGCCCGGCAACAGAGATTGATACAATTTAGGTGATAGTTCAATAAATAATGTGTAACGCTACAAAATGTCACGCTAGTGTGATTATCGATGCAAATTGCAAGCCCTTTACAGTCAGGTACTAACCGATTAGGGCAGCCCATGTTAAACTTGCCTGTCGGCTTTTGCAGTGCGAATGGGTAGGAGGAGAGGCGTATGACCTGGTACTGTGTGGATCTCTCGGCAAATAGTATTGCTGAGGGCCTTTATCATCGACTCTGCCGGGAGTTCCAGAAACGTTTTATCGCCGCAGGCGCACCGGCGGAGATGGCTCTTTTTGCGCAGACCGTTCCGAACGAGGGTTGCCGTAAGGTATACTTTTCTCCGGGGAGTGTACATTACGTAAACGGCCTGATCGAGCTGCTTTCAGGTGCGCCGTGTGACGAACCGGATCAGGACCTCATAACGCTTGTTTTTGGCGTTCCAGACGCCGGGGCGAAGTTGTTTGCCTCGACCCGGGTTTTGGATGAACAAATGCCAGAAGGGGACTGGCCCCCATTGCTTACCCGGATGGACGGCCACAAGAAACCCCGGACGGTCTCTACGGGAGTCTGACGGTACTACGCCGGGCCGGAACGAGTCCGGCGCCTGAACATAAAATACGAGTGAATTCTGTTGGTGCGGGAGATTACACGATCACAACCCTCGAAGCTCATTACACAAATCCATAATGAAGCAAGACAACACTGGTAAACGCGTCCTGGTCGTCGAAGACGACCCCCAGCTCAGCACTGGTCTCTTGATGTTTCTCGAGACTCAAGGGTACGACGTGACCCTTGCCACCGATGGTGATCAGGGCATGGCGCGTGCAGTCGAGCTGCCAGGGTACGCGCTGATGATTCTCGACGCCAAGCTGCCCGGCCGTAGTGGATTCGACATCCTGCGTGAAGCGCGCGCACACGGCGTCCGTACACCCGTGCTGATGCTCACCGGGCTCGGGGCGCACGAAGATAAAATGCGCGGCTTCGAGCTTGGAGCCGACGACTACCTGACCAAACCCTTCTCGACCGACGAGCTCCTCGCCCGTATGCAGGCCATCCTGCGCCGCAGCCAGGTGTCCCGCGAGGACGAACGCGGCGTGTTCGAAGTAGGAGGGCTCACCGTAAACCTCGGCACCCGCTCCGTTACGCGAGACGGCGAACCGGTCGACCTGACCGACCTCGAGTATCGCCTGCTGCGTTACCTGATCCTCCATCGCGGGCGGACCGTCTCGCGCGAGCAGCTGCTTCGGGACGTCTGGGAGCTACCGGGCGACATCGAAACTCGGACGATCGACCGGCACGTGAACGCCCTCCGCAAAGTGATGAATGGAGAAGACGAGGATACCTGGGCCATCAAAAGCGTCTACGGCATCGGGTACAAGCTCGCCGGCGCCGAACGGATTGACGAGTAGCGCAAGGGCGGCTTTACCGTTCCGCCGGGTCCGGGAACGAGCGGGTCCGGAATGCGTTTTCGTGCCCCTGGATTCAGTACCCGCTCACTTTCTGACCCGGTCCGGTATTGGCAGACGCCTTCTACAGTAAAATCGCCCCCTTGACGCTCGACGTACTCGAGACGACCCTCGACCCTTCCGCCGCAGAAGCCCTCTATCACGTCCGCGCCTGGGGGGATGATTACTTCTTCGTAAACGACGAGGGCCATGTTGCCGTGCGGCCGCTCTGGGACGACGACCTTTCAATCGATCTCTATGAAGTCGTCGAACAGGTACAGGCCAAGGGGATCCGGTTTCCTTTTCTCATCCGGTTCCAGGACCTCTTACGGTCGCGCGTGGTGCGGCTGAACGAGGCGTTCCGCAGCGCGATCGGCCAGACCGGGTACGACGGCGTGTATCAGGGGGTCTACCCGATCAAGGTAAACCAGCTGCGCGAGGTCGTCGAGGAGATCCTGGAAGCGGGGAAGGCCTACGGTTACGGGTTGGAGTGTGGGTCGAAGGCGGAGCTGGCGGCCACGTTGCCCTATCTGCCCGACGACGATACGCTGCTCATCTGTAACGGCAATAAGGACGCCGTCATGATGCGTTTGATGGTCGCGGGGCAGCAGCTCGGAAAAAACATCATCCCCGTCCTCGAGCGCTACGACGAGTACGAGATGCTCCGCCGCCTCGCCAAAGAAGTGGACGGTACGGCTCAGTTTGGCGTCAGGGTGCGGCTGTCCACTACGGGCGCCGGGCTCTGGTCCGAATCCGGCGGTGAAAACTCCAAGTTTGGCATCTCCCTGAGCGAGCTGTTGCGGCTGATCCAGCGGCTGGAGGCCGACGGCGATAGGATGCGCTTCAGGCTGCTGCACTTCCACCTGGGAAGCCAGATCGCGCACCTGCAAAACGTGCGGATGGCCGTCCAGGAAGCCACGCGCGTGTACGCCCGGCTGTACAAACGAGGGATACCGCTTCAATACCTCGACATCGGAGGGGGACTGGGCGTCAATTATGAGGCCGGCAATCCCGACGTTGCGGGCTACATCAACTACACGATCGACGAGTACGCACACGCCGTCGTGTCGACCGTGAAGGCCGTTTGCGACGAGGAGATGGTGCCGCACCCGACTCTGGTTTCCGAGAGTGGGCGAGCCGTCACGGCCCATCACTCGGTATTCGTCACCGAGGTGGTGGCGGTCCGTCGGAAGGATGCCGCAGGGAAGAATGGCTTTCCGGAACAGGATCACCCCCTGCTAAGCCAACTTGCCGGCCTGCTCGAAATCCTCCGTCGTGGAGTTGGGGACCTGGGGACCGCTCAGGATAGCTACCGGGTTGCCGAAGAGCTCCGGAACGAGGTCATCGAGCTATTCCGGAGGGGGCAACTGACGCTCGAACAGAAGGCGGCGGCCGAACGGCTGTACTGGTCTTCGATCCAGGAGATCGCCACTACCCTCCAGCGCCTGAACGGTACGAAACCACCCGACGAGCTGGCCGGCCTCGACCTTCAGCTCGTCGACGCCTACGTGTGCAACTTCTCGGTCTTCCGTTCCATGGTAGATCACTGGGCGATCGGCCAGCGCTTCCCGATCATGCCCATCCACCGGTTGGACGAAGTGCCGGATCGGCGCGGGAAGCTGACGGACCTCACCTGCGACTCCGACGGCCAGGTCGACAGCTACGTCGTCCCCGAAGGCGACAAGCACTTCCTCGAGCTGCATCCGCTCCGCCCGAATGAGCCGTACGTCCTGGGGGTGTTTCTCATGGGCGCCTACCAGGACATCATGGGGGACATGCACAACCTGTTCGGGCGCGTTACCGAGGTTCACGTTTACGCCGACGCCACCGAACCGGGCAATTTCTACATCGAGACCATCCTTCCCGGCTCGACCGTCGAGGAGCAGCTCGGGCTCGTACAGTACTTCCCGAACGATCTGGAACGTCGCATGAACGACTTGATCCAGCGTAAGGTGAAAGACGGAAAAGTGCGGCCCCATGCCGGCGTCAAGCTGCTCGAACAGTACCGCAATTTCTTCCGCGAGCACACCTACATGAACACGCGAGACGGCCTCCCCGGCTGAATCCTTCGCGTGTAATCATTCCGTAAAGTTCCCTCTACCAGAGCAACTGCTCCGCACGGGTCGGGCTATCATTATAGTAGTCCAGGTAAACCTCCCGGCCCATGGAGCCATGTCGCGCGGCGCCCAAAACGTCGTTTTTGTCCTGACAGGATTCATTCTGCTCACGCTCGCAAACGCAGGATGGTGCCACGGCGGGAGCGAGCCGCGAGCGGCGGTTGGCTTCCCGGCGGTGAGCACCGGCTTTTTCACCCGCTCTAACGGTCACCTCAAGCCTGGCTGAAATCCACCACTCCATCCGATCCGGGTAAATGTGACGGATTCGGTTCCGCGGAAATCGTTAGAAGAACGAAACATGGAATCAGAATCATTCAATGTTCAGGCTAGATACAATCAGGTACGATCGACGTCGGAAAAATAGAGTTGGTGAGTCGAGATGTTAGAATTCCTGATCATAGCGATGGCTGCCATGCCCTTTCTGGTGGGTATGATTGCCATTAAAAAGATGAAAAGGAGGAAGGATATGGGTTCAGACGACCAGCCTCCACCGCCCGATCCGAACCCTCCGCTTCCGGTATTGCCCCCTTCGCCGGAGGTCCGAAGAAGTCGAAAGGCTTTCCATCGCGAGCCGAATCGGGGCGCACAACGACACGCTCGCGTTCCGCTGCCGGCCTGGACCCCTCGCGTTCGATGTTGATCGATGCACGTTGAGGAGGAAAGACCGGGCGATTATATTAGGAGAGGACCTTCCTCAGTGGGGGGTCCTTTCTGCTTTTTCTGAATAGCCATGGACTCGATCAGATCAGAAAATACCGTAATACGGCTGGTTCAGGGTGACATCACGACCCTGGAGGTCGACGCAATCGTCAACGCAGCCAACTCGAGCCTGCTTGGAGGCGGAGGCGTGGACGGCGCCATACACCGGGCCGGCGGCCCGGCAATCCTCGAAGCGTGCAAGGAGATCAGGAGGACGGCCTATCCGGACGGACTCCCCACCGGCCAGGCGGTCATCACGACCGGGGGCAACCTGCCCGCCCGCTATGTGATCCACACGGTTGGCCCCGTCTGGAGAGGCGGCAACGGCCGCGAGTCCGAGCTGCTCGCCGACGCCTACACGAACAGCCTGGCGCTGGCACATGAAAAGGGATTGCGCACGATCGCCTTCCCGGCCATCAGCACCGGCGTCTACGGCTACCCCATTGAAAAAGCCACTGACGTCGCGCTGAACGCCACGATAGACTTTCTAAAGCGGCATCCCGACGCCCTGGATGAGGTCGTTTTCGTGCTCTTCTCTCGTTCCGACTTCGAAGTCTACGAGCGCGCGCTCGATAAACTGGAGCAGAACGCTCAGGCGTAGCGCGTGCAATCCGAGCGTCATCGAGGGGGAGGAGGTTTCTTTTTTGACCCGTATTGCACATCGTGCATCGCGGTCATAATATGTGCAATGCGTGTGTAACCCTCCCGGTGTTAGCACATGGAAAGCGAACCCGACCTCGACAAGTACACGCTCGACGAGCTCTGCCGGCTTGCGATGGCGCTCGGCGTTGTACGTGGATATGCCCCGGAAAGAAGCGTCCGTCTGTACGTGGACAGATTCGAATTTGTCCTCGATCTTAAAATGGCGCGGGACGTACTCACGACGTCGATCCTGAATCACCTTGCCGGGCGTCACGGGGAAGTATCCGGTTCAGCGTGAGCATCCAAATCGCCGGTTGTGTGTAGCGTAATCCTCACCCCATTACACACTTCTGGTGAGTGGTGTGGTGATTGGAAGAACCCTTTGTTCCCCCAAACGAGGACCACGACATGCTGTGTCTCCCTCATCACACGCGTTTAGCCTTTTCATTACTCGTTCTCACGATCGTACCCGCCGCGTTTGCCCAGACAGAGCCTCGGACCGTCGTTCCGGACACACTCGACTGGCAGCGGTACTTCCCGCTTCAGGAAGGAAACGTCTGGGAGTACCGCGAATCAGAGGGATTCCCCCTGGTACGCCGGGAGATCGTAGGCGACACGGTCTCTGGCGACCGCTCCTACTTCATTGTACGGGAGAAAATCTTTGACCGGACACACAGTGTTCCCGGATACAGCCTCGAGCTTTGGGGCACCAGGACGCGCTTCGCCCGCTACGACTCATCCCGGACGTTGGTCATGGTTCACTCGATTGCGGCTGATACCGTCCGGCTTCCGCACCCGATTGGGGGGCTTGACGGCGAGGTAACCGGCTTATTCGATCTCAGCGCATCCTTCGGCGATTCGATCCAATACGGCCCCGGACCGGAAGACTTCTACCTGGTGGACGGCGGGTACGCTCGGGAAGTTGAAATCGGCGACGAGACCTACACCGTGGACGCCCTGAAGCAATTCTCGACGATCTTATTTGCAAATTACGCGGCGGATATCGGGCTTTTGAGCGCCGGCAACCTGTGGGGTCCAAGGCTCACGTACGCCCGCGTTGGTGGGCGAGAATACGGGACTGAACGGTATGCGATTGCCGTGGATACGCTCGATTGGCACGACTACTACCCCCTCCAGCTCGGCAACGTCTGGGAATACCGGATCCATCAGGCTCTCGTCGATCCGTATTACGTCCGGAGAGAAATCGTCGGGGACTCGCTCATTGACGGAACCCGGTACTTCATCCAGCAGGAACGCCGTATTTCAGAAAATCACGTAGTGCTGAGCGATACGCTTTACCTGTTGCGGTACGACGAGGATGGCCGGCGGATCGCCCAGTGGATCGGCTCTGACCAGGAACCGAACGAAAGGTCGTACCTGGGTGCGTGCGACCTCGGGGCCTCCTTTAACACGACCGTGGCCTGCCCCGAAGGCGGCGTCGGCGCGGTTGCCGGCAGCCCAGGTTTGGGCGACGTTGTCGTCAAGGGCGATACGATGAGGGTCCCGGCTACGAAACGTTTTGGGTTTTACGGTTCCGGTGCGAGACTCGCCCACGGTTTCGGTGAAATAGGCGGAACAGATCTGAGTATCCAGAAAGATACCAGACTCGTGTACATCCGGGTAAACGGGCAGGTTTACGGCGAAAGCTTCGTCGAAACGTCCGCTGAAGATGATGCCGTGCTGCCGACGTCGTTTTCCCGGGTCGCCGTTTACCCGAATCCTGCCGTGTCGACGCTTACCCTGGAGTATGCACTCCCCGCACCTGCATCCGTAACCGTCGAAGTATTCGACCTGCTCGGGCGAAAGGTGATGTCCATACGAGAAGAGGCCCTGGCGCCGGGGGACCATAAGAGCGTCCTCGACGTGTCCCGGCTTCCGGCCGGCGTCTACCTGCTCCGCGTCTCATCCGGCGACAACCGCGTGACGCGCAAAATCACCGTGATCGGCTGAAACTTCAGCGACGCATCTGAAGAAACAAAAGTATTGTGTCGCGGCAAGTTGAGCCCGTCGTACGAAAATCCAGAGCAGTCGGGACTCACGAATCCTTGCATGGATATCCCGTCAGATTGAAGGCGTCGATGTAGACGGGCATGGCTTCCGCATGGTCTACCCATCCGCGAAGCGCGAAGAGCCCGACGTACGCAGGGCGCATGCTAAACGCCGTACGAGCCACTTCTTTGAAAGCCGTGTTGGGCAGCGGGCCATTTGAGTACAACAACCGGAAACCGTCGCTCCGCCGTTCGATCCGGAGCGCGGAATACGCGAGGTTGGCGCGTGTCAGGGAATCGGTTTCCGGTTCCAGGGCAAAGAGCTGGTGGTGGGCGATCTCTTCCGGCTTGCTGAACTCCCGCCCCAGCGACGTCACGGCCTGCACGATCACCTCCCGCGGACCGGTGAATCCGCCCGAAAAATCGTTGTATCCGATCGACAGGCGCAGGCTCTTTCCAGTAAAGGTGGTGTCCTCCAGGAGCAGGAGGCCGGCCTGTTGCCAGTTTTGCGTCGGGAAGAAGTCGCTCAGGTGGAGCTCGGCGATGAAACAGTCGGAAGGAATACTTCTCAGCAGCAGGTTTTTGATCTCCTCTTCGTGGTGCGCGTCGGGCCAGTTGTCGCCGCTCAGGGTGAACAGCGTCAGGTGACCGGGCTTTTCACCGCGCCGGTCCCAATAATCCTCTGTTTTCGACTGCACGAACCATCCTTTTTCGGCCAGGGCATCCTCCGTAACGGCGTCGAACTCGTCGGTGAACGTGGTTTCCCCGGAGTTTCTGCGGAACGGCAGGGCAATGGAAACGAGCACGAGAAGCGCCACCCCGGCCGCTGCATATCCTGCCCACTTTCGTGGCCTGCGTGGTTCGCCGGCGGACACCGGCTCGTCCGATCCTTCCGGGTGGTTCGAGGCGAGGAACGCCTCCTTGTATTGAAACCAGTACGGGAAATGACGCTCATCCTGCTTCCGGCGCACTTCGTCGGTGGGAGGGGCATCGGCCACGTAGCGCGCCAGCGTGTCGAGCGTCGAAATCGAAGGGTTCTGCGGCGTATGCCCGGGCGTGCTCAGAACAAAGTGGGAGTAGTTCTTCAGGCTTTTCCAGCCGATCACGAGACCCGTCTTTTCAAGGATCTCGTTGCTGAAGTGATGGCTTTCCGATTCCGTGAGCGGAGCGGTCAGGTCGTGCGAAAAGCACTTCTGATAAGCATCTCGAAACAGGCCGGCAAACACCCTGGCGTCAACGTCCTTCATCGCGCCTACGACCGTTGGTGGCAGATTTCCGCATGATTTCCGGCCCGATTACGGGCGACGTTTCGAATCGTGCGCATATTGGACGCAACACGCAGTTAGTGAAACCGGAATCAAGGATTTACCCGATGGAACAACGAATGAAGTGGCCGCTGCTGGCCATTCTACTGGCCTTTTCACCCTCCGTTCTCGCGCAGACCTTACAGCTAAGCTACGACCTGCGTCATTCCGTCGATCCCCAAAATAATGCGCGGGACTTTACCACGTTCTCGTTCGAGACGTACAAATCGCTGGATTACGGGTCGTTGCTCATGAAGGTTGACGCCGATTTCACCGGAAGGAACAACAACCTGGGCAAGCTCTACTTTCGGATCTCTCACGACCTCAGGTTCTGGCCAGTGCCCGTTTACCTCCACCTGGAGTACTCGGGTGGCATGGGCTTCATCGGCGAAACCGACGCGGGCTACTCGATCAACAATACTTATTCCGCGGGGGCGGCCTATCCGTTCCGGCTGCTGAATAGCTGGGCAAGTACGTTCCTGGCCTACCGGTACACCAATTTCGACGCACCCAGCCACGACGTGATGTACTCCTTCTGGTGGAGCAAGGAGGTACTCAAACGGGTGAGCCTGACGGCCTACTTCGTACTCTGGACGATCAGCAAAAACCATGGCGATGCCTGGACGCAGCACCTAAGCGGCAAACAGTTCGTGGGCCTCGGCGAGCCGCAGATCTGGTACAACCTGAACGATTAGTTTGCGATCGGCTCAGAAGTCAAGTTGTACTATCAGGTCTACTCCTTTTCGAACCGCCTGCTGGTCTACCCGACGCTGGCCGTCAAGTATGGGCTCTGAGTTTGTACGGGCAAAAATGCTTCTCAATTCGTCGCCGGGGCTTTTCTGCGCGGAAGGCGTTCGGGCATGTCGGCGACGACGTAGGCCATCACGGCCATCGCGGCGACGCAGAGGTTAACCTCGTGCGGGTCGAGCTTGTCGACGGTATCGGCTTCGCTGTGATGGTACCAGAAGTACTTCGTATCGTCGACGGAGAGGCCCATGCCGGGGACGCCTTCGCGCATGATCGGCCCGATGTCGGCGCCGCCGCCTCCTCGCGTGATGGTGCCGGCCTGGATGGGATCGAGCAGTGTGCCGATCTCGCGTATCATGGCCATCGCCTCCTCCGTGCCGGAGAAGCCGAAGCCGTCGGGCTTGAAGACCCCGCCGTCGGTTTCGATGGCGAGCACGTGGTCGTCGAGGGACTCGGCGTAGGCGTCGCGGTAGGCGAGACCGCCACGGAGGCCGTTCTCTTCGTTGGCCCAGAGCACCACCCGGATCGTCCGGCGCGGGCGCAGGCCGAGCTCCTTCAGGAGCCGGATCACTTCCCACGACACGACGCAGCCACCCGCATCGTCCATCGCGCCGGTGCCGACGTCCCACGAATCGATGTGTCCCCCGATGACGACGACCTCTTCGGGGTATTCTGTGCCGGTGAGCTCGGCAATCACGTTCCGCGACTGTGCGTCGGGGAGCGTGTGCGCACCCATCGAGAGGTGCAGGACGATGGATTGACCCCGGTCCTGCATGCGTTGCAGCATCTCCGCGTCCTCGACGGTGATCGCGGCAGCCGGGATGCGGGGCGTGCCCTCGTCGTACCGCAACATCCCCGTGTGGGGCGAATACAGCGACATGGACGCAACCGAACGCACGAGGGTTGCGACCGCTCCGGCCTGCGCGGCGCGTATCGCTCCGTTGCCCCGGTACTGAACCGTCTGACCGTAGCTTGTAAAGGGGGCGTTGAAAACGACGATCTTGCCGGCGGCTTCGTCCTTGCGCTCCTCTAGTTCATCGAACGAACGGACGACGAGCACCGGCGCCGTGATGCCTTCTTCGGGTGTGCCGACGCTGCCGCCAAGCCCCAGCACCTTCAACGAGGTGCGCCGGGGCTCGATCATTTCGAGGGATTCCTTGCCTCTGACCCAGTGAGGCACCATCACGGGCTCGCCCCGGACGTTGTCCAGCCCGTCCGATTGCATCTCGCTCAGGATCCAGTCGATGGCGTCTTCGAGGTTTTGCGAGCCGCTCAGGCGCGGGCCGAACGTGTCGGTGAGGTAAGCAATCCGGTCGTAGGTGGCGCTGTCATCGAGTGCGGCTGCGATAATCCGGTTTGCGGTTTCGCGGTAGAGGTCGGCGAGGCCGGGTCTGGATGATTGCGCCTGAAGGCTAAGCGGTAACGCGGCGAGGAGGAAAGCGGTGAAATATCGAAGCATCGGCGGGGTAAAGATTCGGGCGAAATTTCAGGCTGTTATCGAGCTCAGAAGGGGGTGGTTCCTTCGAGCGAATCGATCGCCTGCTCACGGCGCTGCAATCTAATCCCTTCCGCTGAAAAGCCGAAGAGATCTTCGGGTGAAAATATCAGGCGGAAGTCGTGTTCGGTAAAGAACGGTTCGAACTTGCGGGCAAACTCGTCGAGGCGTTTGAGGTAGAACGCGGTGTTTTCGTCCGGATTGGCGGGGTCCCACTCGTCGGCGAAGCGGGCATTTTCGAAGCCCACCACGCCCGCCGATCCGCCCGTGATGTAATAGCTGATCCGGTCGCCCACACGCGGGGGGATGCCCGTTTCGGCAGCCTGCCGGATCGCCAGCTCGTACGATGCCGCGCGCGTGCGGCGGTTCGCTTCCACGTCTTCGAGATACCGGGCAACGGGGTCTTTCAGCGTCTCCGTCCGCGAAAAGTCGTCCACGCTTTCCCACTCGTGGGCGATGATCCGCTCACGCGTCTCGATGTAGAGGTCGTGCAGGCCCTTGATGTCTTCGTCGATCAGGCGGCGGGTTGCCTCGCGGACGAAGTGGCGGCCGAACCGCTCGCTCGATCGCGATACGAGCGAGGACCCTTTGAACCGCAGCCGCCCATCGTAGGTCAGCAGCGCGTAGTTTTTCTTCTTGTACGACAGCATCCGCTGGAAGCGGCCGTCGAACCCGATGTTGATGCCGGGGGGCATCTCGTCGCTTAGCCGTCTCACGAAGGCCTGTTCCGCTTCTTCGCCCCGGACGTCTTCGGGTGGCACGAACAGGACGCCGTCGGTGTCGACCTCGACGACGAGACCACCGTACTGCCGGATGAGGCCGATGATCTGCCGGAGGAGCTGCTGGCCGGTCCTGGCCACGCGGTCGGCTTCGGCGAAGTCGTTAAAGACGGCGTGGGTGAAGCCCAGGCTGCCGTAGAAGGAGTTGATCAGCACCTTGTAGGTCGATTGCCGTGCGTCGAGCTCGCTCCGCTCTTCCTCTGAAGCCGCCATCTTCATTTTTCGTTTGGCTTCGAACCGCAGATCGGTGAGGCGTCGAAGCAGGGTGGGGAAGAGGTCGAGGGCGTCCGACCTGGGCTTTACGCCGTAGTTCAGCATGATCGAGGGGTACAGGCTCTCGACGTCGGCGTAGACGATGGGTCCGAGGACGCCCGTCACGAAGACGTCGGTGTACCCTCCGGCTGCCTGGCTGCCCCATTCACTGCGGGGGATGCTGTGCCGCCTGCGCAGGTACTCACGCACGAACAGGCTCTCGATCTTGGCTGCCGGTCCCGTTCTGGCCACCTGGCCATAGGTCATCGGCACGATCTGCGTCAGGTAGAACGAAGACCCCGAGAGGTGCCGGGCGAGCTTTTCTGTCTCGAGGACATCGTCCTGTGCGTAGCTGATCAGTCGCTCCGGGTCGGTTTTCCACAGGCGTGCGATCTCCTTCCCCTCGACGTACGTCCGGTCTTTCCGGGCGAAGCCGAAGTACCGGGCTACGGCTTTCAGACCGTAGCTTGGCATGTCACGCTTGACGACGTCGTACGCCATCACCTGGAAGTAGGTGTCAATGACGTGCCGGCCGGCGATCTCGATGGCCGGGTATTCGACCGACCTTTCGGCAAATCGCATGTTCGCCTGGAAGGTTCGGGGAACCGAGCCGTCGCGACCGACGGCAAACGCCACGCCGAACCGCTCGCAACGTGCCATCAGGTAGGCGAAATCGAACGCGAGGACGTTGTGGCCTTCAATGACGTCCGGATCCCATTCGCGGATCAGCCGGACCAGCTCGCGGAGCAGCTCGGGCTCGGACATCTCGCGCCTGTCGAGCGTGTGGAGGCGTCCCCGGTTGTCGGAGAGTGCGACGATGATGATCTCGTCCTCCTTCCTCGACGCGTTCGGGAACCCGTGTTCGGTCGAGACCTCGATGTCGAGCTGCATCCGGTGGAGGTCGTTGAGCGCCATTTCCTTGAAGCAGGTCCTGCCGCTCTGCATCAGGTATTGTTGGGCGGGGCTGGAGATCAGGTAGAGGGCGTCCGACCGCCTGCCGGTCTGGCCCGTCAATCGCTCGATCAGCCGCACCGCGTCCCAGTAGTCCTTCCAGGTGTCGAACACGACGAGAAAGCGATACGGATTCTCCCCCTCCAGCTCATTGTATCGAAAACGGTCCCGTTGAAACGGCTTCAGGAGCTGGACGTCGGAGAGGAAAAAGAAGGGGAAGATGCGCTCCTCGTCGACATTTACGGTTTGCAGGTCCTCGCTTCTGCGGTAAACCCTGACGGTGGCCGGCTGCTCGTCCGACCCGTTCCGCACCGGCTGGACGTCGAGCAGGCGCGGGGTAGGATCTTTTCCAAACAGGGCGACGTCAGAGTAAATACCACTACCAGAAACGTGCATGCCGAGACGTGCTTAATCGCTAAAAATTACTTGTCTTATACCGCCGTCTGCACGGTCTGTTGCGTACGTGTCGTTACGCCAAAAAACGGTTGGAGAGAGAGGTTTTTGTAGATCTTTTTTCTTCGTTACCGGAGAAGAGAAGAGCTGGTTGCAATCAAATTACGGTTCCGTAACCAGTCCGTTGCCGAGGGAGCCCGTCTTTTGGAACGAGCAACCGTTTAAATCGTCACCATGCCTCAAACATGACATGATGAAAAAGCTGAAGGAATTCAGCGAGATATACATCACCCACTAACTAAAAAGGATATAGAACTTATGGAAAGGTTAAAAACGGTATTCGGGCGGATGAGAATCCCCTTTACCTTCGCGTTTGCGGTGATCCTGACGGTTGGCCTGATAGGTTGCCAGACGGAAGAAACGGAGGAGATGGAGGCTGGGGTCACCGTAGACGCCATCACGGACAATCCTGACCAGTACATGGGCCAGACCGTTACGCTGACGGGGGAGGTCGAAGAGGCCTACGGCTCGACGGCCTTCCGGATGGGCAGTGACGGCCTGGGGCGCGGGATCATCGTGGTCGCTCCACCCAGCGCGACCGCCGGTGTCTCCGGGTTTATGGGCTTCAATCAGTCCGACATGGTTCAAGTGACCGGGACGGTACGTCAATCAACCGTCGCCGACATCGAGCAGGAATATGGCCTGGACCTCGATCCCGAGCTTGACGTCGAGCTCGAAGCAGAGGAGCCGGTGATCGTCGCGGAGTCGATCAGCATTACACCCGGCGCCGGCGCCCCGGACATGATGGACGACACGTCGGGGATGATGGACGACACCTCGGGTATGATGCAGGATACGACAGGTATGGGCATCGAAACGCCCGTGCCGCCGCCAGGCATGTAACCCGAAACGGGTCAAAACCTTAGATATCCCGGCCATCCCCGGCTCGACCGGGGGGCCGGGATTTTTCTATTCTGCGGGGCTGCACCCGTAACAAACACTGGAACGGCGCGTAGCGAAGTCCTGTACGCACTCGTCACAGTCCGTTCTCCATAGCCATGAGTCGAGCTCGACGGCCAGCCAGGAAACAGGCCGCCCGCATCAACAGGAGCGTTTTACACCTGTTATACGAAACCGCGAAGTCCCTGGTGTTTGCGCTGCTGGTGGTGACCGCCCTTCATACCTTTATCGTCCAGCCGTTTACCGTGCCGACACCGTCGATGGCCGGAACGATCGTACCGGGAGATTACGTGGTCGTCTCGAAAGTGCACTACGGCCCGAAGACGCCGGTTTCGCCCGGCATTCCGTTTTTGAAGCTCTACGTGCCGGGCGTGACGTTGCCGTCGGTGCGGTTGCCGGGGTTTTCGTCGATCGAACGTGGCGACGTCGTCGTGTTCCACCTGCCGATCGAAGACGTTCCGGTCGATCAGAAAACGCCGTACCTGAAACGCGTCGTCGCGCTCCCCGGGGACGTTTTCGAAATCCGCGACAAGGCGCTTTTCGTGAATGGCGAACGGCTGCCGTTCCCCGAAAAAATGCAACAGCTCTGGTGGATCCACCTGAAAGAGGGACAGGCTTACCTCTCGGAATCACAGCTGGTGCAACGGGGTGTCTCGGCGACGTATCGGACCGACAACCCTGAGCTTCTCCTGATCGAAGCGACGAACGAGGCGATACAGAAGGTCGAGTCGTTGGCGGCCGTCGAGCGCGTCGAACCCTATTCGTTCTCATCGGACGCCTCGGACGACATTTTCCCGAAGGGCAGCGGGTTCACGCCGGACGAATACGGACCGATCACGATTCCCTACCGCGGGCAGGTGGTGCCGCTCGACGAAACGACCTTGCCCACGTACGGCGCGATCATCGAGAAGTACGAGGGGCACACGGTCGAGCGGGGAGACGACCACACGTTCCTCATCGATGGCCGGCCTGCTCAAACCTACACGATCGAGCAGGACTACTACTTCATGATGGGCGACAACCGGGACAACTCGCTCGACAGCCGGTTCTGGGGCTTCGTCCCCGAAGATCACGTGATGGGTAAGGCCGTCGCGACGGTCTTTTCGTGGGACGAAGAGACGCATCGCCCGAGGTTCGACCGGATGTTTCGCCCGATTCAGTAGTCCATACGCCATCACACGCGGCCGCGTGACTGGCCATTGACGAGCGCCGCACCGATGAGGTGCGCTATACGTAGCGGCTCGGGGAGTGATGCTTTTAGCATCGTGGCGCCAGCGACGGCTTCGGCGTGGCGCTGATCGGTGCCTGCCCACGCGAGGTAGAATCCCTGAGCCAGCTTTACGGCGGGAGGTGTTCGCCGGAGGATCGCGAGCCGGTCCTCAAAGCCGGCGGCGCGTAGAGCCCGTTCGAGTGTATTGTCCCCGGGATTCTTTCTCGTCGCAGAAAGAACGGGGATGCCCGTTCCTGCCGCCAGCTCGACGATGTCTACCATTCCCAGGCCTGCAATCGTGATCCCGCCCAGCACGATTGCCTGAAGCGAGTCGTGCCACGACATTCCATTGATCCAACTGACGAGAAAACCCGTCGCGCCGGGCCCATCGACTGGGAACGAAGTCACGGCGACGCCCTCGACTAGCTGAGCACCTTCCATCATGACGCCGATGACGGGCACCTCCCGGCCGTGTCCTTTGACGAACGGGGCGTCGTCGATGCCGAGGACGTGCGGGCGCATGGCAAAGTGTAGGAAAAAAGGTCAGCGTTGCCTGCCCGCCTGCACGGCCTCTCGCAATGAAGACGCCGCAACGGCGGGGTCCGGAGCACCGAAAATGGCAGAGATGACGGCTACTCCGTCGGCGCCGTGGCGAACAGCAGGGGTCGTATTTTGCACTGTGACACCGCCAATGGCTACGACAGGGACGGTTGCGATCTTTGCAATCTCCTCGAGGCCGGTCAGGCCGATTGGTGGGCAGGCGTCGGGCTTCGACGGCGTCCCGAATACGTCGCCCACGCCGAGGTAATCGGCCCCGTCACGCTGGGCGTCGAGTGCTTCCTGGACGTTGGTTGCTGATATTCCCACGATCCGGTCGGGGCCCATCCATTCGCGTGCGACTTTTGCGGGAAGGTCCGACTGCCCGAGGTGCACTCCTTCGGCGCCAATGGCGAGGGCGATGTCGAGCCGGTCGTTCACGATCAGCGGAATGCCGGTCTGCCTCGTGACGTCGAGCAAGGCAAGTCCCAGCTCGTACATCTCTCTCGACGAGCATTCCTTTTCACGCAATTGAACGACGGTGACGCCTCCCTGAATGGCCTGCCGAACGACGTCCAGGATCGACCGGTCTCCCGCAGCCCGACGGTCGGTCACCAGGTAAACCGACCAGTCCACCAACTTCTTATCCATGCTTCCAAGAGTCTATTCAAACGAACTAACCGACGCGCAATATAACACCGGAACGACAGAAAAAACCCGGCAGCATGGGACCACGCTGCCGGGATAACCTGAATGGAAGCGTAAAAGTGTGAGGTTTACATACCCCCGCCTTCGAGCTGGATGACGCCGCAGGCGAGCCGGGCGCCCGAGTTGCCGGACGGGTCGGTGGCCAGGTCGTCCGCCGTCTCGTGAACGACGAGAGCACGTCCGACGATCGAATTGGTGCCTTCGAACGCGATGACGTCGTCCGTAATGTCAATCGCGGCCGTGCTGTCCGCACCCGCCTGGATGTTGCCGAGGTCGCCGACGTGGCGCTGATCCATTGCGGCATCCGGCCCGCCGTGCACGGCGCCGGTCGGATTGAAGTGCGGACCTGCCGAGCTTGCGTCCGGAGCGCTGCAATCGCCGACCTCGTGGACGTGGAATCCGTGCTCGCCCGGAGCAAGGCCGGTGATCGTTCCGGTAATCCGGATCGTGTTGTCATCCTCCTGCAAGAACGTGACGGTGCCGCGGACGTTGTTGCCTTCGGTGGGTTCGAGGTTGGCGACGGCCCGCACGTTCGACTCCACCGTCTCGGTGCCCGTCGTGTCCGCAGCGGTCATGTCTTCCTCTGCTGCCTGTTCACAACCGATGACCAGGAGGCCACCGGTTACGAGAAATACTGAAACCATCCGGTTGAGAAATCTCTTCATAATTCTTTTCCCTTATTGTGGATTAGTTTGTGAAGTCCGGTATTCTTCCTGGAGAAGAAAGGGCTTGGGTGTCGCCCCATCCGCAGGGCTGCTCCGGACGTGGGGGTAGTAGATAGAGGCAAAAAAGCATCATTCAGAGTCGAACCGCGTCTGCAAAAAGCTGCGGATTCGTTCCGATATTTGAGGTGGCGAATCGGGAGGTTTGCATTGCTTTTTTCCGACCCATTATAATATCCGCTCTCAGGGCCACTTTCAAGGCGTGGAGCGCCGTCATTTGCAACGCTTCTGTATGTTTATGACCGTTTTTTTAGCATGAAAACGTTGCAGCTGGTTGCCGAAAACCTGGGGCAGCGGTTCGGGCGCCGGGTCTTGTTCCGCAGGTTATCCTTTACCGTGTCCGGGGGTGCATCGCTTGCGGTGACCGGTGCAAACGGTTCGGGTAAGTCCACACTCCTCCGGATTCTGTGCGGGGTGCTATCACCAACGACGGGCACGGTTACGCTGCATATGGACGGCGCCCTCGTCCCGACGGAAGAACACCCGTTGCAAGCCGGGCTCGTAGCGCCGTACTTGAACGTTTACGACGGTTTTTCTGCGCGAGAGAATCTGCAGTTCATTGCCCGGCTCCGGCGGATCCGCGACGCCACACGCCGGATCGAAGCCGTTCTCGAAACGGTGGAGCTATCGCGCCGGGCAGACGAACCGGTGGCGACGTTTTCGTCGGGCATGAAGCAGCGCGTGAAATACGCGGCGGCGTGCCTGTCGTCCCCCGCGATGTTGCTGCTCGACGAGCCCTCGACCAACCTGGATGCTGCAGGGCTGGCGATGGTTCGCCGTATCGTCGAATCGCAGCAAAAAGACGGCCGGATCGTCGTGATCGCCACGAATGACCCCGACGAGGCTTCGTCCTGCGACCAGGTGATTCGGATCGAGGACTACCTGTAGCGCTGCGTCAGGGTTCGGCGATACCCAGGGTTGCCAGCACGACGCACGAGGCGCCGGCATCCTTAAGGGTCGTCGCCGCCGAAACGGCGGTGGCGCCGGTTGTCAGGAGATCGTCCACGAGCAAGACGCGGCGGCCTTTGACGTCGTATCCAGGCGATACGGTAAACGCCGAGGCGACGTTTTTCAGCCGCTCTGCTTTGGATAGACTGGTCTGGGACCTCGTGGCACGGTGCCGGACGAGCACGTGAGGGTGCACGTGCAGGCCAAGAGCAGCGCCGACACCTTCTGCAAGCAGCGCGCTCTGGTTGTAGCCCCGTTCCAGGTACCGCGCGCGGTGGAGCGGTATCGGTGCCACCACGTCGAGGGGATATTGCGCCAGCAGGGAGCGGAACGTTTCGGCCATCTGCCTCCCGAGGGCGGGACCGTACCAGGGGCGGTTGCCGTATTTCAGGCTGTGATGGATTTTTCGGAGCGGCGAGTCGTGACTGATCCACCACAGGGCGCAGGCCGCATCGATCGGGCAAGGGGTCTGTAGCGATGCCGGCTGCGCGAGCACGGCATTGGGGTCGGGGGTATCGACGTCCTTCCGGCACTCCGGGCAGAGAGACGCGTCCCACCGGTCGAGCCGGATTCCACACCCGGCACAGCTTGCCGGATAGAGGATGCCCAGACCGGCGTCAAGGACGGTGCGAAGCCTGCCGATGGCCGAAAGTTTCGTCATGAGAGGCGTAATGGAGCGTCAAATCGTGAAAAACGTTTATACGATTGAAAAAAGGGCGGAGTGAGCCGCTTCACCATATTGCGAAATGTCGTATACTGATCGTTCCTTTTGTCAGGGGGCCTCGCCGTCGTCACGATGGCCTTTGAGCGGCCATAGACAGGCGTAAGGTCCCGAATAAGAGTCTCCGTCTCACGTAGCAAGAGGTTTCGGCATGGCGACCAAGCGGCGCGGTATGTTAGTTAAAAATACGAGCGAGCGCCCGGTGGTGATAGAGATGAATACCCGTCTTTTACGGTTGGGTCCGGGTGAGGAAAGACTGATCACCGCTGAAGAGGTGCGAGACCCAGCGCTTCGCGAGAGTCTGCAAATCCGGTCGGTATCGATCGTGCGGCCGTCCACGCTCGAAGAGGAGCAATCCCTGAAACGCCTGCTTGAAGAGGAACAGCGCGCTGAATGAGTTGAAGGATCCGGATCGATACGCTCGGCGGTTCAGCCTGTCCAGACCATACTCCGACTGTCTTTATGAATATTCTCGTTTTGGAGCCGTGGTACGGCGGTTCGCACCGGAATTTTGTCGACGGCTTAATCCGTCACAGCGCGCATACGTACCATGCCATCACGATGGCTGCCCGTTTCTGGAAGTGGCGTATGCACGGTGGCGCCGTCACGATGGCCAAGAAGTCGATCCAGGCGTTCGAGGACGGATTCGTACCCGACCTCATTCTCGCCTCGAATATGGTCAACCTTCCGGCTTTTCTGGCCTTGACGAGGCGGCAGTTCGCCGGGGTCCCCGTCGTCCTTTATTTCCACGAGAACCAGCTGACCTACCCCCTACCTGCAGGGGTCGAACGGGATTACACATACGGATACATCAACTATCTCTCGTGCCTCGCAGCCGATCACGTTGTCTTCAACTCGCACTTTCATTACGGGGAGTTCATGGAGGCCCTGCCAATGCTGCTCAGGACCTTCCCCGATTTCACGCACATGAATACGGTGCAGACCGTCCGCGAGAAGAGCTCGGTCATTCACCTGGGAATGGACCTGCAAGCGCACGACCGGTACGCATCGGAATATCCTGCGCGCGACTGGGGGCCGGGCATGAAACCGCCGATCGTGCTCTGGAATCAGCGATGGGAGTACGACAAGAATCCGGACGCCTTCTTCCGCGTGATGAACCGCCTCGACGACGCCGGTTGTAGCTTCCGCCTGATCCTCGCAGGCGAACACTTCGAGGAGAAGCCGTACGAGTTCGAACGGGCTTTTGAACGGTACGCCGAGCGTATCATTCACTACGGGTACGCAGAGGACTTCGAAGAGTACAGCCGGCTGCTGCACCGGGCGGATCTGATCGTTTCCACCGCCATACACGAGTTTTTCGGGATCGCGGTGATGGAGGCCATCTACTGCGGCTGCCACCCGCTCCTGCCGAACCGGCTGAGCTATCCCGAGCTCATACCCGAGTCGCTTCACCGGCCGCTTCTCCATGCGCCCATCCTGTACGAGGATGAGGAGGATCTTTTTCAAATCCTGTACGACATCCTGAAAGGCAAGGAGCGTCCGCTGCCGTATTCCACGCTCCGCGGGATCCCGGCAGGTCTGGATTGGCGCACGCACGTTGCGGTCTACGACCAGCTTTTCGAAGAGGTGGCCGGCAAGGTTCCGGCCGTGGGCGTCGCGTCGGGCGCCTGATTGGAATCGTATAAATAGGAAACGCCGGCACCCGTATTGCTACTGGTGCCGGCGCTTCCCGCACAGCCCTGCAGATTTGCTCGTCATCCCGCCGGATCGACGAGCAAACCTCCATCCCTCATCACACAGTGGCTTATATGAGGTTTTTGTGAATGCAGTTCCAAAGATTTCAGACAGGCGCCACCGAATTACAACCCCGTTACGACTTTTATTGTCGAGGCCTAAATTCTCGTGAAACGAGGGGTTTACACCGTTACATATTTTCGATCATGGCGGTGGCGAACTCGCTCGTCTTCAGGAGCGTCGCGCCCTGCATGAGGCGTTCAAAGTCGTACGTGACGCGTTTTTGCGCGATGGTTTTACGGAGGGAGTCCAGGATCAGGTCGGCGGCTTCGTTCCAACCCAAATAGCGGAACATCATCTCGCCGGAGAGGATGACGGAACCCGGATTCACCTTGTCCTGGCCGGCGTACTTAGGTGCGGTTCCGTGGGTTGCCTCGAAGACGGCGTGTCCGGTAAGGTAGTTGATGTTGGCTCCCGGTGCGATACCGATGCCTCCGACCTGTGCGGCGAGCGCATCCGATATGTAGTCGCCGTTGAGGTTCAGGGTTGCGATGACGCTGTATTCGTCGGGGCGGGTGAGGATCTGCTGGAGGAACGCGTCGGCGATGACGTCTTTGACGACGATCCCACCGGGCAGGCGGCACCACGGGCCGCCGTCGATCGGCTCGGCGCCGAACTCCTGCCGGGCGACCTCATATCCCCAATCGCGGAACGCGCCTTCCGTGAACTTCATGATGTTCCCCTTGTGGACGAGCGTCACGCTGGGTCGGTTGTTTTCGATGGCATACTTTAAGGCGGAGCGGACAAGGCGCTTCGTGCCCTCCTCCGATACCGGCTTGATCCCGATGCCGCTCGTTTCGGGGAAACGGATCTTTTTAACCCCCAGCTCATCCTGCAAAAACCGGATGAGCTTTTGCACTTCCGGGCTGCCCTTGGGGTACTCGATGCCCGCGTAAATGTCTTCCGAGTTTTCGCGGAAGATCACCATGTCCACTTTTTCGGGGTGCCGAACAGGAGAAGGGACGCCCGGGAAGTATTGGACGGGGCGGACACACGCGAAGAGGTCGAGCTCCTGCCGGAGGGCCACGTTGAGGGAACGGATGCCGCCGCCGACCGGGGTGGTCAGCGGGCCTTTGATCGCGACGAGGTGATGGCGGATGGCCTCGAGCGTGTCGTCGGGCAACCATTCGTCAAGGCGGTTTTTCGCCTTCTCGCCGGCGAAAACTTCGAACCACACGATCTTGCGGTTCGTACCGTAGGCTTTTTCGACCGCGGCGTCAAATACGCGGACGGATGCCTGCCAGATGTCGGGGCCTGTGCCGTCGCCTTCGATGAAGGGGATGATAGGGTGGTCGGGTACGTGGAGCCGGCCGTTTTCGAGGGTGATGGTTTCTCCTTCGGAGGGGGTGATGAGGTGCCGATACGTGGGCATAGGTCAAAAAGATCTTAATAACTGATAATTTTTGCGAGGCGGCAAATTACGCCAAAACCAATGAAAACGCCGCGTCGTTACAAGACGGTCGCGATCGTGACGCCGATTCTGCGGTTTTTGCGCGACCACGTCCTGCGGCGTTTCTTTCACGCTAAAGGTAAAAGTTTGTGCGCGTCGGGTAAAGTTCGCGCCGGTATGCCTGCCGGCGAGCCCGGCTACAGCCTTCCGATGAGGGCGCGGAGGCGGAGCTCCCAGACTTTTAGCGCAGCCTCACGGACGATGGCTTTGCTCATTTTCGAGCGGCCTTCGGCGCGTTCGGTAAAGATGATCGGGATCTCTTTGATTCGGAAACCCTTACGCCAGGCGCGGTAGTTCAGCTCGACCTGGAACGAATAGCCGTTGGATTTCACACGGTCGAGGTCGAGGGCTTCGAGGACGCGGCGGTGGAAGCACTTGAAGCCTGCCGTGACGTCGTGGACGGGCAGCCGGGTAATGGCGCGTGTGTAGATGCTGGCGCCGTACGACAGGATCAGGCGCGAGAGCGGCCAGTTGATCACACGGACCCCGTCGACGTAGCGCGACCCGATGGTCAGGTCGGCTTCGCCGCGTATAACCGGGACGATGAGGCGGAGCAGGTCGTTCGGGTTGTGTGAGAGGTCGGCGTCCATCTCGCAAATGAGATCAAACCCTTTTTCGAGGGCAAAACGGAAACCTTGGATGTAGGCAGTCCCGAGTCCCTGTTTGCCGGGGCGTTCGATGAGGAAGAGGCGGTCGGGGAAGCGCTTTTGTGTTTCCCGGACGCGGTCGGCGGTGCCATCGGGAGAGCCGTCGTCGACGACGACGATCGAAAAGAGCTCGGGAAGGGCCAGCACCTGCTCGAGGACCAACGGAATGTTTTCCGCCTCGTTATACGTCGGGATGACAACGATTGGGCGCAGCGACGATATGTCCGGAGCCGTGGTCAAGGAAAAGGATCGGTGTGATGATCGGGGCTCAAAACTAAGCGATTCGAAAGAAACGTCAAAGCTTTCGGGCCGTTTCCGGTGATACTTTGAAACAATGTCTGTACGCCTGGAAGAAACTTTAAAAGGAATTTTTTATCTTAATAGGCTTCATGCTCGTGGCATGAACCGAGCTTCTTCCGGGAAAGGATTACATCTTCTTTATATCGTACCGGATGACAGGTGGTGCCCGTAAGCCCACAGGGGCGTACATTTTGCGGCAGTGGAGGGGAAGTACCTGGACGTGCGGTGGATACTTTGCCGGTTACTGGAAGAATGAATCGTGTGGTTATTTATTATTATCCATAAATGAATATGGCGAGTAAAACGCAAAAAAACGGTCCGGTGAACATGGCGGAGACGGCGGAAGCCAAAGGTGAAGCGGCGGAGACGGCAGCCGGCGTTGAGCGCCCGGATCGTCCGGACGGGGAGATCGTAATCCTGCCGGACAGAATCGACGTCCAGGTATCGTTCAAAACGTACCAGGCTGAAGCCAACGACCACAAGGAACTCGGGTTGTCGGACGACGAAGTGCTGGCGATGTACCGCAGCATGCTGCTGCAGCGCCGTTTCGAAGAGCGTGCGGCGCAGATGTACGGCAAGCAGAAAATTGCAGGGTTCCTGCACCTGTACATCGGTCAGGAGGCCGTATCGACGGGATCGGTGCAGGCCTTGCGGATAGGTCACGACTCGGTGATAACGGCATATCGCGATCACGGCCTTGCACTGGCGCTCGGGATGAGTTCGAAAGCCGGGATGGCCGAGCTCTTCGGCAAGATCGACGGCTGCTCGCGGGGGAAAGGCGGGTCGATGCACTTCTTCAGTGCCGAGAAGCGATTCTTCGGAGGCCACGGGATCGTCGGCGGGCACATCCCTCTGGGGGTCGGCATCGCCTTTGCGCACAAGTATAAACAGGACGACGGGGTCTGCCTGTGCTTCTTCGGTGACGGGGCCGTCCAGCAGGGCGCCTTCCACGAGGCGATTAACCTGGCGGGACTCTATGAGCTGCCGATCGTTCTCGTGATCGAGAACAACCAGTATGCGATGGGTACGGCGACGCACCGTGCCGCCGCCGAGCCGGACTTCTACAAGCAGGCCATCGGGTACGACATGCCGGGCGCACTCGTCAACGGGATGGACGTTTTCAGCGTCTACCGGGCGATGAAGGATCACGTCGAAATGGCGCGCCAGGGCCGTCCTTCGCTGGTGGAAGTGCGCACCTATCGCTACCGCGGGCACTCCATGAGCGATCCGGGCAAGTACCGGACGAAAGAAGAGCTCGAACGAAAGAAAAACGACGATCCTATCCTTCGCCTGAAGGGCTACTTGCTCGAGCGGAAGCTTAGCGACAACGAGTCGCTGGATAAGATCGACGACGAGGTCAAGCAGGAGGTCAATGAAGCCGTCGATTTCGCCGAAAAGAGCCCGTACCCGCCCCTCGAGTCGATCTACGAGGACGTGTACTCGCAGAAGGACTACCCGTTTTTGGCGTAGGGGTAGCCAGACCCAATTTACACCCCTATAATCCATTCAAGGGGACGCTTAATCAAAGGTTTTCGATAAATAATTGAACCACTGCCCTTTGAAGGCGGCGTGTGTTTTTAGAAAGATCAAGCATATTGATACATAATGGCGGAACTTCAATTTCGTGAGGCGATTCGCGCGGCCATGATCGAAGAGATGGAGCGCGACGAAACCGTTTTCCTGATGGGGGAGGAGGTTGCCGAGTATGATGGGGCTTACAAGGTGAGCGAGGGGATGCTCGCCAAGTTCGGCCCGCGCCGCGTCATCGACACCCCGATCTCAGAAGGCGGATTCGCCGGCCTCGGCGTCGGCGCCGCTCTTGCCGGGCTCCGGCCGATCATCGAGTTCATGACGTTCAACTTCTCGTTCGTCGGAATCGATCAGATCATCAACAACGCGGCGAAGATCCGGTACATGTCCGGCGGCCAGTTCAAGGTGCCTATCGTTTTCCGCGGTCCGAACGGCGCAGCCGGCCAGCTTGCGGCGACGCACAACACGTCGACCGAGGCGTTGTACTCGTACTTTCCTGGCTTGAAGGTCATCGCGCCGTCGAATCCGGACGATGCGAAGGGGCTGTTGAAATCGGCAATCCGCGACGACGATCCGGTGATCTTCCTCGAAAGCGAGGTGATGTACGGCATGCGCGGCGAGGTGTCGGACGACGAAGACTATACGATCCCGATCGGCAAGGCGCGCATCGCGCGCGAGGGGACCGACGTGACGCTGGTGGCGCACAGCAAATCGTATTACGTGGCGATGAACGCCGCCGAAAAGCTGGCGCAGGAGGGATACAGCGCCGAGGTTATCGACCCCCGGACCATCCGGCCGCTCGACATCGAGACGATCGTACAGTCGGTGAAAAAAACGAACCGGCTGGTGGTGGTGGACGAGAGCAATCCGTTTGGCAGCGTGGCGTCGGAGATCGCCTTCCAGGTACAGGAGCGCGTGTTCGACCACCTCGACGCGCCGATTCTCCGCGTTACGGCGAAGGACGTACCGGCTCCATACGCGAAGAACCTGATCGAGTATTACATGCCGGGTGTCGACGATACCGTGAAGGCGTGCAAGCGCGTCCTCTACGCGAAGTAGTGCCCGAAAACCAGTTTAACCGCAATCCGATTCAGCATGGCGATACCTGTAGAAATGCCGAAAATGAGCGACACCATGGAAGAGGGTGTGCTCGTGGCCTGGCTGGCCGAAGAAGGGCAGAAAGTCTCGGCCGGCGACGTAGTGGCGCAGGTCGAAACCGATAAGGCGACGATGGACCTCGAAGTGTACGACGACGGGGTGCTTCTCAAAAAAGTGGTGGCCGAAGGGGAAGCCGTGCCGATCGGCGCCCTGATTGCAGTGCTGGGGGAAGAAGGGGAGGACGTTTCGGAAGTGCTGGCTCAATACGGCGGACAGAGCAAAAAAGAGTCGACGGAGAAGGAGACAGAGGTGGAAGAAGCCGCTCCGGCGCCTTCCGGTGACGGAGCGCCCACGAAGGAGGCGAAGCCGGTTGAGGTGGAAGAGGGCGTAGAGGAAGAGGACGGGCGGATCAAGGCGTCGCCGCTGGCCCGCCGCCTGGCGCGCGAGCACGGCATCGATCTGGCCAAAGTGCAGGGCAGCGGCCCGGATGGCCGCGTCGTCCGCCGCGACATCGAAGCGATCCTCTCCGAAGAGCCGCAGGGCCCGACGGTGCCGGCGGTTCGGCCGGAGAAGCTCGAGGAAGAGCCCGCCTACCGCCGTCCGGCAGCTGCCGCTCCGGCAAAAACGGCCGAACGATATGAATCGGTGCGGATCTCGCAGATGCGGAAGGCCGTCGCCCGGCGGTTGTCGCAGAGTAAATACACGGCTCCGCACTTCTACCTGACGATCGACGTGGACATGGAAAAGGCCGTCGCCTTCCGCACCCAGCTCAACGAACTCGCGGAAGCGCAGGGCAGGCCGAAGATTTCCTACAACGACCTGATCACGAAGGCGTGCGCGCTCGCCCTCAAAATCCACCCCGAGGTCAACGCCTCGTACATGGAGCAGGAAGGTGAAATCCGCCGGTTCGAAGACGTCCACGTGGCGGTGGCGGTCGCCATCGACGAGGGCCTGATCACCCCCGTGATCCGCAACGCCGACCAAAAAGGCCTCGGGCAGATTGCCGAGGAGACCAAGGAGCTTGCAGAACGTGCCCGCAACAAAAAGCTCCAGCCCGAGGAGTACGAGGGCTCGACGTTTACGACGAGCAACCTGGGGATGTACGGCATCGACGAGTTCACCGCGATCATCAACCCGCCGAACGCGTGCATCCTGGCGATCGGGTCGATCCGGGACGTCCCCGTCGTGAAGGACGGCGCCATCGTGCCCGGCAAGCGGCTCAAGCTGACCCTCTCCTGCGACCACCGAATCGTCGACGGCGCCGTGGGCGCCCAGTTCCTGGGTACGGTCAGGAAATTCCTCGAGGAGCCGCTGACCATGCTCCTGTGATTTCGCTCGAAACGACAGTGGCCGGTACCGGACCAGCTTCCGGTACCGGCTTACCTTATATATTGGTACCCCCAAGCTCATTCTCCGGATCGGAAGGGTTTGGGGTAGGTGATAGAGGGGGTTGCATAAGCCCCATCATATTTCAGAGCCAATCGTGAGGATCGCTCACCTTTCGGACATTCATTTCGGGCGGATAGCCTATCCGGAGATTGTCGGCCTCCTCGTTGGTGAGGTGAACGCGGCGGAGGTGGACCTGGTGGCGGTGAGTGGGGACCTGACGCAACGGGCGCGAAGACACCAGTTTACGGCGGCCGTCGAGATGCTGAAGTCGTTCGAGGCGCCGGTGCTGGTGGTGCCGGGTAACCACGACGTTTACCCGTGGTGGCGCCCGATCTCCCGGCTGGCCTTTCCGCTGGGTCGCTACAAGCGATACGTTTCGCGCGACCTGCTGCCGACGTTCGAGATGGAAGGGCTATCGGTGCTCGGGATCAACTCGGCGCATGGCCGAACGGTGAAGGGTGGACAGATCCGGAAGCGGGAGCGCGAGGCGATCAGGGAATTCTTCTCAAGCCGCGACGCTTCGATTTTCAAGGTGCTGGTGGTTCACCACCACATCACCCGGATCCAGGCGCTCGGGCCGCACGACGTCGTCAGCCAGGCGCGCGAGGCGCTGGAAGTGGCGTCGGCCTCGGGCGTGGACCTCATCCTGTGCGGCCACCTCCACGTCTCCCACGTCGAGCCGCTCTCGGTCGTCCCGGAGAATCACCGCATCGTGGTAGTCAGCGCCGGCACCGCGACGAGCAACCGCGGGCGCGGCACGAACCGGCATACGAACTTCTACAACGTGATCGAAATCGACGACGAAGCCTTCACGATCGAGGAACGGAAGTTCGATCCCGAAGCCCGCCGGTTCGTTACCCATGCCACCACCCGCTTCGCCCGCCTCCCCGAGACGCAGGAGACGCTGAAGCAAGGAGAGCAATAGTTCACCGCAGCGAATAGGCGGATTATTCTTTTCACGCGAAGGCCCGAAGATTCTCCTGGTGCTGTGCGTGCCCTGATCGCCCATTCAAAGGGCTGCGTTTCATGAAGATCCCTCGTCGCAAGGCTCCTCGGGATGACAAGGCGGGGCGATGGCGATAGCAGGGAGGTCACTTGCTTGCCCATACCTCTCTTGCTGTCTTCCCGAACGCCAGTGAGGGATCTTCCCGAAGTGCTGCCTTTCAGGTTTTCTAAAACAGGTGATAAAGGCACCACAAACTGCCCCCCTGGACGGGCCTGTCCCGTACTCGTTACGGGAG
>CBINFS010000016.1:0-78676 GCA_966250015.1 uncultured bacterium | reverse complement strand
TGTCATCCCGAATCCCGCGAAGCGGGTGAGGGATCTTCATGTAATGAGGCCTTCGAGAATTGTAGGAAGAGCACGAACAGCACCCCTCCACCTATCATACAGCCCTTTTCCGCGTCTCCGCGTGCAAATTTCTTCCGCCCGGGACGCCGTTTACTCCTCCACCAGCAAGGGCTCGGTTTCGAGAACCTCGTTGGCCTTTTTAAACTTGTAGCGCGTCTCGACGTCGAGCCACATACGCGAATCCGACTTACGAACCGCCCGGACGGATTCGTTTTGCGCCACGTGGTCGATGAACCCTGCGATCGAGTCGTAATGCCCACCGCCAGCGAGGTATGGCTCCACAAGAGAAAGCGCCTCCGGCTTTAAAAAATAAAGCGACGGACAGACCCACTCGGTCGGGGGATTCTCCGGCTGGTCGTGTAATCGGGTGACCACGTCGTCTTGGCCAAACTCGACGACGGCATATCGCTGACGCACCTGATAGCTCTGCTCGTAGAGCGCCAGCACGATATTGTGATCCGATTCGAGAAAACTTTCCGCGATGGGCCGCAGAGGAAAACGGAAAATGTTGTCGCCGACCGTGATGACGACGGGCTGCTTCCGATCGACGTAGCGAAGCACGAAGGCGAGGTCCCCGACCGAACCCAGACGATCGTCTTCACTGAGTGAACCGTTATTATGGAGGTGAAATTTGACTTTTCTGCTCTCCAGCTCCACCCGCCATTTCTCCATCCATACGTAAAACTGGGAGACGAACCGCGCATTGCTGACCAGGTGAATCGCCTCGAGCTCCGGAAAGCTGAGCAGCTGTGGCATCTGGTAATCGAGGATGGGTTTACCGCCGACCTCCAACAGCCCCTTGGGCGTATTTTTCGTCATTGGATAAAGACGCGTTCCGTAACCGGCGCAGAGCAGAATCGCATTCATGGTAATGGGCAATTGTACGGTTCATCGCAGAGCACGATGAATATAGCGACGGGAGAAGCAATTAGGTCGCCTTTGACGATCCAAAGATGCAAAGAAACGCGAGTTGCTCACAATTCGTCATACCGGGGCAATTCATCGAGAAAGCGGTAAGATCGGTTCACGAGGTCAACCTCACAGCAGTAGTGGTTTCGACCGTTTGTCACGACGAGATACCGTGCCTGGAGCACGAGATTATAGCGGGCGATCTGGTCGAAGGCTTCCTGCCGAACTTCGACGTCCGGAGCCTTGCATTCGGTGATCAGAAGCGGCGCCCCTTTGCGGTCGTAGACCACGATGTCCGCGCGGCGCGCCATGCCCTGATAGGTAAACGCCATTTCGATGGCGATCAGGGATTGGGGAAAATCGCGCTCGTGGATCAGGAACTGCACGAAGTGCTGCCGCACCCACTCCTCAGCCGTCAGCTTCACGTACCGACGCCGAATCACGTCGAAGATCATCGGCGTCTCGGCCACGTGCCGGATCGAAAAATCGTACTCCGGCAGGCTCAGTGGGTATTTAAACGACGAGTGCTGATCCTCCATCTCATTTTGCATGAGGTTCGTGTTCGGCCTCTTCCGGATCGTTCACATGCGTTGCCCGGGGTTAAAACCATAACCCGTCATTTCGACGTACCCGGAACCATCGAGGGGTTTGTCGCCGGTTTTCCCTGTGAATCGAACCGCTCCTTCCCAGTACCGAATGGTCGTTTCGAGCTCTTGATCGAGGACGTAAGGAACGATCTCGAGTTCCAGTCTCTCTGACGGAACGCGTACCACCCATCCTGCGGGGTATTCTGCACCGGTGCGGGGACTTTTCCAGTGGTCGGTTACTTCGATCTCGACGTCCGACGCTAAAAGTGGCGTGACCGTCCCGTCTCGATCGATCAGAACGCCGTCGCTGAAGGAGCTCACGGTTCCACCCCGCTCCCGGATCTGATAGTACATCAGGTCGCGGCCGTCGGAAAGGTGAAGCGAAAACCAGTCCCAGCCAACCTGGTTCGTTTCGAGGGCACTCGTGCTCCACTCGCGGTCCATCCAGCTCAATCCCTCCACGTCGAAGACTCCCTGCGGCGTGCGAACGGAGCCTGACGTGGCGAGGCGTGGAATCGAATAGTAGTACGAGGCGTCACCGGGGCGTGGACCCTTCCGGTCGTACCCATTCTGGCCTTGAAGAACTACGGGTTTGGCCGGCTCCAGCAGCAGATCGACTGCAATGTCGTCCTGCCCCACCCGAATCCTGAACGAGGCGGAATCGCCCTCATCCTGGCTGATCGTCCAGTCTTCGAGCCACACCCGGTGCGGCGTGGTCTCGGCGCCTGCGAGGCCGGCAGCGCCCCGGCTGAAGCGCTCGAATGACTGAAACCGGTTGGAGGTCACGTCAGTGAGCGTAAAATGCGCCATGTAAAGCTGGTTCGTCGCCCATTCGGACGTTCGTCCGGCGTCCGGTTGCTCCGGTGTAAGGGCAATCCGGAAGATCGTAAACTGGTAGCCGAAATGCCGCTTTTCGGGAGAAGATAGATTCCCCGTATAATACCACCACTCGGTTTTGTATTCGGGATGGGGGCCGTGGTCTTCGGGGAAGCTAAAGGTGCGAGGTCCGGTTGCCCTTGCGTAGCCGGTCGTATCTCCGGTCATCGCTTCGGCGACGGTGATCGTTCCGGCAATCTCCGAATCCGAACGGCCGAGCCACACTGTCCCCGCTACGATCAACGCGAGAATCAACCCGATGGATAGTATGAAAAAGCTTCGGTTCAATTCACGTCCCTATTCGTCGCGTAGTGCCATCGCCGGATTCGCCCGAGACATCCTGTACGAGGGATAGAGGCCGGCGAGCAAGGCGGCGCCCACGGCCAGCAGGATCGCCGTCGTAAACACGCCGGGGGACAGATCGAGCTGCAGTGTCCATCCGAAAGATCGCCGGTTTATGACAAAAACGAGTACGGACGCAAGAATGGTCCCCAGTGGAAGCGAAAGGACGCCGGCGATGAGCCCCATCAGGCCCGTCTGGAGCAGCACGAATCGCCAGACCTGGCCGGGTGTCAGACCGTTAGCGCGCAGGACGGCAAACTCGCGAGATCGTTCGAGCTGCAAGGCCATAAGCGCACTCAGCACACCCATAAAGGCAACCACAACGGCAAGCATTCGCAGGACGGCCGTTATCATGAACGTACGATCGAAGATGGCCAGCGAGGTTTCGCGTAGACCCCTGTTCGACCGGACAATGACTTCCTGGATCGGTGTGAGACTCTGCTGGAAGAAAACAACGAGCGAGTCCACGTCTCGCCCCGGCTCGACGAAGAGGCCGACACCCGTTAACCCTCTATCGTCGAAATACCTCTCAAACGTCGTGCGGCTCATGACAACCGAACCCCGATTCGAGCTGTAATCGTAATGCACGGCGGCGATTGGAAAGGCCTGCTCGCCACGATCTGTGCTGAGCCGTACCGTATCCCCCGCCGACAGGCCGTGACGAATGGCAAAGGGTTCCGAAAGCAGTACGGCATTACAGTACATAAAAGCCTTCCATATAGCCTTCGGGTCACCTCGCGTATACCGGAACGCCTCGCTCTGGTCCGGTCCGGGGTCGATTACGGCGAGCTCGACGTACCCCAGCTCGGAAGGGACATCGAGCTGGCGAACGGAAGAAGCGGCCTCAATCCCGGGCGCGCTCACCAGGCGTTCGACGACTTCTGGATGAAGCGTCGTGCCGACGCGGCGGGCTACCGGGCTCGGCGGCTGAACGTAAATGTCCGCCTGGAGGGTATGGTCCAACCACGTAACGACGGTCTGGCGGAAGCTCTCCACCATGATCCCGACTCCCACGGCTGCCGCTATCGCGATCATCAGCGCCGCAATCGCGACTGAGGTTCGGCTCAAAGAAACGGCGACGCTCCGGGCCGCCATTCGCCCGAGCACACCAAATAGGCGCCCCATCCCCGGCCGCCCCACCTTTACAATCGCCATGACAATAGATGGTGTCAGGAGGGCAAAACCGAGAATGATGGAAAGCATCGCCGCATAGCTTGACAGGATCTGCGGCCCTGGAATCAACAGGAGCAGCGCACCAACCACCAGGACCAAAACACCGGAAAAAGCCAGCACCCTAAGACGGCTACGTATTCGCGTTTCGCCGTACGAGCGGCTCAAGGCGGAGCTGATGGTGGTAAGCGTTGCTTCGCGTGCCGGTTGCAGGGCAGCAAGAAACGTGGCGCCGGTGCCCAGCACGATCCCCTTTACCAGAGTGACAGGTTCGATCGGGACGCGGCGTACGTTCACGACGTAGTAGAGGTCGTTGATCGTGCGCGAAACGAGCTGAACCAGCCCCTTTGCCAGCACAAATCCGAGGAGCAAACCAACCGTCGTACCCAGTATTCCAATCAATACGGCCTCTGTCAGGATGAGCGCTCCAACCTCCCGCCGTGTGACACCGATCGCACGGAGCCTGCCGATCAGAGGGCGCCGCTGGACTACGGCAAACGTCATCGTGTTGTAGATCAGGAACACCCCGACAATCAACGCGAGCAGGCTCAAGGCAGTGAGGTTCAGGTTAAAAGCCTCCGTCATTTGCCTGAGCGTCTCCGTCTTCGAGTCGGCCGGGACCAGGCTGACCCCATCCGGCAGGCGTCGACGTAGCTCGTCGATCGCCCTCTCCCCTTCTCTCCCTTCGGGGGCCAGGACGTCGATCCGGCTGAGACGGCCAGGCTTGTTGAGGATCTCCTGCGCCGTTGAAATGTCTACCAGAAACACGGATTCCATCGCCTGTTTGCTCCGTTCGTCGGCGGGCCGGACGGTCCCCATGATGAATATGACGTGGCGATTCCCCCCTGCCTCCACAATCAGCGAATCACCATATTCGAGCCCGGTATCGTGTATCGTGTATTCGGAAAGGACGGCAGCGCCGGGACGAGCCATAAAGGCGCCAAGGTCGAACTCTGACGTTTGCTCCCAGTAGGGCCGAAAGGGAGCCTCCACGAGGGGATCGATCCCCAGCAATTGAAACGTGCGTCCGCCGAGTGATGGGACCGTCACGTAGCCTTCCACAATCGGGGCAAAGGTTCGGAAACCGGGCTGCAGGCGGAGCTGGCGGTATATCGTTTCGTCCAGGTCATCGCCTGCTCCGACGATCTGGTGTGTAGCCTTCCCGGTAACGGTCTCCGCTGAGAGCTGAAAGGCGGTCCGTGAGCTCGAATTGGCCAGATCAACGGATACGACGACGGCTACACCCAGCGCTACGCCAAGAATGGACAGGAAAAACAGCCAGGGGTGCGCGACCAAAAACCGGTAGCTCATCCGCCACAGGAGGGGCGGCGCCGTTCTCACCGTCATTCCAACACCTGTCGAAGGGCTGGTTCACGCTCGTGCAGCTTCCCGTTCTCGAGTACGAGTACACGATCTGCGAGCGGGACCCATTCGTGATCGTGCGTGACGAGCACCAGCGTCTGTCCCGTCCGGCGAACAAGCCGTTCGAAGATTTGCGTGACCTGGCGTCCCGTCACTTCGTCGAGATTTCCGGTCGGTTCGTCGGCGAGGAGCAGGAGCGGTTCGTGAACGAGAGCCCTTGCAATAGCCACCCGCTGCTGCTCGCCGCCGGATAGTCGATCCGGAAAACCGTCCGACCGATCCCCCAGGCCCACCGCATCGAGCAGCTCCTGTACCCTGTTTCGCTCCTTGCGCCCCGCTGCTCCATTCAGCTCGAGAGGAAGCAGAACGTTCTCCGCAACCGTCAGGGTGGGTAACAAATTGAGCGCCTGGAAAACAAAACCGATGTGCTTGCGACGAAAGAGGGTGCGGTCCCGTTCCGACAGCCGAGTCAGGTTCGTGCCGTCGATACTGACTTCACCGGAAGTCGGCAGGTCGATCCCGCTAATCAGGTTCAGGAGCGTACTCTTGCCAGACCCGCTACGCCCGAAGAGGACAACGAACTCCCCCTTCCGGATGTCACCGTTCAAATCACGGAAAACGGTGCGCGTCCGGTCGCCTTCCTCGTAGATCTTGGTCAGGTTTTCGAGACGTACGAAGACTTCACCCTGAGGGGCTCTCTGCTGCACCACGTGAATCACCCGGTCCTAGTGTATTCAGACGTCACTTCTGCCACGCCGGACGATAGGGAAAGTTCAACGTCTCAGTACCAGACGATGGCAGGTAAGAGTGGAGATTGGCAGCGATTGTTCGTATTCTGTGAAGCCGGATAAATCAGTCTTTGCATTCCGAAATGTTGCCGAGGATCAAGATTTGCTGTATCGCAACGGTTGAGGAAGCCTTTTTGGCCATTCGAGCGGGCGCTTCGGCCATAGGGCTGGTTTCCGCCATGCCGAGCGGTCCGGGTGTCATTCCAAAAGAACGGATTGCAGAAATCGCAGCCAGGATCCCTCCGCCCATTGCCACGTTTCTTTTGACGAGCAGTCAGGACCCACGGGAGATCATCGAGCAACAACGCAGGTGCCGGACGAATACCATTCAGATCTGTGACCGGCTCGAACGCAAAGATTATGCGGTCCTTCGACACGCCCTCCCCGGGATCGGCATCGTACAGGTGATCCACGTGACGGGTCCAAGCTCGGTCGAAGAAGCCTTCACGATCGCCCCGTACGTCGATGCCATCCTGCTTGACTCCGGCAATCAATCCCTACCCGTAAAGGAGCTCGGTGGTACCGGCCGTCTACATGACTGGAATTTGAGCAGAGCGATTTGCGAGAACGTCCGCGTTCCAGTCTTCCTTGCCGGCGGCTTACGCCCGGAGAATGTGGAGAAGGCGATCCGCCAGGTGAATCCATTCGGCCTGGACGTGTGTAGTGGCGTTCGCACAGACGGTGCACTCGATCCGGCCAAGCTCACCGCCTTCTTCGATGCCGTACGGCAGGCAGCGGAACCAGTTTTTCTACCATAAGAAACCCCGAACGAAATACACTTAAGGACATGAGTAATTTGAATGAACACGCCGGTATGTTGCTGGCGCGAATTCGGGAGCAGCGACCGCTCATACACCAGATCACCAACTACGTCGTCATGACGGACACGGCCAACGTGACGCTCCACATCGGGGCGTCGCCGGTGATGGCCCACGCTCCGGAAGAGGTAGAGGAGATGGTGCAGATAGCCGGAGCGCTCGTGTTGAACTATGGAACGCTCTCAACGCCCTGGATAGAGGCGATGATTTTGGCCGGCAAGCAGGCCAACAAGTCTGGGATCCCCGTCGTCCTCGATCCTGTGGGCGCCGGAGCTACGCGATTGCGTACGGAAACGGGTCACCGCCTGCTACGCGCCCTCAAGGTGGCCATCGTCCGTGGGAACGCCGGCGAAGTCGGCGCCCTGAGTGGGTCGGGCGGCGAAGTGAAGGGGGTTGAAAGTGTCGGCGCAACAGAGAGCGCCGTCGACCTCGCCCGCAATGCGGCAAAGCAATGGAACACCGTCGTGGCCGTCACCGGCGCTCGGGACGTCATTTCGGACGGCCAGCGGGTGCTTGGTGTCGATAACGGCCACGAGTGGCTCCAGGCACGGACGGGCACCGGTTGCGCCGCAACAGCCGTAACGGCAGCCTTCGCGGCGGTTGAGCCCGATTACGTGGTGGCTGCGGCGAGTGCCCTGGCCGTCTACGGCCTGGCCGCCGAGCTTGCCGCACGCAAGGCCAACGGCCCGGCCAGCTTCGGCGTCGCTTTCTTCGACCAGATCTACAACCTGACCCCCGAGATGGTGGCCGAAGGCGCGCGAATCGTCGAGCTTGTCTGAACGTGTACCTCGTACATAAAAGCGCCCCGAATGGCCTCATGACTAAGGTACATTCGGGGCGCCCGTTTTATGCGTTTACGGTTTATTTCTGGTTCAGACCACGTTTTTCGAGCAACGGCTCGACCGTAGGCTCACGCCCGCGAAAATCACGGTACATATCCATGGCCTCACGCGTGCCTGCCGGCTCGAGAACGTTCTTACGGAACGAACGAGCAGTTTCCTGATCGAAAATGCCCTTTTCCTTGAATGCCTGGAAGGCATCGGCGTCCAGCACCTCACTCCAGATGTAGCTGTAGTAGCCAGCCGAGTAGCCGCCGGAGAAAATGTGCTGGAAGTAGGGGCTCCGGTACCGCACGACGATCTCCGGAATCAGACCAATCCGCTCGAGCGATTCCTTTTCAAACGAGTCTGCGTCTCGTTCGCGGGTATCCGAGATCAGGTGCCAGTCCATGTCGAGGAACGATGCGGCCAGGTACTCAACGGTCGCAAACCCTTGATTGAACTTGCCGGCCTTTTCGATTTTGGCCACGAGCTCGTCCGGAATGACCTCGCCTGTTTTATAATGCCGGGCATACTGCTTCAGCACTTCCGGCTCAAATGCCCAGTGTTCCATGATCTGCGACGGCAGCTCGACGTAGTCCCGCGGCACGCCGGCCAGGCTCCGGTACCGAATGTTCGAGACGAGGGAATGAATGGCGTGGCCGAACTCGTGAAAGAGGGTCTCCACTTCCTCCGGCCGCAGCAGTGCAGGGGTATCGGCGGTCGGCCGGGTGAAGTTGCAGACGTTGACGACTACCGGACGGACTACCTGGCCGTTGTCGACGAACTGGCCGCGATACCGGCTCGACCATGCCCCACCCCGTTTGCCAGCTCTCGGGTGATAGTCAACGTAGAAAACACCCAGGTGTGAACCGTCGGCGTCTTTCACTTCGAACGTCTGGACGTCCGGGTGGTACTTCGGCAGGTCCGTCCGCTGCTCGAAGGTCAGCCCGTAGAGCCTGTTCGCAACGTAGAATGCCCCGTCGCGGACGTTGTTGAGCGTGAAGTACGGCCGCACCTCGTTTTCGTCGAGGTCATACTTCTCCTTCTTCAGCTTCTCGGCATAGTACCACCAGTCCCAGGGTTCGAGTTTGAAGTTGCCACCCTCCCGGTCGATGATTTCCTGGAGCGCCTTTGCCTCGTTTTTCGCCGCTTCGAGGGCCGGTTTCCAGATGCGCTGCAGGAGGTCGTCCACCGCCTCAGGCGTCTTGGCCATGCGCTCCTCGAGGACGAAATGCGCGTGGGTCGGATAGCCCAGCAGGTTCGCCCGCTCAGCGCGGAGCGCCGCGATTTGAGAGACGATCGACCCGTTGTCGTGCTCGTTCCCGTTATTTCCACGCTGGATGTAGGCGGTAAAGATCTGCCGGCGCAGCTCACGGTTGTCGGCATAGGTCAGGAACGGCCAGATGCTCGGTGCGTGGAGGGTGAACACCCATTTTCCGTCGAGCCCTGCCTCTGCGGCGGCTTCAGCGGCCGCTGCTACCACACCTTCCGGCAATCCTGAGAGGTCCTCCTTCTTTTCGATCACGAGCCGGTAGGCGTTGGTCTCCTTCAGCACGTTGTCGCCAAACTGGAGGCTCAGCATCGACAGCTTCTCGTTGATCTCCCGCAGCCGTTGCTTCTTTTCGGGCGGGAGATTAGCGCCGCCGCGTACGAAATCCTTGTAGGTCTCTTCGACCAGACGGAGCTGTTCGGGATCGAGGCCGAGCGTTTGGCGCTTTTCCCACACGGATTTGACGCGCTCGAAGAGCTTCTCGTTGAGGATGATGTCGTCGGCGAGCGCCGTCGTCAGCGGGGAGACCTCGCGAGCGATCGCCTGAATCTCGTCGCTCGTCTCCGCACTCGTCATGTTGTAGAACACGCCGCCCACGCGGTCCAGCAGCGAACCGGAGGCGTCGAGCGCAGCGATGGTATTTTCGAACGTAGCGGGCTCGGTGCTTGCCGTTATCGCGTCCACCTCGGCACGTTGACGCGCAATACCCTCCTTGAAGGCAGGTAGGTAGTGCTCGTTTTTGATCTGATCGAACGGGGGCACCTCGAAGGGCGTGCTCCACTGTTCGAAAAACGGGTTATTCGATGCTTCGGCGCCAGACTGGCCGAACGCAAGCGGTTGTGTCATTCCCATCACCACTAACAGACATAGAAAAAGTCGCATAATATAAAACCTCCTGGTTCAATCATCCTGCCGTACCCGAATTCAAACGTTGGTCAGGGCGGGATATATGAGTGGGTAATGACTTTTTATTTCTTTGAATAATTGAATAATGGTACTTCGCACGGCAGGCAGGGTCAACATCGTAATTTTGAGAAACGGAGAAGGCGTTCCGGACGGTGGGTAGTTGTTCCGGATGGCTGGCCAGGTGATGCGAACGCCGGTAAATCAGACGCCTAAAAATCCCTTGAGTGTTTCGGCATTCCGAACGGCATTGCCACCGGCGTCATTGTTGAAGTATACGAATACTTCCCGGCCCATGCCCTCCCACTCCCTTACTCTGTCGGCCCACCATCTCAGGTCGTCGTCCGAATACGAACCTCCGTAAAGGTGATTATAATCGGGTCCGTGCATGCGCACGTAAACGAAGAGTCCGGTGGCACGAAGAATACATGGCAGGTGAGCCCCGCTCATCACACAGTAGGCGGCCCCATACCGTTCCAGCAGCTCGAAGACCGCGTCGTTGTGCCAGCTCGGATGGCGGAACTCGAACGCCACCCGGCGGCCCGGCACCGCCCGGGCAACGAAGTATTCGAGCCGGGCGTAGTCGTATTCGAATCGTGGTGAGAGCTGAACCAGCAGCACGCCCTGTCGGCTGCCGAGTAAATCGAGGCAGCGCCCGATCCGGGTCAGCCAGGTCTCGGGCTCGTACAGGCGGCTGACGTGGGTGAGAAGCCTGGGGGCTTTGACGCTTAGTAGAAAACCTTCGGGCAGCCTCCGTCCCCAGCTCTTGAAGGTAGCTTCCTTCGGCCATCGGTAATAGCTGGCATTCAGCTCGACCGTCGAAAAACGAGACACGTAATACTGCAATCGCTCGTAAGACGGTATCCCGTGCGGATACAGCACGCCGTGCCAGTGATTGTAACTCCAGCCGGACGTCCCGACATAGATCCCCATTTTCGTCCTTCCTCCAATGAACAGTCTCCAGCAAGCTCAATGCATATACGTACGTTGTCAACGATCGAGTGAACGATTCCCAAAGACCGCCCAACAGTTGCTGGTGATTTTCACGAGGTCTGCAAAAGACCAATCCCCTGAAGCGGTTATACTGACAGGTTACATCCGGTTATTCGTGAACGAAAAAAGTAGCACCGTGCGTAGCCTAATCGCCCTTCTGTTTTTGTCGATTTTTAGCTTTTCTATCGCTCTTGCCCAGGATAACGACACGTCTGGATGGTTTCCCTTCGACACCGCCGACGACCTGTCGCCAAGCGTGATCGACGCCACGGACTGGCTGGACGCGCCTGCCGGAATACACGGCTGGCTGAAGATGGATGGAGACCGGTTCGTCTTCGAGGACGGGACGCCGATCAAGTTCTGGGGCGTCAATCTCGCCGATTACCGTGTATTCGTCGACCAGCAGGAAGCACAGCGTTGGACCGATTTTCTGGCAAAGTACGGGGTCAATGCCGTCCGTTTCCACAAGTTTACACGTCCGGGTTATGCGGGGCTGCCCGTGTCGACTGTGCTGGATTCGACCAAATTCGACCAGCTCGACTACTTCAAAGCCCGGCTGCGCGAAAAGGGGATTTACTACGGATGGTCCCACATCTTCGGCCATCAGCTCAGGCCGGGCGATCGCAACCGGGTGCTGGCTTACGACGAGGTCGAGGCGCTCGGTAGCACGATCGGGCTCGTCATGTTTGCACCGGACCTGCAGGATTTGATGATCGAGCTTACGGTCAACATGCTGAACCACGTCAATCCGTACACCGGCCTCCGATATGCGGAGGACCCTGCGCTGGTTTTCGTGGAGCTTCAGAACGAAGACGACATCTTCTTCCCGACGACGGTGAACGCGGTGGACCGGGCGCCCACGTACAAGAAGCTGTTCGAGAAGCTGTTCTCCGACTGGCTTCGGCAGCGCTACGGGACGCACGAAGCTCTGGTGAAGGCGTGGGGCGAGCAGGCAATCGACGCGTTCCCCAAACAGCAAACGGGCGAGCACCTCGACAAAGACAACATCTATCCGATGGCAAACGGCTGGACGCTCGGCATCGGTGCGCGCGAGCAACCGCACCTCCAGCGCCGCCTGCTCGACACCGCCCGGTTCCTTTACGAAGTTCAGAACGACTTCTACGAGCGTTACACCGCAGCAATCCGCGCGACCGGATATAAAGGACCGATCCTTACAACGCCGTGGCAGGCCGGTGAGGGTATCGCCCACTATTACAACCTGCATTCCGACGCGCTCTTTGGCTTCATCGACCGGCACAACTATTACGGAGGCGGGGCGGGTCGCCACGACATCGAGCCCGGACCCCTCACCGACGGCGGCGCCGCAATGGTTCAGAACCCCGGCTCCGGCCTCTTCGGCACCGGCATGCAGCAGGTCGACGGTCGCCCGTTCGTCCTATCCGAGTGGATGAGTATGGTGCCGAACGAATGGACGGCTGAAGCCGCTCCCCTTCTCGCGGTATATGGAATGGGCCTTCAGGGATGGGACGGTTCTTACGCGTACGCGTCGAACCAGAGCAGCATCACTGAGGTCGTGCAGGCCCCCAGGCACGGGTATTACAACGTCGAATCGCCGCTTCACCTTACACTCTACCCGACGCTGGCGCGCATGATCTACCGGGGAGACGTTCAGGAGGCGAACGTGTTGTCGTACCGAAACGTCCACGTCCCGAGCCTGCTGGCGGGCTGGATCGGGTTCGACGAGTCCGTTCGTCAGGACAACGACGTTAAGACGTTTACCGGAACGATCGACGCCTTTGGAATGGCCGCCGGCCGCCAGGTGGTCCGGTTTACGGACGCCTATCAGCCGACGCACGCTCCCGACCTCTCCCGCTACGTCGACGAAGCCCGGAAAGTCATCCATTCTAGCACAGGTCAACTCTCCTGGCACTACGGCGAGGATGGCTATTTTACGGTCAATACGCCCGGCACGCAGGCGGTAGTCGGCTTTGCTGGAGGGAAAGAGCACCGGTTGGGCAACGTCACCGTTGAGACCTCAAACCCGTTCGTCGTCTTGTTCGTGACCAGCCTCGACGAGAAAGCCCCCATTGCCTCGTCGGACCGCCTGCTCGTCACGACAGTCGCACGGGCTCGAAATACCGGGATGGTCTATAACGAGGATCGGACTGAGCTGCTATCCGTCGGAGAAGCGCCGGTCCTGATGGAGCCCGTAAAGGCTACCCTGCGGCTCAACCGTACGGACGACGCCGTCGTTCACGTCCTCGATCATGCCGGCCGCCGCACAGGCAAAACCATCCGCCCGCGAAACGGCCGCATCGAGCTCGACGGTGCGCGACACAAGACTATCTATTACGAAATCGAATTCCTGTAAAGCCGGAAAAGCCGTCTTTCGGAACGACGTTTTTCCATTTGGCAGTCGTAATCCGGACTTTCTGCCGGGTAATGAATGGTAGAAGTCTGTACCTTTTCTTTATCTAAAAGGCAGACGAATCGATCCAAGAACGCAGGTTGTCAGGGTGAAGGAGGAACGGACGACTCATTCGTCCGCCTTTGCAATGGGTTTCCTCACGATTTTTTCCTTCTGCCGTCATGCCGGCTACCTGCCTCCGCCGACTGTTGCTGGTCGCAACCGTTTTCCTGCTCGCTACGCCTCTCCTCGCGCAAGTGGACACCTCCGGCGTGGTGATCGACACCACGTATTCACCTGAAGGGGAGAGGATCTACCAGCTCACTCCGCTCACGATTACGGCAAGGCAGATCCGGTGGTCTGAAAAAGAGACGCCGATGGATAAGGACGACCTGCAACGTTCACTCGAGCAGAGCGGGGTCGGGCTTATTCGTCGCGGCGTTTTCATGGCCGGCGACCTCTACCTGGACGGCTTCAAACGCGGTGACATCGAGGTAACCATCGACGGCGAACGGTACCCGAATGCCTGTCCGAATCGCATGGATCCACCGACAACCCGCGTTAATCCCCTCGAAATGGAGTCCATCCTACTGGATAAAACGTCGACGGGCCTGCAGTCCGGGATTGGCGGAAAAATCCGGTTCAGGCGATCCTTACCGGGATCCGGCTGGAGAGTGCGGGGTGGATTGACCGGGTCCGGAGCCAGCAGCCGATCGGTCGATGCCTCGTTATCAATCGAACATCGGCAGCAACGACTCAGCATGCAGGTTATCCGGGGAGAGCCTTACGAAGACGGATCCGGCGCCGGCTTTACGGAACTCTATGGCTACCGGGATGCAGACTTGACATTCGGGAGGGTAGAAACCTCGTTCCACGGCCACAAGGGGCTTGCTGAATATGGACTATTTTATTCGACGACCTCAGACGTACCCTTTCCCTACCTGGGAATGGATGAACGTTTCGACCGTATGATCGGCGGCTTCGTCCGGATCGGAGACCACAGGCTTTACGTCAACCGGACGCATCACCTCATGAACAACGAGTTACGAAAAAACGTGGCGATGATGTTCATGGAGAGTGATGCCACGAATATCACGGCCGGACTCACGGGAAATCGATACGAAGTATTCTACCGACACTGGGATATTGAGAATCGGTTCGAGCCTCGTGGTGCCGCATCCTGGTCGCCGTTCGACCAGCACGTGATGCCCGACCTGCACGTTCTTTCCTTTTCGACTTTCCACGAGCGCAGCATCGCCGGAATCGTGTTTACGGGCAAGGTGGGGTTGAGCCGGTTCGAAATCGCCGACAAGGACCGACTTCGATTTTATCAGACTTTACATCCTTCCGCGCAGGCCGCCCGATGGTTCATTCCATTCAGTGCGACCGCCGGTCACGCCCGTCCGTTATTGAACGGAATCAACGCCGCAATCATCGCCGAAATCGGATCCGAAGCGCCCGTTGCCGAAAACCTGTACATTGCTGTGGGTAAACCAATGGGTAAGCCCGGATGGTCGGGCAACCCCACGTTGAGCGCACCCATAAAAGCGGGACTCCGCCTCATACTGGAAAGTGACCACATTTCGATGGAGGCCTTTACCACCCGTGTCGATCGGTACGTCTACCTTGACCGTCGAATGGTAGACGGTTTGCCTTTCGTGACGTACGACAACGTCAATGTTTTTCTAACGGGGTTCAACGCGGCGCTAAGCTGGAAGTACGCAGGAGTCAGAGGGTCCTACACCCAGGCTCAAAATCTGACCGCAAGCCTTCCACTGGCCGACGTCGCCCCGCTACAGGTGGAAGGCGCCCTAAGATCACGTTCTTATTGGGGTCTACAGGCACACCTCAAAGCACTCGCTTCTGCCGTGCAAAACCGGTTCGATCCTGAGCTTGGAGAAGATCGCACACCCGGATGGTATCGCGTGGATGCCGGGCTAAGCTACGATCTTCGCAATGCAAGCGTTTTACTCGAAGTGACGAACGTGACCGATGCGCGCTATTACCACCACCTCTCTTTCTTCCGCGACCCCTTTGCTGCCGGCGTCCACGTTTACGAACCGGGACGCGTGGTTCGGCTTGGTTTACGATTCGACTACTAATAAAGGGTCCACAAGCTACTAGCTGACCATCAGGATGAATCGCATTGTACGAGCGAACACCTGTAAAGCATCTCTTTTCCCCGGAAATCGTAACGGTATGGAATAAGCCGGCCCATCGATCTGTCTTTTGGATAGATTGAACGAACGGGAGAAGGCTCCAGTGAACTGGCCGCAACCGTTCTTCCGTTTCAAAAAAGGATTAATGGTGTACTGGTCGGCGCACCTTGAACGAGCATCTTATCGACACTTTGCCCGAACAAGTGCGGGATGACAGGAGGAACGACGCCATGGCGGCCGAGCAGGCGCTGGTCGGCCGTGCGCGTCTGGGCGATCAGGCGGCCTTCCGAGCGCTCGTCGAGCGCTACGAGGGCCTCGTGGCCGCTACCGTGACCGGTATGCTGGGGACAGGAGCGGAAGCCGACGACGTAGGGCAGAATACGTTCATCCGTTTCTATCAATCACTCGACCAGTACAGGGGGGAAGGGGGCGTCGCGCCTTACCTCACACGAATTGCGATCAATCTTTCCTTAAACGCACTGGAAAAAAGAAAGCGAAGGTTGAAGACGTTCTTCAGCCGGGAGGAGCTTCCCCCTCTCACGGATCCGATACACGAGGGAGATCAGGAGCTACAGCAAATAGAGTGGCAGCGGATCATTCAGCGGGCACTGAACCGCTTACGCCCGAAACACCGCGCCGTGGTTGTCCTCCGCCTCATCGACGGGTACTCGACACAGGAGACCGCGGAATTACTCGACGTACCGGTTGGCACCGTACTCTCCCGCCTCGCGCGGGCTCAAAAACAGTTGAAGAATCTTCTCGAGCCATACTTGAAGGAATATGAAACCTGAGGACTTCGACCTCATGCTGCGTTCGCTGGATGACGCACTGGAAAGCCGGGAGGAGGCGCGTTTGAAGGAATTGCTTCACTCTTCGGCCGATGCCCGCGACGAGCTCCAACGGTACACACAGATCCGCGAGCTCGTGTCGCAGCACGGTGCGGGATCGTTTTCGCCTTTCTTTGCAGACCGGGTAATGAAACGGCTGGCTCACCGGGAGCGGGAATCTTCCCGGCAACCTGCCTTTGGGTTTTTGACGTGGAAGGCGCTAGGGTGGTCGCTTGCAGCTGTGGTGGTCGTTTTCCTTGCAGGGATAGGGCTCTGGCTCCGCCCGATCGAGCGATACGTTCCGTATGGCCGGACCACGACGCTGACGTTGCCGGACGGGTCTGTGGTGGAGCTGAGCAGCGGCTCGACGCTGCGGTATCGTCCGTTCCTGGGACGAAAGGAACGTACCGTAGACCTGACGGGAGAAGCATTCTTCACAGTCGAGCGCGACGAAGACCGGCCGTTCACGGTCAACACCTTCAACGCCCGCGTGGTCGTGCTCGGCACCGAGTTTAACGTGAAAGCCTGGCCGGACGACCCGGAAAAGGAGACGGCCGTAACCCTCAGCTCAGGCCGCGTACACTTTGCTTCGCTAACGTCGCCAGCCGAACCGGTCGTGCTCGAACCCGGCGAGATGTCGGTGGTCCGGGCCGATACGACACGCCCGCTTCCGCCCGAAAAGGTACCCATCGAGCGAGCCCTCGCGTGGAGGTCAGGCGGATTCGCCTATGTGAACCAGCCGCTGGGATCGGTCCTCCGCTCCCTCGAACGCCGGTTCGACGTGGAGATCCGCATCGACGACCCCGAGCTGGCCAACCTGCCGCTTACGTACCTGAATCCCAAGCCCACCTCCGCCGCCGACGTCCTTTCGGACATCGCCCACGTCCGGAATCTTCGCTTTCGAAGGAGCGCCAACGGCTTCGAAGTAATGAGGCACTGACCTACTCTACAGGCTTACCCATTCACACGAATAAAAACCGTTTTAGTAGCCATGACCGGACAATCCATTCTGTCTACAGCATTTTTGGTGGCAGCCCTGGTACTTGCCTCCTGTGAATTGATTGGTCCAGATGAAGACGGAGACCTGCGAGACCTCACCGACGAAGAAAAGGAGATCGTCGAGTCGGACAACCGCTTCGGCCTGAGCCTCTTCCGGGAGATCAACAAAGCCGAGGCCGATTCGAATGTGTTCATCTCTCCGTTCAGCGTCTCAATGGCGCTCAGCATGACGCTGAACGGCGCCGCCGGGCAGACGCTCGAGGACATGAAGAACACACTGGAGGTGAAGGGGCTCACCATGGAGCAGATCAATCAGGCGAATAAGAGCCTGATGGAATTGCTTCAGAACATCGATCCGAAGGTCAACTTCCAGGTGGCAAATTCGATCTGGTATCGGGAGCAGTTCGAGGTGTTAGCCAGGTTCATCGAGGTGAATCAGACCTATTTCGATGCGGAAATCAGTGAGGAGAACTTCGCCAGTCCTGAGGCCGTCACGAAGATCAACAACTGGGTAAAGGACAAAACAAACGGACGGATCGAAGAGATAATAGACGAGATCGCACCTGACGTGATGATGTACCTGATCAACGCGATCTATTTCAAGGGAACCTGGCTGTACGAGTTCGATCCGGACGACACTAAAAAAGCTCCGTTCTACCTCGCAGACGGCACGTCTACTGAGGTAGACATGATGTCGCAGAAGGCGTCGCTCGCGTACTACGGAACGGACGACTACCTGGCCGTCGATCTACCCTACGGGAACGGGCAGTTCAGCATGACAGCCATCCTTCCGAATCAGGAAATTGGGGTGGACGGCTTCATTGCCGATCTAACTGAAGAAAAATGGTCCGACCTCACCAGCCGGCTGGAGGAGAAGGACGTTACCGTCTTCATGCCGAAGTTTGAGCTGACCTACGACAAGGAGCTCAAGGACGTTTTGTCGGCGCTTGGCATGGAAATCGCATTTTCTGACGGAGCCGACTTCTCCGGCATCAACCCGGACAGGGATCTGTACATCAGCAGGGTGCTGCACAAGGCAAACGTGACGGTTGACGAAGAGGGTACCGAAGCCGCAGCGGTGACGGCCGTCGAGATCAGAGAAACTTCAGTCGGGCTGGAAGAGCCGGTCGTCCGTCTGGACCGACCGTTCATCTTTGTCATACGGGAGCATCACTCGGGGTCAATCCTGTTCATGGGGAAAATGGCCAACCCCTCGGCATAAATCAGCGCTGGTATGAAAGCGATACTCCACTCGATTCCTGCCCGCCTCCTACCGGTTTTCCTGTTGGTGCTTCTCGGATGTAACGTGACCGAACCGGATGCGGAGCTCAGCACGGCAGGCGACGACGCGTACGCCCTGCTGTCGAAAAGCAGCTTCTTCGGAGCCTACGATGCAGGGTTGATTCCCACCCCATCTGCGGAATCGAGGGCGTTCGTCGCGATATACGACGAGCCGAGGGTAGCACGAGCCGAGGCATTCGAGCGGTTGGTCAAAGAGGGCACGACTGCCGGGCGGTTGTACGGGCTGTCGGGGTTGCGTCTGACGGATCGGGAACGCTTTGAAAAGCTCGCCCCTTCCTTCCGCAAGTCGGGTGAAGAGGTGGAAACAGCCGGGGGGTGCGTTCTCTACCAGTCCAGGGTTTCTGAATTGGTCGAGCAGATCGAGAACGGTTCGATACCTAACGCGCTGCTCGAAGCGGGACGAACAGAAAACGCCCACTGATTATCATGGTGATTCGTCTGGTATCGGCGATGGCATGTGTGGCTGGCTTTATCCTGGCTTCGTGCAATTCGCTCACGAGCTGGGATGCGGGCGTGGAGCATGCGAGCATCTTCTACATCACCGCGCCCGATTCCATGAGGGCGGGTGAAACCCTCCACGCCGACCTCCACCATGCACTTGGATCGGATTACTTCGCCCGGCTCGATACACGTGCGATTCCCGGAGGGGTCGAACTGACGGTCTGGCACCGTGAGGCGCCGGGCGTAGTGCTGTTCTGTGGCACGCCCCCGCAACCGATCCTGGCCTCGTACGAGACCACTGTCGCCAACCCCGGTCCATTCCGGATTGTGGTACGGCAAGCCTCAGGCGACGTGCTCGAGAAGTCCGTAATCGTTCTATAGCACAGGTTCAGCGTCTTGGTCGGTAAAGGTCACACATACCGTTGGGTCACGTTTGCCTGCCTGCTCATCTTTCTCTCGTCCTTGTTAGCGGCGCAGGAAGTTTCGGCGCAGGAGCAGCGGTATACAATGGCGGTGCGAGGCGTTCCGCTCGAAGGGGCTATCGAGCAGTTCGTCGACGCAACGGGTTTGGCGGTGGCCTACGACCCGACACTCGTCGAAGGGAAAATCGCCTACTGTGCGGTCGAAAACGAGACGGCCGAAAACGTACTGGAGTGCCTGCTCGAAGACAGCGGGCTCGACTTCTATCGCCTCTCCTCGGGCACCTACGTCCTCACCGTCAGCGCAGAGGTAGAACCGGAGCGCGGCTTTCTGGCGGGTCTCGTGCGGGATGGTGAAACCGGCGCCCCGCTCCCGCAGGCACATGTCTATCTCGTAGACGCTGGTTTTGGTTCGGTTACGAACGAAACGGGACGATTCATACTGCCTCCCTTACTTCCCGGCCGTTACGCAGTCCGCGTTACGCACCTTGGTTATCATACGTGGCAGGACACCTTACTCGTACACGCAAGCAGGCAGACACACACCGAGGCGGCGCTTCAACCGGAGCCCATCCTGATTACCCCTGTCATCATCGACGGATTGCGGCCGACAGCGGGGCTGGTAGGGTCAGCGGACGACCGGTTCGTAACGCCCGGTCTCGATGGGCGGATCAGCGACAGAAGCTCTTATCCAGCCCTGTCGACGTTGCCCGGCGTGAGAATGCACGACGTAACGGCCGACGTCCACGTACAGGGCGGTGACGCCGGCGAGCACGAGCTGAGGCTGGACAACGTACCCGTCTACCTTCCCAGGGCATCCGTTGGCCTGATCGGGCCGTTCAGCACGTTCGCCCTCGACCGCATCACGGTCCACAAAGCAGGATTTACCGCCAACCTGGGCAGCCACACGGCAGGTGTGGTCCAGGCAGAGCACGCCATTGACAACCGGAAGAGCATCGACGTCCAGGTCGATCCTTTCAGTTTCAATTCGCGTGTGAGCCTATCGCCGCGGGTACCCGGCGCCACCGAAGTTGCCGTGCTCGCTGCCCTCCGTACCGGCCTCTGGGACGTGTACCGATCGTCCAAGCTCGAAGAAATGCTGGAGGCCTGGGAAACGCACCAACCATCGTTACACTTTACGGACCTCCACGCTGCCGGACGCATTCGGTTTGGCCCTCTCCGCACGCTTTACGCCTCGGTTTACAGGGGAGGCAATGAAGTGTCGGGTGAGTATTCGATGGGCGGCGGATCCGCACCCTCCATTCTGGCCCGCTATGACGACGCGTATGACTGGAACAACACGCTCGGGCAGCTCCGGTACGACGCCGTCATCGGCAGCCGTACGCTTTTCAGCACGCAGGTTCGGGCGAGCAGCTATCAGCTGACCCATCACTATACGGTCCTGGACAGCCTTTCCCGAAATACTCAGAGCCCGGTACCCGAGCTCGCGTTGTACCTGTCGCCCGTCCGCGACGGCAACGAGGTTCGCACGTTCTCGCTGGAATCGACCTTCGACCGATCGTGGCACAGGCATCACTTCAGCGCCGGAGTTGAGGCTACCCGGACGAGCAGTGCGTTCAGCCTTCTGGGGGTCCGGTTCGCTTCACGACACCTCTCGCTTCAGGAGAGTCAGTTTGTGCACTCGCCGGAGCTGGCGAGCGACCAGTACACGAGTGGTCGCGCTAAAGGCGTGAGTCACGCACCAACCGGATGGCGGTTCGCCGCGTACGCCTCCGACCGGCTTACAGCCAGTAAAGCGATCACGATCGAGCCGGGCGTCCGGCTCACGTACGTTCCAGATCGGGCAACGGTCTACGCGGAGCCCCGGTTTTCCATGCGGCTCGACGGAGATGCCGGACCGTTCGGCGCCTGGTCCTCCCGGACGGCGGCGGGCATTTACCGCCAGTTCACCGCCCAGATAGACGTGAGCACAATCAATCCGGGGACGCTGCTGCCTTCGGTGCGCGTCTGGCTGCCTCTCGACGAAACGGTCCGTCCTCCCCTCTCCTACCATCTCACGCAGGAGCTTTTATTTCAGCCTCTGAAGCGGTTGAGCCTTCGGACGGAGCTGTACTACAAACACCAGCCACACTTGCTGGCAATCCGATACGCTCCGGTTGGCGAACAGCCTCTGCAAGGCCGTGCCAGCAAGCAGTACGAGTTCCTCACGAATGGCCGTGGCGAAGCGTACGGAGGCTCCGTCACGGCCGAATGGTCGGGAATCTCGTGGCAGATTCGCGGACTGTACGAGTACAGCCATGCGGTCCGGCACAGCGACGCCCTCTTCGAAGGCCGCACGGTGACCGTCCCATGGAACGAACCGCACCACGTCCAGCTGGGATTAGACTGGCGGCCGCTTGACGGCCTGATCGTGAGCACCCGCGGACGGGGCATCTGGGGACGTACCTGGGGTTTCCGCCAGACGTACTACGATTACCTGGGCCACAGCGACAGCACCCGCTTTCAGGGACGCTGGGACATGGGACGGCCCGACGAGCACGTCTTGCCCGCTTTCCTCCAGCTCGACTTCAGCATCGCCTACGCCCTGAAGATTCGGCAGTCGGCCCTCCAGGTCAGGCTCGACGTGCTCAACGTGACGGACCGTGCCAACGTGGCGGACTGGAGCCTGGTCTCAAAAGACGGCGTGCTCGTCAAGGAGGCGCGGCATTTTTATCCCCGCATCCCCGCCCTCGCCGTGCGGCTTGAACTTTGAACAAGTGTTGGAAAGCTTTAGTGGTAGCAGTCATGAGTGAACCCTGCGACGAATATACCGGCCTGGCTAAACGTCTTCGGGATTCTGACCGTTCGGCTTTCGCCCGGTTGTACCGCCTCACGTACCGCCCGCTGCTCCAGTATGCGTGGAATCTCACGCGGTCGGAGGATGCGGCCCGCGACGTGGTGCAGGACGTCTTCCTCAAGCTATGGTACGTGCGTGAGACGATCGATCCAGACCGCTCGCTCAAGGCGTTGCTCTACACGATGGTTCGAAATCGGGTTTTGAACTACCAGCGATTCGAATCTCACTTCGTCGATCCACTCGAAGAGGAAGAAGCGATCGATTCGGAGAGCCACAGCGTCGAGGATCGTCTGGAGGCAGAAATGCTCCATACGTGCTTCCTTTCCTGGATCGACCGATTGCCCGTCAGGCGGCGCGAGGCCTTTATACTCAGCCGTATCCACGGCTTGAACCACCACCAGATCAGTAAGGTGATGAAGCTCTCCCCTGCCACGGTAAACCGGCACATCATCCTCGTCCTTTCCGAAATGCGCAATCGCCTGGCTGCGATACAGGATCCCACCATTGTGTTGTCTCTGAATCAAGCGGCGTAGGGACTTGCGGGAACTCCGGGCGCGGCGCGATGTGCGAAAGCAGAGATTGTTTACGCGGCATCAAAAACGCTGCACGGCCCTTGTACAGCTTCCGAAAGGTCATCCACGTCATCATGCCTCCTCCCTGGATACTGGGAGCGGTGGCGTACGGAATGTCGTGGCTTGCCGACCTGGGGCCTTTTTCGTTTCTCGCGTGGTTTTCGTTCGTGCCGCTCTTCGCCGCACTCGAACGGCAGACTGAGCCCGGCCAATATTTGCTGAGGGCGCTGGGCTATATGACAATTGCTACGGTTATCGGCTGCTGGTGGTGGTTTTTTGCGGCGCCGGAGAGGGTCTTACCGCTGGTCTGGGCAGCCGGAATCCAAGAAATACTCCTCGAATCCGTCCCGCTCTTGCTTCTTTATCCCGTCAAGAAGAAGCTCGAATATCCCGTTGCGCTCTTCGCACTCGTTTTTTTCTGGCCTCTGTGGGAGTGGCTCTACCACAAAATACCACTCTCACTTGGCTTCCTCTTCGTCGGTAACACGCAGGCCGGCAACCTCTCCTTCATCCAGTTTGCCGACCTCTTTGGCGTCTGGGGCATCACGAGCTGGGTAATCTTGGTCAACGTCAGCGTTTTCGTTCTGTTGAGACGCTCCAACTTCAGGTTTTCAGTGTCTTTGCTGAAACCCGGAGCGCTTCTCATCATCGTGTTGCTGGGGATACCACTCCTGTACGGCGCCATCCGGCAGCGAAGCCTGAGTGGACAGGGGGGCGGTATCATTCAAATGGCATTGATACGGACCGATTACGACCCTTTCGAGGGTACGCCGGAGCAGTATCTGAGCGTTACGCGACAAACCCTCGCCATAACCGACAGGGCGCTGGCAAACCTTGATCCTCAGTTTCACCCAAACCTTATCGTGTGGCCGGAAGCCATCGCCGGTCCGGGATGGGACCACCAGGAAATGCGAGACCTGCTAGCTGGAGCCGTAAACCGTTGGCGTATCCCGTTACTCACCGGCATGGTGGGGCCTTCTCTTCACACCGGCGAATGGGCAAATCAGAGCATCCTCGTTCCTGTCGATTCAAACCGGATCGGGCTTCCCCCGTCCTATGACAAGATCCAACTGATTCCCTTCTGGGAAACGCTGCCTTTTTACCGATATCTGAACAGGTTGGAATTCGTCGAACAGCTAAGCAAGGGCAGGAAGTACAAGGCGCCGGGTGAGGAGGTCGTGCTATTACCCTGGGAATCGGAGTCCGGTGGCGTCACGTGGTTGGGCACCCCGATTTGCCACGAGCAGAACTATCCAGAATTGTGGGCGGCAATGACCCGAAAAGGAGCCGGCGTCTTCGTCCACCTCGCCTTCGAGTCCTGGTTTGGGGATTACGGATTCAAAAATTCGCTGGCCGGTATCACCAGGATCCGGTGCATCGAGAATCGCAGGTATACGGCTCGTGTCTCGAACGGCGGTTATACCGCTGTTTTCGATGTCTTCGGCCGGGAAATGGACCCCATCGCCGAAAATGAGTACGTCATCCTTACGCCGGTGCGGTCGTTTTCCGGCGTCTCCTTCTATTCGACCTACCCGGCAGCTTATCCGATCCTTTGCATGGTAGTGCTTGCCGGTATGGCATTTCGGGCGAGCCGGGCGGTCCGTTTGGATAACGTCACACCTGAATCCCACGCCGCTCGAGCTCCTTTTCGAGCTTGAACAGATCCGACTTCATCCGGCGTACCAGGTCTTCCGACGTCGTTATCGCGGTTTCAAAAGAAAAGTCGCCGAGTGCGTCGACAGCCCGGCGATGATGCTCGACCGCCATTTTCAGGGCGGTGTCGTCGACGTGAGCGAGCCTGCTCCGCGAACCGATTTTCATATAACAGTACTGATAACTTCAGTTGGACACACGAATGCCGGCTGCGGTTTGACAACCACATCCGAGTGAAATTAGTGTTGTCCTATCTTCCGTTTCGTCAGGGTTTACCGAACTTGCCTGTGGGGTAGAAACCTACGCAGCTTAGACCTGATGAGCGTGAAAGATTCAGCACGAATCGCCACTCGCGTCCGTCCAAACCCGCTCTTCTCAACCGTGCGACCGAGATTTGCGATATGCCCAACCCTCATATAGTAGCATCGGCCGCAACACGTTTTTCTTAAGCCGATCAAAGCCAAACCGATAGGTCGGCACGATCTATGTTTGCAAGGTGCGCAAACCGCCCGGCTGGATGGAAGTCAGCCCAGCCTAATCCGAGAACACAATAATTGGGCGATTTGCCCGTTTTTATGACGTGCGGAGCGCTTTGAGTTGCCGAATGAGGATAAAACGTAACGAAGATGGAACTGCGAAGATATTAAATTAGTTACGTTTACGAACTTTCGCATTTCCAACAGCATTTAGACCCAGTCCGTTTCACAGAAAGCAGAGCGTACATGCCTGAATTAAACGAGACCTGCGCCGCAATAGTCCGTACTGTCCGTGCGACGTGCAGCCTGGCAGGCAGACAATTAAGAGCCTCAGGCGGCCTCGTTGTAGTTTCAATTATGGCACTGTTCCTGACGATGACCGCAGACGGCGATTTGCTCGGGATGAGCCTGGGTACGGTGATGCTCCCTACCAGTCAAAAGGGGGCGTTCGATGTCGCTGATTCGTCGTCTGTACAGGCGGACTCAGCCAATACCAGTGATACCCTCGAAGTAAGCAAGTTTACGGGTCGTGTTGGCATCGTCGACGCCTACCGCCTGCCCTTGCTTAAACCCGCACAGCTAAAAAACCTCGATTCTGAGACGATCTGGCTGGCACGTGCGATCTATTCCGAAACCAAACGCCCCGAAGAGCAGGAGCTTGTGGCCTGGGTCGTACGGAACCGGGTGGAGACACGTTTCAGGGGCAAAAGCACCTATCAGGAAGCCGTCCTCGATCCCTACCAGTTCAGCGCGTTCATCGAGGGAACGAGCACCAGACGGTTCTATTCGAACCTTACACCGATGTCCAAGTATCCCGGATGGCAAAGGGCGCTGGCGATCGCGTATGCCGTGAGGACGCTGCCGGCCTACTATCGTCCTTTCTCCATCAAAACGCGTCACTTCTACAGCGAACAGTCGATGGTAGGAAAAAGTGCGCCTGACTGGGCGAACGGGAAAGACCACGTCGTCCCCAACCGTGATTTTGCACTCGACGAGCGGAGATTCCGCTTTTACGAAGGGATAAGCTAAAGACCTCCCGATAACTTCCCGTTACGGCCACGTGCTTAACGGCACGTGGCTATTTGTTTTTTCGCCTGCTGCCTTCCATTCCAGGGTTGACGGCTCAAGGACTCGTGACGGTGATTTCCCATTCACCGGAGCCCTTTCAGTGTACCTTTTTGACGACGTACACGAAAAGGAGCTCGCTGTTACACACGTTGATCCGGAAGTATGGGTTGCCGGCCGGCTTACCGGAAAAACAACCGTACTACCCTACTCGGCCAGACCGGTCTAACGAAAAGTGCTCTCGGATTTGGCGCCAAGCACTTTTTCCAGGTGAGGAATCGTTTATTGGCGAAGCAGAAATCGACCGAACCGGACGCGCCGTACACTAACGTCTGCCTCCGACCCCAGATTTTTAATTCCCGTATGGCGAAAACGACGACACTCGAGCCTGTTCGGCCACGTCCCGGCAGCGACGCCGCCCTGAAGCGCATTTACAAGCTGAGCTGGCTGCTCGACAACTCGATTCGGATTCCAATCATCGGCTACCGGATCGGCCTCGACGCGCTGATCGGGTTGATACCCGGCCTGGGCGACGCGACAGGCCTTGCGCTCTCAGCATACATCATCTACGAGGCGAGCCGGTACGGTATACCAAAGAAAAAACTGCTCCAAATGCTCGCCAATACAGGGCTCGAAACGGTCGCCGGGTTTGTGCCCGTCCTCGGCGACGTCTTCGACATGGCGTGGAAAGCCAACGCACGAAATGTGGCCCTTCTTCACGAGCACCTGGGCGTCCAGGGTGCGCCGAAGCCTCCGTCGACCCGACGGGTCGTGTTCACGTTGCTGGCCGTCGTCACAGCTCTCGTGCTTCTCGTCGGTCTGGCCGTTTTTTTCTTCGTCTCGGCGCTCACCGGGTTGGTCACAACACCGTGACGAGGCCTACCGCGACGGGTAACACTCAGCTCACGATCCGAATCAAGGCTTCGAAAACGGGTGGAATGCTGACCGCGAGGGAGCTGATTGCCCCCATGAGCGCGAAAGCGACGCCGGAGACGGCAGCCGAAGCAGGCTCGGTTGAAACGAGTGCTGCGGTGCCGATGCCGTGAGAAGCAGCGCCCATGGCTGCACCCCGCACGACCGGATTCTCCTTACTGATGAAGTCTAAAAGCATCTGACCGAAGATCGCTCCAAGTACGCCGGTGAGCACCACAAAGGCGGCGGTGATGCCGGGATTGGCTCCGAAAATTTCTGCGATGGGGATGGCGATCGGAGTGGTGACCGATCGCGGGATGACAGCCAGGGCATACGGTGTACTGACCGCCAGCAGCCTGGCGGCAAAGGTGGCAGTAAAGAGCGAAAGCAATGCAGCCACGCCAATTGACACCAGAATCTCCCGGGCAAACCGAATCAGCAGCATGCGCTCCCGGTAAAGCAAAAAGCCGAGTGCAATCACGGCGGGATTCAAAAGAGCCATGAGCAAGTTTCCGGGGCCATATGCGTTTACATCCGGTCTCAGGTAAGACGCGTAGGAGTAACCGGTAGCTTCAATCGTGGCCGCGGCCAACACAGCCGACAGGACGACGGGGTGGAGAAGCCGGGACGTAATCAGGAGTAGTGGACCCTTCGAGACGGCGCGATGCTGTAAAAAGAGCCCCAAAAGGAATCCCACAACAGTGATCGAAAGGAAAAAGCAAACAGCCCAGATCGTACCGGATAGATGAGTCCAGGCGAGAGCTGAAATCAGCGCCGTCCCGACCCAGAAAAGGAGTAACCGTTTCGGAGGGCCATTCCGGTCGGGTTCGGGTAGGGCTTCAGGAGGCACGTCGATTTTCCTCCCGGACAGCGCCTTCACCATCCACGCCGTCGTCGTCAGGGTAAAAACGAATCCGGCCATCATGATGACACCCAGCTTCCACAGATCGCCGGACCCGGGCAGCGCGGCAACGGGAAGCACGACGAGGGGTGGCACGAAAAAGAGCGCCATCCAACGGCCGAGGAATCTGACGCCCGGCTCCGCAAGGGTATACAGCCGATCGGCCGCAGTTGGACGAAGACGGTGGAGGGCAGACAGGCCGAAGAAAAGCAGGAGCATGCCGGCGACGGAAGAAGGGAAACGGATGTCAGCCGTTTCCAGCACACGCGCCAGCACCTCGTCGAGCAGCATGAAGGCCATCACGACGGTAGCGACGCGCACGTACCGCCGGAGGGTGTGCTCAAAGGCCGGCGCCGTCGTTACGGGCAGAGGATTATTACGCGCCACTAGCCTGCGACACCCGATTCAGGCAATCCGGAGAGGAGATAAAGTGCGGCCATTCGGACGGCGACGCCGTTCGTCACCTGATTCAGGATGACAGCCCGTTCGTGATCGGCCACTTCGCTCGCCAGCTCGACGCCCCGGTTGATCGGCCCCGGATGCATGACGATGAGGTCGGGATACCGCTCCATGTGTTCCAGCCGGATGCCGAACCGGTCGTGGTACTCACGCAGGGTTGGGAAGAGCCCGGCCTCCTGGCGTTCGAGCTGGATGCGGAGGGCCATGGCGACGTCGCATCCTTCGAGGGCTTCGTCCAGCCTGTACGTCACGTTGACCCCCATCTCTTCGATGCCGTACGGGATCATCGTCTTCGGCCCGCAGACGGTTACGTTGGCGCCTAGCGCGCGCAGGCCGTGAATGTTCGAGCGGGCAACACGGCTATGCGTGATGTCGCCGATGATCGATACGTTCAGCCCCTCAAACTTAGGAAAATGGTCGGAGATGGTCAGGAGGTCGAGCAGGGCTTGCGTGGGATGCTCGTGTGCGCCGTCCCCCGCATTCAGCACGACCGAGTCGACACACTTCGTGAGGAACGCCGCGGCGCCCGGCGACCTGTGACGGATCACCACCATGTCGATTTTCATCGCCTCGATGTTGCGGGCGGTATCCTTCAGCGTCTCCCCTTTTACCACGGAGGAACCCGCAGAGCTGAAGTTGACGGTGTCGGCAGAGAGGCGCTTTTCGGCAAGCTCGAACGAGATGCGGGTTCGGGTGGAGGCTTCAAAGAAGAGATTGACGACGGTGACCCCGCGAAGGGTCGGCACCCGCTTGATCGGCCTTTCGAGAACCTCACGGAAACGTCGCGCCGTTTCCAGAATCAACTGGATCTCATCTGCACCGTACGTGGCCAATCCTAACAGGTGGCGGTGGCGCAGGGCCGTTATTTTTTGCTCCGAAGTAGTTTCGGTTGTCAAAGCCATCGGTTGTTTATCGATAGTTCGGGGAGGCTTCGCATCACGCCTCCCTCCCTACGGAAAGGAGACTCGGCTCGCTTCTTGAGCGTCCGGATTTTCGACGAGCCAGACCCCCTCCCGGTCGTCAATCTCGCTGAGACGCACCCGTACTTCTTCCCCGAGCAGTGTCGGGACGTGTCTGCCCACGATGTCGGCCTGGATGGGTAGCTCACGCAGGCCACGATCGACGATCACGAGCATGTGAACGGCAGCAGGCCGTCCCATGTCCATCAGGGCGTCGAGCGCCGCACGAGCCGTCCGGCCGGTGTAGAGAACGTCGTCGATGAGAATCAGGTGGCGATTCGAGATGTCAAACGGGATGTTGGTTACTCGGACGACGGGTTGTTTGAGCCGGAGCCGAAAGTCGTCACGATACATCGTCGCATCCAGCACCCCGACGGGTAGGTCAAGACCTTCAACCTCCCGGATCTTCGCCTGGAGTCGGCGTGCCAGGTAGACGCCCCGGGTCTGCATCCCGATCAGCGCAAAGTGTTCGGCCGCATCCAGCTGGGGATCGAGCAGCTCGACCACCTGACGCGCCATACGGTTGAGCGTCCGGTCCAGATCGAGCGCATCCATGAGTTGAGCCTTTATGTTGTCGTGCGCCTCCATGGTGCAAAAGATACGGCTTTTCGTAGTGCTCGTACCAGTATACGGAACAGAAAGATCGTGGATTGTTGTAAACCCGTACGTCCTGCTACCGGACGTGTTTAATCCTCTCAATCAATTCCAAAAGGCAGTGCCCGATCTGGATACGTCTCGCCGCTTTCTCGACCCCGTCGTCGTATCACGGCTGAAAAACATGGAGCTACGCGCCCGGTTGATCGTCGAAGGGTTCATTACGGGACTGCACCGGAGCCCGTACCACGGATTCTCGGTCGAGTTTGCCGAACACAGGCCGTACAACACCGGGGATGAGCTCCGGCACGTCGACTGGAAGGTTTTTGCGAAAACGGACCGGCACTACGTGAAGCAGTACGAAGAAGAGACGAACCTCCGAAGCTACGTCGTGCTCGACACGTCTCCTTCCATGCGTTATCGTGGTACTGCGCCGGTGACGAAGCTGGAGTATGCGGCCTATCTCGCAGCAGCGTTACACCTGCTGATGATCAAACAGCGCGACGCCACGGGGCTCGTCGCCTTCGACGAGGCAATCCACACAATGATGTCCCCAAAAAGCACGCAGACGTACTTGAGGCAGATCCTGACCGTGCTCGACCGTCTCGTTGGTGAACGGCCAGAAGGCAGGCGTACGAGTGCGGCGTCCGTCCTTCACGAGGTGGCTGAGCGGATCTCGCGGCGGTCCCTCGTCGTCGTACTCACCGACCTGTTCGAGAATATTGCCGAACACGACGCATTACTCCGCGCCCTCCGACACCTTCGTCACCGTGGCCACGAAGTGCTCGTATTCCACATCCTCGAATCGGAAACCGAACGCCGATTTCGCTTCCCCGACGTCCCGATGCTCTTCCGCGACATGGAAACCGGAGAACAGATGTCGATCCAGCCGGCACAGATCCGTGAGAACTACGAGGAAGCCGTTCGATTTTTCAGCGAGCGATTCAGACGCCGTTGTCTCGAACAAAACATCGACTTCGTCGAGGTAGATACCGGAGAGCCGTACGACCAGGCCCTGCTCGCCTACCTGAATAAACGGAGCCGCCTGAAATAGTGTCACCCAACCATCCAAGCCAGCATGAACTATCGTGCTTTTCTTTTGAGTCTGATTCCACTTTTCCTGATCCAGCCTTCGAATGCCCAGGACTGGCGAGGCCTGTTCGACGGATACAGCATGAAAGGATGGGAGGGCGACTCCGCCTTCTTCCGAATCGAGAAAGGCAGCATCGTCGGGGGACGATTGACCGATCCAATCCCGCAAAACGAGTTTCTCTGCACGACCGAGACGTTCGACAATTTCGTAGTACGCCTCCAGTTCAGGCTTGAAGGCGAAGGGACCAATGCCGGCGTCCAGTTTCGTTCGGAGCGTGTGCCGGGCTCGAGCGAGGTGGCAGGGTACCAGGCCGACCTGGGCGAAGGCGTCTGGGGTGCGCTATACGACGAGTCGCGCCGCAATCAAATGCTGGCTCAACCTGATGCTGATGCCGTCGAAGCCGTTCTCGATCGCAATGGGTGGAACGAGTACGCGATTTATGCCTCCGGAAAACGAATCAGGCTATTCGTCAACGGGCTTCTGACGGTCGATTACATCGAGCAGGACGAGACGGTGCCGCAGAGCGGACGCACCTGCCTCCAGATCCACAGCGGCCCACCTGGTGAAGCGTGGTACCGGGACGTCCGGATCAAACCCATCAAAGCGCGCCCGGAAGAACCCTTCGCCGCGACGTCGGAAACCGTTCGATTTGAGAAGCACGTATTGATTCCCCGGTTCGTTGCCGAAGGTCTTGGAGCGGGCGACGTGGACGGAGACGGTGACCTCGACCTGGTAGCCGGAGCCTACATTATCGAGGCGCCCGGCTGGACACTACGCGAGTTTCGCCCTGCAACGCCCTATTCAGTCCACAATGGTTACAGCGACACTTTTTTAAGCTATACATTGGACGTCAACCTTGACGGGAGGATCGACGTCATCCAGTTCGGCGCACCGGGAGCACCGGCGTACTGGTATGAAAACCCGGGCGACACGGATGCGGCCTGGGCGCGGCGGCTCGTCCACCCCTCCGTCGGCAGCGAAAATCCGCGGCTGGAGGACGTCGACGGTGATGGACGTCCGGACCTCCTGTTTCTCGACCGCCAGGCAGACCAGTTCGTCTGGATGCAGGCGCCGACCAACCCGGGCGACACGGTGTGGACACGCCACGAAATCAGCAAACAGTTGGAGAAAGAGCGTAGCAGAAGGCTGGGACACGGACTGGGATTCGGTGACGTCAACGGTGACGGCCTTCCGGACGTGATCGCAATCGACGCCTGGTGGGAGGCGCCGGGATGGGAGGAACACCCCGCCGAGCTCGGCAATCCGGCTGCGGACATGCACGCGTTCGACGTTGACGGCGACGGGGACTCTGACGTCCTCTCGTCGTCAGCCCACGGGTACGGGATCTGGTGGTACGAGCAGGGCGATGGAAACGGCGCCGGATGGGCACGGCACACGATCGACGACCGGACCTCCCAGACCCACGCGCTCGAAGTGGCCGATCTGAACGGCGACGGGCTGACCGATTTCGTCACCGGCAAACGCTTTTTTGCGCACAACGGCAACGACCCGGGCGCCTTCGAGCCGTCGGAGTTGCTCTGGTACGCCGCAGGACGCGACGAAAACGGCCGACCGACCTGGACACCCTACCTGATCGACGAAGACGCCGGGGTCGGCCTACAGGTACTCGTCCTGGACCTTACCGGCGACGGGCTGACGGACGTCGCTGTCTCCAACAAAAAGGGCGTTTTCTTGTTCGAACAGGTGCGCGAGTGACTGTTGATTCACACCACTCGAGCCGCATAGACACGTGGACCGTAATGATAGATGATGCGTATATCTGGTTTTATTAATCCCATTTAATGTTACCGCAATGGCGAGTCAACACAAGGATCGATTCACAACCCTGCGTTCGGCGGGTACCGTTGCCGTCATCATCATGATTTCGGCAACCGTCGGCGTTCTCGCCCAGATTGCGGATACCCCTGCCTCGGTATCGCCCGTTACGCCGGACGCCTTCGAGGCCATTGAGCTCGTCCAGCGGTATCAGGGCACGATCACCGCCTCGGATCTCGCCTCGCATCTCTACGTCTTCTCTTCCGACTATTTCGAAGGCCGTGAGACAACGACACGTGGGCAAAAGCTCGCCGCGTATTACCTGGCTGGCCAGTACCGAAAAATGGGGCTGCGGCCCGCCGGCACTGCGTCACCCGAAGACACGCTGGCTCCGGAAGCTTACTTCCAGCCTTTCCCGGTTTATGGTAGAAGGCTCCGCGAGGCACGGCTCGAGGTTGCCGTTGACGGCAGGAACGTGGCGTCGACGTCGTTTAAACCGGGAACGGATTTTTCAGAGGCCATACTCGCCTTCGGCACGGTGCCCGACGTCGAAGCCGGGGTCGTTTTTGCCGGTTACGGAATCCAGGATCCTGCCCTCGGCTTCAATGAGTACGCCGCACTGGATGCTAAAGGTATTGACGTGTCGGGCAAGTGGGTTTTGATGCTTCCCAACGAGCCACTGGCCAACGACTCGACCAGCCTGCTGCCCACACCCGACGGCAGGCCCTCCGCCCAGTGGACCATTGGTTCGTCTAAGATCAATACCATGCGTTCACGCAATCCGGCCGGATTCCTGATCGTTGGCGACGCCGGTCCGGCCGTGCAGATGGGCTGGATCGAAAACGTCCGAAGAGCCGCGCGCATGACGCCACGAATCGGCAGGCTGTCGCTAGAGCCTTACGGAGAAGCGCCGGCTTATCCGCCGACCTACATCATCTCTTCGAGGCTGGCAAACCGGATCCTGGAGCCGTCAGGGCGAACCGTCGAGGACCTCATGCAGGAGATCAATGCCAACCTTGAGCCGGTCGTCTTCGAGGTGGCCGATGCAACGGTCCGAAGCGCGATCGATTACCCGAGGACGCCGCTCGAAACAGAAAACGTGGTCGCCCTGATCGAAGGTTCGGATCCGGCTTTAAAAGACGAGGTCGTCGTCATCACGTCTCACTACGATCACGTCGGGATCGACCCCAGAATCGACGGCGACGGAATATTCAACGGCGCCGACGACAACGCCTCGGGAACCGTGGCGACGCTCGAGATCGCCGAAGCCTTCATGAAGGCGAAAATGGACGGATTCGGGCCGCGCAGATCGATCCTGTTCCTGAACGTCAGCGGAGAGGAGAAAGGCCTGCTGGGCTCTTCGTATTACACCGACATCGAGCCGATCTTCCCTCTCAAAAAGACCGTGGCGAATCTAAATCTCGACATGGTGGGGCGCATCGATCCTTCTCGCGAATCGGCAAACGAGCATTACGTGTACATCATCGGCTCGAACCTGGTCTCGCAGGAGCTACACGAGATTAACGTCCGGATCAATGAGCTCACGGGTATCAGGCTCGAGCTCGACGAACGGTACAACCGGAGAGACGACCCCGAACAGCTATACGCCCGGTCCGATCAGTGGAACTTCGGTAAAAACGGCATTCCATTCATCTTCTTCTTCACCGGGCTACACGAGGACTATCACGGTCCCGACGACGAAGCCCACAAAATCGAATACGAACGGATGGCCGCCATCAGCCGGCTGGTCTTCGGGACAGCGTGGCAGCTTGCCAATCAGGACTCTGCTCCCTCCGCTACGGGTACGTTCTAACCCGGCGCCGTTCGTATTTTTGAATCGGCAATTTCGATCACCGAAGCGCCGCGTTCACCAGATCGTTTTTAGTTCGGCATGATTGAGCAAATCAAAGCGCTCGCAGAGGAAATTTACCCCGAGGTCGTCCGGCTCCGAAGAGCCATCCACCAAAATCCCGAGACTGCATTTGAAGAGTACGAAACGGCGCGTTTGGTCGCCGAAACGCTTCAGCCGCTGGGATTGGAGCTCCAAACCAGCATTGCTGGAACCGGAGTCATTGCTACGCTTCGGGGCGGCAGGCCAGGCAGAACGGTCATGCTGCGTGCCGACATGGACGCCCTACCGATACACGAGCTGAACGACTTCGACTTCAGGTCGCAGAATCCCGGTAAGATGCACGCCTGCGGGCACGACGCCCACACGGCTTCGCTGCTCGGTGCGGCGATGATTTTGAGCAGGCTAAGGGACCAGTTAAACGGCACGGTTCGCTTCCTCTTTCAACCGAGCGAGGAACGGCTGCCCGGCGGCGCCAAGGTGTTGATCGACGAGGGCCTGTTCCAAAAGGACGTCTTCCAACCGACCCCCAGCGCCATCTTTGGCATGCACGTACAGCCTGACCTGGAAACCGGCAAGATCGGCGTCCGGAGCGGGATGTACATGGCGTCTGCCGACGAGCTTTACCTCACGGTGAAGGGCACCGGGGGCCACGCCGCGGGGCCACATCGCCTCCAGGCGGATGCCGTGCTCGTCACCGCTCACCTCATCGTGGCCTTGCAAAGCATCATCAGCCGCAACTGTCCGCCAGACGTGCCAAGCGTGCTTTCGTTCGGACGGGTAATCGCGGATGGTGCGACGAACGTCATCCCGGAGACCGCGCGCCTGGAAGGCACGTTCCGCGCAATGGACGAGGTTTGGCGATTCAGAGCGCACGAGCTCATGAGACGCGTGGCCGAACATACCGCACTCGCCTTCGGTGCGGAGGTCGAGCTCGAGATCGCAGTGGGTTATCCAGCCCTTTACAACCATCCCGACGAGACCGAACTCGTACGAAAGGCGGCCACTGCTTACGTGGGCGAAGAGAACGTCGTCGACCTCGATCTCTGGTTTGCGAGCGAGGACTTTGCCTGGTATCTTCGCGAAATACCCGGCTCGTTCTACCGTGTCGGTACGGGGAACGTGGCGAAAGGCATCGTACACGGACTCCACACCCCTCGCTTTACGATCGACGAGGAGGCCCTCCGCATTTCACCGGGATTTATGGCCTACCTCGCAACGGAATACCTTCGGACGGAATAGTATCGAATAGATCCTCATCGCATTTGAACCAGATGAACGATTATCCTCCGTTTCCAGGCTTCAGAGAGCAGGCGTTTACCTTCCTGAGGGACCTTGCCCGACACAACGAGCGCGAGTGGTTCAAAAAACGTAAATCGATCTACGAGGACGAGCTCGTCTGGCCGATGAAATGCCTGATTGCCGACGCAGGCCGCCGGTCGGTGCTCGAAGGTCACGCCCTGACCGGCGATCCGGAACGCGGCATGTTCCGCATCTATCGAGACACTCGTTTCTCGAAAAACAAGCTCCCCTACAAGACGCACGTTGGCGCGGTACTTTCGCGGAGTGGCGACAGGAGTGACCCGGGTGGACTCTACATTCACGTCGAGCCGGATAAGTCGCTGCTTGCCGTCGGGTTCTGGCTGCTGGATCCCAAGGTAATTCGACGTTGGCGCGAATCGATCGCCGGCAATCCCGGCGCCTTCCTGGCCATGACGAACACGCTCGCTGCGCGTGGCCTTACACTCGACGACGAGGAATCCCTGAAACGAATGCCACGAGGCTACGAACACCTGGCTGAAGAGGAAATCGCCGGTTACCTCCGGCTCAAATCCTTCTACGTGACACGTTACGTCCAGAACGCATGGCTACAGGAACCTTCCTTCACGGAAATGGTCGTGCAGATGATTAGAGACGCGGAGCCACTCCTCGAGTATGGTTGGGATCTGGAGCTTCAGCACTCGTGACGGGCTGCGGGTCGACGCTGCGCACCAGTACGCCCCACCTGTCGTGAAACTGGCGAAAAAACAAAAACCCCGGGCAAATAGCTACCCGGGGTAACATTCTTCAGCGGAGCCAATTATAAGGGTGAGGAGACGTTTACGGCTTCGACTCGGTAGATTTCAGGGATCGCACGTTTGAGGGCCTGTTCGATACCGGCGCGAAGCGTCATCGTGCTCATGGGACAGGTGCCGCACGCACCAAGCAACTCAAGCTCGACCACGTAATCGGGCGACACGTCCAGAAGCCGGACCGAGCCGCCGTCCGCCATGAGGTATGGCCGGATGACGTCGAGGGCCTCTTCGATGCGTTTATGCAACGCAGGATCCTTTCCGGGATGGTAGCTCTCGTCGGTAGCATCGATCCCGTCAGGCGTCGGCGCAACAGGTTTCTTCTTGTTTTCCGCCATAATGATCAACTATTGCTCGCACCAATCATATCAAAGCACCCTACGACTCCGCACGGCGGACCGGCGCTATAAGGAAATGTAACAAACGATCAGCGAAAAAGATTGATCCTTATATTTTTACCTGTGTAAAATCTCGATTTTTTGCGTCGGTGGCATCTGTGCGTTGCGCAGGTTTACCTGTCTGACGGTTTCGAGGGCAATTTCTCTGAAAGCCTTGGCCGAAAGGCTCTCCGGATCCGTGGTTACGACCGGTTTTCCGTCGTCACCGCCTTCCCGGACGACCTCTTCGATGGGCACTTCTCCGAGGAACGATAGACCAAGCTCGCCGGCGAGCCGCCGTGCTCCACCTCGCCCGAACAGATAATACTTCCTGTCAGGCAGGTCGGGTGGCGCGAAGTAAGCCATATTTTCGACGATCCCGATCACCGGCACGTTTACGTTACCAAACATGGCGACGCCTTTTCTCGCGTCGGCCAGCGCCACCTCCTGCGGGGTCGAAACGATGATCGCCCCGGTAAGCGGGATGGTCTGTACGATCGTCAGCTGGATGTCCCCCGTCCCCGGCGGCAGGTCCATCACCAGAAAATCGAGCTCACCCCAGTTCGTATCCTGCAAGAACTGACGTACGGCGCTCGATACCATGGGGCCTCTCCAGATAGTCGCCTGCGTCGGGTCGACGAGGAAGCCCATCGACAGCAGCTTCACCCCGTACCGCTCAATCGGTTCGATCTTGCGCTGGTCGTTGACGTGCGGGCGTTCATTCCGAACACCGAACATCGTGGGAATGGAAGGCCCGTACATGTCGGTATCCACCAGACCCACGTCGTAGCCGAGCTTGGCCAGCGATACGGCAAGATTGACGGCAACCGTGCTTTTCCCGACCCCGCCCTTACCGGAGGCAACCGCCACAAAATTCCTCACGCCGGGAGGGACCGATGATCTCGTATATTCACTCATCTGGAAATCATCCAGCGAGATCATTTCGGAATCGGTGTCAACGTGTACCTTGATGTCCTGCCCAAAACGTTCCCGGATGGCCCCTTTACACCGGTCTGCCGCTTCGCCGGCGAACGGAGACCCGGGATCTTTGAGCATGATCGTAAAGGATACCGCATTTTCCTCCACCTTCAGGTTCCGAACCATTCCAAGCCGGACGATATCCTTCCCGAATTGAGGTTCCAGGATGGTTGAAAGGGCCTCTATTACTTGTAATGGACTGATCGACATGGAGTACTCTCTGGTCTGATGTGCGTGTGCTGAGGATAGTACAAATAGCGCCCTTATGTGATTGTTCCAATTCTATTACGTCCGGAATTCAACTTGAGGCCCCGCTTCCCTATCCCACGCGCGCCATTCAGCAACCAACACGGTATATTTTCTTTTTTTCGAAAAGCACACGTTAGAAACAAAAACGTATGGAATGGATCAGTGACCCTCAGGCATGGATTGCCCTCGGTACGTTAACGGCGCTCGAAATCGTACTGGGCATCGATAACATCGTTTTCATCTCGATCCTCGTGGGTAGGCTGCCCATACACCAACAGGCTCGTGCGCGTCTCATCGGCCTCAGCCTCGCCCTTTTTGGACGGGTTGCCCTGTTGCTGTCACTGACCTGGATCATGCGTCTCACCGCCCCGCTTTTTGTCGTGCTACACGAAGAGATTTCGGGACGGGACCTCATTCTTATCCTTGGCGGGCTTTTTCTCATCGGGAAGAGCACCCACGAGATTCACCTCAAGCTGGAGGGAGAGTCCGAACATGCACACAAAGCCGTTGCTGCTTCCTTTGCGAGTGTGATCGTGCAGGTATTGCTTCTGGACATCGTTTTCTCCCTCGATTCTGTCATCACGGCGGTAGGGATGGCGGACCACGTACCAGTGATGATTGCGGCCATCGTCATCGCCATCGGGGTTATGATGATTTCTTCCGGCAGCATATCAAGCTTCATCGAAAAACACCCGACCGTAAAAATGCTGGCGCTCAGCTTCCTGCTCCTGATCGGCGTGACGCTCGTAGCCGAAGGCCTCGACCAGCACATTCCGAAGGGTTACATCTACTCGGCGATGGCCTTCTCCCTGTTCGTCGAGATGCTCAATCTGCGGATCACCAGACGAGCCCAAAAGCCCGTAGAGCTGAGAAATCCAAGGCTGGAAGGAGGCCTACGCCGGACGGACCCTGCGTAAGTGCTTACGGCTCACGCGAAGGTCTTCTGGAAAAAATACCGTCCGCAGATGGTCGCAGGTTCGCCCAGATGATTATTGAATCAGCGTAGACCGAAGGCTGGACGTTTTCTCCTACTACACCCTCAACCAATTCGTCATCTCCGCGAAGGCAGTGATCTAGGAAAACATACGGTCTCCCTCCACCATTATGCCTTGAATTCCTTTCCTGGATTCAGGCTCGGGGGCCGGAATGACGTTCATTTATGGTATTTATGATAAAAATGGTCACCTCATTATTAGCCTAAACCCTATAATAACACGTCATCTCCGCGAAGGCGGAGATCCAGGAAGGCCTTATATCTTCCTCAAACGTACTGCCCTATACATCCTTCGCATGGGTTTACTTCGTCAGTCGCTGTGCTCGTGTCGGCTCGGAGGCCGGAATGACGCTATTATTTGCGTTTTGAGTAGTCCTAAAGGTCCCGCCTTCGGTCTCCATAGATTCAAAAATTCATCAGCGCGTATCTGCGTCATCTGCGGACAGCATTTTTCCATGATGTCGATCTGCGGACTGTAATTCTATTCTCGCCCGCATTGGTAACCAGACCATCCGTTTAAGAATCCGCTCAAACGGTCGATTCGAGAGTTAGATACCCTCGACAGACGTGTGCTCGAACGAAATGCCCGGACCTTCTAGCGAGTTTTCGTCCGAGTATTCTGAGTTACTCCGAATCGATGTACTTACCCGATCCATGACCGGGTGAGACGGGCGTTCATGCGAATCCAGTACGATAAAGCAATCAAGGAAGACGAAGAAGAGCTCGTCCGGCTTGAACGCCGGCTCCGGGGGAGCCAGCAGGCGGACCGAGTCAAAATGTTGCGCCTTCTGAAGAGCACACACTACACAAGCCGGATCCAGCTTGCCCCCGTGATCGGTTATTCAGAACGCCAGCTTCAGCGCTGGTGGAATACCTATCAGGAAGGCGGGATCGAAGCACTTTTGGAGGACAAGCCGGTCGGTGGGAGCGACGAACGCATCACACCCGAAGCGCGACGTTCGATCGAAAAAGAGATACAGGCCGGTCGCGTAACGCGCCTTCGGCACGTCCAGCAGTACCTGAAAGAGCACTTCGGTATCGAATACAGGAGCCTGCAAGGCATCTCAGACTTGCTGAAGCGTCACGAAATCAGGCTTAAAAGAGAGGCGAGGAACGGAAAGGCACCTGCCTGACACCATCATTGACACAGCGAAGCGACGAACCGCAAGGCGAGCCCGTGTCGAAGCCCGCGAGGGCTGATCCGGAACGAATCGGCCTTTACCTGTTCCATCAGGACTTTTAAAATGAGAACGCCGGCCGGGAATACGTCGGCGCGGCCAGTCAATACCGGTGGGTTCAACGCCAAAACCTGATCCGCCCGAAGTGACAGCAGGCGCCGGCTCCACGACGCCACTTCTTCGTACGTGACCGCCATCGATCCTACCCGTTCTTCGTCCCAGGCTGTGATTCCGGCAAGCAATAGCCCCAGAGCGGTTGCCGTTCCTGCGGCGGCAATGAGAGGAAAACCGGCATCCGCCGTCACACGCGCTTTTGTCAATGATTTACAGATCTCTTGTTTTGCTCGCTCGACCTCTTCGGCGGTGGGTGGGAGACTCGAGAAGAACCGCTCGGTAAGCCGAATTGCCCCCACGTCGATGCTCTGCATGAACCGTAGGGACGTAGCCTCCGGTTTGCTCGCCTCAAATCGGCCCACGGTGATCTCCGTGGAGCCTCCTCCGATGTCCACCGCCATTACCGGACCGTCCACGTCCGCAAAAGCTGAAACAGCGCCGATAAACGCCCATCGGGCTTCCTCCTCGCCGGAAAGGATCTCGTACGTGAGGCCGGTTTCATCCCGAACGAACCGGACGAGATCATCACTATTCCGTGCGTCGCGCGATGCGCTCGTGCCGGCAACGATTACCCGTTTGGCACCGAAGGTTTCGGCAGTAGCTTTGTAGGCAAGAAGGGTAGTGCGGAGACGTTCGAGGGCGCTATCCAGAATCAGTCCCGATGCGTCAATTCTTTCCCCGAGACGGACGAAGCGTTGTTCGTCGTGCAGGATTTCGAGCGTACCGTTCGAGTTGACCCGCACGACCAGGAGAAGAGCAGTGTTCGTTCCGACGTCGATCGTGGCAAGAATCACTGGTAGAGCCCGTCTAATAAACCAATGGCAGGCTCAACGAGCCGGTGATGCGGGAGCATACGCGAACCGGCCGGACCACCATTCACCTTCCGTATCCTCCCGTACGAGTTCAAAGCCGTGCTGCGCCGCACGGTCGATCATAAAGTCGCGGTCCTGATCCGTCAGCAATCCGGAAAGGATGAGCCCGGCGCCGAGACGCATCCGTTCGGCAAAACCCGGCAGGAACTCGACCAGCACGTTTCGATTGATGTTGGCCAGCACGAGGTCAAAGTCTTTTTCGTCGACGACTTCCAGGCCACCAAACTTAAATACGACCCGGTCTGCCACACCGTTCAGGTAAAAGTTCTCGACGGCATTGACCTGAACCCATTCGTCGTTGTCGAAAGTAACGGCCGATGCAGCGCCAAGTTTGACAGCGGCAATGGCGAGTACGCCGGTCCCCGTGCCGGCATCGAGTACACGCTCACCTCCTGTAACGACGTCCGGCAGGGCTCGCAGAACCAGGCGAGTGCTTTCGTGATAGCCGGTCCCGAAGCTCATCTTCGGGTCGATTTCCAGAACGATCAGGTCCTTGTACTCGGGCTGCGTTTCAGCCCAGGTAGGTTTGATGAGAAAAGGCTCGACTACGACGGGCTTGATCGTCTCTTCCCACTGCTGGTTCCAGTTTTGAGGTTCGATCAGGCGCTCTTCGAGGTGCGTTGAAAAGTTGTGCGCGGCAAGCCACTGTTCGATTTGTTCGCGCTTCGTATCGTCCCAACGTGGGGAATCCATGTACGCCTTGAGCGCATGATCTTCCTGCCAGAACACGTCGAACCCGAGATCGGCCAGCTCGGCGATCAGCAGTTCCTGCCACTCCTCGTCGACCTGAAGGGTCACTTCGATCGTTGACGTCATCTATCACCGCGAGATCGTTATTCCCCACGCTTCTGCATCGGCCGGCGCGCGATCGCCGAAATCGTTGAACGCATGAGAAAGGTCGGTCTCAAACCGCACGACGTAACGGCCTGCGGGTAGCGAAACCTGTCCGAAGAAGCGCCGGTTGCGTTCGTCTCCACCGGCCGGCATCGTGTTTTGCCACGTCATCTCCCAGACACGCTCACCGGTATCGGCGCGTTCCAGCCAACCGTAATCGTACCGGCCTCGCATGGTGATCTCTCCGAGCGCATAGATAGTAACCGTCGACGATTCGGCGAGCTCAAAGCTCGTCTCCACCTTGGCTTCGTTCCCCAGCGACACCTCACGGACGAGCACTTCCTGGCCGATCGCGGCAACGGGAGGAACCGGTGGCACAGGGGGCTGAATCCCCTCGAGACCGGACTGATCGGCCTGCTTTCCGGTGATGATGTTCAGAGGCTGGATCACTTCGACGACGTCATTACCCACCGTGCGTGCGATGGGAAACATCGTGACGCCCCATCGCTCGGGATTTGCGGGCGGGTCGGCATTCCAGCTCCCGTACGCGTGAGAATCGTCCGTCTGGTAGTAGAGCGTGTAGGATCCCGGTTCGAGGCGGAGGAACTCCACCACTTTCCGGTTTTTGCTCGCTCCACCGGCGTGCTCAGACTGGTCGTACCGCATTTCCCATACGTGCTCGGCCGTCTGATCGTTTTTGATCCAGGCGAAATCGTAACGGCCGCCTTCATGCATTTCTCCGACAGCGCACAGGAGCACGTCGAGTGGCTGCTTGACGACGAACTGCGCGCTCCTCATGTTGTCGTCCGGCACTTCCGTAATGCGCACGATCGGTGTTCGGTTTTCCCAGGGATTGAACGCCCCGACCGCTGCGAGGTCAGACGAATTAACGACCGACAGGGTCAGGCCCCATCCGGCGGGATCGAAGGGCGGGTTGGCCCTCCAGTCACGGTAAGCGTGTGTACGGTCGGTCTGGTAAAAGGCACGGTAGACGCCGGGCTCCACTCGAATCGTACCGTCGAAACGCCTGTTTTCGTCAGCGCCCCCAGCCGGCTGCGTATTCTCCTCCGTCATTTCCCAGACGTGCTCGCCAGTCGTGACCCGCTCGATCCAGGCGTAGTCTTTCGGCTCGCCGTCGAACTCACCGATCGAATACACCCTGAGCGTTACAGGCCGTACAACCTCAAAAATGAAACGATGCGTCTCGTAGCTTCCTGCAGGTCCTGAAGTCCAGATCAGGCCATCGGGTGTTGGAGCGCTCGCTTTAAAATCCTCGGACCGCAACTTTTTGACGGCGTTCTCTTCACCTTCAAGGAGGCGCAACACTAATTGCCACTTACTCCGATCGTTTTGCCAGTGTTGGTCGGGATTAAAGATGCGGCGGAAGAAAGACCGGTCCCGATAGGAGAAAAAGGTATTCCCGTAGGAGGTGAAAAATGCGTCGTAGATGCCCGGCTCCAGCTCGATTGAATCGGAGACCTTGACGAGCGTCCCTCTTTCATGAACGGCGTCACGCCCGTCCATTTCCCATACCACCTGACGGTTATCACGGCGCATGATCCATCCGTATGCGCCGAGGGTCGGCGTCGTGGACCCGTCGCGATGGCCCCCTTCGATCGACCCCGTAGCCTCAACTGAGAGGCGAACAGGACGCTCGACCTCAAACGAGGTCTGAGCGAGCTCCATACGGTCGATATCAGCAAGCACGACCGCTCCACGGGGGCTCGCCGGACCGGAAAAGACGCGTGCCAGCACCATCAAGGCCAGGGCAAACAGCGCGAGCAACTGTAAGCGGACAATTCTGGGTCGGTTCATACGTTTACAAGCTGGGTAGGGCTTCCTCCAGGCTACTGTACGAGGGATATCTTGGGAAGTTACCCCGCATTGACGTTTGATTCTTATGTACCAAATATTCCAGAAACCGCCTGAAAAGCGTAAGTTGGACTGTTCGTGAGCTAATGTAACAAACTCACTGTCACGAAGTAATATACACGCGTAAGCCGGCATTAATGGGATGCGACGGGAGAGCGTACTTTTTTATCCCGTCATCACGATATGTTCTCGAACCTCCTTATAAAAACAGCGGAAGGGTCGTCTATCACGACACTCGGGCGTGCACGCCGGTTCGGGTTGGCCGTTCTATTTACGGTCCTGTTTATTCTGGCTTTCGGGTATCACGTACTACTCTGGAGTACGGGCAATCCTTTCCCCCCTGTCGTAGATGCCATTTACGGCATTCTGGTCATCGTTGAGTATACCGCACTCTGGTTACTATTATCCTCCCTGCTTCAGCGGCGCAGCGTCAACCCGGCCAAAACGCTGTGGACCACTTTACTGCTGGGTGTCTTTTTTTTGGGCGCCGGACGCGTCATCATGAACATAGGAGCACCGCCGGACGACCTGTCGATCTCGGGTGTCACGGCGCTCGGGTTCAACCAGCAGACGGGCGTGCCGCTCACGATGGCGACGGTTTTCAAAACCAACATGTTGAGCCTGTTGCAGGCTTCGTTCGCCATCCTCCTGTTGCTACGGCTGCGCGACCTGGTGCTTTTCAAGCGGACGAAGTCGAGCCAGCGAAACTGGTACCTCATGCTTGGCACCATGGTCATCGCCGCTCTCTTTACGTTTCTCAAGGATCCCCTCACTGAGCCCGGATGGACGAGTCTCGCCTGGATACCCGCCATCGGGTTGATGGTAACCAATTCCTTCCGGCTTTCCTGGATCGTCTTCCTGTCGTTCAAGGAAAAGATGGCATCGATAGGGCTATCGTTCCTGCTCCTGGCGCTACTTGCCGCGGGCTACATCATCGGGGACATTAGCCTTTTCCCGGGTTCGAAGACGTACATCACGTACTACAGCTACCCGCTGGGCGTCTTCACGCTGCTGAGTCTCATCTTCGGCATACTGTACGCTACGACGGCCTTCTTGTCGCTGCTCTTCCATCTGCCAACGACGAGTGACTTCCAGCAGAAGGTTGGCGAGATGGCGGCAATGCACTCGCTCACGACACTCGTGAGTCAGGCCTTCGACCCCGAGCGGCTCGCCTACACGATTGCTGCGTCACCGGTTGAAGCAGGATCGGCGACGGCCTCGTGGCTTGGAATTGCGGATCTCCAGAGTGGATCGTTGCGCCCGCGAATCGTCGCCGCTCACAACATCACGTCCAGCCGGATATCAGAGCTGGTCGATACGCAGGCCTTTTACGAAGAGATCCTGCTCAAACGCGAACCCATCCTCCTCGAACAAGCCCCGACGGATCATCGGATCAATTCGCACCCGGGTTCCGGGCTGGGCAGCCTGCTCGTCGTACCCCTTCTTGCCCGTGACGAACTGCTTGGCGCCCTTTTCGTGACCAAGGAAGTCACGCACGGATTTGAGAAGGACGACATCGAGTCCATCAGCGCCTTTGCCGCACAGGCTGCGCTGGCGCTCGACCACGCGAGGCTGTTTGAGGAGCAGATCGAAAAAGAACGGCTCTCCCGCGAAATAGCCATCGCACGTGAGGTACAGCGTAAGCTTCTGCCTCAACACCTCCCCTACATCGAGGGTCTTTCCATCGCCGCTTCCAACGTTTCAGCCCAGGAGGTGGGTGGCGATTACTACGACTTCGTGCGGATCGACGACGATCGGCTTGCCGTGATCGCGGCGGACGTTTCCGGGAAGGGCACGCATGCCGCCTTTTACATGGCAGAGCTACAGGGTATTTTCCACTCGCTCAGCCGCCTGGTGCCGTCGCCTGCCGATTTCTTGACGCACGCCAACGAGGCGATCGCGCAGTCGTTGGAAAAGCACATTTTCATAACGGCAATCTACGGCGTCATCGACACCAAAAAAGAGCAATTCGTCCTTGCCCGCGCTGGCCACTGCCCCGTCGCCATGATTCATCTCGACGGGAATGCCAGGCTGTTACGCTCGCAAGGTCTCGGACTGGGCCTTGACCGGGGCGTCCTTTTCCAGAAAACGCTCGTCGAGGAAAAAGTCGACCTGCAACCCGGCGACGTATTTGTCCTCTACACGGACGGCATAGTCGAGAGCCGGAACGAGACGGGCGAGGAGTACGGATATGACCGCCTGTTGAATGCTTTGCGTGAAAATCGATTCGAAGACGCACCAGAACTCCATAATGCCGTCCTGGAGGATATCCGTAGATTTCTGGGTCACGACCACTTTGACGACGACATGACCATCGTCGTCATCAAGTGGCACGGTATTCGTTATTCAACGTCTGTAGCACTCGAAAGTAGAAAGCAAACACAACGGGTTTCCGAAAAGGTACAGGATGTTGAGGGTGGGAACGGCATTTGGAAAAACGTTGCTCCCAGTAATTAACCCCTAACTAATCCATAGAAACTTAGAAGGAATAGCAGCTAAACGCGATCAAAAAAATCCATGAGCAATTTTTCGGTTGGGTTTCGCTCCCGAGGACAGGTAACCGTTCTCGAGTTGAAAGGCGAGCTGGACGCCCACACGGCCTCAGAACTCGAGGCGGCTATTCAGAAGTGCCAGCAGGAGCAGAACCATCAGATCATCGTGAACGGCGAGAATTTGCAGTACATCTCGAGTGCAGGCCTGGGCGTGTTTATGGCGTACATCGAGGAAGTGCGGGAGAATGGAGGCGACATCAAAATTGCGTCCCTTCAGCCTAAAGTCTACAACGTTTTCGACCTTCTCGGCTTTCCGATGCTATTCGACATCGTGGCGACCGAAGACGAGGCGTTCGCCAATTTTCAAAAAAACGGCACCAATGATTGAGTCAGGTAAATACACCGGGTACCGCTCACTCTCCTTTTGATCTGTGTGACTGTCCGTGGCTCGTTCCGAACATAAAATAAAAATTCCAAGCTCGACGCGTTACCTGGAGGATGTGCGCCGGTTCGTGGAGAAGCATGCACAGGCGGCAAACCTCCCCGACGACGCCGTCGAAAAGCTTAAAATCGCTGTGGACGAGGCCTGCACGAACATCATCAAGCATGCCTATCAGGGCGACTCCCACCACAACATTGATCTCGCCGTGATCATCGCACCCGATCGGTTTACGGTCAGAATCAGAGACGAAGGCCGCCGCTTTGATCCAAGCAAGTACGTAGCCCCGAACATCCTCGAATCCATCAAAAAGCGCCGTGCCGGAGGCTACGGCGTCCACATCATCCGTCAGCTCATGGACCAGGTCGAATACCGCTCTCAGGGGAAGGTCAACGAAGTGAGACTGACGAAATTCCGCCTTTCACCCGAACGGTACAACGGCGACGGCAACCTGTAGCAATAGCCACCCATCCACAGGCCTTTCACCCATCAGACAATTCTGCGGCAATCCGGCGCGCCGTCTCCCGGAACGGGCGGAATGTGCAGCTCAGCTCCTCCACAGCTTTCCGGTTGTCGTACCGGTAGAAGTGAACCGCCGAACGGGCGGTATCCAGCGTCAGGCGCGGCTGAAACCTGAAAATTGCCCCAGACGCTTCCGAAAGGTAGGCCGCCAGAAGCATAAGTCCGGCCCTTGCTTTACGTCTCGGAGGCGGCACACCGAACGCATCAGCCAGCTCAGCCATAATGGCCTGCCACGACAGGTTTTCGCTTCCCAAAAAATACCGCTCGCCGGTACGACCCGATTCCATGGCGGCGATGTGGCCGTCGGCTACGTCCAGCACGTCAACGACGTTCGTGCCGCCCGGAGGATAGGCCGGTATCTTACGCTGCCGAACCGCGTCGATAATCTGGCGCGTATTTTCGCCCGGCCGCCCGGAACCGAAGATGAGGGCAGGATTAACGATGACGGCGTCCAGTCCTTCTCCGATCCCGCGATGAACCTCAAGCTCGGCCAGGTATTTTGATCGGGCGTAAGGAGAATTGTTTTTTGAGGCATGCCACTGGGAGTCCTCGTCGATCAGGTCGGTCGGATCCTCCGGTCGGCCGAACGCTGCCATACTCGACGTTGCGACGAGTCTGCTTATCCCGGACGTAAGCGCGGCGTTAACGACGTTTCGGGTGCCCTCGACGTTGATGCGGTACACGAGGTCTCGAGTCCCCGGACCAAATCCCAAAAACCCGGCCGTATGGTAGACCACCTCGACGTCCTGCATGGCAGCGAGGAGGCTGTCGGCATCGAGTACGTCCCCTAACCTGTGCTCGACTTGGTCGGCGACGTCTCCAAGAAGGTCGAGCCTGGAGGTCGGACGGCGAAGGATATACACGGAATGGCCGCTCTCGACGAGCCTGCGTGTCAATACCGATCCCAATAAACCGGTTGCGCCGGTTACAAGTACCTTCACGTCGCGGATTCCAGCTCGATCAAGAGGTCATTTTTACTAACCGTGTCTCCTTCCCGAATGTTGATCCGCTTCACAATACCGCCAACAGGAGCACGGAGTTCGTTTTCCATTTTCATGGCTTCCAGGACGACGAGACCGTCACCCGCTTCGACCACTTCCCCCGGCTTTACAGCCACCGAGTGGACCAGGCCCGACATCGGCGCTCGCACTTCACAGGTTTTCTCCGGTTTCCCGTTAGGGCTACCCAGAACGTTTAGCAGTTGATCTTTTTCGTTCTGTACGCGTACGTCCGCACGTCTTCCGCCAACCGTCAGCCGTAATACCCCGTTCGAACTCGGTTCAAGAAATACCGGAACACTTCGGCCATTCAACAGCAGAAGATAATAATGCTCTGAAACCGGTTCGAGTGAATACTGGTAAGCCTCGTCATCCAGATACAATAGTCCGTCTCGCAACACCACACGAAAGGTACGTGTTCCGACCTGAACCTGAAATGACGTCTTCTCCGGTTTCATCTGCTCGCCAGTCTGGTGGTCCCCTGCACAACCGGGGTGCGTCGCTTTACCAACCCCTCGAACGTCCGAGAACCGCCTCGGTTCATCAAAAAATCATCTTTCAATAAAGATGGAGGAAAGGCTAACACCCGAGCTCGTGCTGTACGGGTACCGGCACGGGTATTTCCCGATGGCGGAGTCGATACGGGGGAAAGAGATTTTCTGGTACGATCCCGACCCTCGCGCCATTTTGCCGCTCGAATCCTTTCACGTGTCGCGGAATCTTGCGAAGCTCGTTCGCCAGGGGCGGTTCGAGGTGGTCTCCGATCGTGCATTTGAAGAAGTCATCCGGGCATGCGCCGATCGAAGAAGTACGTGGATTTCAGAGGAGATCATTAGGGTCTATACCGAGTTGCACGATGCCGGCTATGCCCACAGCATCGAATGTTATCAGGAGGGTACGCTGGTCGGAGGACTCTATGGGGTTGCACTGGGTGGAGCTTTTTTCGGTGAATCCATGTTTCACCGGGTTCGTGACGCCTCGAAGGTAGCGCTGGTACATCTCGTCAGACGTTTGAGGGAAAATGGCTTCGTCCTGCTGGATACGCAGTATTCAACACCACACCTCGAACAATTCGGTTTGATCGAGATACCACGGATTGAGTACAAAAGACGCCTGAGAGAAGCGCTTAAAGTTCAGGCAAGCTGGAATGGTTAAATACACTGCGTGATGAAAAAAACCCTAATGGCGTTCGTGTTGCTGTTGTTTGTGACGACGGGCTGCCGGGCCGACTCGACCGACACCATTGCGCCAGAATCGAGCCGGACGGACACCATTCCGGGCGTTCCAGCCGGTCTTCACATTCCCGAACCGGATCCCGAATCGGCACGCCTCTTTGCAGAGGTGATGGAATATGCACGCGAGAACAATCTCCACGAACGGCCGATCGGCGAAATCATGCAGGAGATCGGCTTACAGTTCCGCGGTAAGCCGTACGTAGCCGGTATGCTCGACGAACCCGCTGAAGAAACCCTGATTTGCAGGCTCGACGGATTCGACTGCGTGACCTTCGTGGAAACCGCCCTGGCAATGGCGTACGGGATTCTGGAAGAGGATTACTCGTACGATACGTTCGCAAAAAACGTCATGCGCCTCCGGTACCGGGGTGGCGTGATGGACGGGTATTGCAGCCGCCTGCATTATTTTACCGACTGGATACACGACAACGAAAAACGCGGCCACGTTGAAGACGTCACCGAGATGATTGGCGGAATTCCGTTCGACCGGACGATCAACTTCATGACCAAGAACAGGGCAAGCTATCCCCGTCTGGTTTCGAACGACAGCCTGTTCGAATGCATTCAGCAGGCGGAGCGGCGCCTTGGCGAAGTCGATCTGTATTACATCCCGCAGGACCGCATTCGATCGGCGTACGATAAGCTTCAGGCAGGCGACATCATCGCGACGACAGCTCGCATGGAAGGGCTCGACGTCACCCACACCGGTCTCGTTTACGACACCGGTCGGGGCAAAGGCCTGCTACATGCGTCGACGTCCGGCGGTGTAAAGGTCTCGCCGGACCTTCAGGAGTACGTCGAAGGCAACCGGGGGGTGATCGGCATTTTCGTAGCGCGCCCCCTTCAAGATTAAATACGATTTTTTAACTGTTTTCGAGGAACAGCCGACATTCAGCACACATGAAAAATTATCCGCCCATTGGCGAGGTTGAAGGGAAAAAGCAACAGGTCGAGGAAATGTTCGACGCGATTGCGCCGCGTTACGATCTGCTCAATCGCATACTCAGCCTGGGGATCGACCGGAGCTGGCGTCGTAAGGCGGTGGAAATGCTACGCGAGGAGAGCCCAAAACGGATCTTAGACGTCGCAACCGGCACCGCCGACCTCGCCATCGAAGCACTCGCCCTCGATCCGAAAAAGATCGTCGGGGTCGACCTGTCGGAGGAGATGCTAAAAATAGGGCGGCAGAAAGTCGAGAAGCTTGGGGAAACCGACCGGATTCAACTACGCCGGGGTGACTCGGAGCGGTTGCCCTTCTCGGACAAACAGTTCGACGCGGCACTCGTCGCTTTTGGCGTCCGTAATTTCGAAAACCTCCGGAAAGGCCTGTCAGAGATCGCTCGTGTGCTTAAGCCGGGAGGTACCCTCGTGGTCCTCGAATTCAGCCATCCGCGGGCTTTTCCAGTCAAACAGCTCTACCAGCTCTATTCGAAACACGTATTGCCTAGAATCGGCAATGCGGTTTCGAAAAACGACGGGGCTTACCGTTACCTACCAGATTCGGTCGCTGCATTCCCGGACGGCGATGCCTTTTTGAGTGAGATGAAGGTGGCTGGGTTTACCGATCTTCGCCAAAAACCGCTGACGTTCGGGATAGCGTCTCTGTATAAGGGGCGAACGCCTGCGTGAATACTTTTCCAGGGATAGCCGGCTACCACCGCTCGACCTCGTTCGATGAGCCGTTATCCGAATCGCCCCCGGACGACCTGTCGTCCTCCGAGCTCTCGTCTGAATAGACGATGGCGTGCGTGGCCTCCGTTACGGAGACCACTTCTTTTACGGGCACCTTTGCCGGGGGGCCGGGAGTTCGAAGCACCTCGAGCTCTTTCGGGTCGGGGCGGGTTTCCATCGCCAGGAGCTCGATGTATTCATGACCCTTTTTGGAGAGCGAGCAATCTCCATACGAACCGGTCAACAGGCTGTTTGAAATGAGCTGATATGGAACGTTTGACCGTTTTACCTTAGACACCACAGCCTCGGGCACCCTCCGGTAAGTGGATTCCACTCGAACAGGCAATCCCGAGCGGGTCAGACTTATTTCGACGGATGGTGCATCCGGCTTGTAACCCCGTCTGGATAACCACGGATACCGGTACAAGAGATCCATTGGATACGAGATGGGTGCGATGACCGTAAAGTAAATCTCCTGGCTCCACAGGAACTGCTCGATCGTAAGGGTAGGGTTATCGCGTAACGCCAGGTACAGGGCAGCGACGTCCAGACCAGCCATGTTCACACCGTTGAAGATGCCGTGCTCGTTTTTATCCGATCGCTTGTAATGGCGGTCGTGCCAAGCATCGAACTCTCGATTGAGGAGCATGTTGATCTCGAAGTGGACGTGCGCCCGCCGCTTATCGATCCCCCTCCCGGTATAGCCCATGCGTCCGAGCCGATCCCCCTGACGGACGCGCTGCCCTTTCCGCACGTAGGCGTCCCCGAGGTGGGCATAGAGGCTGTAAAACGGTGATCCACTCCAGATGTGCTCCACCACCACGTAGATGCCGTACGTGGAGGCGCGTGCAACGGGATTGACATAAACGACGACACCATCATCGATCGCCCGAACGGTGTCGAGCGGCTCGCCCCGACGGTCCCGGTACAGGGGTTTGATGTCAACTCCCTCGTGGAAACGCGTGAAGACAACCCCCTCCTGCGTTTCTACCTGATTTCTCACGAAACCGTATTGCCCTCCTTCCCAGGGATGGGAGCGCTTCCCTTTAAAGTACCGATCGGTGAACTGATAAAAGGCCGGGCCATCGTCTTCCAGAAGGGCGCGATTCGACGTGGGCAGTATCAGGTCCAGCGGTTGAGCGGAAACGAAAGCGGCGTTGACTACGACGAGGAAGAGGAGTACTGACTGAACAGTACGCTTCACGCACGAAATTACCATCACGATTCAATCGCGTTACATGTTCAACGATCTTGAAACGGAATATATCCAATAAGTTTGCCCATCCAAAATCCCTCAACGCTTCTTTATATGAAGCTCAGAAGTAGACTTTGTAGAGCAGCTTGACGTTGCGTCCCGGCTCGGGCATTACAGCCTTTACGCGGGAGAGGTGATCCCGATAGGTGGCATCGAAAGCGTTCTCCACGCCGAAGTCGATCGTGTGGAGGAATCTTCCGGTGGTAAAATGGTATTGCGCGCCCAGATCAAAGACGCGGTAAGGATCAGTTGGATCCTCAAACTCTCCCGTACGCTCCTGTCCAGCGGCAGTGCGCATCCCGACCTCCAGCCCAAACGGGTTTCTGTGGTATCGAACAGACATTTTTCCGGTCAGCGGCGGCATCCATGGAAGGGGAAGGCCCAAGTCTCGTAACGTACCCCTGACGTAACTCACATTCCCACCCGCGGAGATGTGATGGTTCAGGCGCCACTCCGCCGTCAGCTCAAAACCGGACATGACGGCATCCATCCCGGAAAATTGATATATCGGCAGTAAAGTTCTGTAGTTAAGCTCACCTGTGTTGCGAGGATAGATGTATCCGTCGATGAGATTTCGAAAGACCGTGACGGACCCCTTTCCCTGGGAGCCGGTATAGGCCAACGATAACTCGACGCCGTATCCTCGCTCCTCCTCAAGGTCTGGATTGCCTATTTCGAACGAATAGGCGGCCAGGTGTGGACCTTCGGAGAACAGCTCCTCGATTACAGGAAGCCGCAGGGAATACATCATCGCAACACCAAGTGCGAGCCGGCTGCTCTGAAACCAGGTCCCACCGATCGAGGCCGACAAGCCTTTGAAGGAGCGCCGTCGTATCCGGCCGATCACGTGGGACTCCTCCTCTTCCTCCGGCATTACGGTTCGGACGTCGTACCGCAACCCTGCTTCGAGGTTCAAACGGCCCAATGAAGCTTGCTGGTAAACAAACGCTGCAGCGGATGCTTCCTGCGTCGTGGGCGTGAAGTAAAGGCCTCCCGACACAAAATGGCGGTATTCGCCCGAGAGTCCGATCGCACCTGATCGCAACACCCCCTGCGGTCTGGTGTGCGCGAGAAGTGTGGTGCTGTAAGTCAACGTACCAAACTCAACGCCGAGCGCACCACTGGATTCGAACTCTTGATGGAAGTAGCGGGAGAAGCGCGCGTTGCCTTCGAATCGTTGAATCAGAGGAGAGTGGCCAACGTACTCCCCCTTTGCGATGAGCTGTTTACGATCGAGCCTGACGGTCACCCCTTCGGGATGCGCACCGACGAAACCGCCGGGGATTCCGTATTCGGACTGGTAATAGGTGGCGGCGATACCGGCGTAGCCGTGCAGTCCTATCCGGCTGGCGCCGACGGATGCATTGTACGTCGAAATCGACGAGTTACGCAGCAATCCGACCGGTGTATTCAGGTCCTGCGTTTCGCGGAGGCTGCCTTCCACGTTCACGACGAGGGGCCCGACCGGAGCCAGGGCGGTCAAGCCCGTCGAAACCGCTCGGTTAACCGATTCCCCCTGGAAGGAAACGTCCACGACGGGGTCGTCCAGCCGGGAAGACGGAACGAGCTGATGAATGACGTTTACGACACCGCCCAGGGTATTCGGCCCGTACGCGAGTGCGGAAGGCCCGCGAACGATCTCGATGCGGCGGGCTGTAAGGGGCTCAATGACGACCGCATGGTCGGCGGACGTCGCCGACAGGTCTCCTGTTCGCCCACCGTCCTCGAGGACGAGTAGACGATCCCCGCTCAGACCACGAAGCACGGGCCTTGCCGGCGCCGGTCCCATCGAACGCATGGCGACTCCGGGCTCTCCAGCAAGCGTTTCGGCTATCGTGATACCCAGCTTTCGCCGAAGCGAGGAACCTTCGACGGTCAGGACTGCCTGCCCGATGGATCCGTTGCCGAATGTCCTCTCCCCTTCTACAACGATGTCTCCCGCTTCGACCGGCGAATCCGACAGCGTAACGTGGATCGTAACCGTATCACCGGCGGCTACGTGGACCCGCCCTTCGAAGGGTTCGTAGCCTATCCGGAATATCTTGAGCGTGTAGGCGCCTGCCGTCAGGTTGCGAAATTCGAATCGGCCGGCGTCGTCCGACATCGTTGAGCGGTTGGCTCCTTCAACCAGCACTTGCGCCCACCCCACCGGCGCATCGGAGTGCCTGTCACGGATGTTGCCGACGAGCATCCCGTGGCCCGGTGCGGTTTGTCCGAAAGCCGACGGCATACAGGGCAACAACACAAAACAACAGATAAAAAACAGCGTACGTTTCGATCCGTTTTTCATGCCACCACTCGTATAGAAACCGCTCTCGGGGTGAAGTCGAAGTGATCCGGACCGTGCCGGAGCCCGATGCTTAGTTCGGTGTCGCCCGCCTCGATGCCCGTGAGGTCGAATGACCAAGGATCCGTGTCATCCATCACCATCTCGACCAGCGTGGGATCAGCTACTTCCACCGACATGACGGTAATAGAATCGATCTCGTCGACCGGGATGACCTTCCCGTCGTGATCGAGGAATCGAACCGTGAGGTGGTGCGACTGGCCTATCGGGATTTCGAGGGGAACTGAGCCGGTAACGACGCCCTCACGCCATTGCACGACGACCTGGCCGTCCACCACTATCTGAAATCCTTCTGTATCAGCGTGCGCCTCGTGGGTGTCATCGACCCAATCGCAACCCGGAAGGAACAACAGTACGGAAAAAGCGAGAATCAGAAGTCTGGCTTTCGACACCATCTTTTACCCTCCAATTGAATACAACGGAAGACATCGAGCGATCAAAGCTCAATACCGGCAAACAGGAGATTGGAGATCTGCCCGGTTTTGAAATGAGTGCTGGACAGATTACCGGGCACGCTGGAGCTTCACGATCAGTAACGGTCGTGAAGCTCGGTGGTGTTAACCGGCCGCCGGTGGGCTTCTGCCGGAGTTGGAAGGTAGAAAACGAGATACCGAAAAATCTGGAAATGCCCGGTCGAGAAGCGCTACGCTTTCAATAGAAAGCAGAAGGGCTGGCTCAGGAGAGACGTAGCTCAGGATGGCCGAACAAATCGCACACGTTCCTACCTCGAGACCAAATTCTGAACCTTCTGACCCCTGGACGCAGTCACTTTGCGCTTCGTGGTCGATGGAAGCAGCGGCGTCGGTTATCGAGTAAGAGCCCGATGCCAGGTGTTGGATCCGATGTGCAACAGGACCCAGGACACCACCCACCAGAAAGGTGGCAAGTAAAATCCAGGCGTACTGTTTGACCCGACGACCCATACCGCAATGCTGGAGATAGCCTGCTCGACGAAGTGACCCGGAATATCACTCCATATCGCTGATCTAACGATGGACTACCTACCCTGTTCTCGGTACAGAACAGCCTACACCCGAAAGATCCAAACGGAATGCGGTTATTTGCCGTTTTTGACGAGCGGGTAATCGGCTTCTACGATCCCGCGGGACATGTCGCGGAGCTTCCTGCGAAGAATACGGCGGCGGAAAGGAGTCAGGCGATCGACAAAAAGTATACCTTCAAGGTGATCGTATTCGTGCTGGACGACCCGGGCGAACGTTCCCGCAATCTCGATTTCCTGCTCCTTGAAGTCGCGATCGAGATACCGGATTGCCACACGCTCAGGCCGCGTTACGTAGTCGCGGATGTCCGGTATGGAGAGGCACCCCTCTTCGTATTCGACTTCTTCCTCGCTCTCCCACACGATTTCCGGATTGATGAAGACCAACGGACCTTCGGGCAGCACCTCGCCCTCTTGTGCAGCGGCTTCTGCCATTGGTTCCAGATCGACGACGAACAGTCTTTCGCGCCTTCCGACTTGAGGAGCGGCCAAGCCTATACCCGAAGCGCCTCTCATCGTCTCGAGCATATCGTCGATCAGACGCTGAAGGTCTTCTGTATTCTCCTTTACGTCTTCGGTAGCCTCTCGCAGAATCGGGTCTCCGTACACGTAAATGGGGAGGATCATAGGTCGTCGGGTGCTTCTTTGATCGAAAAAAAACCTGATAGGATTATCGATAAACCATCAGAAGCCGAATTTGTGCCTGTCTGGTACTCGGGTTTTTCAACGGCCCGAATGCTCGTCCAGATATTCCTGAAGCATTATCGAAGCGGCAGCCGCATCGACTCTGGCTTTGTCCCGGCGCGCTTTTTTGCGGGCACCGGACTCGCGTATGATTTCCTTCGCCCGCTCCGACGTAAACCGTTCGTCCCATTTGACGATCTCGACGCCGGGTAAAACGAGCTTCAGCCGATCGATGTATGCCGCAACCCTTTCGGTCGCCTCGCCTTCCTTCCCATCCAGCGTGAGAGGCCACCCGATGAGAGCGGTTTCGATGCCTTCTTGGTTGTAGATCTTTTGCAGGACTTCGAGGGCGCGTTCAGGATCGTACGTGCCATGGGATTGGGCGAACAGCCGGAGTGGATCGGCAACCGCGATACCCACACGTCGCTGGCCGTAATCAATCGCAACCACGCGGGCCGGGATCATGGGTCGTTGACGGGTTCAGAGGCCAGAAATGGAAGGCGGGCGGAGAAGCAGTTGCTTCCCAGCCCGCACTCAACGTATTCATCAAAGAGGACTGGACGACACCCCCTTGAGAAGTTCAATCAGTTCATTCCGTTTTGCTTCAGCGCAGCGTCGCCCTTGCTGTCCGCACTGCCATCCGGAATGGTGTAGTTCAGCTCCTTCAAAGGCGTCTGAAGTACCTGTTTCAGCTTTTTGCTGGGCTTAAAATGCGTTTTGCGGCGGCTTGGAATGAAGACCGTCTCATTGGTCTTGGGGTTGCGAGCTTTCGGTTTCGCTTTGGTCTTCTTCACTTCAAAAACACCGAAGTCGCGGAGTTCAATACGAATTTCAGGATCGGCTTCTATCATCAACTCACCAAGCGCACTGATGACGGCGCTCACCCAGGGCTCACTCTTATAGATAGGCTCATCCATTAGTTCTGCAACGCGGCGTGCGACATCCTTTTTTGTCAACGTCCGGGCTCTGTCCTGAATGGTAACGTCCTGCATGATAGCAAACTCCTTGTTAGATCAACTCGTGTATGATGATTAATGGGTGGGTGAGGTAATGCCCCGGGGGACCGAACGGTGCATTGCCTGATCAATTTCGTACCGTTCCATCAAGGTACGAAAGGAATCGATAATGCACTATCTCCAATTAAGATAAATAGTTCGGAGGATTCAGCACCATGAGTTTACGAAAAACGTTCTACCTAAACCTGGAGAAGTTAACGACCTCACACTCGTGTTACAAAATATTTATGTTTTATCCACTTATTCAATGACTGCACAATACGGATGTTGCGCGAATGGCTCGCAATCGTTCCTGAAAGCCGTAATGTCGGCATTCTACGGCAAAAGTTCACGAAAGAGAATAGGAAAAACAGCTTCGATTGACGAGCCAGGCCGGAGGTCATTCTTCAAACCGGTAAACCCCGTGTATACCGTCGATTTTCTTCAGCCGATCGATCAAACGACGGAGGTGATCCAGGTCGTTTACGTACACCACCAGGGTACCCTCGAAGACGCCATCATCCGAACTGATAGTAATGGAACGGATATTCGTTTTCAAGTTCTTGGAAATGACTGTGGTGACGTCGCTGACGATTCCGACGCGGTCTTCGCCCATGATCCGCAACGCCGCTACGAATTGAACGTCCTTCTGACGGCTCCACTCAACCGGTACGATACGGTCGGGATGGTTTATCAGGAGGTTTGGTGCATTGCGGCAATTGATACGGTGTATCTTGATCCCTCCGCTGCGGCTGACGTACCCGAACACGTCGTCTCCCGGGATCGGATTGCAACACGGGGAATAACGCGTCACGATGTCGGTGTGAAGCTCCCCTTCTATCATCAGTGCAGGGCGGCCGGAAGATTGGGCGGTATCGAGGAAGTTTTCATACTGCAAGCGTAGAATTTCCTCGTCAGTCGATTCTTCCTTCTCTGCTTCTTCCGGCTTGCTGACGTTTTTGACGGCCTGGATGAAATCGTCAACCGAATAAAGCCCCACACCGATCTCGTAGAACATCTGTTGCGGATTGGGAAACTTCAGTCGGTTTACGTACCGGTGTATGTCCTGCTCGTCGAGCTCGATGTGCGCTTTTTTGAGCTTCTTCTCGAACATTTCCCGCCCGAGCTCAACCGCTTTCCTTCTTTTTTCGTTGATCCAGTGACGTATCCGGCTTCTGGCCTTGTGCGTCACGACAAACTTCATCCAGTCCGGATTGGGCGTCTGCTTTTTGGAAGTGATGATCTCCACCTGGTCGCCGCTTCGGAGCTTATAGGAAAGCGGCATCATCCGGCCGTTGATCTTGGCTCCAATACAGTGGAAGCCTACCTCCGTATGTACCTGAAATGCGAAATCGACCGGAGTGGCGCCACTCGGAAGGCTGAGCAGGTGGCCCTTAGGCGTAAAGACGTAAATCTCTTCGTCGTAGAGATTCAATCGAAACTCTTTGACGAATTCCGTTGCCTGCTCGGGGCGCGGATTTTCTAGAAGGTCGCGAACCCAGGTTAGCCACTTGTCGAAGCGGTGATCCGAATCTTCGACGCCTTCCTTGTATTTCCAGTGTGCGGCAACACCCCGTTCGGCGACCTCGTGCATCTCCTGGGTACGGATCTGCACTTCGACGCGGCGGCCTTGCGGTCCCAGTACGGTCGTGTGCAGGCTCTGGTATCCGTTCGATTTGGGTACGGAAATAAAATCCCGAAAGCGTTCGGGAAGAGGTTTGTAGAGGTCGGTTATGATCGAATACACACGCCAGCAATCCTCCTTACCCACCCTACCGGACGTTTTTAAGATCACCCGTATGGCGAAAAGGTCGTAGATGTCCGCCAGGGTCTTATTCTGCGTCTTCATCTTCCGGTAGACGGAGTACAGGTTCTTCGGGCGGCCACTGATCTCGAAATCGAACCCGTAACTTTGCAGACGCTCCTTTAGCGGCTTGATGAACGCTTCGATGTAAGCCTCACGCTCGGCCTTGGTCGCGCGCAACTCGCCGACGATCTCATAATATCCATCGGGATCCAGCACCTTGAGCGCCAGGTCTTCGAGCTCACTCTTGACCGCAAAGAGCCCGAACCGGTGGGCAAGCGGAGCAAACAGGTCACGCGTTTCGCTGGCAATCTTAAGCTGTTTCGGCTTCGGGAGCGACTCGATGGTGCGCATGTTGTGAAGCCGATCCGCAAACTTCACCAGGATAACCCGTATGTCGGTCGCCATCGACAGCATGAGCTTGCGCACGTTTTCCGCCTGGCCAAGCTCGCGGCTTTCAAAAACGTCTCCGATTTTCGTCAGCCCGTCGATGATGTTGCCCATCGTCTCGCCGAACTCCTCCCGGATGTAGTCGAGAGAGAATTCGGTATCCTCGACGACGTCGTGCAGAAGGGCGGCTGCGACGCTGATGTCGTCGAAGCTGATGTCACGTGCAACGATCCGTGCTACTTCGAGAGGGTGCGTGATGTAAGGCTCGCCGGACGCACGTTTGTCGTGCCGGTGCGCCCAGGCGCCGAGCAGAAAAGCCCGCCGTATGAGGTTCTCGTCGGTGGACGGGAGGTTTTCACGGCACAACTTTAATAAAGCGTCGAGTTTATCAGCGAGCTCCGGACTTAGCGGATGCTCGGCTATGTGCTCGACGATCGAAGACTGGATCATACTGCTTTATCGATAGGTCCCTTACAGGGAACGCCTCTTTCAGTTAAACTCTTGATAATCTACCTGTTCCGGTAACATATCGATCGAACCCTGAATAAAACGCAGTAGCAGCCGAAGCCGAAAGCCTACAACCAAATCAACTCCGATCCCAAAAGCAATAGCCAACCCTCACCAGTTAGCACAAGTTAAAATAAATAGTCGACTTTCACTTTTTCTTGAACGCCTGATCCGCAGTTCCGGTCTTCCATTAAGTGAACAGTATGTTTAAGTACGCGAAGAAGGTCTACATAATCGGTGGAGGCGTGCTGTACGTACCTTGATTGCCTATTCAGAAGGCAGCGTTTCATAAAGATCCCTCGTCGCACGGCTTCTCGGGATGACAGAGTGGGGTGACGGCGATAGCAGTGAGGTCAGATACTTACCCACACCTCGCTACTTGTCATTCCGACGAGCCTTGCGAGTAGGAATCTTCTCGAAGTGCAACATGTCTGGATTACTCCAATAGTAGAATGAAACGCAGTAGTTGATCCCCTTGGCGTGACTCTCCTGCTATCGACGCAGGGAACCGTCACGGAGTGACTGAGCGGTAGATCCCTTTGTTTAGTACCGTGGGAGCAGACCGCATGCATGCCTGGATCTCCGCCTTCGCGGAGATGACGTATTTGTTAAGGGCCTTCGGTAACACAAAACGTCCCGCCTTCGGACTCCCCCGGAGCCACTGGGCCAATGCGTGTACGCCCCACTCTTCAAAAAATCATCTGCGGGAAATCTGCGTCCATCTGTGGACTGTTGTTTTGTTTTGTCTCGCCGTCCCGTCTCATAGGCAACATGCCATCAAGCTCTAGTCAATGCAAAGAAAAAAGGTGCCCCCGCACTCGACGGGGACACCTTTTTAGTTTCAATCACGAAGAGAGGGTTCTGTAATTACTCCTCTTCTTTCTTATCGTCTTCAGCGTTTTCAGTGGATTCTTCCTCCGGAGTAGCCTGAGCCGTGGTTTCTTCGGCGGACTCGGCTTCGGGAGTAGCCTCGGCTTCTGGAGTAGCATCCTCAACCGGGGCCTCTTCAGGGGCCTCAGCCTCTTCTACCGGAGTGACGTCCTCAGGGGTTTCCACCTCTTCCACCGTTCCGACGGCTTCCTCTACGGGAGCGGGCTTAGCCGGTTCGGCGGGCTTGGCAGCCGAGGCTGCCGGTTCGGTACGTTTTGCCCCCGAGCTTCCACCGCGACGGGTGCGGCGCCGCTTACGCGTACCGGCTGCGCCATCGGGACGGACGTCGTTGTAGTCGACGAGCTCGATAACCGCCATTTCCGTCGAGTCTCCGTCGCGCTCGCCCAGTTTGACGACGCGGGTGTAGCCGCCGGGCCGATCGCCGATACGTTCGGCTATCTCGCCGAAGAGCTCTTTTACGGCTTCCTTGCTTTGCAGGTGGCGGAAGACCTCACGCCGATTGTGCGTCGTGTCTTCCTTCGCACGGTTCAAAATCGGTTCTACGTAAACCCGCAAAGCTTTCGCTTTGGCAAGCGTCGTCGTTATCCTCTTGTGCGTAATCAGCGCAGTAGACAGGGCTGCAAGCGTCGCTTTCCTGTGCGCATGCGGCCGGCCTATGCGATGTCTTTTCCTCTGGTGTCGCATGATATTCGGTAATTATAGCTCCGCATCGGAGGGTAAAAAAGGAGCCGGCCTTACCGCCTCCACCTACGATCGAATTATCAATTGGATTTTTCTAGGTACTTATCAACGTCGAGGCCGAAGTGCAGGCCGCGCTCTTCCAGAACCTGTATCAACTCGAGCAAGGACTTGCGGCCAAAGTTTCTGAACTTCAGCATCTCAGATTCCTCGCGCCGGACCAGGTCGCCGATATTTTTGATGTTGGCGGCTTTCAGGCAGTTGTGCGCGCGAACCGAGAGGTCGAGCTCGTCGACAGGCTGGGAGAGCAGCTCGCGGATCCGCTGGACCTCGGCATCCACTTCCTTCTCCTCCACCTGAGGCTGCGGCTCGGACTCCATCTGGATGAAGAGGTTCACGTGATCGCGCAGAATCGACGCGGCATTACCCATCGCCTCTTCCGGCGAGATGGATCCGTCCGTCGTGATCTCGAGCGTCAGGCGTTCGTAATTGATCGACTGACCGACACGTGTTGGCTTCACCGTATACTTCACGTTTTTGATTGGCGTGAAGATGGAATCGATGGCGATGACACCGATGGGATCATCCGCCTGTTTATTGTCATCAGATGGCACGTATCCACGGCCGCGCCCCATTCGAAGCTCCACGTTCAGCCTTGCATCCGGGCCCAGTACGGCAATGTGGTGTTCCGGATTGAGCACCACGTAATCGTTCGTAACGGCCGCGATGTCGGCAGCGGTCCACTCGTGGGGGCCTTTCAGAACGAGGTGGATGTTCGAATCGGTCGTGTCAACGGCTTTGAAACGAACACCCTTCAGATTGAGAATGATATCGGCTACGTCTTCGGTGACACCCGGCACGGTGGAGAATTCGTGTTGTACACCGTCGATTTTGATCGCGGTAATAGCGACGCCCTCGAGTGACGAGAGTAAAACACGCCGTAACGCGTTGCCGATAGTAACCCCAAATCCACGCTCCAGCGGTTGTACTACGAAACGTCCATACGTATCTCTGGCTTCTTCGACCTGGACGCCGTCCGGCATCTGAATCGCGTAATTGTTCATATCAGAGGGTTTAGATCAAGTCTATGGTGACCACGTTGAATCGTCGCATTGAGCATCGCGCGGCAAGTTATCCGCGGCTTCAGCTCGCTCGTCTACTTCGAGTACAACTCGACGATGAGCGTTTCGCGGATGTTCTCCGGTATATCTTCACGATTCGGGTAGTCGAGGAACTTACCCCGCAATTCCCTGCGGTCAACCTCGAGCCAGGGGAACGACCGGCGGTTGTGGGCTACGGCTTCCTGCACGACGGCCAGGTTGCGGCTCTTCGGCCGGATGGCCAGAACGTCGCCCGGCTTGAGCTGGTAAGACGGAATGTTGACCATCTGATCGTTGACGAGAACGTGCCCGTGATTTACGAGCTGCCTGGCCTGACGGCGCGTACGCGCAAAACCCAGACGGTATACCGTGTTGTCGAGCCTGGCTTCTAGAAAGCGAAGAAGGATCTCACCGGTGACACCCCTCTTCCGCGAAGCTTTAATAAACAGGTTTCTGAACTGCCGTTCGAGCAAACCGTAGGTGTATTTGGCTTTCTGTTTTTCCTTAAGCTGCAGGGCATATTCGCTTTCTTTTCCCCTGCGAGTCCGCCCGTGCTGCCCCGGCGGGAAGGGTTTCCTCTCGAGCGCCTTGCTCGGGCCAAAGATCGGCTCCTTGAACCGTCTGGCAATTTTCTGCTTTGGACCTCTGTAGCGGGCCATGTCTTGTTTCTCTCGTTTGCTGATTGATGCACAAACGTACGGACGTCGATTGTCCGTAGCCGGGATCTTATACCAAACGCCGATGCCGTTCCAACCAGAATGCAGGACGATTCAGCGGACAGGCAGCCCGGTGAAACATCCTGCACGATAGGGTCGGATCAGACGCGGCGGCGTTTTGGAGGCCGGCAGCCGTTATGGGGTATTGGTGTAGTATCTCGGATCGTCGCAATCTCGAGGCCGGATGCGGCAAGCGCCCGAATGGCGGATTCCCGACCGGAGCCTGGACCTTTCACGTAAACGTCGACGCGACGGAGGCCGAGGTCGTATGCTTCTTTCGCAGCAGCCGACGCGGCAACCTGTGCAGCGTAGGGAGTATTCTTACGGCTTCCCTTGAATCCCATTTTCCCCGAGCTGGCCCAGGAGATCGCATTCCCGTACTGGTCGGCGAGCGTTACGATCACATTGTTGAACGTCGCCTTGACATGGGCCTGCCCGTTTGCCTCGACGACCACATTCTTTTTACGGACGGAGCGTGCTGGACGCCCACCTTTCTGTCGTTTAGCCATAGTCGATGTTTATCGGCCTGCGTACAATTAAGACTTATTTCCTCGGTGCTTTCTTCTTTCCGGCGACCGTTCTCCGGCGTCCCTTGCGCGTGCGTGCGTTGGTCTTGGTCCGTTGCCCGCGGACCGGCAGGCCGCGACGGTGACGAAGCCCGCGGTAGCTACCGATATCCATGAGCCGTTTGATGCTCATCTGGACCTCGGTCCGCAGCTGACCTTCGACCAGGTATTCTTCCTCGATCAGTCGACGTACCCGGCGAGTCTGCTCTTCGGTCCAATCCTCCGGATGCGTATCCCGATCGAGACCGACTTTGGCGAGGATCTCATTCGCACGAGAACGCCCGATGCCATAGATTGCGGTGAGCGCTATTTCACCCCTCTTGTTGTTCGGAACGTCTACTCCAGCGATTCGTGGCATATTACCTTCGTTTAACCTCGATTAACCGGCCAGGTACAGCCGGCCGGCTTTCCGTTACTAACCCTGGCGCTGTTTATGCTTGGGGTTCTTTTTGTTGATGATGTACACGCGGCCTTTACGACGGATGATGATATCGTCCGCGCTACGCTTTTTGACACTTGCTCTAACTTTCATAATCTATCACTTCGATTTCGGTGATTTTCGTCGGTTTACTCAAAAGGATATCCTTTAAATAACGCAACCGTTGCATATTTGTTCGCCGCGGATACGCCTACTTATAGCGATACACAATTCGCCCCTTCGTAAGGTCGTACGGCGACAACTCGACCTTCACCCGGTCGCCCGGCAGGATCTTGATAAAGTGCATCCGCATCTTGCCGGAGAGCAAGCCGAGAATCTCGTGGCCATTCTCGAGTCGAACCCTGAACTGTGCATTCGGTAACGACTCGATGACTTCACCGTCCTGTTCAATTGCCTGTTGCTTCGCCATGGGTGATCAGGTCTTTATAGGGTGCGTTAACGACTGCTTCGATTTCTTCGAACGAGCTGAGTACTTCGGCTTTCCCCCGACGCACAACCACCATGTGCTCGTAATGTGCAGAAGCCTTCCGGTCGGCCGTGCGGATCGTCCACCCGTTCGAATCGGTCGTCACGTCCGGCGTACCGAGATTGATCATTGGCTCGATGCAAAACGTCATGCCTTCCTTCAGCTTCCTGCCTGTTCCCCGTCGCCCAAAATTCGGAATCTGGGGATCTTCGTGAAGGCTCCTTCCAATCCCATGCCCTACCAGGTCCCGCACGACACCATAGCCAAACGACTCGCAATAAGTCTGAATGGCTTCCGAAATATCGCCAATTCGATTTCCTGCGTATGCTTTTTCGATGCCTTTGTACAGCGCCTCGTACGTCACCTTGCACAGCCGTGCTTTTTCGGCGGAAATCTCGCCTACGGCAAACGTGTACGCGCTATCCCCTACGAACCCATCCAGTATGACCCCACAGTCGACTGAAATCAGGTCCCCTTCCTGCAACACGTAGTCCCCGGGGAAACCGTGGACAACCTCATCATTGACCGAGATACACAGCGAGGCCGGAAATCCGCGATAGCCTTTGAACACCGGCTGCGCATTGTGCGAGCGGATGAAGTCTTCTGCGATTTTGTCCAGCGATACGGTTCGGATACCCGGGCGAATGCTCTTGGCCACCTCGGCGAGTGTCCGCCCGACGAGGCGAGCACTTGCCCGAAGCAAGTCGATTTCGCGTTCGCTTTTAATGTGTACCATCCGTCGCCTCGCAGCTACTGGTCCGCCTGTCGTATCGCGGCCTATTGATTACATCCGGCGGCCACGGACGCGGCCGCTCTTCATGAACCCGTCGTAGTGCCTCATCAACAGATGGCTCTCGATCTGTTGCAACGTATCCAGCGTAACCCCGACGAGGATGAGCAGGCTCGTTCCGCCGAAGAACATGGCAAATCCGGGCGAGATTCCCAAGCGGGAAGCAAACGCCGGAAGGATGGCTACGACGCCCAGGAAAATGGCGCCAGGCAGCGTGATGCGGGTGAGGATGTTATCGATAAACTCGCTCGTCTGTTTGCCCGGGCGAATGCCAGGAATGAAGCCCCCCTGCCGCTTCATCGTATCTGCCATCTCCTTCGGGTTGACGGCGATGGCCGTATAGAAGTAGGTGAAGAAAACACAGATCACGAAGAAGATCACCGAATACCCGACCCCGTAGGGATCGAGGAACCACCCACCCAGCCGGGTCATAAAGCCGCTATCCGGGAAGAACTGCGCGATCGTGCCCGGCACGAACATGATGGACTGGGCAAAGATGATCGGCATGACACCTGCCGCGTTGACGCGGAGAGGCAAATACTGTGTGGTTCCCCCGTAGACTTTCCGTCCGACGACCCGCTTGGCATACTGCACCGGAATCCGGCGCATGCCCTGCGTCACGAGGACGACACCGGCCGTTACGAGCACAAAGCACGCAAGCTCGATCAGGAAAATGAATGCATTTGGTGTAAGGTCCCACTCGTTGTACAATGCCGTCGGGAAGCGGGCGATGATACCGATCATGATGATCAGCGAAATGCCGTTGCCGATGCCCTTTTCCGTGATCCGCTCGCCGAGCCACATGACGAAGATCGTACCGGCCGTCAGTACGATAACCGTACTGATCATAAAGAAGGTCGGGCCGATCACGATAGCCTGCCCCGTAGCGCCGTATTGAAGGTTGATGGCAAACCCGATTGCCTGCAATGCAGTGATACCAATCGTTCCGTATCGGGTGAGCTGCGTGATCTTTCTACGGCCCTCTTCGCCTTCACGCTGCAGCTTCTGGAAGTAAGGCACGACGGCTCCAAGAAGCTGGATGATGATGGATGCCGTGATGTACGGCATGATGCCCAACGCGAAAATGCCGGCCATACTGAAGGCGCCACCGACGAAAAGGTCGAGGAAACCGAAAATGTTGTTCGGATCAGCGCTCGCGTTTACCTCAGCCAGGACGCTTGCGTCAACTCCAGGAAGCGTGACGAAAGCACCAAACCGATAAATAACCAGGATGCCGAGCGTATAAATAATGCGACGCCTCAGCTCCTCGATTTTCCAGATATTGCGAATGCTCTCGGCGAGACCAGCCATAACACACCTGAAATTACTGCCCCATCGAACAGGGCTGATCGGGGTTTATTCGACTACGGTGGCGGTTCCACCGGCAGCTTCAATCTTCTGACGGGCTGAAGCGCTGAATGCGTGCGCGCTGACGTTGAGCGCCACATTCAGATCACCCGTTCCGAGAACCTTGACCAGCTCCGACTTTCCCGCAAGTCCGGCCTTCCTGAACGAAGCAAGGGTAATCGGTTTGGCGGGGTCGAACGTCCCGTTGCTGCACAGTTCGGCAAGCCGGCCAACGTTTACGATCCGATACTCTTTACGGTTGATGTTCTTGAAGCCAAACTTGGGCAACCGGCGCTGCAGCGGCATCTGGCCGCCTTCGAACCAGGTCGGAATCTTTCCACCAGAACGCGACTTCTGCCCTTTGGTACCCCTGGTCGAGCTATGACCACCATGTCCCGAACCAACGCCGCGCCCGATACGCTTGCGTGATTTCGTAGAACCCGGAGCGGGTTTGAGATTACTGAGATCCATTTGTTCTACCGGCTAATACGCCCACCCTGTATGCCTGGGTGGACTCGCAATGGTTGATACGGCAAAAAACGGCGGAATAAAACCCTTCCTGCCGCTGCAATTATTCTTTTACTTCTTCAACGGAAACCAGGTGGCGGACTTTGTCGACCATACCCCGAATCACCGGCGTATCCTCGACCTCAACCGCGTGACGAATGCGGCGGAGCCCCAGTGACTTAACCGTGCGTTTTTGAGGTTCTTTCTGCCCGATCAAGCTCCGAACCTGTGTGATTCTCAGTTTTGCCATTTTTCTCGAATTTGTTCGTGCCCTTCCGAAAGCCAGCATTCACTGCTGAACTACAGGATACGGCGCCGTTTATCCTTCAAAAACTTTCCGAAGAGGAACCCCGCGCCGCTGAGCGACCTCCATCGGATCCTCGAGCTGTGCCAGGGCGTCCATCGTCGCGGCGACCTGGTTGTGGGGGTTGCTCGTCCCGAGTGATTTCGAAAGCACGTCGCGAATACCGGCACTTTCGAGTACGGCACGGACGCCGCCGCCGGCGATGACACCCGTACCGGGAGCAGCCGGTTTGAGGAGCACTTTACCAGCGTCCTGCCGGCCAATCGTCATGTGAGGGATGGTCCCGTTTTTGAGGGGTACGCGAATGAGGTTCTTCTTCGCATCCTCCGTTCCTTTCGCAATCGCGTCAGCGACCTCGTTTGCCTTACCAAGACCGGCGCCGACCATACCATTCCCATCACCGACGACGACAACGGCATTAAACGAAAAGCGGCGGCCGCCCTTTACCACTTTTGCAACCCGCTTTACGGATACGAGACGCTCGATCCACTCATGCTGCTCTTCGGCAGGCCGTTCGCGATTACGACGATTTTCTCTTGCCATAACTGGGAGTCTTTCTAAATATCCCTGATCAGGAGTTCTGTCCTATTCCTATTCGTTTTTAGAACTGGAGACCACCCTCGCGGGCGCCTTCGGCCAGTGCTTGTACGCGCCCGTGGTACCTGTACCCGTTGCGATCGAAGACGACCTGGTTGATACCGGCAGCCTTGGCCTTTTCCGCAACGAGCTTCCCGACGGCTCTACTCAATTCGACGGGCTTCGCTTTCTCAACACCCTCCTCTAGGCTCGAAGCCGCTACCAGCGTCCGGCCAACGGTATCGTCGATCACCTGAGCGTAAATGTGCTTGTTCGACCGGAAGACCGAAAGGCGAGGGCGCGCTGAAGTCCCTGTGACTTTTTTACGGACTCTCTGCTTTATCCGCAGGCGTCGCAACGTGGTTTTATTCTTTGCCATTACCGTAAATGCTATACCGAAAGATTTCCGACCTTTCGGTTCGTTCATCTGGTTCCGAAGACCGTAATAGTAGAGCTCCTACCTTGATTGTCTTACGCGATTATCTTGCGGCAGTCTTACCCGCCTTACGACGTACGAACTCGTCGATGTACCGCAAGCCTTTGCCCTTGTAGGGCTCCGGCGGACGAAGGGCGCGGATTTTGGCAGCCACCTGGCCGACCATCTGCTTGTCGATCCCTTCGATAACGATGATGGCATTCTTGCCACGCTTCGTATCGACACTGATCTCGATCCCCTTGGGGGGCACGAAAAAGATCGGATGCGAGAAGCCGACTGCGAGCTCGAGTACGCCATTATTGACCGCTGCACGGTAACCGACACCGATCACTTCCAGCTCTTTCTTGTAGCCGTTCGAGACGCCAGTCATCATGTTCTGGAGCAGTGCACGATAAAGGCCGTGCAGGGCGCGATGGCGCTTCTGATCCGTCGGCCGGGAGACGATCAGCTGCCCGTCCTCCTGTTTCACCTGGATGTCAGGGTCGACCTGGAGGGAAAGCTCGCCTTTGGGGCCGCGCATGGTAACAAGGTTGTTGGCCGCAATGTCGACGGTCACCTTATTCCCAATCTCAATCGGCATTTTGCCAATACGAGACATGTCTTTCCTCTACTTAATCAATGAATGATTGATTGGGCGATGCAACTGTTGTATGCCTTACGAGACGTAGGCCAGCACTTCACCACCAATGTTTATCTTGCGGGCTTCTTTATCCGTCAACACACCCTGCGACGTCGAAAGGATGGCGATCCCGAGGCCATTCTTTACACGGGGAATCGCGTCGGAGCCCACGTACTTGCGAAGGCCCGGCCGAGATACTCGAGTCAGCGACTGGATGGCCGGCTCCCCTTTCGCATCGTACTTCAGGTAGATACGGATGAGGCCCTGCTTACCATCATCAACGTTCAGATAGTTCCGGATGTACCCTTTATCGAGGAGAATCTGCGTCATGGCTCGCTTCAGCTTCGACGCCGGGATATCTACATGACGGTGGTGCGCCATCTGCGCATTCCGAATGCGCGTAAGAAAGTCTGCTACGGGATCCGTAATTGCACTCATTTCAATGATTGTTTTGGGCCACGCGTTCTTTTAATGGTGGTATTTGTATTTGCAAGGCCGAAGCGTACAAAATGGCCGTTCCCTGCTACCAGCTTGCCTTACGCACACCGGGGATCTTGCCTGCCAGCGCCATATCGCGGAATGCGATACGCGAGATGCCGAAACGACGCATGAAGCCGCGAGAGCGTCCGGAAAGCGGACACCGGTTGTTCAACCGAACGGGGCTGGCGTTCCGGGGCAGCTTCTGAAGACCTTCCCAGTCACCATCTCTCTTCATCTGCCGACGCTTTTCGGCGTATTTGGCAACCAACCGACGGCGTTTCTTTTCGCGTGCCATCCAACTTTTCTTTGCCATAAGAGATCTCTACCTAGACTCTGTTATATCGCAATCTTTATTGATTTCAGGCGTACCGTCAGGCCGCTACCTCCGGCGCCGGTTCCTCGGCCGCGCGGCGAACGTACGGCATACCCAAAGCCTTGAGCAGCTCGTATGCCTCTTCGTCCGTTTTGGCCGTCGTGACGAAGGAAACGTCCAGACCGCTGATCCGATCGACCTTGTCGACGTCGATCTCGGGAAAGATGATCTGCTCCTTGATACCGAGGGTGTAGTTCCCACGGCCGTCGAAGCTCCGGTCAGGGACTCCCTTGAAGTCGCGCACGCGCGGCAGGGCGAGCGTCACGAGGCGGTCGAAGAACTCCCACATGATGTTCCCGCGGAGCGTAACGGACACACCAACCGGCATTCCTTCACGGATCTTGAAGTTCGATACGCTTTTCCGTGCCTTACGAACGACGGGGTGCTGCCCGGTTATGAGACGGATCTCTTCGATAGCGTCGTCAAGGACTTTTTTGTTCTGCGGCGCTTCACCGACCCCCTTATTGACGGAGATCTTCACGAGGCGGGGCACTTCCATAATGCTCTTGTACCCGAACTTCTTCATCAGGGCGGGCACAACCTCTTCCTGGTAGCGCGTCTTTAATCTTGGTACGTATGCCATTACTCTAGCACAATTCTATGTTTATGCCGCCGGTCTGAGCGCCGGCCGCCGGGCAGACTATTGGAATGGTTGCCGATTCCGTAGGTTCCTGCTGCATGGAGGCTTCATGGAGGGTACTACCGGTCGAGTTCCTCACCCGTGGTTTTTGCGACTCGCACCCAGCGGCTCTTGCCGGTATCGATCGCCGTCACTCGCTTCCGGCCAATCCGGGTCGGATTGCCGTTATGATCGAGCGGCATGCAGTTGGAAGCGTGGATCGGCATCTCACGCTCGATACGCCCGCCCTGGGGGTTAGCTGCATTCGGCCGGGTGTGGCGCACACGGATGTTCACCCCTTCGACGATCACACGCTCCGTTTCAGGATACACCCGCAGTACCCGTCCTTCGAGTCCTTTGTAGTTACCCGCAATGACGCGTACACGGTCGCCTTTCTTAACGTGCAGCTTCTTTTGCTTGTTATACTTACGTGGCATCTTACAATACGTGTTAGCGGTCAGTAGCAAAAAATTGACCGGTGCATTCCATCGAGTAATCAGAGCACTTCGGGGGCAAGCGAGACGATCCGCATGTACTGTTTTTCGCGGAGCTCACGGGCAACGGGGCCGAAGATACGCGTTCCCCTCGGTTCGTCCTGGTTGTTGAGCAGCACTGCGGCATTCTCGTCGAACCGGATGTACGATCCGTCTTTCCGCCGATATTCTTTTTTCGTACGAACGACGACGGCCGGCGACACGTCGCCTTTTTTTACGCCGCCGCCGGGAATGGCTGATTTGACGGAAACGATAATCTTATCGCCGACGCGAGCATAACGCCGACCGCTTCCGCCAAGCACCCGGATACAGAGCACTTCCTTGGCGCCACTATTGTCGGCAACGTTCAATCTTGTCTCTTGCTGGATCATGGTTCTAACCTCCGCTATTAGGGTCCTACGCTATTCGAGTCTATGACCAACTTCTGAAGAGTCTGGACCACACCTACTTGGCGCGCTCGATGATTTCGACGAGGCGCCAGCACTTCTTTTTGCTGAGCGGGCGTGTTTCCATGATGCGAACTGTATCGCCCACGTGCGCGTCATTATTCTCGTCGTGAGCCATCAGTTTGGTCGTCTTTTTGATGAACTTGCCATAGATCGGATGTTTGACCTGTCGTCTGATCGCGACGGTGATGCTTTTATTCATCTTGTCGCTAACGACGGTCCCGATGCGCTCTTTACGTACTGACGTTCTCTGTTCCATATTTCGTTCTGGCTTGGTGAGCCGTAAACCGTTACCTCACCAACTACCGTTTTAGTTTACTGGGTGTCCGAAACTCTTACTGGGCGTCCTGCTGCAAGCTTCTTTTCTTTTCGTTCAGGATCGTCTTGAGCCGAGCAATAAGCCGACGCTGCTCACGCATCTGAGCAGGATTCTGCAGCGTAGCAACGGCGTGTTGGAAGCGTGCATGGCTCAGCTGCTCCTCTTCCTCCCGTATCCGCTGTTCGATTTCCTGGATGCTCAGGTCTCTAATCTCTTTGGCCTTCATGAAATCACCTGTGTGGTGGTATTACCGTTTACCCAATCCTACAGTCGGGGTGGATTTTCGGGCGCGACGTAGTCGGGCCGCGTCACAAACTTGGTCTTAATCGGCAATTTGTGCTGAGCCAGGCGCATGGCCTCGCGAGCCAGCTCCTCGGAAACGCCGCCGCCGATTTCGAACAGCACCCGACCAGGTTTGACCGGCGCTACCCAGAGCTCGGGCGATCCCTTACCGCCACCCATTCGGGTTTCGGCCGGCTTTTTGGTCACCGGCTTGTCCGGGAAAATCCGGATCCAGACCTTACCAACGCGCTTCATGTAGCGTGTCATCGCGATACGCGCGGCTTCGATCTGGCGGCTCGTGATCTGCCCAGGTTCGAGCGCCTTGACACCAAAATCGCCGAAGGTCACTTCCGTGCCGCGTTGGGCAACTCCTTTTATTCGACCTTTTTGTACGCGGCGATACTTGGTACGCTTTGGCATCAACATAGCGTCACCTATCTCTCATTTTTGGGAGCCGGCAAACTCTGTGGCCGGACTCCTCGATTATTCAATTACTATCGGTTTGGCGCTGTCGGGAGCACGGAAGCTCAGTCGTTGTCAGTCTCCGAAGCGCCGCGCTTCCGGCCTTCGGCGCCTGCCGTCGCACCGCGACGATCGCGGCGGCGTTCACGCCGGCGACGTTCCGGCGGGGCCTGCTGAACGGGCTGTCGCTGCGCCTGCACATTCGGGCTGAGGTCGGGCTTGCCGATGATCTCTCCACGGAAGATCCAGACTTTGACGCCGGTCGTACCGTAGATCGTGTAGGCAGTTGCCTCGGCGTAGTCGATGTCGGCGCGGATCGTGTGAAGGGGTACCCGGCCTTCCAGATACTGCTCGGTGCGGCTCATTTCGGCGCCACCCAAACGACCCGACACCTTGATGCGGACCCCCTCTGCTCCCATGCGCATGGCAGCCGTAATGGCCTGCTTCATGGCACGACGGAAGGAGATACGACCTTCGAGCTGCTGGGCAACGTTCTGCGCGACGAGGCTGGCATCCAGCTCGGGACGTTTGATCTCGTTGATGTTGATCTGGATGTCCTTGTTCGTGAGCTTCTTCAGCTCCTCGCGCAGCTTCTCGACCTCCTGGCCGCCACGGCCGATCACCACACCGGGACGGCTCGTGTGCAGCGTAAGGATTACCCGCTTCGGCGTACGCTCGATGACGACGCGGCTGAGACCCGCACGTTTGAGCCGGGCACCGAGATAGTTCCGGATCTCCTCGTCCTCGACGAGCTTCTCCGGCATATCCTTTTCGGAGTACCAGTTGGAATCCCAACCTTTAATGACGCCCAGGCGAAAACCTGTTGGATGCGTTTTCTGGCCCAATGTTCTAACCCTTTGTTTTTCCAGGTTCACGAGGCCCGGCTCTCTACGTCGAGAAGATACCGGCCTGCCACTTTTATTCTTTCGTTGCCGATTCAGCTTTTGCCGTCCCCACCACTACCGTCAGGTGACTCGTCCGCTTCCGTATCGGATACGCACGCCCACGAGGAGCGGGACGGTGCCGTTTAAACATTGCCCCTCCGTCCACCTTTATCTCTCGGATGAAAAGATCCTTCTCATCGAACCGTTCGTCGGGGTTCCTGTCCATGAGGTTGTGAACCGCCGAGTGAATGGCAAGCTCAACCTGACGGGTAGCCTTCTGGGGCATATAGTGCAGTATATCAAGCGCCTCCGCGACGCGTTTGCCGCGTACCAGGTTCACGACCGTTCGCATTTTCAGCGGCGAACTCCGGATGTGCTTGCGTATAGCTCTTGCTTCCATTGCTCTTTTAACTTGACTGTCGGAGCGACCGGACCAGCCTGCCCCGCATCATGATCAATATTGTAATCCGTGTTCGTGCGGACTTTGGCGCCGAACCGGCTGCGCGCTCTTACTTCTTGGTGCGCTTGTCCCGTTTTTCGCCGGCATGGCCGCGGAAGATTCGAGTCGGTGCGAACTCACCCAGCTTGTGCCCGACCATATTCTCGGTGACGTACACCGGGATGAACTGTTTGCCGTTATGCACGGCAAATGTGTGCCCCACAAAATCCGGGGTAATCATGGATGCCCGACTCCACGTCTTGATCACCTTTTTTCTACCACCCCGGTTGAGCTCATCGACCTTCTCCTGGAGCTTGTGATAGACGAACGGTCCTTTCTTCAGTGAACGTGCCATATCTGGTCTTGGAATCTTCCGTGCGCTACCGCACGCTTTATCGCCTTATTTCTGATTGCGACGACGGATGATTAATTTGTTCGACTCTTTGCGCTTTTTACGCGTCTTGTAGCCCTTCGCAGGTACACCGGTGGGCGACTGCGGATGGCCGCCTGACGCCTTACCTTCACCACCACCCATCGGGTGATCGACCGGGTTCATGGCGACGCCACGTACCTTCGGCCGAATGCCACGCCAGCGGTTCCGCCCGGCCTTACCCTGATCGATGTTCATGTGATCCGGGTTGCTCGTGGTCCCGATGGTCGCTTTGCAGTTGATGGGCACCATACGAGTTTCACCGGAAGGCAGCCTAAGCGTAGCGAATTTGCCTTCACGTGCCGTGAGCTGAGCATAGGTACCGGCCGACCGGGCCATCTGCGCACCGCGTCCGGGCTTCATTTCAATCGCGTGGACGAAGGTACCAATCGGGATGTTCTCGAGCGGAAGGCAGTTGCCCGGCTCCGGCGCCGCGGTGGGCCCACTCGTCACCGTAGCGCCAACCTGAATCTCATTCGGCGCGATGATGTACCGCTTTTCGCCATCGGCATACACCAGAAGGGCGATGCGGGCAGAACGGTTCGGGTCGTATTCGATAGCCGCCACTCTGGCCGGGATGCCATCCTTGTCGCGCTTGAAGTCGATTATCCGATACCGGCGCTTGTGCCCGCCACCCTGGTGCCGGGTCGTGATCCGACCGTGATTATTTCGACCGCCTTTTCTGGTAAGCGGCGAAAGCAGACTCTTCTCCGGCTCGTGCTTCGTGATCGTCTCGAAAGCCGATACGGAGCGTTGCCGCATAGAAGGTGTAACGGGCTTCAGTTTTCTTATTGCCATGACGCTCGCAACTCTATATTCAATACTAGCTGATGCGGGGATTCCAGGCGAACCGGCAGCGCAAACCCGGCCATCACGGTTCTCAAGTCAATCAACCGCTATACTTCGGCAAAGAAATCAATCTCTTCGCTGCCGGGAAGAAGGGTGACGATCGCTTTTTTGTACGAAGTCGTCCGTCCCTCAACGAGTCCCCGGCGCGTAAACTGGCGGCGGCGCTTGCCGCGTACCACCATCGTACGAACCTCTTTGATCTTTACCCCAGGGTACCGTGCTTCTACCGCCTTACGAATCTCAATTTTGTTGGCTTTCTTGTCCACCTGGAAGGCGTAATGCAGATCAGCCATCTGGTTCGTAAGCTTTTCCGTCACAATTGGCCGGATGAGAATCTGTCGTGCCATTGCTCAACTCGTCTGGATTTTAATTCGATGACCTTTATCGCGCCCGCTCTACGCCTGTGGATTCGCTTCAACAGAGGCGCCCTGACCGAGCACGGACGACAGTGCGTCCAACGCGCCTTCCTGAAATACCAGCACCTGTGCACCGACCACGTCGAGCGTTGATGCGCTCGTCGCTTCCTTCACCGATACCTTCGGATTATTGCGCCCCGAGAGATAAACGTTCGAGTTGGTTCCATCGGTCAGTAGCAGGACTTTCCTATCGGCCAGACCCAACGCCTGGATGATTCCATTGAGCTGCCTGGTACTCGGCGCATCGAAGTCGAGGCCTTCTACCACGTAGATTGCCTGTTCCCGAGCCTTATAGGTATAGGCTGAGCGGCGCGCCAGGCTCTTCACCTTGCGGTTGATCTTCATCGAATAGTCGCGCGGGCGCGGTCCGAAGATCGTACCACCGCTGCGGCGAAGCGGCGACTTGGCGCTGCCACCGCGGGCGCCACCGGTTCCCTTCTGCCGGTAAAGCTTCCTCGTGCTGCCGGCAACCTCGCCACGCTCTTTTGCCTTGTGCGTGCCTTGCCGTGCGTTGGCCTGAATAGCCCGAACGTCCAGCCAGATGGTATGATCATTCGGCGTAATATCAAAAATGGTCGGATCGAGCACTACGGTCCGGTTTGCCTCAGTCCCATCCTGCCGGTAGACCTTCACTTCCATGATCTATGCCTTCGATTATATACTTTTCTGTGGCGCTGCCATAACGCAAACGGTTACAGGCAGTTACACGGAGAGATAATTCTTGTAGAGACGAACATATCCGTTCTTCGGTCCCGGGACTGCGCCCTGCACGAGAATCAAATTGTGTTCGGGAAGAATACGTACCACGAGTAGGTTTTGGACTTTCACCCGCTTGTTGCCCGTCTGCCCGTGCATCCGCATGCCCTTGTAGACGCGCGAGGGGTCAGACGAGGCACCGATAGAGCCCGGAGCCCGCTGCCGGTTGTGCTGGCCGTGAGTCGCCATACCTACACCGCCGAAGCCGTGGCGCTTGACCACACCCTGGAATCCTTTACCTTTGGAAACACCGACGACGTCGACGCGGTCGCCCTCGAGGAAAACCTGATCGACCGTGATCGTATCGCCCAGCTTTACTTCGCCCTCGAAGTTCCAACGGAACGATCTGAATTCCGCGACCACTTTCTTCGGGGTCGTACCAGCGGCTTCAAAATGTCCTTTCAGCGCCTTGGTGGTCTTTTTTTCTTTCTTCTCACCGAAGGCGAGCTGAACGGCCATGTAGCCGTCCGTCTCAACATTCTTTACCTGCGTGACCACGTTCGGCCCCGCTTCGATAACGGTGCAAACGAGGTTGTTCCCGTTTGCATCGAAAATGCTCGTCATGCCGAGCTTTCTTCCAATTAATCCGCTCATTGTAATCCTTTACTTTGGCCGCACCTGAACCGGCCGGATTAAGTTAAGCTGTCACTTCTATTTACCGGCGACGTTCAATCCCGCTCGAGCGTGAGCACGATGTCGCCATCATAGTCGGCATCGAGCACCTGATTCACGATGTCGGCGGCAATTCCGCTGAACTCCAGCTCCAAGGTGTCGTCATCAACAAACCGGTAGGTAATCGGAACCGGGACCGGGACACCCAGAACGGTCACGTTCAGCGTGAGTTTTCCATTTTCAACTCGATACGACCCGTTTTCTACTCGATCGTTTTCGTCAACGACGGCATCGAAGCGGATCGTGTAGTTATTGGCATCAAAGCTAACCGAGAGCCTGCCGGCATTGTTAAGGTCCGCCGTGAGGTCGCCGTCATCACTCCGTGCCTTTACGACCGTCCAGTCGCCGAGAAGAATCTGGTCGTCAGATTCGTCCTCGTTGCTGTCGCAGGCTGATGCGAAGAAAGCAACGAAGAGCACGGGGATGAGGATGGACAACAGGCGGCGCATATGTTTCCTCAGTTCAAACTTTGATCTCCACGTCGACCCCACTCGGAAGCTCGAGCTTCATGAGGGCGTCGACCGTCTTGCTGCTGGTCGAGAGAATGTCGATAAGCCGCTTGTGGCTGCGCGTCTCAAATTGCTCCCGGCTCTTTTTGTCAACGTGTGGACTACGAAGCACAGTATAGATCGCCTTCTTTGTCGGGAGCGGTATCGGTCCGCTCACGACGGCGCCGGTCGATTTAACCGTCCTGATGATCTTCTCCGCGCTTTTGTCGATCAGGCTATGGTCGTACGACTTTAGCTTGATTCGAATTTTCTGGCTTGCCATATCGATTGTCCTGTAGCTTCAGAGACCCGGTCGATGAGCCGGGTGGATATGCGGCCGGTCGCTGGACCGGCCGCTTCGCCGACAGTTAATAAATGATTACACGTCGAGGATTTTGGAGACGACGCCTGCGCCAACCGTCCGGCCACCCTC
>CBINFS010000015.1:0-78973 GCA_966250015.1 uncultured bacterium | reverse complement strand
CACACTCTCGAGAGGGGTCCGGTTCGTTTGAGCCGGACCCCTCTTCGCTTTTTTCACTTCCTCCTGTAGTGAAATCTTTAAGTGTGGGTGATTCCCTTACAGCCCCAACCGATAATGTATTACAGGGACGGGAAGGGATGTCCGTCACGAATCGGAATTCGGAATGCGTACTTTCTTAGATAACACCGGCCAATCTTCCGGCCGGTGCTTACTTTTTTCAAGGCGTGACGGGGCGTCGTGACGCGACCAGGAAGATCCCCGTCACAGGTTTTTTCTACATCCTCGACGATTGCGCATTTGCATCGTCGACGATCCCCGGAAATGATTCAATTCAGACGCATTCTGGTACCGACCGATTTTTCGACCTGTGCTCATTCAGCCATCCTGCACGCCTTCTACATAGCCGGTTTGTGCGGGGCTGAAATCCATCTCTTGCACATCCTGGAAGGGAATGGAAACGGACGATTTCCGGATCTGGCGGCACTTCACACAGCAATCATTTCTGAGCAAGTCACGAGATCCTCAGGCAAAAACTGGCGGGACGTACCGGTAAAAAGGGTGATCATGGGCGGTCCCGAGGTTCCCCAGCAAATTCTCACCTACGCAACCGACCAAAAGATCGATTTGATCGTGATGGGGGCTCACGGCGATAGCGGGGCCAATCGATTTTTGATTTGTGGTCTGGATTACCTCTTGGTCGGCACAACGGCCGATGAAATCGTTCGAAGCGCCGCCTGCCCCGTCCTTACGGTTGGTTTGAGAAGGGGGCGTCACCCGAGCCTGATAAAAAGGATCCTGTTGGCCGTAGATCTGTCGTCGCCGGACGTTCGATCGATCGGATATGCGCGTGAGCTTGCGGCTTTTTATGGGGCAGAATTGAACCTCCTCCACGTGCTTGAAACCGAAGAGCACTCCAACGCGAGTGATAGCAGAGTTGCTTCAGCAAGGAATGGGCTGAAGCAACTATTCGATAGGTCTGAGGGACCGGATATTTCGGTCGACTTCCACGTCACTATGGGGAAGGTAACCCGCGACATATCTACATTTGCCGAACAGCACGACATGCAGCTCATCGTGCTCAGCTCCAACCGATTTGCGAGCACCTTAACGAATCCCTCAGAAGGAGACGAACGGCTAAACCAACTGGCCGCTTACTCCGTGCTGACGACGAACACCGCTGTCGTCATAAACGAGCAGGGTAATCGAAATGCCGGTGGAACGGTTAGGGCTCGTTTCCCGTTCGACTCGACAATAAACGAGTACGCAGCCGCCCCGTAGCGGTATCGTACGTCCTGCGTAGTACCTTTTCAGTACAGCATCGACAGCCGGCATGGAGGATTTGTACCGGACCATTCGATCCCGAACAATTACCGAGATCAAAGTAAAGGGATCTCGTTTCATCGCAGAAGCGATACCGGTATTGTCGGAAGAGGAAGCGGCTGGTGAAATTGAGGCGATAAAGAAGCGGGAGTATTCGGCGACTCATCATTGCACCGCGTACCGGCTGGGGCCGGACGGATCTCTCTTTCGTTACAACGACGACGGTGAACCAAATGGTACGGCCGGTCTGCCGATTCTCCGGCAAATAGATGCGCGGTCGTTAACCAATACGCTCGTAGTCGTCACTCGCTATTTCGGGGGAACGAAGCTGGGGACGGGCGGCCTTATCCGTGCGTATGGGGACGCTGCTAACGAAGCACTCGATGCTGCTCGTGTGGAAGAACACGTGGTCAGGGTGCCCGTCGTGGTGAGTTTTGACTACGCGGATACGTCCCCGGCGATGCACACCGTGGGCCTTTTCGACGCCGAAATCGAGGACATGCAGTACTCGGACATGACTACTTTGCGCCTTGCCGTTCGTCGGTCCGAGGTGGAAGCCTTTAGCGAAGCCTTCGTCAATGCGCTCTCGGGACGTGGAAACGTCGAGGCGCTGGTTTAGGAGGACTTGAACGCCTTCATTGCCTCGACGGCGAGCCGATCGGTACGGTTGTTCAGCTCGTCATCTGCGTGCCCGCGAACCTTTATCCATTTGACTTCGTGGAAGTCGGTCAGCTCGATCAGGGCTTTCCAGAGGTCCTGGTTTTCGACCGGGTTTTTGGATGCGTTTTTCCAACCGTTTCGCTGCCAGTTGTCAACCCATCTATCGTTAAAGGCACGGACCAGGTAGCTGCTGTCCGTATGCAGAGAGACGCGGCATTTTTCTTTCAGTGCACGAAGCGCCTCGATGGCGGCGGTCAACTCCATCCGGTTGTTCGTAGTACGAGGAGCGCCTCCGGTAAGGACTTTCTCCTGCGTCCCATACTTGAGAATGGCCGCCCAGCCGCCCGGGCCCGGGTTGCCGCTGCACGCGCCGTCCGTATATATCGTGACGTGTTTCAACTGATCGTCCGTAAAGAAAAAGTCATTGATTATCAGGATGCGGAAACTACCGGCGTACCGGGTATATTTCAAACGCACAATCTGAACTCTTTAAGCATTAAACCGGAACCGAGAGCCTTCCGGTGGTTCGATTCAAAAAATGAAATTTGTAGACTACGTAACGATCACGGTACGGAGCGGCAAAGGAGGAGCGGGAGCCGTTGCGTTCCGGCGTGAGAAGTTCGAGCCGAAAGGCGGTCCGAGTGGAGGAGACGGTGGCAACGGCGGATCCGTGATTCTCGAGGCAGATCCCCAGCTCTATACGTTGCTAGATCTCCGATACAACCGGCATCATTTTGCAAAAAACGGTCAGCCGGGCGGCGGAGCCAACAAAACGGGCGCTGACGGAGAGGACATCGTGCTGCGAGTACCACCCGGCACCATTGCAAGGGACACCGTGACTGATGAAATTATCGGGGAGGTCCTGGAACCCGGCCAACGCATCGTGCTGGCTAAGGGTGGCCGCGGGGGGAAAGGAAATGCATTTTTCAAGCACGCTACCCGGCAGGCTCCGCGGTTCGCCCAGCCCGGCGAGCCGGGTGAAGAACGGGAAGTCACGCTCGAGCTCAAACTGCTGGCCGACGTTGGGCTCGTCGGTTTTCCGAATGCGGGAAAGAGCACGTTGATTTCGACACTTTCCGCCGCTCGACCGAAAATTGCGGACTATCCCTTCACGACACTAACCCCATCGCTCGGGGTAGTAGATGCAGGCGCCTACAGGTCATTTGTGATGGCAGACCTGCCCGGTATCATCGAAGGGGCTCACGAAGGAAAAGGCCTTGGCATTCGCTTCCTCAAGCACATCGAACGCAATGCCGTTCTGCTTTATCTGATTCCGATCATTGAGGAAGACATCGGGGAGGCGTACTATACCCTTCGTAACGAATTGCACCATTACAATCCCGAGCTCGTCGAAAAACCACACCTCGTAGCGTTGAGCAAGGTCGATCTACTTCCGGAGAATGAGGTGGAGCAGGTTTTAGCGGCGGCGCGCAAGGCTTTGCCCACGGGCATTGACGTCCTGCCCATCAGCGCGGTCGCTCAAAAGGGATTGGAACCTCTACGACATCTGCTGTGGGAATACGTCCAGAAGAGCCGGGACCATCAGAGCGATACTTCATGACCTCCGATCCCGGTCACGATCGACGAATCGTTGATGACGATGAAATCAGAGCGCTGGTAGCCCTGTCCCTCGTCCCCGGAATTGGTCCAGGCCGAATTCGCACCCTCATGTCCTATTTTGGATCGGCCCGGGCGGCGCTTCGAGCCAGCCGCTCGGCTCTCGAGTGCGTTCCGGGAATTGGCGCGCAGATTGGGGCAGCCATTGCTGAGTTTCGCTCGGACGACGTCGTCGATCAACAGTTCGAGAGGGCGGATAAGGTGGGAGCAGAGCTGATCACGGTTTGGGATGACCGGTACCCCGAGCTCCTCCGACAGATCTACGATCCACCCACTTTCATCTGGGTCCGGGGTGACCTTCGCGAAGTCGATAAACGGGCTATCGCGATCATCGGCACACGTCGAGCGACGGATTACGGCCGCCGAATCGCTCACGACTTTGCTTCGGAGCTGGCTGGCAGAGGGTTTACCATCGTGAGCGGGATGGCCTACGGAATCGACGCCGCTGCACACAGAGGCGCAATGGCGGCAGGAGGGCGTACCATTGCAGTGCTCGGGTCGGGTGTTGACCGCATTTATCCTGCCGAACACCTGAACCTGGCCAATCAGATCATCGAGCATGGAGCGCTGATATCCGAGTTTCCGCTGGGCGCCGCACCGGATGCACCGAACTTTCCGCGCCGCAATCGGATCGTCAGCGGCCTCACGCTCGGCGTGCTGGTCGTGGAAGCCCACGAAAAAGGAGGTGCGCTCATTACCGCAAGATTGGCGATCGAACAGAACAGAGAAGTCTTTGCCATACCGGGATCCCTTTACAGTGCAGCCGGCGCCGGCTGTAACCGCCTGATCCAGCGCGGCCACGCCAAGCTCGTGCTCAACGTGGACGACATCATAAGCGAGCTTGGCGTGATGACGGGCGAATCTTCCTCGGCACCGGAGGACAAAAGCGAGATTGTAAGTCAGCTCAGTGACATCGAGTCGCTGCTGTACAACGCGCTCGATTCAACGCCAGTCCACATCGATACGCTGTGTGCCAGGATAAACGTCGAGCCGTCAACCGCGCTGGTATACCTGTTGAGCTTAGAGTTCAAGGGGCTGGTTCGTCAGATGGCCGGAAAACAGTTTCTTCGCGAATAATAAGCAGCCGTTTTCTTTGACGAACGGTCGCCAGTGGTTACCCTAAAAGGTTTACGAGTAGGTGTAACCAGTTTTCTCCAGACATCATGACACTTCAGGAGCTCAGGGCGTTTTTTCCACATTGCGCCCACACGATTTATGCAAACCACGCCTCCATCTCTCCCTTGAGTACAAGGGTCGTGGAAGCCCTGAACCGCTACATACAGCAGCGACACGAAACGAATATCGAGAATCACTTTCAGTTTCTACCGGTCGTTCAGCAGACGAAGGAAAGGATCGCCGAGGCGATCGGCACGAACGCCGGTCGTGTCGAGTTCACGACGAACACGTCGTCCGGGTTGAGCCTGCTTGCAGAAAGCTACCGTTGGGAGCGAGGCGACCGAATCGCCGTCCCGGCTTGCGAGTTTCCGGCAAACGTATACCCGTTCATGAACCTGAAGCGTAAGGGGGTAGAGGTCGATTTCATCCCCCACGTTGAGGCTACCTTTACGCTCGATGACATCGAAAGGACGCTGACGCCGCGGACGCGGTTACTGACGCTGAGCTGGGTCCAGTTTCTGTCCGGTTTTCGTACGAATTTGGAAGAGGTCGGGCGGCTCTGTAAGGACAGGGGCGTTGTTTTTTGCGTAGATGCGATTCAGGGTGCGGGTGCACTCAATCTCGACGTCGAGCGTTCGCACATCGACTACCTGGCCTGCGGATGTCAGAAGTGGATGATGGCCACCGAAGGTTCCGGCTTTATTTACGTTACGGAGGAGCTTCAGGAACGGCTCGATCCGCCTGCCGGATGGACGCACGGACCCGTTGACTGGGATAATTTCTGCAACTACGAGCTGCGGTTTCATCCCGATGCCCGCCGGTTCAGGCTCGGGACGTTGAACAATCCAGGTATTGCGGCAATGCATGCCGCGCTCGGCCTGTATCTCGAAGTGGGCAAATCGTGGTGCGAAGCGCAGGTCCTACAGCGAACGAAACAGCTTGCAGAGGGGCTCGATTCACTCGGCATTGAACGGTACGGTGTCAAGGATCGGAACCCGGAATCAGGAATCGTTACGATCAAACATCCTGAACCTGAGAAGCTGTTCGAACGCCTGAAGGAACACGGGATCGTTGTGTCGCTTCGGAACCGTTTGCTTCGATTTGCCCCGACCTATTATAATTCGCCGGAGGAGATGGAAAAGATACTGGATATCGTTTCAGGGAGTTGAGATTGGGACGGATTAAATGGTGATCGTTCCCTTTTGTGATGAGGTTTTTTGATCTTACAGACCTACAAACAATGCTCAACCTCAAATGACCATGCCCGAAAAAAGCCAAAATGGAGACGTCCGTTCCGGTCACAGCAATAAACTGCACGTGGTTGTTCTTGTGCTCCTTGTGTTGATCGTGGTAGCAGTAGGCATCCGAACCGTTACGGCAAACAACGACGAGAACGTCAAGGAAATCCGGCTTAATCAGATTGGATTTTACATTGATGGTCCTAAGGTGGCTGTGGTCACGGGAGAGGAGGGAGACGAGTTTTACGTGATATCGGTCGAGACGCGTGATACCGTTTATACCGGCTCCCTCGGTGAGCCCGCGGAATGGCCTCATTCTGGTGAGACGGTGCGGATAGCCGACTTCTCCGCCTTCAAAGAACCGGGCGTCTACGTAGTCAAGGTGGACGGATACGAGGAATCGCCTGCGTTTCGGATCGGCGAGTCGGTTCATGGGGAGGTGGCAGACGCGGCGGTAAAGGCCTTTTACTATCAGAGGATGTCGACGCCACTGGAGCCCGAGCATGCCGGAAAGTGGGCTCGGAAAGGCGGCCATCCCGACACGCTGGTTCTGATTCATCCGTCAGCCGCTTCGGAAAGCCGGCCGGAGGGCAGCACGATCTCTGCCCCCAAAGGGTGGTACGACGCGGGGGATTACAACAAGTACATCGTAAACTCGGGAATCACGACGTATACACTGCTCCTCCTTTATCAGCAGTATCCGGAATACGTAACGTCGCGCAACCTGAACATTCCGGAGAGTGGAAATGAGCTGCCGGATCTGCTGGATGAGGTGCTTTGGAACATTCGGTGGATGGTCGCCATGCAGGACCCCGCAGACGGCGGCGTCTACCACAAGCTGACAGCTCCCGAGTTCGAGGCCTTCATTCCACCGGATCAGGCGAAGAAGCCTCGGTATGTCGTCCAGAAAAGCACGGCTGCCGCACTCAATTTTGCCGCTGTGATGGCACAGGCCAGCCGGGTTTTTCGGGAGTATGAGCACGTGCTGCCTGCCTTTTCGGATACCCTCCGAGAGGCTGCCATCGAGGCGTGGAAGTGGGCGCGGCGGAATCCAGAAGTATTGTACGATCAGATGGCAATGAACCGGGCGTACGATCCGGACGTGACCACCGGCGCTTACGGCGATCGCTTCTTGCAAGACGAATGGCGGTGGGCGGCTGTCGAGCTTTTTCTGGCAACCAGACAGGATAGCTTCCTGACGGCGGTTGATGAACCCGCCACGTGGGAGGTCAACGTACCGAGCTGGAACAACGTGGGCACGCTCGGGATCTACAGCTTACTCGACAATCAGACAGATCTTGCCGGCCGAACCGAGGTCCAGGCTCTAAAGGATCGTTTCATCGAGTGGGCCGATCAGATGCTTGCGAGCCAGGAGGCGTCGGCTTATCGCGTCGTCATGGGGCTTTCCGAAAGGGATTTCGTATGGGGGAGCAGTTCGGTAGCCGCTAATCAAGGGCTTGGTCTGATTCAGGCGTATCGGCTTACCGGCGACAGGCGCTACCTGGAGGGCGCCATCTCGAACCTGGATTACCTGCTTGGGAGGAATGCGACGGGATACTCGTTTGCAACCGGATACGGAACAAAGACCCCCATGAATCCCCACCATCGCCTTCCTGCGACAGACGACGTACCGGAGCCAATTCCGGGCTTTCTCGTAGGCGGCCCCAATCCCGGGCAGCAGGACCAGTGTGAAGGTTATCCATCCAAGCTTCCAGCGCGTTCGTACATCGACGATGTGTGCAGCTACGCCTCCAACGAGATCGCCATCAACTGGAACGCGCCTTTTGCCTATCTGACGAATGCTGTCGAGGCGGAAATGAATCGGTAAGGCCGTCGTCAGCGTTACATCGAAGATTTCGGGGAGTCCGGGCGAACAACAGTGTACACCCGGGCTCCCTCGTTGGAGGTATTCTGATCTCCGCTAAGTTGAACCGTGTCCGTATGACGCCCGAATCTGAGCCCAGAGAGTGGACGATCACAATCGACGTTCCCCCGGGATACAGGGAAGGCGCCAGGCTCGACGTGTACATCACACGTTCGATCATGAACGCGTCGCGTGCCAAGGTGCAGCAGGGGATTGAGGAAGGGCGTGTAAAGGTGAACGGCGTCACGGCCAATCGGGCTTCATATCGGGTGCAGCCAGGGGATCGGATCACCTGTCTGCTTCTACGCCCGCCGCCGATTGAGGCCAGGCCGGAGAACATCCCGCTCGACATCGTCTATGAGGATGAACACCTCATCGTCGTCAATAAACCTGCCGGGATGGTGGTTCATCCTGCCTACGGCAATCGGACCGGCACGCTCGTAAATGCGCTCTTACATCACGTGGGAGGGGGTACTTTGACGCTTGAAGAGGATGAAGACCTGGAGGATGAGGACGTCGGGCTTTCAATCGTCAATGCTGCACCCGCTCGTCCGGGCGATCCGTCCATCCGGCCCGGGATCGTTCATCGCCTTGACAAGGATACCTCTGGCCTGATGGTCATTGCGAAGGACGACGTGACTCATCGCAAGCTGGCCTCACAGTTCGAACGCCGGACGATCCGTCGCCGGTACCGAGCCATCACGTGGGGCGTGCCGGATCCTCCTGAAGGACGGATAGAAAGCGCCATCGGTCGCGACCCAAGGAATAGAAAGCGTATGGCCGTGGTGCCGGAATCCGCCGGCAAACACGCCGTGACGCACTACAAGGTGGAAGAGGCCTTTACGTACACGGCGGTCGTGGGCTTCAAGCTGGAGACCGGCAGGACGCACCAGATACGGGTTCATGCCCAACACATCGGCCACCCGCTCCTCGGCGATCCGGTATACGACGGGAGGTCGATTCGAACGGGTCCCCATACGGCCAGTCGAAAGGCCTTTTATCACAACCTGTTCGACGTGCTCAAACGACAGGCTCTTCACGCCTTTGAGCTTGGTTTCATTCATCCGCACACCGGTTCTGAAATGTTCTTCGAGGCCGATTTTCCCGAAGACATGCGCTACGTGGTGGAGCGTTTGCGTGATGTTGAGGGAAGAAAGGGCGCATGAGCTTACGTTTTGTTTGAATCTCGGAACTAGTCCGGTCTGACGAGGTGAGGTTCATGTCCGAAACCAGTATATTACGATGATCTATACTCGTACACCTGTAATGTGACCGCGAACAAGGACGTAGAGTCTGCGTATGTGCCCTCACGGGCAATTTTGTGCGCGGCTTGTCCGGAGTGGTCAATACGCAAAACCTATGCAGACAACAAGTGTGACGGATATTTACCAGCTTCTATCGCCCAGAACGATCAGCGTCGGGTTAAAGGGGAAGGACAAGCAGGAAGTGATTGACGGTCTGGTTGATCTGTTAAAGGATCACCCGGCGGTGCAAGACCTCGATGCCGTTCGTGCTGCGGTGATGGAGCGAGAGAAGGTCATGTCGACGGGCGTAGGCAAAGGGCTTGCCTTACCGCACGCCAAAACGACGGCGATTAACGACACCGTGGCAGCGTTTGCCGTGCTGGCTGAACCGATCGATTTCGGTTCGATCGATAACAAGCCCGTTCAGCTCGTCTTTCTTCTGGTGGGAACGGAGTCTGCCAAATCCCTGCACATCAAGTTGCTCAGCCGGATTTCGCGCCTGATGAATCGGGATTCATTCCGAGAGCGGCTGCTCAAAGCGGAGACTCCAGAGCAGGTGATCAGCATATTTGAAGAGGGCGAATCGGAGCTCCTCGAACAGTAACCAAACCGTTGATCGACCCCAAAATTTGGTCTGAGTAGCGCATCTCTTTTATCTCTTGTTTTTGTGAAAACTGCATTTCAGAGCATCAAGGGTACCTTCGATATTTTACCGGACAAATACGTTGCTGAAGGTACCACGATATTCGGAAGCTCGGACTGGTGCTTCGTCGAATCGAAGCTGCGAGAGACCTTTCAGCGGTTCGGAATGAAGGAGATCCGGACGCCCATTTTGGAGCCGACCGAATTGATCGCCAGGGGGATCGGGCAGCTGACCGACATCGTGTCCAAGGAGATGTTTGCCTTTGAACGGGGGGACACGAACTACGTGTTGCGGCCGGAGATCACTGCGCCTGTCATGCGTGCTTACCTCGAGCATCACCTGGATCAGAAAGGCGGGCCCCAGCGATTGTTCTACATTGGGCCTTGCTTTCGGGCTGAGCGTCCGCAAAAAGGCCGGTACCGTCAGTTTCACCAGTTCGGGTGCGAGGTCATAGGATCGCCGGATCCCCGGGCCGATGCAGAGGTCATTGCCGCTATGATGGCGGTTTACCGGTCGTTCGGTTTAGCGGATACACGCCTGCGCCTGAACACACTAGGCGATGCGGAGAGCCGTCCCCGCTACCGTGAAGCATTGCGGGCATACCTGGAACCGTATGCCGGGGAATTGTCGGAAGTCAGCAGGCAACGATTGCGGACGAACCCCCTCCGAATCCTCGATACCAAGGACGAGAAGGAGAGACGACTTTTGGAAGGTGCGCCGGTACTTACGGACTTCATCGACGACGAGAGCCGGCGTCACTACGAGCAGGTCAAGATGCTGCTCGGCGACCTCGGCGTGACCTTCGAGGAGGATCCGTATCTCGTCCGGGGGTTGGATTATTACACCCGCACGGCTTTTGAGCTCGAAAGCCCGGATCTGGGCGCTCAGAGTGCGCTGGCGGGTGGTGGAAGGTACGATTTACTTGCAAAAGAGATTGGTAGTGAGGAGGAGGTGCCGGCAGTCGGGTTTGCGGCCGGCATGGAGCGCCTGTTCCTTGCGATGGCCGCGCAGGACAAATCGTTTTCGGCTTCACCCAATCCGGACGTTTTTTTCGTGGCACTTGGGGAAGAAGCGGAAAGGTGGGCGGTCAAGATGGCAAACGCGTTTCGCAATGAGGGGTTGATTGCTGTAATCGATCTGAAAGGGCGTTCGATGAAGGCCCAGATGCGTGAAGCTAACCGTCAGAATGCGCGGTTCGCCGTCATCGTCGGCCAGGACGAGCTTGCGGCCGGTGAAGCCCAGGTGAAGAACATGCAAGCGGGCGAACAGAAAAACGTACCCTTCAGCGACTTGCTCCGGACTATTCGGGCGGAACGAGAGGCGATGATCGCTTCAGAAAACTAGTTCGGCTTCCATGTATCCACGCTTAAGCGACATATTTCTTGACCTTTTCGGTTTCGAGCTGCCCTTCCCGATCTATTCTTTCGGGGCCATGGTGGCGATTGCCGTTTTGACGGCAGCGTGGCTTCTACGCCTGGAGATGGATCGGCTTTACGCAGCCGGCCGGTTCCCCGGGATACATGAGCAGCCCCAGCCCAGAGAGAAAAAACGCCGTGAAGCGTCGAAGGAGCAGAGCCCGGCCGTGCTGGTGGGCACCATTACCATCCTGGCGTTGGCGGCAGGATTTGCCGGTGCAAAACTCTTCCACATCCTCGAAAATTTGCCAGACTTTGCGCGCGATCCTTTCGGAATGATATTTTCTTCCGGAGGGTTCACGTTCTACGGAGGCTTACTGATCGCGGCAGCCGCCCTCGCGTGGTACGTACGGAAAAAGGGGCTGCACGTGTGGACGTTTGCGGATGCCGTTGCGCCGGGATTGATGATCGCGTATGGAATCGGGCGGATCGGATGCCACCTCGCCGGCGACGGGGACTGGGGGATCGCGAGCAACCTTCAGCTTAAACCCGACTGGATTCCGACCTGGCTGTGGGCGGAAACGTATCCGAACAACATCCTGAACATGGACATCCCGGCTCCCGGGGTGTATCCAACACCGCTATATGAGCTTGGTATGGCGGCCATCCTGTTTGGCATCCTCTGGGCGGTACGCAAACATCCCTTCCGACCGGGCTGGCTCTTCTCGCTCTACCTGATTTTCGCCGGGATCGAGCGCTTTCTGATCGAAAAGATTCGTGTCAACAACGTGTTTGACTTCCTCGGGATGGAAGTGACGCAGGCCGAGGTGATCTCGGTATTGATCGTGCTGGCAGGAGGCGTCGGCCTGATACTTACTACCCGTAAAAGGAAGGACTCCGGCGTAAAGGTTAAGAGTGAGGGCAAGACCGTCGTTCCTTCTGTTTAGCGGCCGCCAGGTATCACACTATCCGGATGGATCTTTTACGGTATTTGGAACAGGCCATCGGTGCGATCAGCGAATGGGAGTCGTCCTGGGGTGAGTACAAACGCCATTTCTCCCTGGACGTCGACGAGGCGCTGTTCGCCAGGGCACTTGAGCAGTACACCTCCCGATTGCGGAACAACTATCCGTTTTTCCATCCCCGGTATGCCGGTCAGATGCTGAAGCCGCCACATCCGGCGGCGATAACCGCCTACGTGGCGGCAATGTTGATCAACCCCAACAACCACGCGCTGGACGGGGGGCCGGCGACTGCCGCAATGGAGAAGGAGGTTGTCAATGACCTCGCGGCCATGTTTCATTTGCCGCAACCCGTCCTGGGCCACTTGACGAGCAGCGGGACGATTGCCAACCTGGAAGCGCTCTGGGTGTCGCGGCATCTGGCACCTGACAAGCTGATCGTGTTCAACGAAGACGCGCACTACACGCACAGCCGGATGTCGGAAGTTTTGCGAGTCCAGACGGCGACGATCCCTACGGACTCCCACGGCCGCATGAGTCTGGATCACCTCGAAGACACGCTTCGGACTCGAGACGTGGGGACGGTAGTCCTGACCGCAGGGACCACCGGACCGGGCATAATGGACCCCATTTCGGACGTGCTTACCCTGCGGGATCGGTACGGCTTCCGCCTGCACGTCGATGCCGCATACGGAGGATTCTTCTCCCTTCTGGCGTGGGGTGAATCTCCGTTGCTTTCGGAATCGGTTCGAAACGACCTGAAAGCGATCAGGCACTGTGATTCGGTGGTAGTCGATCCACACAAGCACGGGTTGCAGCCATATGGGTGCGGTTGTGTACTCTTTAGCGATCCCGAAGTCGGAAGGTTTTACAAGCACGATTCGCCCTACACGTACTTCACGTCAGACGAGCTTCACCTCGGTGAGATCAGCCTCGAATGCTCGCGTGCGGGCGCCTCGGCGGGAGCATTGTGGTTCACTTTGCAACTACTTCCCTTGAAGCCGGATGATGGCCTCGGGCTGGTGCTTGGCGCCGGGCTTCGTGCCGCGGCGAACTGGGCGATGCGAATCGAGGAATCCACAGAGCTCGCACTCTACCTAAGGCCGGATCTCGACATTCTGACGTTCGTCCCGCGTCTCGAAAACGCCAGATCTTCGACCGTTGATGAACTGAGCGGGCTTCTCTTTGAGAAGGCGATGTCTGATGAGCAGGACCCCATTTTTCTGAGTGTGCTGCGGGTTGCCGGTGAGAGGCTCGCGCCGATTCTGCCCGGCCTCGAGGTGGATCGATCGCCCGTCCGGATCCTGCGAAGTGTGCTGATGAAACCTGAGCACGAGCTTTACGTCGACCATCTGCACGAACGTATCTCCGGCGTCGCTCGTGATCTATTGGCATCTCGTGGAGGTGGTTAAATGGCGCCCGGAAAGGAAAGTTTGGAAGGGGATGCCTTCATTTTTGGCAGGAATCCGGTGCGCGAGGCCATCGAACGGGGAGACGCGTCGATCGAAAAAGTGTTGATCCAGCAGGGAGTCGGTGGTCGGCCGATCGAACAAATTCAACGTGTTGCGAGGGCAAGTGGCATTCCCGTTCAATTCGTCCCGCAGACGCGGTTGAGTCAGCTGGCGGGAAACGCCAATCACCAGGGCGTCGTCGCCATCACAACGCCGGTTTCCTACCTCGAGCTCGAGGACATGCTAAACGCCATCGCGCCCGACCTCGATGCCGTTCGATCAACGAAACCCGTTCTGCTCATGCTCGATCAGATTGAGGATCCGCACAATTTCGGCGCGATTCTACGGAGTGCGGTTGCTTTCGGCGTCCAGGGGGTCGTTGTCCCGAAGCATCACATGGCGCCGCTCAATGCGGTGGCCATAAAGGCAAGTGCCGGTGCAGCGCTAAGAATCCCGATCGCGAGAGTAACTAACCTGACTGACGCGATCGAACAGCTTAAAGAACGTGGATACTGGATCGTGGCGGCCACGGGAAGTGGGACGACCTCCATAGTGGAGCTGGATCTGGATCGGCCGTTGGTAATCGTGATCGGGAATGAAGGGAAGGGGCTACGCCCACGGGTCGAAAATGCGTGTGATTACCGCGTATTTATCCCTCTCGTAGGCCCTATTGAATCTTTGAATGCCTCCGTCGCAGCCGGAATCCTGCTGTGGGCTACGGCCAAGGTGCGGTTCGACCGTAGCAAGTGATGACTTGCCAACAGGCGCGGACGTTAGAAGTGTTGGAAGAAGGCAACTACCTCAGCTTTTTCCGTTTACCTTGTAGACGATTTTGCGGATCGTGTCGAACTGGAGATAAGGATAGTTCTCGCGAAGAATCTCGATGGCATCAAAGGCCGGGACGTCCTGAGCCCTGAGCATACGGAACTGTTTCCGTATCTGGTAATCGCGAATGCCCTTCTCGTTCAGCAGGTTCTGCTCTTCAAGAAGCGCGTACAGATCGTCACTGATCAGCTCTGAAAGCGGATTGGAGGTTGCACACTCAAGTTGAATTTGCATGATCGGCTCCGAGTTGATTCTGTGAACAACTTGCAACACCTAGATCAGCCAGGATCATGACCCTCCCGCTGTTCTATACGGCTACAAGAACGGTACGAATCTGTCGGAAGCCAAACAAAAGAAAGTCGCTGAATAGTTGAGAACCGGTGCTGAGTGGTCCGAATACCGGGTTGATCGGTCGTGCTCGAAAAGAGCTGCACCCGGCGGGAATGAGCACTGATTGCTGTAACCTGTTGTTAACTGTCACTTTGCGTGCGCTCCATCGGTGGGGCGTGGGAGCTGTCCGTATCCGTTGATTCGTCCTCAACGTTTCCTCGCCCATCGATCGGTACGACCGTGCTGATTGATTTGAGCCCGAGCCCCTGAAGCATAAGAGCGATAAATCCGGACGCCGTATAGAGCACGAGCTGTGCGGCGTGGGTCAACACGGCATACGTTGCGGCGGGTTCGGCCGGCGTTCCGTAAAGGTGTTGCAGCGTCTGGATCGTGATAAAATGGTACGAGCCGATTCCACCCGGCGAGGGGACGGCAATGCCCAGCGCGCCAAGGGTCATGATGCCCCATGCGTCAGTGAGCGACAAGGAATAGTCATCAACCAGGCCGAGCATCAAGAGAGGAAGGTAGGCCATCAGCAGGTAGCAGAACCACATGGCCACTGTCGTCACGATCAGGAGTACGGGGCGGCGAATTTTGAGTAGCGAGAGCAGCCCGTTCTTAAACGATACGAATACTGGTTGCACGTGCCGCATCCAGATGCGCTGGATCAGCGAATCCTCGATCAATATCCTGCGATAAATGAACAGGACGCCCAGCGCCGTCAACACCGTGAGGAGAAGAATGGCGACTGCCGGAAGCTCTCCAACCTGCCTGACGATGGGCTCAATAAATAGATCGTTCAGGGTGGTTAACCGGTCGGAAAGCAAAAAGGCGACGCTCAACAACGCGGCTGCCAGGACCACCACGTCGAGTATTCGCTCGACGACCACGGTCCCAAAAACACTGGCGAACCGGACTTTTTCCTGCCTCGCCACATTGGTCGAACGAGCCACCTCACCCAGGCGCGGCGCCGCATAGTTGACCATGTACCCGATCAGGAGGGAATAGAAGGCCGTTTTTACGGAAACGTTGTGTACCTCATCCTCCTGTTCCGGAATGGCGTCGAGCAGGATTTTCCAGCGGATTGCCCGGATGTAGACGCTCAGGATCACGATCCCGATGAGGGGCAACAGCCAGGTATAATTTGCACTTTTCAGGGCGTCACCAACAGCCGAAAAGTCTACGCCACGGAGCGCGAGGTACAGCAGGATACCGGCGAGGGCCAGGCTTCCTACCTGAGCGAGCAGTGTACGTAGACGTTGGGGCACAGGTGAACAATTCGATGGAAAGGAAAGCTTACGACGTTCTCAAAACCAGTATCGTCGCAATAACTGGACAGCCGGGGTACGTACCCCTTACCCGACCCGCAGGTTCTCTGATCTCTGCTTCTTCATGGGGGCATCGGCCATAGGCGGCTCGGTGGAACACCCCCCGGCTGTTTCGGACTGGAAAACCGGGCTCGTCAGGAACGAAGATCTACGACTTCGGCTGATCGAGGGGGTTGGAAGGTGAAAGTAGACGCGTCGAGCTTGGGATTGAGTTCGATGTTCGTGAGCTCGAACGTCATCTGGGTATCGTTCACGTCGAGCACCTGAAGACGGGTAACGACGTCGTCGCTGTCGCGTAGCCAGAGGGTGGCTTCACGGAAAAATGAGTCGTCGTCTCTGGGTTTCAAGTCGACCCTGAAGTGCTTCACCCCTCCGATTAGTTCGGACTTGACCGACGTCGCCGTATAGTTTTCGTCGAAGCTGAACAGGAAGTCGTTGAACGAAAAAGACGTCTCGTCTTCGACGACGTCATTGATGAGCACCTGGTTGTCGGCAGGGTTGTAGATCCACGTGACCTTCCCGTCGGTGACGAGTGTCTGATTTCCGGTCTCGACACGGTAGCGGTCCCCCTGCAGGACGACGGTGCCCGAGAACGTTTCCGACCCTTCCGAATAGGGCGTCGTCATCGTCTGGGTGAATTCTGCCTTCAGCGCATCGATCGCCTGATATTTGTCCTGTATACGTTTGATGATCTGATCGGCAGACTGAGCATTGGCGTCTTGCTGCCCAGCAAAAAGGACAGCACACGACAAAAGTACATAAAATGTTCGTAAGCCTGTTTTCATATTCGGCCTTCTATAAGTAAAAGAATGTCCATCAACGGTTTACAGTAGGCAATATCACAAAGGTTGTGCCGTACCGTTATTGCCTACGCGTGAAGCGGGAAGACGTGCAAACACTCGTGCACAGCCCCGGATCGTCTTAATATACTTTTGTACAGCCTCACTTCATCGACTAAAAAAGGTGGGAGAGACAGGTCGCTGAACTGATCGAAAAATGCCGTTGGAAAGCTCCTGCGTTCGTCTTTGACTCGGGCGAGCGTAACGTGGGGCGAAAAGGGCTTTGGATCGGGCTGGATGCCTGCCGCATCGACGATCGTGTTAACCTCGCGGTTCAGCGCCAGCAAAGGAGTAGATTGACGTGTGGCGATGTGGATGACTCTCGGCCTGCGCAGCGATGGGAACGCATTGATCCTTTCCAGATGCAGCGTGAAAGGCGCGGTTTTGAGTTGTTGCAAGCCTTTTGCGAGCACCGGGACGAGGTCGGCTTCTACGTCGCCAAGGAAGCGCAGGGTGAGGTGATACTGTTCGGGAGGCGACCACCTGATGCCGTCAATCTCACGGCGTGCGTTCGATAATTGTGCTTTGTGCTCTTTCGGCAGGTCAATCGCAATAAACAGGCGCAATGTGTCGGGCATGGCAGGAATTCCTTAGGAAACAAACCTTCCGTGCTGCCCTCGACGCGCCAATTTCTACCGTGTTCCGCCACGTTGAGTGATGTGGTTTCAATCCGAATTGTTTTTGCTCAACGAATGGCGGGCTCGACCAAAATCACCGTTTCGCCTCTCGAACCGTCGTGAAAAGACCGGATCGATCGCCGTGCCCTCACAAAACCATGGTGCCGCCTATACACGTTGAATTCCCGAATTTGGGCGTGATTGTCCCGGTGAATCTCGACAATGCGAGCCGGTGCACGATCAGCAGGGCAGGCGACTACACGTGGCGTAAACCACGATACCACGTGCTTCTTCAGGTGATCCGTCAGGCCAATGCAACTCAGAAACAACGTGATCAGGCCAAACAGCATGGCCATTGAGCTTCGGAAGGTCGAGGAAGATGGCGCCATGGTATATCTCGCAGGATTGATCGGGTTACTTCCAATCGAGGGAAAGGGTGTCGCGGTGTTACTACTCGGAAAGCAAGGTGATATGAGTCGGGTTAACTTTCCATTGCCTGCCATCAAACGTCCAGCGGAAGACTGAAAGGGATTCAGGCAGGTATTCAGAAATATCCGGTTGTTTTATTTGCTTGTCCGGATTCTCGTATTGGGCGATTAGCTGCAAGTTTTGCTTGCGTGACAGGGGCAGCGTGCGAACTGTCACTTCCAATTGCTCGGGACTGATCGGAGTGACGGAAATGACCTGCATCAACGCCGGCTGGACGCAGGGAGGGTGCGAGCGTGGGGAGAGCACCATTTCTTCGTCGACGCCCACTTCTCTCCGGCGAATTTGATCGATCAGGAGTAAGGCTTCTCGTAGACGTGGGGAAGCAGTGGTCGAATCGAACTCGGCGCTTGCGAGCGTCAGGCGTTCATCGAGGGTCGTAATAGCCGCGAGACGATTTCGCTGGTTGTAATATTGCTCGATCTGCTCCCGTATCTCGGCTTCCTGAGCGGCAGCCGGACCAAGCAGAAGAAAGGAAAAGACCAGCAAGAGAATACCGATGCGCATATCCGGTGGCTCCAACCATTGTTATTCGACGATGGTGGAGCTGCCTTCAAACACGCTCAATCACGATTTGCCCTGCGCCGGGTCCTCTTGGTCCTGGTAGAGATTATCTCCCGCGTCGATTCGGCGTGCTGCTCGAATAAACAAATAACAGGCAGAAGCCGTACAGACGACCACGAACAGGGCAAACGGAATCCAGAGCGGCGCGTCAGATCCGAACTGGCTGGCGCGAATCGTTGGATAGCGAATCGCCTTATCGACCAACCAGTACGCGATGAACGACCCGACGGCCGCGAAGAGTGCGGCAGCTCCTTTTAATAGAAACGAAGCGGCACGGGAATTATTGTACGGCTGCATACCGGTCGGTGTCTAATCGTACGTTTACACCCGAAGCGTGCAGGTATTCCTTCGCCTCGCGGACGGTGAACATACGGAAGTGAAAGATGGAAGCGGCCAGAACGGCGTCGGCGCCCCCCTCCTGAATGGCTTCCCGCAGGTGATCGAGCGTTCCGGCGCCACCGGAGGCAATGACCGGGATGTGAACCAGTCGGGACAGCGTTTGCAGCAGCTCGATGTCGTAACCGCCCTTGGTTCCGTCGTGGTCCATCGATGTCACGAGCAGCTCTCCGGCTCCTCGGCGTTCCGCCTCGAGCGCCCACTCGATCACATCCAGTCCCGTTCCGATACGTCCGCCGTGGGTGTAGACTTCCCACCGGAGTGGGTCGCTCGACTTTCGTTTTGCGTCGATGGCCACAACCATACACTGCGACCCGAACGCTTCTGCTCCACGAGAGATAAGCTCCGGATTCTGGATCGCAGACGAGTTGATCGAGACCTTGTCGGCGCCGGCATTCAGCATGGCCGAAATGTCGTCGACGGTGCGGAGGCCGCCGCCTACGGTAAGCGGGATGAAGACCTGGTCGGCAGTCCTCCGGACGACCTCGTGCATGATGCCACGTTGCTCGTGGGTCGCGGTGATGTCGAGAAAGACAAGCTCGTCGGCGCCCGCTTCGTCGTAAAAACGTGCCTGTTCGACCGGGTCGCCGGCATCGATCAGATCGACGAAGTTGACACCTTTTACGACGCGGCCCTGGTCGACGTCGAGGCAGGGAATAATTCTTTTCGCCAGCATTCGAGGAGTAAATGGTAATTAACAGGCGTCAGAGGCGAGCCCACGGTCCAACACAGTGCTGTAGCGGTTCAGGTCCAGCTCGTCCTTGTTGTGCCAGCACCAGAATTGCTGGCAGGGGAACCGGTTATCGTAGAGCGCCCTGCCGACGATGACGGAATCTACCCGGTACGGGGCGAGCTCCTTGATGCGGAGCAGGTCCAGGTAGCCCCCTATTCCTCCCGAAGCGGTGATGCGGGCGCGCGTGAGCTTTTCGCCCATCGTGCGGTACGCGTCGATGCTGGGGCCTTCAAGCGTGCCGTCTTTGCTGATGTCCGTATAAATGATTCGGCGAATGCCCCGCTTTTCCATGTCGAGCGCCATTTCGACGGCGTCGATTCCACTGCCTTCGGTCCAGCCCTGGACGCGGACTTCACCATCACGGGCGTCGATACCGACCACGACGTGGCTGCATCCGTACTTTTCGACGGCCTCCGTTACGAGGTCGGGATTTTTCACGGCGGCCGTTCCAATAATGGCCCGATGGACCCCGGACGCGAGGACTTCCTCGATGTCCTCCATCGTTCGGATCCCACCACCGACCTGGATGGGGATGTCGACCGCGGCGGCGATGTCACGGATGACGTCTCTGTTGTTGGGCCGTCCTTCGGAGCCTCCACGGGCGGCGTCCAGATCGACGATGTGAAGCGTGCGCGCGTTTTGAATGCGCCACAACTTCGCCATCTTCACCGGGTCGTCGAAGTAAACCGTTTCCCGCTCGTACGATCCCTGGTAGAGGCGAACACACTGCCCGTCGCGCAGGTCGATTGCCGGAATAACAAGTGTCATAAGAGTACCAATGGCTCCAGTAACCAGCCGCCACGTTCGATCTACTTCAGACAATTAAGGGCAGAAAGGCGTGTCGCCTACTGCCCGGGAAGTCAAACGTTCGCTAAAAGTTACTAAAATTACTGAGGATACGAAGGCCATTGCGTTGACTTTTCTCCGGATGAAACTGGACGCCAAATACGTTGTTCCGGTTCACGATGGAAGGGAATTCGATTCCGTATTCGGTCGTCGCGAGGACGTCACCCGGTTCGTCCGGGGCGGCGTGGTACGAGTGCACGAAGTAGAAAAATGAACCCTCCTCGATACCCTCCAGCAGCGGTGAGCTTCGAAGCGGCCGAACGCCGTTCCATCCCATGTGCGGGATTTTGAGGGTTCGGCACTCGGGAGCGAGAACGCCGGCCGTGCCCGGCTGGCCCACAGGATCAGGCTCCTGCTCAACCAGGTCGCCGTTGAAGCGGACAACGCGTCCCGGCAGTATACCAAGTCCTCTGTGAAGGCCTAGCTCCTCGGAGACCTCGAAAAGAAGCTGCATGCCTACGCAGACCCCGAGCAGGGGAGTACCGGCGGCGACGGCTTCCAGAACGGGTTCTTCCAGATTGCGCCTGCGAATCTCGTCTGCACAGGCGCCGAATGCCCCGACGCCGGGCAGAACCAGCCTTTCCGCCTTTCGAATGGCCTCGGGATCGTCCGTTCGAATCGCCTCGACACCTACCGACTGAAAGGCCTTCTCAATCGATCGCAGGTTGCCGATCCCATAATCGATGATCGTCACCATATCCTGCTCACTCGTAATTAATCTCACTCAGCTCCTTCGATCGCGCGGTTGCCGTGGCGACGGCATTGATTAGCATGGTACGAAGGCCGTGGCTTTCGAGCTCGGCCACGGCGGCAATGGCCGTTCCACCCGGCGTCGTAACCTCGTCTCGCAGTATGGCCGGGTGTTTTCCCGTATCTCGGACCAGCTTTGCCGCACCGAATACGGTTTGAGCGGCGAGACGCGCCGAAATTGGCCTGGGTATGCCCTGTTTAACGCCTGCGTCGGTCAAGGCCTCGATGAACATGTATACGTAAGCAGGTCCGCTTCCAGAAAGCCCCGTCACGGCATCCATCAGGTATTCGGGAACGACTTCGACCCTGCCGACGGCCTCGAACATACGGCGTGCAAGCTCGACGTGTTCGGGCGAGGCCGAACGCCCGGCCGCAATCGCAGTGGCGCCCTCGTCCACCAGCATGGGCGTGTTCGGCATGGTCCGGATGATCGCGAGGTCGCGTTTGAAACGCTCTCTGAGGCCTTCCGTCGTTACCCCGGCCAGCACCGATATGATCAGAGCGTCGCTCGAAACGTCTCCTCGGATTTCTTCGATGACACTTGACGCGTTCTGGGGCTTGACGGCGAGCACGACCATAGTGGCGCCGGTGACGGCCTGCCGGTTGTCGGTTCCTGTCTGGATGCCGTTGAACTGCTCGCGAAGGCTTTCAAGTGAAGCTTCGGTCCGGCGAGTAGCGCGAATCCGTAACGGGTCGATGTTATGTGTGCTCAGAAGGCCGCCGATCAGCGCCCGGCCGATATTTCCCGCACCTATTATGGCAATGATTTGATTCGTAAACACCGTTTATCCGCTCAATGGGTTTAGGAGAACTTCACGTACTCCAATCAAAGACGTCCCTTCGTCGAGGCCACCTCGCCATAGACCACGTTCCGGTCTACCGCGACGCGGAGCGCACGGCCGGCCGCCTTGTACAGGGCTTCGATCTGGTGGTGGGTATTTTCGCCGTGGAGGACCTCGAGGTGCATGTTACATTGAAGCTGTTCCGCAAAGGCGTACCAGAAATGGCGTACCATTTCCGTCGGGAATTGGCCTGTGAACTCACGTGTGAAGGTGGCGTCGAAGTACAGGAAGAACCTGCCTGACAGATCAACGACGCACCGGGCCAGGCAATCATCCATCGGGACGTAGGCGTGGCCGTAGCGCCCGATGTACTTTTTGTCCCCGAGCGCCTGGCGAAACGCCTGTCCGAGCGTTATTCCCACGTCTTCGATCGTGTGATGCTCGTCCACGTGGAGGTCGCCCTCACATTGGGTTTCCAGGTCAAACCGTCCGTGCCGGGCAAACAGATCGAGCATATGATCGAGGAAGCCGATCCCGGTATGGTTTTCGTACTCACCTGTCCCATCCAGATTGATGCTGACAGAGATTCGCGTCTCCCGCGTATTCCTGGTAACGTTTGCTTTTCGCTCGTCAAAGACGGCTTCCTGTGTATCCATTTCTTACCAATAGCTCGTCCGAAGGCCAGGCGAAATCCGGGATAATGGCCTACGGTGGCGACGTTATGTTATTTCGTCATGAATGAGGTGTATTCCACCCACCTTGTAGCGTGAACATCAACACGCCGCTTTCGTACCTTGTTACTCTGCGATTCGGCGTTTAGCGATTCGACGGACAGTACGTGGCTGAAAATACCAACCTTTTTTATTAAAGTTTTTTATGTCGGATACTGAATATAAGCGAATTCTTGTTACCGCTGCTCTTCCTTATGCAAATGGTCCTATCCACATCGGACATTTAGCGGGCGCCTATCTTCCCGCCGATCTCTTTTGCCGGTATCAGCGGCTCACGGGCCGGGATATCGTTTTTATTTGTGGATCAGACGAGCTGGGTGTCGCCATCATGATGAAGGCGCACGCACAGGGCATTCAGCCCAAAGAGATCGTCGATCAATACCATCCCATGATCCGTGATAGCTTTGCGCGGTTCGGGATGAGCTTCGACTATTACGGACGTACCACGTCGGACGTACACCGGGAGACGAGCCAGGATTTCTTCCGCAAGCTGGACTCAGCCGGCGTCTTCAAGCTCAAGACGGACGAGCAGCTCTTCGACCCCGAAGCAGGTGTGTTTCTGGCCGACCGGTTCGTCAGAGGCACCTGTCCGATTTGCGGGTACGAGGATGCCTACGGAGACCAGTGCGAGCGTTGCGGCTCGTCGCTGAGTCCGGCGGAGCTCATCAATCCGCGGAGCGCCCTCACGCAGGCGATTCCCGAGCTGCGAGAAAGCACCCACTGGTACCTGCCGCTTGGCGACTTCCAGGAAAAGTTGGAGCACTGGATCGCGTCAAAGACGGATTGGAAGCCCAACGTACTCGGGCAGGTTAAAAGCTGGTTTGCTGACGGCCTTCGCGACCGTGCAATCACAAGAGACGTGCCGTGGGGTGTACCGGTGCCTAAAGACGTGGCGGAACGCGTGGGTGTGAGCGCCGAAGGGAAAGTGATCTACGTATGGTTCGACGCCCCAATCGGGTACATCTCCGCCACGAAGGAATGGGCAAATACCACGGGCGATCCCGAAAGGTGGGAACGATACTGGAAAGATCAGGAGACCCGGCTCGTCCACTTCATCGGGAAGGATAACATCGTCTTTCACTGCCTGATGTTTCCGGCCATGCTCATGGCGCACGGCGACTACGTCCTGCCCGATAACGTTCCGGCAAACGAATTCCTCAACATCGAAGGGAAAAAGCTTTCGACGAGCCGTGGGTGGGCCGTGTGGCTGCACGAGTACCTCGAAGCCTTCCCGCCGGACCTGCTTCGGTACGCGCTGGCCACAACGCTGCCGGAGACCAAAGATGCTGACTTTAGCTGGAGCGACTTCCAGACGCGCGTGAATTCGGAGCTGGCCGACATTCTGGGCAACTTCGTCAACCGGACGATGACGTTCGCAACCCGGTACTTCGACGGGAAAGTACCTCCGCTGGAGGATCCTTCTGAAGTGGACCTCGAGACGCTCCGGCAAATTGCCGAATTTCCGGAAAAAATTGGTGGCGCATACGACTCGTACCGGATGCGTGAGGCCGTCTTCGAAACCATGAACCTGGCGCGGTTGGGGAATAAATACTTTAACGACACCGAGCCCTGGCACACGCGGAAAACGAACCTGAAAGCGTGCGGGAACACCATTCACGTTTCGCTCCAGATCTGCGCTTCGCTGAGTGTCTTGATGGATCCGGTTCTGCCGCACGCGGCTGCTACGTTGAGGGAGATGCTGAATCTGCATAACGTTCGGCCAAGCGTACCGGGCGCCTCGAAGGAAGGCCAGATTGGATGGGCCGATGCCGGCCGGCCATTGCTCGATGCAGGGAGTGCCTTGAACGAGCCCACGATTTTGTTCACCAAAATCGAAGATGAAGTCATTACGCGCGAAATCGAGCGCCTGAAGAGCCGTGCCGGTGAAAACGGTGCGGAAGCGGTAATTGCCGCCGAGGAGACCGCTCCTTATGTTGAATTGAAGCCTGAGATCGTTTACGACGACTTTGCCCGGATCGATCTGCGTATGGGAACGGTGCTGGTCGCCGAAAGAATTCCGAAGTCGGACAAGCTGCTTCGCCTCGACGTCGATCTGGGCTTCGAGAAGCGGCAGATCCTGGCCGGAGTTGCCGAGCAGATGGCTCCGGAAGACCTGGTGGGGAAACGAGTCGTCGTGGTGGCCAACCTCGCTCCGCGGAAGCTGCGGGGATTCGAAAGCAAGGGAATGCTGCTGATGGCCGAAGATCGGGACGGCCGACTGTCGCCGGTCGTCGCGGAAGGCGAAAACGGCGCAGTGGTTCGGTAAAATCGGCAAGAGACTTAGACTTCGGAGGATTATGAACCGCTGGTTCCTCGTGTTTTTGGTTCTTTTGCTCGCTCGATGTAATCAGAATGGCTGGACCCAGCGGGCGTTTGGTCCGACCGATTCCGGCGGCCCCCTCATGGAAGAGCAGGCGGCGTACGACGTCACGTTCTATGAGCTCGGCGTCGAGGTATTCCCTGAAGAGAAGGCCATTGCAGGAGAGCTGACGGTGAAGGCCAACGTCATTCGGCCAATGGAGTCACTCGTGCTTGATCTAGATACCGTTTTTACGGTAAAGAGGGTGACGATTGCGGGGGACGAAGCCGGGGGAGAGCTGGAGCACGAGAACCGAAACGGCAAGTTGTGGATCGAGCTGCCGGGCAGGCTCGAAGCTGGCGAAGTGGTGGAGGTCACCATTTCGTACGCCGGCAAACCGCGAGAGGCCAGAAATCCACCGTGGGGAGGCGGGTTTACCTGGAGCCTAACCTCTGACGGCCATCCCTGGATTGCCACGTCCGTTCAAGGCGAAGGCGCCGACCTCTGGTGGCCCTGCAAGGACCACCCGTCGGATGAGCCAGATTCCATGGCGATCCACATCACGGTTCCACGGCCGCTCGTGGCGGCGTCGAATGGGGTGCTACGAGAGGTAACCGAAGAATCGGGGGGCAAGCGGACGTATTCCTGGTTCGTTCCGACGCCGATCAACAACTACGGGGTTGCCCTCAACGTTGCGCCTTACGAGGTAGTCGAGGGCGTATTCAAGAGTATTGCCGGAGAAGAGGTGCCCGTAAGCTTCTGGGTGCTTCCGGAGCGGAAGAAAGAGGCGGAAGCAATGCTTCCGCAGTTCATCGACCACCTGAGGTTCTTCGAGAAGTACCTGGGGCCGTATCCGTTTCGCACGCAAAAGTACGGGGTGGCGCATACGCCATTCCTGGGTATGGAGCACCAGACCATCATCGCGTACGGGAGCACCTTTTCAAACGGGAACGACGGGTACGATTGGCTCCACCACCACGAGCTGGCACACGAGTGGTGGGGGAATATGGTGACGGCGCCCGACTGGCGCGACTTCTGGATTCATGAAGGGTTTGGCACTTACATGCAGCCCTTATACCTGGAAGAGCAGTTCGGAGAGGAGGCCTATATTGCACAGCTGCTATCCTATCGAGACGATCTGCTCAACCTCCGGCCAGTGGCTCCGCAGGAGTCGCTGACTGCGGATGAAGTGTATTTCATCGATGCCGAGAAGCAGCGCGCCGACAACGACATCTACTACAAAGGCGCGTGGATTCTACACACCCTGCGGTACGTCCTCGGAGACGACAACTTTTTCCTGGCGCTTCGTCGCATGGCGTATCCATCCCCGGAACTCGAACGGTACACCGACGGACGGCAGTGCCGCTTTGCCACTACGGAGGACTTCCAGCAGATCGTCGAGGAGGTCTCCGGGCGCGACATGGACTGGTTTTTCGAGACGTATCTGCGGCAGCCCGAACTACCGGTGCTCAAAACGAGCAGGGAGGGGCAGACGCTTTACCTTGAATGGGACGTTCCGGATGGACGTGCCTTCCCGATGCCCGTAGAAATCGAGATTGACGGAAACCTCCAGCGGGTCGAGGCGGGCGAGGGTCGAGTCGCGGTGGATCTTCCGGGCAAAGCCGCTAAAGTCGCGATCGACCCCCGCCATCGCATTCTCATGGAGGTCCGGTAAATCTTGTTTTACCGGGTTGCAGTAACGTTACGGACGTTTTCGAGCTCGTGGAAAGTCGGCTTGAGGGCGGGGTAGAGGTCCCGATACCGCTGGTGGTACGCCGAATACACGGGCACGTTGTCCAGGTTGACAGTGGTGCTTCCCGTGACTTTGATTTCCTGGTCACATGCTGTGGCTACATCGGGCCAGACGCCCGTTCCAACACCCGCAAGGAGCGCCGCGCCGTAAGCTGCCCCTTCGGTGGTGTTGACCGTAACCAGCTCGGTGCCCAGCACGTCCGCCAGGATCTGGCGCCACAATGGGCTCTTTGCGCCGCCACCGGACACGCGTACCTGATCTGGGGCCGGGAGACCGGACTGCTGCATGAGGTTGAAGATGTCTTTCAGACCGAATGCGACGCCTTCGAGCACGGCACGTGTCATGTGCGCCCGGGTATGCCGCACCGTAAAGCCGACGAACGCACCCCGGGCGAGGGGATCCGGATATGGCGTTCGTTCACCAGTTAGGTAGGGTAGGAAGAGCAGACCGTCGCTTCCGGGGGGTATGGCGTTGGCTTCGCTGAGGAGGTCGGGGAAGTCGGTGCCTGGCGCCATGGTGTCGCGGTACCAGCGGAGGCTTCCGGCGGCGGACAGCATGACCCCCATCAGGTGCCAGAGGCCTGGTACGGCGTGGCAGAAAGAATGCAGACGGCCCTCTGGTTCGATGAATGGCGAATCTGCGGAAGCAAACACGACACCCGACGTGCCCAGCGTCAGCGCGACGATGCCTTGCCGAATGGCGCCAACTCCAACGGCTTGCGCCGATTGATCGCCTCCCCCGGCCACCACGGGCGTGCCGGCCTTGAGGCCGGTTGCTTCCGCAGCCGCCTCCGACACGTAGCTCGTGATCTCCGGCCCTTCGTGCGTCTCGGCCAGCAACGAACGGGGAATGTCGAGCGCTTCCAGGACTTCAACGGACCAATCGCGTTTTTGAATGTCCATCAACAGGGTTCCAGCGGCGCCTGCCTTATCGGTCGCCATTTCGCCAGTCAACCGGTACCGCAGATAGTCCTTGGGGAGCAAGATGTGGCGTGTACGGGCCCAATATTCAGGTTCGTTCTCCTGAACCCACAGTATTTTTGGCGCGGTAAATCCGGTGAGAGCATCGTTACCGGTAATCTGCACCAACCGGTCTTTGCCAAGGCGTTCTCGTATGGTGTCACATTGTTTACCGGTCCGCTGATCGTTCCAGAGGATGGCCGGGCGAATGACGTCGCCTTTCTCGTCGAGCAACACGAGCCCGTGCATCTGTCCGGTCAAACCGACGCCGGCGATCTCTTCAGGTCGGATGCCCGACTGGTCGAGCGCCTGGCGTATGCTATTGACGGCGCCTTCCCACCAGGAAGCGGGCTCCTGTTCGCTCCAGAGCGGTTTGGGAACATCGTAAGGATATTCCGTGACGCCGACGGCGACGACCGAGCCATGCTCGTCGATTAGAAGCGCTTTCGTGGCAGTCGTAGAAACGTCGATTCCGAGTAGATATGGCATGGGAGTTCGCGTTTAAAACCGTTTATGATCGATCGGGTGGGCGATTCACTGCGTTCGAACCCGTTAACTTAAGTCGATTCGTGCTGGGGTGAATACTGGTATGAAAATCAGCTTCTCCAATCGATGAATCAACCCTCGACTCTGGAAAAAACGGTGCCAGAGAGGTGAAATGGAGATTGTAGGTGGAATAATACCCGGCACCGGCGCATATTGTAGCGCGTGACGGCTAATTCAAAAGGTGAAGGCTCGTGAAACTTGTAACTTATCGAAGAGAAGGGACCGAACGACTGGGGCTGCTAAAGGGTGACTACGTGGTCGACCTGGAAAGAGCCGGAGAAAAGGCAGGCAGCACGATTCCGTCCGACATGATTTCATTTCTTACCTCCACGGATGAAACCTGGCAGGCGGCTGCAGAGATCGACCACTCATTCGACGTTGGTTCGTCGCAGTTGATCGGCGTAGTGTTTCCTCTCGGCTCGGTGCGCCTCGCTCCTCCAGTACCGAATCCGTCCAAGATCATTTGCGCCGGGCTGAATTACCTCGATCACTGCCGCGAGCAGAACGTCCCGATCCCGGAGAGGCCGGTATTTTTTTCTAAGTTTCCATCCGCTCTGATCGGTCCGGGCGAACCCATCAGGTGGCACCCCGATGCCACGACGCAGGTGGACTACGAAGCGGAGCTGGCGTTCGTAATTCGAAAGAAGGCTTACCGGGTGCATCGAGAAGAGGCGTACGATTGTATCGCGGGCTATACAATCGTGAATGACGTCAGCGCCCGCGACGCCCAATTCGCCGACCGTCAGTGGACGCGGTCGAAGTCATTCGACACCTTTTGTCCCATGGGGCCGTGCCTGGTTACGACCGATGAGATACCGGACCCCCACCACCTGGCGATACGCTGTTGGGTGAATGGCGAAATCAGGCAGGATTCTAATACCGGGCAGATGATTTTTGACATTCCATTTCTCCTCGAATACCTTACGCGGTCGTCGACGCTTTTGCCGGGTGACATCATCTCGACGGGGACGCCCGATGGAGTAGGCGTTTTTCGCAATCCGAAGGTTTTTCTTCAGCCGGGTGATCGGGTGGATATTGAGATCGATGGGATTGGCCGTCTTATGAATACGGTCGCCTGAAGCAAGGTAAAGGGGAGGTCGCTTCTTTAGTTTTTAATCGAAAGCGGTTCCGCCAGGTTCATATCTTCGGTTGATTCTGCGTCAGCCGGGAGGTGATTCCGGCTTATTGTGTTTTTCGTTCACCGAACCTGTATCGAAGAGGCAAGTATGGCTGGTTCGCTGTCGCGCGTAATGGCGCGCATGGATAACCTGTATGAGTTCGACCGAGAGCCTGTCGACGAGAAAAACCTGAAACCGGGTAGGTATTTTGCCGGATTGTTCGCCGGAGAGCACGTGGCGGCGACCGAGTTTGTGATCGGCGCGTTTTTCGTGCTGCACGGCGTTTCATTCTGGGATCTCGTCATCGGGCTGGCGGTTGGTAACCTGCTTGCCGTCCTGTCGTGGTTGTTCATCTGTGCGCCGATTGCCACACGTACGCGGCTAACGCTGTACTGGTATCTCAGACGAATTGCCGGACCGGGTCTAACCCTGATCTACAACCTGGCGGTTGCGGTGCTTTACTGCGTTCTGGCAGGCGCCATGATTGCCGTCTCGGCCACCGCACTCGGAATGGCGTTCGGCATACCGAGCCCCGAGCTCACCGACATTTATCCGAGCAGTGTTGGCTGGGTGCTTATCACGCTGGCCATCGGCTCCGTGTTTACGATCGTTGCCATTCTGGGCTTCGAAGGTCTTAGCCGGTTTGCCAGTGTGGCGTCGCCCTGGATTTTCGTCGTATTCATTGCGGGTGCAATCGCCTCGCTTCCGAGGCTCGGTGTCCAGTCCGATCTGAGCAACTTTCTTGAGGTTGCACAGACGCAGATATGGAACGGCGTTCCGATTGAAGGACAGGAAAAGCTTGGCCTGTGGCACGTCATGTTTTTCGCCTGGTTCGCTAACCTGGCCATGCACGTTGGCCTGTCCGACATGGCGTTATTCCGGTATGCGAAGCACTGGGGTTACGGGCTCTATTCAGGCATCGGCGTTTTTGCAGGCCATTACCTTGCCTGGATTTGCTCGGGCGTGATGGTAGCAGCAATCGGACGCGACATGAATCCGGGACTCATGGCCTTTGAGGCGGTTGGAATAGCCGGTGCGTTCGGGGTGCTTCTCGCCGGATGGACCACGGCGAATCCGACGCTTTACCGTGCCGGGCTCGCGCTGCAGACCATGACACCCGGGTGGTCCCGCTGGAAGGTGACCCTTTTGGCAGGCGCCATCACCACGGTGCTATCCTGCTTCCCCGTCATCTTCATGAAATTGCTCGATTACGTGGCGCTGTACGGGTTGACGCTGATGCCGATCGGTGCGGTCGTCTTTTCCGAGCACTGGATCCTGCCTCGCCTGGGTATAGAGCAGTACCAGGCTGAAAAATACGGGTGGGCATTCAACTGGAATGCGCTCATCGTCTGGGTAGGCACGCTTCTACTTGCCTTCACCGCTCTGACGTCAATCCATCTTTACTTCCGCTGGCTTCCCAGCTACGTATTCGCCATCCTCGTCTACACGATCCTTCAGTATGCCGTCAGCTCTATGGATGCCTTCAAAAAGTACCGCCGTGTACCGGGGGCTACGACACAGCGTGTATGACGTAAGCGTTTAGATCAGCATTCAATCGGTATCCCGTGATGACAAAGAAGATTTTATTCACACTGGCTGCGATCAGCCTGGCGGTGTGCCTCATTTCATCGATCGTTTACTTCCTTGGATACTTAAGCGACGGGCAGTTCAAGCTTACCTTCTTGCTCGCAACCATCGCCTGGTTTGTGTCGGCGACTGCCTACGCGAAAAGAGGAAAGAAAGGCGCAGAATCAATAGGATAGTTTCGGCGTATGCGTGATGCTTCCTTGCTTCGGATTGGCACCACGCATACGCAATATTCAGGAAGCCAGTACGTTTATTTTTTTAGGCCTGCAAAAATTTCCCCTGCCTTTAACTATTCGAATCGTCTTATTACTTTTTAGGCCATAAAAATCACGAGGCCAGTACGTTCAAGGCCGGTTTTTCAATAATGGCAGTTCCATCGGGTAGCATCCGGTAGAATTGCCTGTGTACTCAGTAGCCCGGAGGTTTCGTCTTCCCAGTACACAGACCCGACATACTACAGCCGGTCCCCGCCCCGGGTGATCTGAACTTCATCGAATGCTTTGAAGCTTCGACCATCGGGTAGGTAAGATGACCGGACACGTTCTCGTCCTCAACCAGGACTTCAGTGCTATTACGCTCTGCAGTGTAGAGCGAGCGGTAGTTCTACTCCTTTTGCAAAAGGCTGAGATCGTCGATGCGATTCCCGAGCGGTACGTGCGGTCTCCGAGCCGGCACATCCCCTGGCCCAGCATCGTCCGGCTGAAGGCTTATGCCGCCGTTCCGTACAAACGGATCATGATCTCGAGGAAAAACATTCTCCGCCGGGATCGCTATCGCTGCCAGTACTGTGGAAGCCGTGAACGGCTCACGGTGGATCACGTCATCCCCAAATCGAGAGGGGGGACGGATACCTGGGAGAACCTCGTGGCGGCGTGCACAGCGTGCAACAACAAAAAGGACAATCGCACGCCCGAAGAAGCCGGGATGCAGCTGCGTCGCCGGCCATTCCGCCCAACCCACGTCATGTTCATACGCGATTTTGTGGGTACGACGCTCAACGATACCTGGAAGCCGTATCTGTTCGTCCATTGAGCGGCAATACTTCCGGAACCACCCCAACATTCGAGCGTCCCTTGCGGGGGCAAATTGTCAAGACTTGAATCGGTTTAGGTGTGGCTACGTCCAGTACACGTCTCATTGCCAGGATTCTCTGGATCATTCCCGTCATTCTGGTCTTTTTGACCATTAACCAGGCGAACGTTGCCATTGACATTCACCGGACGCTGGTCCACGGCGAGCCGGCTATCGCAAGGGTAACGGAGTATTTTTCGTCCGACCGGGTCGACGTCAGTTACGATTACATCAACCTCCGTGTGGCGCTTGCAGACGGAGAGATCATCGAAAAAGAAAAGCTCTCCATTCCCCATTCGTTTGCTGCTGAGCTGGAGGGCAAAACAGAGGTCCCGGTACGCGTATTGCGGGGAGCGGACCAGGAAATCGTCATCGCCTCCGTTGGAAGGGCTCACTGGAGAATGGCTGCCTTGAACAGTGTCATGAGCCTGATCGCGCTCATCCTCGCTTCGGTCGGCATTTTCTACTGGAACAGATTTCTCAAGAGAAAGGGAGACCCTGCCCTCCGGAAGGTAGAAGATCCGTCCTGACCGGATTAGGCTTTAGCCTGTCAGCAAGGATTACGATTCTCGCAACCAGGAAGCCATCTTTTCGGCAGTCTCAAAAGCGGACGCGATGGTGTCGCTAACGGAGATGCCTTTTCGGAAGCTGCCCGTCAGGTAAAAACCGGGGTTCCGGTTCTCAATGGTATCGAGGAGTTCCTTGATTTTGCCGTAGCCGACGTGGTATTGGGGGATGGCGTGAGGCCAATAAATGTGTTGCGTGAAGTCCGGCATGCCGCGAATGCCCAGTATGTCCCGAAGGTCGTTCGTAACCGTATCCTTCAACGTTCCCCAGGCGACAGAGGCCATTTCTTCGTGACGTACGCCTCCGATGAAGGTCGTCAACAGCACGTGGTTCTCGGGAGCTCGGCCAGGAAAGAGCGTCGAGGAAAACAGGGTCCCGAGAATTTTGAACTGTGATTCGATCTCCGGGACGAGGACGCCGAATCCGTCGAGGGGATGCTGAACGTTCTCCCTCGGGAAACCCAGTGCCAGCACGCTTACGGCAGGATAGTGTACCCTCTCAAGCACCTTTAGGTCGACGCCTGAATCGAACTGGATGAGCGGAAGTGTATAGAGCTGTCCTGCGAAAAGGACGGCGTCGTAGCTTCGGTCAGCCTCAACGTTCTCACCCGATAGAACCCAACGACTGTTTTCTTTTTTAATGCTCGTGACGCGAGATTCCAGGTGGATACGGTTTCCCAGGCTCTTCGCGAGGGCGTCCGGCAGCGTCTGTAACCCGTCTTTGAAGGACATCATGCGGCCCGAAGGCATCGGGCTGGTCGACTTCTTCCGCTCACGGGACACCCGTATCAATCCCTTGATCAATGAACCGTATTTGCTCTCGATCTCGTGCAAACGTGGGAACGCGTGGCGCAGCGAGAGCTTTGCCGGATCTCCCGCGTAGACGCCTGCAACGAAAGGATTAATGGCGTAATCGAGAAACTCATCGCCCAACCTGCGCCTGACGAATTCCGCAACACTTTCTTCGACCTGTCCATTCACCGGTGGAATAAAGGGTTCCCGGAGAACTCTCAGCTTTGCTTTGGTAGAAAAAAGTCGCGTTTTCAGGAAGGCGGGTGGGGAAGTGGGTACCGGAACGGGTTTACCATTTCGTACCACGTACCGGTTTTTGGCTTCATCGCCTGCGAAAAGCTGCTGGTCTCGCAGGCCGAGTTCGGCTACCAGATGATCGATGAGGTCAGTTTTGGTCTGGATCGTATTGGGCCCGTACTCTACGAGATAGCCGCCGCTTCTCTCAGAGCGTATGCAACCGCCTGTCCGGTGCGACGCTTCAAACAGGGTCACTTCCACTCCCAATTGCATCAAACGATACCCCGACACGAGGCCGGCGATACCGCCACCAATGATTGCGACACTTTTCATAAAACCGCTTTTCCGGGTAAAACTGCGAGGGGATTTTGGCTGCTACACCGCAATATAACGCCCGGATGACCATCTACGCCCTGGGTGACGGCGAAGACGGGTCGAAACCCGGGTGTAACTGACTGGTAACATACGTCCAGATAGCTGGGATTGGACCTTTCGAGGTAAAACTAAAATGGCAAACGCACAACTTGATTATAGCTGGCAGCAGGTTTTATCGAACATTCAAGCAATCTGGAGTAACGTCGAGTTTGACGACAAGGAGTTGAGGAAGACGCGCGGGAATCTCAAGAAAATGGTGAGCCTGATCCACGAAAAGACGGGAGAGAACCAGTCCGTAATCCTTCAGAAAATGCATTCCGTATTTTGATCCGAAGGCTGTTTCTTCAGGATCAAGCTCGATTTAGGCGGAAAGCCGGCTTTTTTCGATATCATCCGTTTCGGGACATTTCTGATTGCCGAATCGGGGTTATTCTGCGGGTTCGATGGCTGCTTCCATCGAACCCTTGCTTTTTTCTATCCGTGGGTCCGGTCCATAGGCGTGTATCTGGTCGCGTTTCAATTCCGCCCTTTCTTTGGTAGTCGTGGCGACGATGACGCGGCCCGTCGAGTCGACCTCGTATGCCATGCGCATGGCCGTAGCCTGATCGTACCCGAATAGCTGAGACAGCATCTCGATCACATAATCATACGTGTGATCGTTATCGTCGTACAGGATGACGTGGTACTGGGGGATGTGGATCGTTTGCGTTTCGTCGATTACGTCCACTTCTCGTTTGGGCGGCGTAAGGGTTTCCATTCTATTCGATCCGGTTTTACTTACCACCATCAATTCTATTCGACGCACCAGCAAACCGGCAAGTTCACGAAAGTTGGCGTCTTCATGAAGATCGATGAATAGCACTAAAAAACAATAGGTACGTTTCTGCAATTGTATCCTTTTGGATCGTGCAAGTCTGTGTACAATGTGCTTACTTGAAGGACGCGAACGATTGTAGCCTGAAAGAATGGAAAAGGCTGAAGCTGGAAAAGCTGACCGGCTAATCATCCAGGAGTGAACGAATGGCAGAGGCGAAACTGGCAATCCTCGGGAATCCCCTTTCGATCAACCAGGAAGTACGTGAGACGCGAGAAGAATCCTTTCAACAGCTCGTTGACCGTCTAAAAGAGAAGGCCGAACGGATCAAGCTCGGCGGAGGGGAAGACCGCATTCGCCGAGAGCACGAAAGGGGCAAGCTGACGGCACGAGAGCGCGTAGAACGGCTCCTCGATAGTGCCGCCGAATGGTTCGAGATTGGGCTGTTTGCTGCGGACGGTATGTACATAGAGGAGGGGGGATGCCCTGCTGCCGGGGTCATTTGCGGCGTGGGGAGAATAAGCGGGAGGCTCTGCGTGGTCGTGGCCAACGACGCGACCGTAAAGGCGGGCGCCTGGTTTCCACTAACGGTAAAAAAGATACTAAGGGCACAGGAAATCGCCCTTGAAAACGAGGTGCCGATAGTATACCTGGTAGATTCGGCGGGGATCTATCTGCCGCTTCAGGACGAAGTGTTTGCCGATCGGGATCACTTCGGGCGAGTCTTTAGGAACAACGCGGTCCTCTCAAGCAAAGGAATCCCGCAGATCTCCGCGATCATGGGGAGCTGCGTGGCGGGCGGCGCCTATTTGCCCGTGATGAGCGACGAAGCGTTGATCGTCGATGGCGCCGGATCGCTCTTTCTTGCCGGTCCTTACCTGGTCAAAGCCGCCATCGGAGAAGTCATCGATTCGGAAACCCTCGGCGGAGCGACCACACACTCGACCATCTCGGGAGTGACGGACCACCAGATGAAGGACGACGCGTCGTGCATCGAGCGGATCAGGGAGCTGATCGCGCGGATGGGTCCCCGCCCTCGGGCCGGATTCGAGCGTGCCGCGCCGGTCGACCCCGCCTATCCACCGGAAGAAATCCCGCAGATCTTCCCCGGTCGTGGCGACCAGCCCTACGACATGCGAGAAGTACTCGCCCGGATCGTCGACAGGGGATCGTGGATGGAATACAAGCAGGGCTATGGACAAACGATTCTAACCGGATACGCGAGAATCGATGGTTGGAGCGTCGGGATAGTGGCAAACCAGCGTCTGGTTGTCAAAACAAAAACCGGCGAGATGCAGGTCGGGGGCGTCATTTATTCCGATTCGGCGGATAAGGCCGCCCGGTTCGTCATGAACTGCAATCAAAAACGTATCCCGATCGTCTTTTTCCAGGACGTTACCGGTTTTATGGTCGGACGCCGCGCTGAGCACGGCGGGATCATCAAAGACGGCGCGAAGCTGGTCAACGCAGTTGCGAACTCGGTCGTACCCAAATTTACCGTCATCGTGGGCAACTCGTACGGCGCCGGGAACTATGCCATGTGCGGGAGGGCATACGATCCTCGGTTGATGCTGGCGTGGCCGACGGCGCGAATTGCCGTGATGGGCGGATCGCAGGCCGCCGAAACCCTGTTGCAGATTCAGGAGAGCCGATTTGCGAAAAAGTCTGGGCGGTTGAGTGAAAAAGAAAGAGAGGCTATTCTGGCGGGCATCATGGCACGATACGAGCAGCAGATGCAACCCACGTACGCCGCAGCACGGCTCTGGGTGGACGAAATCGTTTTGCCGACTGAGACGCGGTCCTGGTTGAGTATGGGCATCGAGCTAGCCGATCACAACCCGCACATCCCTCATTTCAATCCGGGCGTCATCCAGACGTAGAGACATACTTCTGACGGCATACTTTTTTCATCGTCGCTATTAGCGGTTCTTTACCTCCTGGCCTACTTTTAATTCGAACGTGTGCTTCCCGTAGTCAGGAGCAACAGTTTGCCGCCTCACTTTGCCAGGGAGAACTCTTCTGACTTCATCATGAATCGAAAAACAGCCATTGTCCTGACGACACTATGTGCTGCGGCGTTCCTCATGAACACGCCGTGTCTGGCGCAGGAGAATGGTGATTTTGCGATAACCGTCGAAGCAGGGTCATACGATCGGCACTGGAGTGTCGTCACGTTTACCATGCCGGACGGGCTCTTCGGCGATCGGTACGTACTGGCCGGTGAAGACGGGCAGGTGGTGCCGCTTCAGATAGACGACGATCGAACGGCCACCTTTATTCTGGATTCGTTGATGGCCGGAGAAACCCGTCGGTACCGGATCAGAAGCATTGAGGGGAATGAGCGCCTGGCTGACGAACGGGTCGCTGTGATTGACGATGAGGGATCGGTCAGCATTTCTGAGTCTGGCCAGCCGGTGCTTACCTACCACTATGAAAAAACGCCTTTACCCCGTCCGGACATCCCACCAATTTTCCAGCGTGGCGGGTACATCCATCCGGTCTATACCCCGAACGGGTTGATGCTTACAGATGATTATCCACCCAACCATTTGCATCATCACGGGATTTGGGCTGCCTGGACCCGCACGGTCTTTGAAGGCCGCACTCCTGATTTCTGGAATATGGGCGATTCTACCGGGTTTGTTGAACCGGTGGGGCTCGAGGAAACGTGGAGTGGTCCGGTACGAGGAGGCCTTCGTGCTTCCAACCAGTACGTCGACCTGACCGGAGGCGAACCCAAGGTCGCGCTGGACGAAGTGTGGGAGGTGAACGTTTACCCGATGGTGTCGGCTGACCGCCCCGTCAGGGTATTCGATATCGAAATCGTCCAATACTGCCATTTCGCGTCACCGCTCGTGCTGCCGGAGTATCATTACGGTGGTGTGGGCTTTCGCGGGCACCGCGACTGGAACGGGGCAGACAATGCGGTTTTCCTCACGTCGGAAGGTCTGGATCGCAGCAATGGGCACGCTACCAGGGCGCGGTGGTGCCACATCGGGGGTTTGGTGGACGGGCAGATGGTCGGCATTGCCGTACTCGATCATCCGCAGAACTTCCGTTCGCCGCAGCCCATGCGTATTCACCCGGATGAGCCGTTTTTCAACTACGCTCCGTCACAGATGGGTGACTGGGCGATCGATCCCGGTCAGCCGTACAACGTTCGTTATCGCTTCTTGACGTACGATGGAGAGCCGGACCCGGACTTGATCGATCGTTTCTGGTACGATTACGCCTTTCCGGTGGTCGTTCGAGTATCTGAACCCTGATGACGGGCATATTTGATTTTTTCAGCTGCAACCCGGCTCTGATTTTGGTCAACAAGAAAACGAAATGAGGATATTGGTAGTCGATGCCAACGGCACCAGCCTGAGGGGCGTCGTGAGAACACTTTTGGAAGCCGGTTATACCGACGTGCAGGCAGCCTCCACGGGTGAGGAGGCCTGGGATTACCTTCAGAAGCATCGGGTCGACTTGTTGATTGCCGAGTGGAAGCTTCCCGGGTTGAGTGGTATCGAGCTGATCCGACGCGTCCGCAAACGTGAGATGCACCGTCACGGTATCATGATCATGGCCACGCGGAAAGAGGCGGAGGACGTGCTGGAAGCTGTTGAAGCGGGCGCCGACGCGTACATTCTGAAGCCCTTCTCAAATGATTTGCTTCTGGCCAAGGTAGTAGAGATCGAAAGAAAACTGGAGCCATCAAGGCAAGCTTTGAGGTGATATCCCATCTACAAGAACCACCCTTCTGATACAGGTTAATCCCATTCCAAAAGTCATAAAAGTGATTCAACGACCTGTAAGTAAACGTCAACGTTGCCGGGTACAAACCGGGAGAAAGTATTCTCTGGCTTCAAACAGACCATCTGACGGACGTTCTTGTTTATCCGAAACATAACCGGTGCGCCAAAGCGCAATAATCATAAGCCGAAGTCTCGTATGTCGCACCTTGTTTCGGCGTACTTTTGGTCCGGACGTCCATACTTCCCCGGTCGCTCGCTTTTTTGAGAGATTCCCTCCACGTTCATCAATCCTTGAATGGCTAAACGTGATAAATACATCTATTTCGACCGGGAATTAAGCTGGCTAAGCTTTAACGGACGTGTACTGCAAGAGGCAAAGGACCCGACGGTCCCGTTGTTCGAACGCCTCTCCTTCCTTGCGATTTTCTCCTCCAACCTGGACGAGTTTTTCAGGGTCAGGGTAGCCTCTCTGCGAAGCCTGCTTCGACTAAAAAAGAAGTCCATCGACAATCTGGACTTTAATCCCTCGAAGCTGCTCAAGCAGATATACCGGGTCGTTACCGGGCAGCAGGAAGAGTTTGGGCGGATATTCAGGGAGGAGATTCTCCCGGAGCTGGAGGCGCTGGGCATCCGGCTGATCAACGACCAGGACGTAAAGGAAGAGCAGGCTGAGTTCGTCCGGAAATACTTCGATGAGCAGGTCAGGCCGCACGTTCGCCCTTATTTTCTGGATGATGAACGCGACGTCCCGTTTCTGCCGGATAAGTGCCTCTTTCTCTTGACTGCTCTCAGGGCGTGGCCGGTGAATGGAAGCGAGGACCGGCGTGGTCTGAGCTATGGCGTCGTCGAGGTCCCCAGAACGGTTCTGCCCCGGTTCGTCTGGATTCCGGGCACCGGGGAACATCAATACGTGATGTTCCTCGACGACATCGTGCGGTTCAATCTGCCGCAGATCTTCCCCGAGTACGAGATAGGGCAGGCCTATGCCGTCAAGCTTTCGCGAGATGCAGACCTGAATCTCGACGACGAGTACACGGGCAACTTAAAGGAAAAGATCGCCAAGGGGCTGGCAAAACGAGCGAGTGGAATCCCGTGCCGTGTCCTGTACGATCTGAACATGCCGGTGGAAATGGTTTCCGTCCTCACCTCGAGGATGAGGTTTGACGAGGACGACCTCGTTCCCGGGGGAAGATATCACAACCTCCACGATCTGCATTCATTTCCGCGATTCGGATTCAAGGACCTGTGTTATGCTCCGTTGCCGCCCCTTGGCCACCCGGTGATCAGTGGCTATCCCTCCCTGTTTTCGGCCATCAAGGAGCAAGACCTGCTTTTACATTTGCCATACCAGAGCTTCGACTACGTGGTCGATTTTCTCCACGAAGCAACCGACGACCCCGAGGTCGAAGAGATCTGGATTGCACTATACAGGGTGGCTTCTCAATCTAAAGTAGTGAGCGCCCTGATCGAGGCTGCGAGGAAGGGGAAACGGGTGACGGCGTTCGTCGAGATCAAGGCGCGTTTCGACGAGGAGCCGAACCTGTTCTGGGCAGAACAGATGGAGCAGGCCGGCATCCGCATTCTGTACAGCATGCCGGGCCTGAAGGTCCATGCCAAGCTCGCACTCGTCGTTCGCTCTCCAGGGGCCGACCCGCCCATGCTGGCCTACCTCTCGACCGGGAACTTCAACGAAAAAACCGCCCGAATCTACACGGATGAAGGGTTATTTACGGCAGACCAAACAATAACGCGGGACATCCGGAAGGTTTTCGGATTTCTATCCGGCGAGATCGAAAAACCTTCGTTCGAGCGGGTGCTCGTAGCACCGTTCTATCTGAGAAAGTCACTTTACCGGTTGATCGATCGGGAGATCGAGCACGCACAGTCGGGTCGTGAGGCGCGAATCATTTTGAAAATGAACAGCCTCGAAGACACGAAAATCATCACACGCCTGTACGAGGCCTCCAACGCCGGTGTACGCGTCGATCTGGTCGTTCGGGGTATTTGCAGACTCGTTCCTGGTGTTAAGGGGCAGAGCGAAAACATACGCGTCCGGAGCATCGTCGACCGCTTCCTCGAACACTCGCGAGTTTTCATTTTCTACAACGATGGGGCAGAAGAATACTACCTGGCCTCTGCCGATTGGATGAGACGTAACCTCAGCGAGCGTGTGGAGGTAGCCTTTCCGATTCTTGACGACAGGCTGAAGCAAGAAATACGCAAGCTCGTCGAGCTTCACCTTGCCGACAACACCAAAGCCAGGATCATCGACGAGGAGCAGACCAACCAGTACATCCGCGACGATCAGGCCCCACCGGTGCGCGCGCAGCTTGATACGTACAGCTTGCTGAAGAAGGAGTCAGATGAGATATCAGGGTCCACGGAGAACGTTTATCTCCAGTCTAAACGAGATACGGAGGAAAGGGAGCCTGCCGCCGCTGCTTCCGACCGTCAATCGCCGGACATCCCGCAGTTCCTCGGCGAGCACGAGCCTTTCCGATCCCTCAGCCGTGACGAGCTGGAAACGATCAGCCGACTTCTGGAAACGGTCCGATACGAAGCCGGAGACGTCGTAGTGTCTTCAGACCGACCCTCGTCGGCGTTATTTGTCGTAAGAGAAGGAGAGCTGGTAGTCGAGGGACCGGAGCAACCGGTTCGGCGCTTCGGGACTGGTGACGTATTCAATGGGGCCTCCGTATTTGTCGATGCCTCCCCTGTTGCCAGTGTGCGCGTCGTGCGAGGTTGCACGCTCTTCCGCCTGGATAGCCGTTATCTCGACGAAGGATCACCCATTACGGCTAAGACCATCGTTAAGGTAATACGTGAGCTGGCGAGGGATTCTCTTCGCCACTATGCCAGAGAGACGCAGGGGTATTAGCGTGTTTCTTTACATCGAGGAAAACCTGTACGGGCGCAAGAAATGGCTTGATGAACCGTATTGAGGAAAAAGATGAGAACTGATTGGATACTCAGGGGCATCTCTATCGTCGCGCTGTTGCTGATCACAGCGTGTGGTACGGTTCAGCAGGCGGGGGTCGGATCTGGATCGGCGGTCAACGCAGGGTCGGACTCTACCGTCGATTACCGGATCATTCTGGTGGGCGACGCCGGGCCTGACGGCGAATACGATTCGCCCATGTCGGATCTGTTAGCGTACCATCTCGAAGAGGCCGGCAGCCGTAGCAGCGTCGTTTTTCTCGGCGATCGGCTGCCGTGTTGTTTCCTGGATGAAACGGAGGTTCAGTATGCCGGGCTTCCTGAGATTCAACAAGAGGCTCCCCGTCGTGCATTCAGCTCGTATCAGGGCAGAGTGATTCTCGTGCCGGGAGAACACGATGGGTCTTTCTACGCACCGGAAGTGGAAGCGATCGCAGATGCTTCGACTCCGTCATCCGTGGGACAGATCGTTGCTCCCACGGATCATTCGATGGAGCCGATTGAGATCGAGCTGACGGGATCGCTGACACTAATCCTATTGAATACCAGGGAGTGGTTCCGGGATGAAGGTGACGAAGAAAACGTCGACATGGGCCAAGAACAGGACGGCGACTTCCTCGTCCAGCTCGACGACCTGATCAAGCGAAACCGAAAAAAAGACCTGATCGTGGTGGGGCACCATCCGATCCGGTCACAGGGCATTCACGGTGGCCACTTTCCCCTTCGGTATCACCTGTTCCCTCTGACGGCCCGGTTTGAAAACGCGTATCTCCCTCTGCCGTTGATAGGGTCGGCCTATCCGCTTTACAGACGGTTCGTTGGTAATGACCAGGACCTTGCCGCCTCTCGTTACCAAATTCTACGGCGCGGATTCTCGACCCTCTTTCGCCAACATGAAAACCTGATCTACGCGTCGGGCCACGACCGGAGCCTGCAACACTTGCCTGATGGCAAGGTGCATCACATTATCAGTGGTGCAGGTGAAAACCCCGAATACGTTGCGAAAGCGGGCCGGACTGGATTCTCCAGGTCTGCGACCGGAATTGCCATCATCGAATATCATCGGGATGGCTCGATCTGGCTTGATATGAAGGAGGCTGTACCTGAAAGTAGAGAGGGGAATACCCTTTACCGGGTGGCGCTCAGGGAAGCCGGTCCATTACCCACAGGATCAGATGATCAAATTGCCGGTGAGACGTTCTCAGTGCCCGAAGGCGCCACGCGGCAGTTGGCCGTTAATCCGAGCTATGAGGCGGGAGGTTTTAAAACCTTCTTCCTGGGCAGCCAGCACCGTAAGGCGTGGACTACTCCTGTCACCGTTCCGGTTCTCGACATGAGCAAAGAGGCCGGAGGGCTGACACCGATAGAGCTCGGCGGCGGTATGCAGACCCTCTCGTTGCAACTCTTGGGGGCAGATGGCCACGAGTACGTTCTACGGTCGATTGATAAGGACCCGACGAAAACGGTTCCGGAGGACCTTCGTGAAACGGTTGCGCTCGACATCATCCAGGATCAGATCTCGTCGTTACATCCGTTCGGTGCGTTCGTCGTCCCGAGACTTGCCGAAGCCGCAGGGGTCTATCACACCAATCCCAAGATCGTCTTCGTACCCGATGACCCCAGACTCGGGATCTACCGCGCAATGTTCGCCGGGCAAATCATGATGTTCGAAGAACGCCCGGACGGCGACGTGTCCGACATGCCCAGCTTCGGCCGCTCGAAGAACGTGATCGGTTCCGAAAAGCTGTACGAGAAGCTCAACAAGGACAACGATAATCGGATTGACCAAAGGGCGTTTGCGAGAGCTCGTCTGCTCGACTTCCTCATCAGCGATTGGGATCGTCACCGGGACCAGTTCCGATGGGCCGAATTTGAAAATCCAAACGGTAAAGGGCACACCTACCGGCCCATCCCGCGGGATAGAGACTGGGCATTCAATCGGATGAACGGCGTGTTTCCGTCGCTCGTCCAATACGTCATGCCCAAGTTCCAGGATTTCCATTCGGATTATGGAAGTCTGAAGGGTCTTACCAAAAACGGGATGGAGCAGGACCGGCGATTTACCTCAATGCTGACAAGGCAAGACTGGATCGAGATTGCGGATAGCGTAAAGGCCGCTCTTACGGACGATGTGATCGACGAAGCGTCGTTGGCCTGGCCGGATTCAATTTGGAAGCTATACGCACCGGAGTTCGGCCATTTGCTTCGTGTCAGGAGGGACAAACTGCCCGAACTCGCTGAAGACTACTACGATCTGTACGCACGCGTCGTAGACGTCGTAACCAGCGACAAACATGAACGCTTCGAAGTCATCCGGAAGAACAACGACGAGACTGAAGTTGTGGTTTACAAAACCACAAAGGAAGGTCAGGTTTCGGACATAATGTACAGGCGCACGTTCTACGACGATGAGACGGATGAAGTGCGATTGTACGGGCTCGGCGGCAACGATCAATTCGAAATATCGGGTGAGGTTAACGAAGGTATCCTCATTACCGCCGTCGGCGGACCGGGTGACGACGTATTTGTGGACCGCTCACGGGTCAAGGGTGTCGGAAAGAAAGGCCGGTTTTACGATACGGTCTCGAGCACAAAGGCTGAGTCCAACGGTGAAACGCGCATCCGTCTATCTCATAATCCGCTCGTAAACGAATACGATAGCTGGGCTTACAAGCACGACCTCGTCGTGCCGCTGACGTATTTCGGTTCAAACCGGGACGATGGTGTGTACGTCGGAGGCGGCTTCGAGTGGAAGAAGCACGGATTCCGCAAGGATCCGTATGCAAACCTGCAACGGTTTCGCGCCAACTTTGCAGCCCGGACGCTGGCGTTTAACGTGGTGTACGACGGCCTTTTCGTCTCCGTACTCGGAGGGTGGGACGTCCATTTGTCGGCGGACCTGCTGGCCCCGCGTGCGCTCCGCAACTACTACGGGATGGGGAATGAGACTCTGCGTGAGGGATCATCGTCGTTTTATGAAGCACGCATAACACAGTTTACGTTCCTGCCGACCGTCGAACACAACATTGGCGAGGGAATTCGTTTTGCCATCGGTCCAAAACTGGAAGTCACGAAGACACACCGCGATGGGAGCCGTTTTATCGGTATGCCCATCAGTGAGATCGGCGACGAGGTGTTCCAGGATCAGTGGTACGCCGGTGCGGAGACCGCCCTCTCAATCAATACGGTCGATAACAAGGTCAACCCGAAGTACGGCTACAAGTGGGAGGCAAGAGTTGGCGTACATTACGGCCTCCGGCACGCGAAAGACGATTATACGAGGGCAGGAACGGAGCTCGTCGTCTATTTCTCTCAAGGCGTTCGGTCACCGATAACGCTGGCGGTTCGTGTAGGAGCCGAGCACGTGTTGGGATCGATGCCTTACTATGCGGCCAGCACGCTCGGCGGTAAGGACAACCTCCGCGGTTATCGCAGCACCCGGTTTTCAGGACGAAGCAGCGTGTTTCAGAACGTCGAGCTAAGGGCTCGGCTATTCGGTTTTTCGACCTACCTGCTTGGTGGTGAGATCGGCATCCTCGGTTTCCTGGACAATGGCCGTGTGTGGGCAGACCACGAGCGCTCGCGGGTATGGCATCAGGGTTACGGAGGCGGTCTATGGATGGGTGTTTTCAACCGCGCCATACTCACCGGGACGATGGATTTCTCAAACGAGGAGCAAATGTTTACGCTCAGGCTGGGCTTTTTCTACTGAGCAGGGCAAACCGACCGGATCGAGGACGAAACGTCCGGCAGTAACTAAATCGAGGGAGGATAATCCCCATGGAAGAAAAGCGCACCAAATTGCAAACCAGGCTCACCGCACCCAATGGTGAGAAAGAGGTCGGGACCCCTCTATCCGTGTCTGATCCTGGCAGTTATCCGGTTAGGCTCGAACAGGTCGAGGCGACTCAGCTTGAGAAGGAGAGAAAGGACAAAAAGAAGAAGAAAAAGAAGGATAAGGGGATTGGATCGGAGAGAGGCATCGAGACGATGTTTCGCACTTCTTACCGGCAGCACGTCGACCTGAGCGCGCTCGCCGACAATAAGGCGAACATCATGATCACGATCAACGGCATCATCATATCGTTCGTTTTGGCCTCCATCTCACCAAAGATCGACGCCAATCCGTGGTTGCTCATTCCGACGTCGGTGCTGCTCATCGGTTGCCTTGTTTCCATCGTCAATGCGATTCAGGCTGCGCGGCCCCGAATCAGTAGAAAACTGGAAGCCAGGCCGGGGCAGAGAGGGCGCAATACCAGTATCTTGTTTTTCAATAATTTCGTCGGGCTTTCCGAAGATGAATACCTGACCAGCATGAGTGAACTGCTTCAGGACACTGACCGGTTGTACCGAGACATGATGGTGGACATATACAACCTCGGGCATGTGCTGGCCTTCAAGTTTCGATATTTACGATACTCATATACCACCTTTACCATTGCACTAACGGTCGGCGTCATACTGTACATCACGGTTTTCATCATGACGGTCAATAGTTCGGTGGTTCAGGTTCCCAATTCCGTAATTCCGTAAAAGGCAGGCCGACTTAACACTTAAAGCGACATACTCATGAAAAACGTCATCTTTTTCAGGCACGGAAAGTCGGATTGGGATACGGAAGAGCAAAGTGATCACGAGCGGCCATTAAAAAAGCGAGGCGTCAAGGCTTCACGGAAGATGGGGAAGTATTTGAAGGACACAGGATTCGTGCCTGACGTGTGCATCACCTCGTCTGCACAGCGCGCGAGGGAAACGCTCGACGTCGCCCTTGAGGCCACGCAATGGGACGTACCGGTGCAGGTGACTGATGAGCTCTACGAAGCGAGCCCCGGTGGGGTGCTGGATGTTTTACATTCGATAGAAGACGCCGTCGAAAACGTACTCGTTGTCGGGCATGAGCCGTCACTGTCCATGACGATTCGGCTGCTCACTGGAGGCACCGCCGTTCGTTTCCCGACTGCCGCAATGGCGCGTATCGACCTGGAGGTCGACTCCTGGCGGGAGGTGAATCAGGGGACGGGGACGCTGGTGTGGCTCGTCCTTCCGAAAACGCTGGAATGAACTCGATACCTCAGTTCGCGAGCACCTGCATATCCGCGTAACCGGTGTGGATCGTGCCGTCAGGCGCGAAGGAATCGAGGAAGACGTTTTCGATCACACCTTCGTAGGCGCTGTCAGCCGGGCGCTGCACTTTAATGTAGTTGTCCGTGAACCCGTACATCACCCCGTTCTTTTCCGCACCCTCCCACAGTACCGGGCGTACGGTCCCAATGTGCTTGCGGTAAAACTCGTGGCGCTTCTTCTCGGAAAGCAGGCGGAGTACGTGGTTGCGGCGGGACCGTTCGGCCTTTGGAACGGGCTCACCGATTTTTTCCAGCTCAGTGACCGCCACGGTATTTGCTCGCTCGGAATAGGTAAATACGTGCAGGTAGGAGAGCGGCAGGTCCTCGATAAAGCGGACGGTTTCGTCAAACCTGGCCTCGTTTTCGGCAGGGAAACCGACGATGACGTCCGCTCCCACACAGGCATGGGGAATCAGGTGTTTGATGGTGTTCACCCGGTCTGCGAAAACCTCTCTCCGGTATCGACGCCGCATCTTACCGAGCACGTGGTTGTCGCCGCTTTGAAGTGGAACGTGGAAGTGAGGCTGAAATCGCTGCGACTGCGCCACGAACTCAATGATCTCGTCGGTGAGCAGGTTGGGCTCGATCGATGAAATGCGATATCGTTCGATCTTTTCGATTTTTTCGAGACCGATTAGCAGATCGAGAAGGGTTACGCCGTGCTCCTGACCGAAAAGGCCGATGTTGACGCCGCTGAGGACAACCTCTTTGTACCCGAGGTCGGCTACTTCTCTTGCTTTCTGCAACGTCTCCTCCAACGGTTGGGACCGGCTTTTCCCTCGGGCAAACGGGATCGTGCAGAAGGAGCACGTGTAGTCACAGCCGTCCTGGACCTTCAAAAATGCGCGCGTACGGTCGCCGGAGGAATAGGCGGATCCGTACGTCGTCACGTGATCGATGCAGGAAACCTCGATCTGCGTACGTTCCTTTTTCTCAAACGCTTGAACTATTTCGAACAGTCGAAATTTCTCGTTGGCGCCGAGGACCACATCTACCCCCTCGATCGCCGCGATTTCGTCGGGTCGAAGCTGTGCGTAGCAACCCGTCACCGCGATGAACGTACCTGGATTTAGCCGGAGCGCTCGCCGTATGATCTGCCTGCATTGTCTGTCGGCTTCCTCCGTTACACTGCACGTGTTGATGACGGTTACGTCTGCCGGGGCGCCGAAAGGTACGATCTCGAAGTCACGATCTTCGAACTCCCGGGAGATCGTGCTCGTCTCCGCATAGTTTAACTTGCAGCCCAGTGTATAAAACGACACACGTGCCATAGTACCGGATCGTTGCCAGATTTACGAATCAGCAGGTTCATTCAGGCGTCAAAGGATCAGCAGGATCGCGCCTAAATCGGGATTGTGATTTATCACGATGGATTCATCTACAATCCCGGGTACAGGTTGCGTATTTTGACGCTCCTGCCCTTGATGACGGGGCTTTGCAACGTGAACCGTACGTTACGGTTTCCTAAAGTATTTGAATTAACGTGTTTGCAAGAGAAGGATACTCTATCATCGGTGTGGTGGTTTTTATTGCAGTCCTCCTGGTCGCTATTGCCTTTATGCTGCCGGGTGCCCTGCGACCGGTACTCATAGTGCTTGCGACCGTTCTCGTAGGATTTACGCTGTACTTTTTCAGAGATCCGCAGCGCATACCACCCGATGAGGCGGCAGAAGGTCTTCTTATTCTTGCACCGGCTGACGGTAAAGTTGTCCAAATAATCGAGGTCGAGGAGCCGCTCTATCTTAAGGGTCCTGCCAGGCAGATTTCGATCTTTCTCTCACCGCTCAACGTTCACGTCAATCGAGTGCCGGCCAATGGGAAGATCGAATACGTCAACTATTTTAAGGGCGAATACCTGGTAGCCTGGCACCCCAAGGCGAGCGAAAAGAACGAGCGGTCGGAAATTGGGATGCTTCACCCCAGCGGCATAAAGATACTATTTAAACAAATCGCGGGAGCCGTGGCGCGCAGGATCGTGTTCGATCTCAAGCCCGGGGACGTCGTAACGGCTGGCCAGCGTTTTGGCATCGTCAAATTCGGATCACGAATGGACGTGCTGGTCCCACCGGAAGTGGAGGTCATCGCCAGGGTTGGTGACCGTGTTTCCGCGGGGTTGACGGTCATCGCCAGGCTTCCCGAAGAGACTGAAATAGGTAAAGGTAACCATGTCAAGGCAGAGCATGCCGGGGAACGGGATGTCGCGTAGATCGAGGTTATTATCCATCCGTCAGAACCAACCGGGTGAAAAGCAACGTCGCTTTCGCGAGCGGCTCGGTGCGTACCGGGAATCTCGTCGCGTTGACGGCCGGCGGCCCATTCCCGCCGAGGCAGTCCCTTCTTTTTTTACGTTGATGAACCTCTTCAGCGGGTTCGTGGCGATCACGCAGATCTACGGAGGACGGTTCGATTACGCCTGCTGGTTGATCGTTCTGGCAGGGTTTTTCGACGTTCTCGACGGCATGATGGCCAGGCTGACGCATTCTTCGAGCTCGTTTGGCGTCCAGCTCGATTCCCTTAGTGACGTGGTTTCATTCGGGATCGCGCCGTCGTTCCTCGTCTATGCCTTCGGCCTCAGGGAGTTCGGGGTGTTGGGATTGATCGTATCGTCGTTACCCGCCGTTTCCGGCGCCGTCCGGCTGGCACGTTTCAACGTGGGGTTCACCGAGAAGAAGGAATACTTCGTCGGTCTGCCGATTCCCGGAGCGGCCATCATCATCGTCGCGCTCATACTCAATTTCGACAACGCGGAGTGGTTCAGTCGGTTCAGCATCAACAACCTCTCGCTATTGGTTCCGATCGTGTTTTTCCTGTCGTTTTTGATGGTCTCCACGATCCCGTTCGACGCCGTTCCGAAACCGACCCCTGCGTACATCCGGCAGCATCCGAAAAAATCGGCGGCCTATTTCATCGCATTCTTGTTGTTCGTCTTCCTGCAACAGGTAGGCCTTCTCATCGTGCTTACGGTGTACCTGCTCTGGGGAGTGGGACAGGCCGTACGTAGTGTCATCAAGGCCATCCTCAACGCACCGACTGACGGGACCGGGACCAACCACGAACCGACTGAATGACTTTGACGTGGATCGTGGGTCTGCTTCCTGGCGAACTCCTGAAAGCGTGCTTATTTTCACATACTTCTTTCTGCTTGCATTTTCATCCCGACACGAAACGGTGTACCATGTATAAAGCCAATATTCAAATAACGCTTCGTCCTTCTATTCTCGATCCACAGGGAAAGGCTACACAACACGCGCTTTCCAATCTGGGTTTCTCCGACGTAACCCACGTCCGGATGGGTAAGTACGTCGAGATGTGGATCGAAGCCGATTCACTGGAGGCCGCGGAGGAACGTGCCCGTGAAGCCTGTCAGAAGCTGCTCGCCAATCCGGTGATGGAGGACTACATCGTTTCGGTCGAAGAGGTTGCAAAAGAGAGCGTTTGACCGTAGTTGCCACGTTGGAAGTAATTACGAGCAAACCGGGTATGTCAGATCGATCAATTCCCCGTTATCTCTGGTCCGCCGGTGCTCCGGAAGCCTTGCCGGGTGCTCCGGACGTGGAAGTTGACGTCTTGGAGGAGGACGAGACACAGGAACGGATCGACGATCCCTGGCGCGTCATCCTTTACAACGACGACATTCACTCGTTCGACGAGGTGATTTTTCAGGTCATGAAGGCTACCGGATGTTCGGAGTCACAGGCGGAGGCGTACGCGTGGGAAGCACATATCAATGGAAAAGCCGCCGTGTACGAAGGCAGCTTTGAGGACTGCTTTCGCGTGCAAGGCGTACTCAGGGAAATCCAGCTTGTAACGGAAATCGAGGGGTAGTTAAATGTCAACCCGTGCTTTGCACCGCAGCGGCAATTCCGTTTATGCTAAGGAATATCGCCCTTCGCAGGTAGTCGCGATCTTTCCCGGACGCTGATCGATACCTCCCGAGCAATTCCACCTGCATCAGGTTTAGCACGTCGGTAAACGGGTTGCGGAACTCGATCGAGTTCTGTATTTCGGGACGGTGATCGAGCAACCGTTCCTGCCCGGTAATGGTTAGAATGAGGTCCCGGGCCTTCTCGAAGTCGTGAGCGATTTTTTCGTGGAGGCGTTGTGCCGATACCTCGTCGATGGCGAGTTGTTGAGAATAAAAAGAAGCGATGGGGAGTCTCGTCCTTGCCAGCTCGCGTTCGGCGTTGTTGATGATGGCCTGAAACAGGCTTGAGTCTCTGTAGGCCTTTTGGAGCGCTTCTAGACGTGTTTCATTTTCTTGCACGTGATGATCGAGCGCACGCCCGACTCCGTACCAGCCCGGTACCATGTAGCGCGTCTGCGTCCAGGCAAATACCCAGGGTATGGCGCGTAGCCCCTCGAAATCCACTTCGTGGGCCGAGCCTCTCGACACAGGCCTCGACGCTATAGGCAGCCGGCTGATCTGCTCGATTGGGGTGATGTTGGTGTACCACGCCCAGAAGCCGGGATCGTCAATCAGATTCCGGTATTCCTCCATCGATTGCTCCGCTATATCCCTGAACTCGAACGTAGGCTCGGAAACCTTCGGAATGGTGGATACGATGCGCTGGTGTCTCGTTCCGGTCGAGATGATCATGGCATGAACGATCTGCTCGAGGTGCCGGCGGGCGAGATCGGACAGGCCATACCGGAAGGAGATGACTTCCCCCTGTTCGGTGAATCGGATCCGGCCATTCTGAACGGTTGGCGGCATCGCCTGGATCGCCTGACCGGCTCTGCCGCCCCCACGGCCGACGGTACCACCCCTGCCGTGGAAAAGGCGGAAATCGATACCGAACTCCTCGCAGACCTTTCCCAAGCTTTCCTGTGCACGGTGGAGGGCGAGGTTGGCCATCCAGTACCCACCGTCCTTGTTGCTGTCCGAGTAGCCGAGCATGATCTCCTGGAACCGGCCGCGCGCCTCCAGGTGCTGCCGGTACACGGGATGCTGGAAAAGCTCGCGTGTGCGCTCACCGGCTTCAGAGAGGTCTTCGATGGTTTCGAATAGCGGTACAAGGTCAAGAGGCGTGGCTATGCCCTGTGCTCGCCGGCTCCAGAGTCCGCTTTCTTTGGCGAGGAGCATGACTTCGAGCATGTCGCTCACGCTATGCGTCATGCTGATGATGTAGCTTCCTATCGCATCCGGATCGATCGAGATGATCCGGCGAATGGCTTCGAAGGTTTCGAGTACTTCCTGCACGTCCGCCGGGAGCTCTGCGTCTATCGGGACGAGCGGCCGCGGGTTGGCAAGCTCCGCCGAGAGTATGCGGAGCCGTTCGGATTCGTCCATCTCTTCGTAACCCGACGCCACTCCTGCGAGCTCCAGCAAAGTGCTCACGGCGTTGGCGTGTACACTGCTGTGCTGGCGGATGTCGAGCTTGACGAGGTTGAAACCGAATACCCTGGCCTGAACGAGCAGATTGGCGAGCTCGAGGCTGGGGATGGCGGTGTTCAGACCGCTCCGGCGCAAGGCGTCGGAGAGCAGCTCCAGGTCCTTGACAAAAGCCCTATTATCGTAGCGGCCGGCAGCAGGTGCATCGACGTAGCTTTCAGGTCGATCAAGCTGTTCGAGTAAAGAATCGATCCGAGCGATCATGAAGGAAATCTTCGTCCTGAACGGCTCGTTTCGATACTGCGGGATGTGATGCTCCGCGCCGAACGATCGGGCATCCTCTTCTATGGAGTGGTACAACGATTCGGGTACGGATACGTGCTGATCGGAGAGACTCAGTTCACGTCTGAGGTTGACCAGGGCCTCCCGGTAAAGGGAAAGGGCGACGCGACGGTGATGGAGAAAGGTCTGGAAGGTGACACGAGCCGTGACGTTGGGATTGCCGTCGCGATCGCCGCCGATCCACGACCGAAAACGGAAGAAAGTGGGTATTTCAACGTCCACCCCGTAATAAATCTCGATCGCTCGTTGTACGTCGCGATAGATGCGAGGCACCGTATTCCAGATGGTGTTTCGGACGAAGTGGAGCCCGTGCTCGATCTCGTCTTCTACGGAAAGCCTTTTTTCACGCACCTCGTCCGTCCCGAAGAGTAGGGCAACCTGGTTCTGGATGTCCACTCGCGCGGTTTCTTCTTCTTCCGGTGTAATGATGCACCGCCTTATCCCGGTAAGGATGTTGGCAATGTTAAGCTGCTTCTGGAGGATGCTGCGTCGCCGCGCCTCCGTCGGATGGGCCGTAAGTGTGGGCTGAATGTCAAGCCGCTGAAGTAGCGATACGACGTCCTCGAGGGGAACCCCATTCTGCTTCAACCCAAAAAAAGCTTCGTCGATGGATTCGACCCGGGGATTGTCGAAGGTTGCTTTGCCGGCTCGTTCGCGGTTGATCCGAACGATTTCCTGCTGTTCTGCCTGATTGACGAGGTGAAAGAAAGCCGTGTATGCCCGGAGCAGCCTGACGATTTCTTTCGTATCGAGGTCCCTTATGACCGCTCGTACCGTTTCCCACTTTTCCGGATAGAGGCCGTCGGCAGCTTCACGGCACTTTTCCTGCAAGTCGACAAAAAGTGAAAGTGTCTCTTCTCCAGCTTGGGCCCTGATTACGCCGCCAAGAACCGACGTCAGGAGCCGGATGTGGTCGCTGAGAGGCTGTGAAATGCCTGCCGCTTCAGGTGAAAACGTCAGGATGTCTTTTTCATCGGTCATCAGGAGAACGTGCGTTTAAGGAGTTTCTAGTACTATTTCATCGGTGATACCGGAGAAGAAGAAAAGGTATCCAGTCAGGAGGGAGAAATCGCACATTTTGCCGCAACCAGCCAGTTTAGGCAGACTCTTTTCACGGTAAGCGTTCATCTTCACCAGGAATAATCTGTACATTGCCGGTGCTATTTTTTATTCTTACCGCTTGTAGTCACTTCGTCAATCGCGATGAAACCAATCGTTCAGATCTCACTCGATCTGACCACCATCCCGGAAGCGCTCGAAATGGCTGATACGGCTATGCGAGCCGGAGTGGACTGGTTGGAAGCGGGTACTCCACTGATTATCGCAGAAGGGATGCACGGCGTGCGCGAGCTGAGATCACGCTTTCCGGACGTACCGATAGTGGCCGATCTGAAAACGATGGACGGCGGCTGGCTCGAAGCTGAGATCATGGCGAAAGCAGGGGCTACGCACGTAGTCGTCATGGGTCGGGCCCATACCGAAACGGTCGAGCTGGTCGTACAGGCGGGGCGTGACCTGGGGGTCAAGGTGATGGGCGATACGATGGCCATGCCGGACCCAGTCGAAGGCGCCCGCATCCTGGCCGATCTGGGATGTGACTACATCATACACCACATCGGGTACGATTACCGTACGCTTCGCTCCAAACGTAATCTTGCCTGGGAATCGCCGCTCGACCGTCTGCGTGACGTCGTGAAGGCGGTTGACGTACCCGTCCAGGCGGTTGGAGGGCTCACGATCGAACAAGCCATAAGGACGCCGGAATACGGTGCGCCTCTGGTTGTCATCGGCGCGCCACTGGCCATCGATGCATATGCGTTCCGCAGTGCAACTGGGGATGTAGGGTCGGTGCTTCGTGACATTTGCGAGCGGGTCCACGCTTACGAAGACGTTCCGGTCGGAGGAGAGGCAAATCGCCATGGCTGAATCGATGCCCGCCATCGTCAACTACGGACCGGAGCCCGGGAGCGTGGAGCTAAGGGAAAAACCTCGCCCCGTACCCGGTGAAGAAGACGTGCTTCTCGATGTGAAAGCGGTCGGGGTGTGCGGCAGCGACCTTCATCAGTGGATGGCTACGCACAGCTGGCCCGTCAACTACCCGGTAATCCTGGGGCACGAATTTGCGGGGGTCGTCATCGAGAGGGGAAGCCGCGTCAGGTCCATTCAATTAGGGGATCGTGTCGTCAGTGAGACTGCCGCGGTCATCAATCCGGATTCGCCTTATACGAGGCAGGGATTATATAATCTGGATCCGGACCGGCGTGGATTCGGGTACGGGGTGGACGGCGCCATGACCCGGTACGTCGTAGCGCCTGAACGATGTCTTCACGTGATCCCGGACACCCTTGCCTTTGAGAAGGCGGCGCTGACCGAGCCGTGTTGCGTGGCCTACAATGCTGTCTGCGTCAACACCCACATCCGTCCCGGCGACCACGTGCTCGTCATTGGCCCCGGGCCGATCGGGCTATTGTGTGCCATGATGGCCAAGTTGAGCGGAGCCGGATATCTGATCGTTTCAGGACTACCGACAGATCAACGCCGGCTGGCAATCGCACGGGAGCTCGGCGCCGACGAAACCGTGGATGGCGACGTTGTGTCGCGCGTAAAAGAGCTAGGTGACGGGCTTGGGGTGGACGTCGTGATCGACGCCGCAGGTGTATCGGCCACGCTTAACCAGGCTTTACAGGCGGTTCGTCCTGCCGGGCAGATCACCAAAGTCGGGTGGGGTCCACAACCCATGGCCTTCAGCCTCGACCCGATGGTACAGAAGAACGTCAGGATCCAGGGAAGTTTCTCACACAACTGGCCGGTCTGGGAGCGCGTGATTCGTATGCTGGTTTCGGGACAGATCGACCTCGGGCCGATCATCAGCCGTGTGGCTCCGCTTGAAGACTGGTTGGACTGCTTTGAGGGGATGCATTCCGGGGAGTACGTAAAAGCGGTTTTGACGCCCGGCACCTGATTGATATTCATCAACTTATGTGTTAATTACAAACATCATCACACCTAACAAGAGGTTTCGTACATGACACCCAGAAAACTCTTACAAGGCACCACTATTGCCTTACTGGTTCTTTTTGTCGGACTGTCGGGCTGTAGGCCGAAAGCGCCCGTCGAACCGGAACCGAACACACTTACAGCAGAGGAGGAGGCTGAGGGCTGGCAGCTCCTTTTCGACGGCCAGGAAATCACGAAGTGGCGTGGTTTTCAGCGCGCTGACATTCCATCCAAGTGGATCATCGACGACAACGCGATTCATTTTACCGGCGCCGAGGAAGGCGAGGGTGGCGACATCATCACGATCGATCAATACGACAATTTCGAGCTCGAGCTGGACTGGAAGATCGGTGAATGTGGCAACAGCGGCATCATCTATCGCGTTGTCGAAGGCGAACACAGGGCGCCTTGGGAGACTGGCCCTGAGATGCAGGTGCTCGACAATACCTGCCATCCCGACGCCCAGAACGGCCCGGATCGTTATGCCGGCGCCAACTACGCGATCCACCCCGTTCCGGCAGAAGTGGCCAAGCCGGGTGGCGAGTGGAACCACGTGCGCCTCGTCGTGAATGGGAATCACGTCGAACACTGGCTCAACGGTGAAAAAATCGTCGAGTACGAGCTCGGTAGCGACGACTGGAAGCAGCGTGTTGCCGCGAGCAAGTTCAACGAAATGCCTGGTTACGGCATGGCGACGTCAGGACACATCGCGCTCCAGGATCATGGCGATCCGGTGTGGTACCGTAACATCAAAATTCGCCCACTCGGCGGACAGGAGCCCCCGGTCTGAGGAAACTACCAAGACCAGAATTCAACGGGTCAAAGGGCGGGGTCGGCTTTCGGCTTCGCCCTTTGCACCATAAATAACCATCGTCATGGTGACGGGACGCTCGTTATTCGAAGAGGTGAAAACCTGCTCCGACCGGGCTGCTTTCTGGTGGCTCGGACAGCACAGCTTTATCGTCAAGCTAGGCAGCGTGGTACTTTTGATCGATCCCTTCCTTAGCCCGGTGGAGGGGCGGCGGGTGCCTCCTCTTTTTAAGCCTGAAGATGCAGAGGGAATCGTCTCACTGGTGCTCTGTACCCACGATCACCTGGACCACATGGACCCCGTTGCAATATCGGGACTTGCACAGAAAACAGACGCGCTTTTTATTGCACCGATCGCCCACACGGACAAGATGTACGGGCTGGGTGTTCCGAAAAAGCGGTACGAAGGGCTCAACGACGGCGAAAAGCTCAGGTTTGAAGGCCTGACCGTACATGCCATTAAGGCCTCACACGAGTTTTTCGATCCAACTCCGGTAGGCCACTTCCCCTACCTTGGCTACGTGCTTGAAGGGGCAAAGAAATGCCTTTACCATGCGGGCGATACGGTATGGTGGGAGGGGCTTCAGAAGCGTCTATCGCGCTGGTCGTTTGACGTGGCCATGGTACCGATCAACGGGCGTGATGCCCGGCGCTTGCAGGATGACGTCAAGGGTAATATGACCTATCAGGAAGCGGCAGACCTGGTTGGCGGGTTGCGGGTTAAGCTGACGGTGCCGACACACTACGACATGTTCGAGTTCAACGCCGAAGACCCCGAACTTTTCCGCGCTTACATGAAGGTCAAGTATCCCGATCACCCCGTATGGATCGGTCCCGTAACAGAGAAAACCCCGTTTTGAAAATGGAGCAATCACTCTTGAAAGATAAAGTCGTCCTCGTCACCGGTTCGACGACCGGTATTGGCGAGGCCGTCGCCAGGCGGTGTGTGGCAGAAGGAGCCCGGGTCATGGTACATGGTCGGGACCGTGAACGTGCAGAAAAAGTCGTTGCGGACCTCGGCGTGGCGGCCGCCTTTTTCATTGCGGACCTCACAGATCCGAAAAGCGCACCGGGACTGGTCAATGCCGTCGTCGAGCGGTTTGGCCGCCTCGACGGGCTCGTCAACAACGCGGCACTCACCACGCGATGTAACCTCGAAAACGTCGACGTGGAGACATTCGACAGGATCATCGCGGTAAACCTGCGCATGCCCATGCTCCTGATCAAGGAGGCGCTGCCCCACTTTCGCCGCCAGGGAGGGGGCTCGGTAGTCAATATCGGCTCCGTAAACGCCTTCTGCGGGGAGCCCAACCTGCTCGTTTATTCAATGTCGAAAGGCGGGTTGATGACCATGACGAGGAACCTGGCCGACCGCTACAGTACCGAACGTATCCGAATCAATCAGATCAACGTGGGGTGGACGCTCACCGAAAACGAGCGGAAGCTGAAGGAGTCGGAGGGCTTACCGAAGGGCTGGGAGTATGATCTGCCGCCAAGCTACGCTCCGTTTGGCCGGATATTCGAACCGGACGAGGTCGCGCGACACATCGTATTCTGGCTCTCCGACGCCTCGGGCCCGGCGACTGGTACAGTTTACGAGATCGAGCAATATCCCATGTTGGGCCGGAACCCAAACAAGGAAATGTGATGCCCCTGGCCGTCTTCCCGAAGTGTTTTCTCGACCAGCTCTGCGTTACCGGCGAGATGACGCTGGATGAATGGATCCTGTTGTCGGACGAGCTTGACGTCGACGGGCTCGAGTTTTACTGGGGCTTTACGCCCCAGAACCCGGAAGAGCTGGATCGGGTGCGTCGGATGGTGGAAGAGAGAGGGCGGTCGATCCCGATGATGTGCTATTCATCGGACTTCACGAAGCCCGATCCGATGGAGCGAGCGCAAGAAGTCGAGGAGCAGAAAAAGGCAATTGCCGCAACGGCGCAACTAGGGGGGAAGTACTGCCGTGTGTTGACTGGACAACGCCGTCCTGAGGTTAGCCGTGAGCAAGGAGTTGAATGGGTGGCGGCTGCCATTCGCGAAGTTCTTCCGTTTGCCGCAGATCACGGGGTGACCCTCATCCTCGAGAATCATTACAAGGACGGCTACTGGCAGTATCCCGAGTTTGCCCAGAAGATGGACGTGTTCCTCGACGTGCTCGACGCTGTGGGCACGCATCCGAACTTCGGCGTCAACTACGACCCCTCGAACGCCGTGGTGGCCGGCGACGACCCGTACGAATTACTGGAGGCAGTCAAGGATCGTGTCGTTACGATGCACGCAAGCGACCGGTACCTGGAAGGAGGGACCCTCGACGATCTGCGCAGGATGGAAGCCGACCCGCAAACCGGATACGCGTCGATCCTCATGCACGGCGTCATCGGGCAGGGAATGAACGACTACGACCGGATATTCGCGACGCTACGGGATGCCGGTTTTACGGGATGGATCTCCATCGAAGACGGTCAGGACCCCAAAAACGGGATGACGCACCTCGACCTTTCGGCTCGATTCCTCCGGCAGAAAATGCGCGAATACGGCCTGCCGTAAGGCCTTATGGGACTACGACGTCAGCAACGACGGGTAGGTGGTCCGAAGGGTAAAAGCCCATGTACTGGTCGGTGAGCACGCCATATCGATCGACCGATATGCCTTCGCTTACCAGTATGTAATCGATTCGTGGGCCCTGCCGGTCGCTCACGGCAAACCCGGTGAACGTAAATTCCGGGCCATACCGTTTGGCTTCACCGGCCAAAACGTAAGCGTCGGAAAGGAAGCCTGTGAGAACACTGTAGGCTTCCGTCGTGGGTTCCGAGTTCATGTCGCCGGTGAGGAAGATGGGAAGGTCGCCCGCCATCTCCGGAATACGCTGGCTCAGGAGCCGGGCGCTTTCGGTACGAGCCGTCTCCCCGCGGTGGTCGAAGTGTGTGTTGACGTGCAGAAGGGTCTTGCCCGACGCCCTGTCTCTGAATCGCGCCCAGGTGGCGATGCGCGGCAGGGCGGCATCCCACCCCTTGCTTCCGGGCGCTTCCGGCGTCTCCGATAACCAGAACGTCCCACCGTCGATCATCTCGAAGCGGTCCTTCCGGTAGAGGATGGCCGAATATTCGCCCCCTTCTTTGCCATCGTCACGGCCGACGCCCGTCCAACCGTACTCGGGCAGCCGGGCTTCAAGGTCGTCGAGCTGGATCTTCATCGCTTCCTGTACGCCGAGCAAGTCCGGTGCGTGGAACCGAATCAGTCCCGCCACCCGGTCTTTCCGTTCGGGCCAGGCGTTCTCGCCATCCGCCGGGGTATTGAGCCGGATGTTGTAGGTCATAATCCGAACTGTCGAAGTCTGACTGCTTTCATCTTCCAGGCTTCTCGTTGACGTAGCGGGCGTGCCGGCGCAGGCAGACAAAACAAGTGAAAAAAGGACAAGTGCGGCAATCCTTATCGAAGGTGACATAAGTAAATACCTGTCAAAACTTGTGGGGTGTAAAGATGAAGCAAGTTTCACGAGTCTTTTTTTGCCGGATTGAGTGAGATACCCCTACCATCCTTGAGCGTGTGGGCGCGACGAATCATGTACTCACTCATCGTGACGTTCTTTCCAGCCAGGTCGTCCCAGACCTCTATGTGTGCCATAAAGACCTCAAACAAGGGGAGAAGCCCGCTTTCGACGGTCTGGAGGGCGCGCTCGAGATAATCTTTTAGGTTACGCCAGGCGATCCGGTTGGCCTGCTTGCGAATGAGGTCGTGCCGTTCTTCGTCGTACACCGATCCACCCAGGTTCGACTTCCACAACTGCTCGAATATGCGCCGGGTCTGAACCCCTAATCGAACGGGTACTTCCCCCATGTCTTCGACCCGGATGGCAAAGCGGATGGCTTCGAGCTCTCCGTCGTCGTCCCAGATCATTTCGAAGCGGGTACCTCCATGCTGCCGGATCAATGCGGCGATCTCCGTCGCCGACTCGGTGGCGTCGATCTTGGTATTCTGGTATTTGACTGTCGTGCCCATCTTAAATCAATGGTACCCGGAGGTCGAAATTCCCTAGAATGTAGGGGAACCACGTACAAATACTTAAGCAATGTGCTGATTGCGTTCGACTGGTCGTCCTAGTATTATATTACCGAGAGCATCGGTAAGTGTCTTATCTCCGAGCCTGAAGTAGCTCTGGGTCTGGTGCCCAAGGCGATTTCGGACTCAGCAAACAGACAAACTACCGGTGCTCTTTTTTTGTGGCTGCCTTTCATCCCTGGCCCATCTATTTGCCTAATCCAAAATAACCCCTAGCCCCGGTAAGTAAAAGAAAACCTCCGACGAATTCGCCTCCCGGATCGTACCAAAAATTTGAATCGTGGCTTCCTCCGAATATATTGTTGCCCCGGGTAATTGATGACCGGGCGTGGGGTTCCGGCCATCAGGGGGTGCGATTTATATAGTGGTATTTAATGGCTTCCAGGGTATTTGTCGGTTTTGGTCTCGGCGCCATTCAGAGTGGTCTATTTTTTCAAGAAGCTTTTACGTCGGGTAACTTCGACAGGCTCGTCGCTTCAGAAGTGAATCCCCAGGTCGTTGAAGCGATTCGTCGGAGCGGACGGTGTACGGTCAACGTCGCAACGTTTACCGGAATCGAGATCCATACGATAGTGGGGATCGAGGTGTACAACCCGCTCGAGCCCTCCGACAGGGATCGCCTCGTCGAGGCCGTCGGACAGGCAAAGGAGCTTGCAACCGCGCTGCCGTCGGTTGACTTCTACGACAGGGGAGAGGCTTCGGTGGCCCGAATTCTCGCCGAGGGACTCGCCCTCAAGCTGTCGGATCCTCGCCTTCCGAATGCAATCATTTATACGGCCGAGAACAATAACCACGCGGCCGAACGGTTACATGCCGACCTGTCGAAGTATCTCAGGGATAGTCAAGATCTTCTGGGAAAGCGTGTCCAGATCCTCAACACCGTGATCGGTAAGATGAGCGGTGTGGTAACGGACCCTGACCGAATCAAAAGCGAGGGTCTCGCTCCCGTCACGGAAGACAGCACCAGCGCTTTTCTCGTCGAGGCATTCAACAGGATTCTCATCTCTTCGATCAAGCTGCCGGGTTTTGACAGGGGGATCAAGGTTTTTATCGAGAAGGAGGACCTGTTGCCCTTTGAAGAGGCCAAGCTGTACGGCCACAACGCGACGCACGCGCTTCTCGGGTACCAGTGTTTGCAGAGGGGATACCGGTATGCCTACGAAGCAACGAAGGACCCTGGCCTTTTAGCAACAATCAGGGAAGCTTTCCTAGTGGAGTCAGGGGGTGCGATGATCCACCGGCATCAAGGTGTGGACCCGCTTTTTACGCCGGAAGGGTATACGGCGTATGCGGAAGACCTCCTCAACCGTATGTTGAACCCATACCTCCGCGATACGGCCGAACGACTCACGCGTGACCCGCTCCGAAAGCTCGCCTGGGACGACCGGCTGATCGGCACCATACGGCGGGCACGAGAGGCTGGAATCCATCCCGAGCGCTTCATAAAGGGGACACAGGCTGCCGTCGCTTTGCTTGAAGAGCAGGAACGTCCGATCGATAGCGGGTTTCTCACCCGCATGTGGATCGAACAGGGTGCCGGTAAAGAAGAAGCGGAGGAGATCGCTTCGTTGATCCGGTAAGTGCCCGCCGGGCAATCCACGGATGCCCGACGGGTCGATTTCCAAGTCAGCTTATCAGACGCCCAATCGGTTTCTTCTGCGCTTTTCGTCGAGGCTCTGGTTGGTTGTTACCACGTGGCCGGGTAACGGTAGCAAACGCTCGTGGATGGCGTCGATGATCCACTCCTTCTGCGGGAAGAAGCTCGACTCCATCTCGGCTGCCGGTGTGATCCAGTTCCGGCTGCCCACCACGACGACCGGACCGTCGAGCGCGTCGAATGCTAGCTGCGTGACCTCAGCCGCGATCGTGTTGAGGAACGAGCCTCTCTCTACGGCGTCCGAAGCCAGCAACAGCTTGCCGGTCTTTTCGACGGACGCCACGATCGGGTCGTAGTTGAGCGGGTTGATGAACCGGGCGTCTATCACTTCGGCAGACAGACCGTACTTCTGCTGGAGCTCGTCGGCTGCTTCGAGTGCACGGTAGAGGGTGGCCCCGATCGTCAGGATCGTCAGATCGCTGCCCTCCCGGCGAACCGCCGGCATTCCCTCCTCGATCTCGTAGAACCCTTCCGGAACACCGCCCGGCACGAACATTTCGCCAATGTCGTAGAGCCGCTGGCTTTCGAAGAACACGACCGGATCGGTGCCCCGAAGGGCCAGGTTCATCATTCCCTTGGCGTCGTACGGCGTGGCCGGGAAGTATACCTTCAAGCCGGGGATGTGCGCGACGATGGACGTCCAGTCCTGTGAATGTTGCGCGCCATATTTGCTGCCGACCGATACGCGGAGCACGAGGGGCATTTCGAGCACGCCGGCCGACATGGCCTGCCACTTCGACATCTGGTTGAAGATCTCGTCGCCGGCGCGGCCCATGAAGTCACAGTACATCAGCTCGGCCACGACGCGTCCGCCGCTCAGGGCATACCCTACGGCTGCTCCTACGATCGCACCTTCCGAAATGGGCGAGTTGAACAGGCGGTGGTAGGGTAAGGCTTCGGTGAGACCTCGGTAGACGGCGAAGGCGCCACCCCAGTCGCGGTTCTCTTCACCGAAGGCAATCATCGTTGGATCGGTGTAGAAGCCGTCGAGAATCGCTTCGAAAATGGCGTCGCGGAGCGACAGGACCTTTGATTTGGGCAGCGGCTGCCCGTTTTCATCAAAAGCGGAGCGAGACTTCCGGGCGTTCGCCTGAACCCTCGGGTTCTCCTCCTTGGGAATGAGAACCTCGGGCTCTCCCTCGGCCATTTTAGCACGCGTCTTATTGGAGAACATGAAGTCTCCAATGGGATCTCCCTTCGACGTGTCTATTCGCGGCGAAATCTCGTCGGAGGTTGCGAGGCTCAGGGCTTTCCGGATCCGTTCGGTTATCTCATTTTTGACTTCCTCGATGTCGTTACTCGTGGCGACCTCATTGTCCAACAGGTACTTACCATACGTCTGTACGCAGTCGTGCTCAAGCCAGAGCGTCACTTCCTCCTTGGTGCGGTAGGAGGAGGCATCGGAGGGCGAGTGCCCGGAAATACGGTAGGTGACGACGTCGAGCATGGCGGGGCCGCGGCCTTCCAGGAGAAGCTCCTTTTTGCGAGAGACCGCGTCGGCCACGGCAAACGGGTTGTAACCGTCCACCCGTTCGGCGTGCATGGCCTCTTCGTTCACGCCAGCGCCGAGGCGAGCGAGGATGCCGAACCCCATGGTTTCGCCTTCCGGCTGACCACCCATGCCGTAGAAGTTGTTGATGAAGTTGAACAGGATGGGGGGGGCGCCGCCGACCTCCTTATCCCAGAGGGTTCGGTACTGGTCCATTGCGGCGAACATGATCCCTTCCCACACCGGCCCGCACCCGGAAGAGGCGTCACCGATGTTGGCGATGACGATGCCGGGTTTGCGGTTGACCCGTTTGAACAGTGCCGAACCGACCGCGATGTCGGCCGATCCTCCGACGATGGCGTTGTTCGGCATGCTGCCGAAGGGCGCAAAGAAGGCGTGCATCGATCCGCCGAGGCCTTTGTTGAAGCCATTCTCCCGCGCGAAGATTTCCGCCAAAGTGCCGTACAGCACGTAGTCGATGGCGAGGTCTTTCACGGAACCCTGATGCCCCTTCTCGACGACGCGGAGGGGGGCGCCGTCCATGTAGGTTTCCATGATGTGCATGAGGGTCTCGTCGTCGAGCTTATCGATCGCCGAGAGGCACTTGGCCAGGATCTCGCCGTGGCTTCGATGAGACCCGAAGATGAAATCTTCCACGCCGAGTGGCAGCGCCTGTCCGACGGCCGTGGCTTCCTGTCCGATTGATAGGTGAGCCGGTCCTGCGTGCGTGTACTCGATACCCAGATACGAGCCCTGCCGTTTGATGTTATCGAGCATCGTCTCAAACTCTCGGATGACGAGCATGTCGTGATAGACTTTCTTCAGTCCATCCCGGCCATATCGGGCGATCTCAACCTGTACATCGGGTACGTACTGGTTCAGGGGAATGTCACGGGTCTTTAACACACCTGCACGGCGTACCCTGTTCGGATCGACAACAACGGATTTGGGCATGACAACTGGCCTCTATAGTCTAATATTTATATTCAGTTACCTAAAATCGGATCAGCAGCGATCAGCTCGAAGTGTTCGAGCAAGCCGCTCAGCTCCTGGAGGAAGCGTGCGGCCGGAGCGCCGTCTACCACCTGGTGGTTGGTCGTAAGCGAAAGGGCAATTTTCTTTTCGAACACGACGTCACCGTCTCGTTCAACCGGATACAGCTCGATGCTTCCCACGCCTAGAATGCCAACCTGAGGTACGTTCAGCACCGGGGTGAAGAAGCTGATGCCCGCGCTACCGAGGTTGGACACCGTAAAGGTCCCGCCATTTAGCTCGTCGGTGGTCACGGTTCCGTTGAGGCAGCGATCGCGGAGGCGAGCCGCTTCGACCGCAAGCTGCCTCAGGCTCAGCTTCGACGCATTTCGAATTACCGGAACCATCAGGCCGCGATCGGTATCGACGGCAAAGCCGAGGTGGACGTCACGATACCGCCGGAACCGGTCGCCGAGAAAATGGCTGTTGAGGTCAGGGAACCGTGGTAACAGGCGAGCGACGGCAAAATGCACCAGGTCGTTAATGGTGACCTGCTGCAATCCGTAGCTCTCGGGGCTGTTTTTTAGCAATTTTCGGTAGGCCAGCAGGGCTCCCGCAGGGGCGGTGGTGTGAAGCGTATACTGTGCCGAGGTCTGCACGGATTGCAACATGCGCTCTGCGATAACCTTCCTGACGCTCTTCAGGGGGACCTCTTCGAACTCCTCTCCGGCAGTCACTGCCGGGACGGGGGGTGAAAACACCGGTTCGGCGACCGGACGCGGGCGGGCGAGGTAGGCTTCGACGTCACGGACGATGATCCGTCCGGCCGGGCCGGTACCCTTCAGGGCCGAGATGTCGACCTGCCGGGCTTCAGCCAGCCGTCTTGCACGAGGAGATATCCTGATTTTTTGCATCTTGGAGTCTTTCGTACCCGTTCCGTTTCCCCGGCCGGCGACCTCAACGGCCACGGTGGCAGGCGCAGCAGGCTCGGGTTCGGCTGTGACCGTCGCTACTTCTTCACCCGGCTCACCGATGACGGCAATCCGGGTCAGCACCGGTACGTCACTGCCCTCCTCGACGAGCGTCTTAAGCAGCGTGCCACTGGCCGGAGCCTCGACGTCAAAGGTGGCCTTGTCGGTTTCGATCACGCAGAGCACGTCCCCCTCCTCCACACGCTCGCCTTCTGCGACCTTCCACTCGACGATAAGGCAGGATTCTACGGATTGTCCCTGTTTGGGTAGGATCACGTCCGTTGCCATGTAAAAACCTCTTTTGCTTAAACGGTGATTACGGCGATTCCGGCATTCTTAAGCTCTTGAACGGCCGTTTCGGGGAGCTCGGAATCTGTAATCAGCTTATGGATGCTTTCAACCGGCAGCACGCTGACGAATCCGCGGCGGCCGTACTTGGATGAATCGGCTAAAAGGATGGTCGTCTCCGCTCGTTCAGCCATTTTCCGTACGATTTCGGCTCCGTCGAGGAAGTTGGTGGTGAGCCCTCCTTGCAGGGAAAATCCATCCGTACCGACGAAGGCAAGGCGCACGTGGAACCTGTCGAGGGCTGAGAGCGCCAGAGGCCCGACCAGCGATTCGGTGGCCGGCCTGAACTCGCCCCCCACGATGGTCAGTCTCACCGAAGGGTAACTGCGCAGGGCGGAGAGCACGAGCGTCGAATTGGTCACGACCTGGAGATCGTGCTTCCCCAGCAAGTGCTGGGCGACGACGGCCGTCGTCGTGCCGGCCTCGATCATAATCGTGTCTCCATCCTCAACGAGTGCCGCTGCTGCCTGCCCGATCCGCGTCTTCTGATCGACCCTGGTCCGCTGGTGCCGGATGACATCCGGATGGAAGGCCGGAATGGCGCCTCCGCGGGTTCGAACGATCATACCTTTTCCTGCCAGGCTGTTCAGGTCGTTTCGAACGGTGACCCGGGACACCTGCAAGATGTCGCTCAGCTCAGCCACCGACCGGTTCATTTCGGTCGTCAGCAGGTCGAGTATGGTGCGTTCGCGCTCCGATAGCGGTGTATTCATAGTCAAATTTAATCGTTCAACTTAATATCCGCTTTCTTTTTCCTTGTTTTTCGCTTTCCAAACACTTTCGTTGTTTTTTCTCATTTGCACATCATAGATTATCGCGGGTTCCGGTTTCGTTTTAAGATTAAACCCTCACTGTCAAAATGGATGAGTCAGCGCTGTTCGATCTGTACAGACAATTGAGGAAAAGGACCGAGCTTTTTCTTTCCTCGTTGTCCTGGCGCTCAGGTGAAGATCTGTTCGTGGTAGATCACACGGATGGAATCGAAGGCAACCTTCGCGTTTCGACGGCGCCGGTACACTCTGAGGTCGAGCTGGCGGTAGTACACGACATCATCGACGGCAACCTTGTTGCCTTTCTGGCGCCGTCCCAGGCGCTGGGACTCGTTTGCGCGAAAGAAGGGCAGAAAACGGCGCAGGCGCTCTTCGGTGAAAAGCAGTTCTGGTTTGAGTCCGACATAAAGCCATCGAATGAGTGGGCGAATCCCGACCTTTTGTTCGTGCGCAACAGAGGGATGTACGTGGCGAGCTATTCGCCGGAAGGACTCGTGGAGCGGATTTCGGTCGTGCTGGAAACGCTCAACGCCCGCTCGGCCACAATGCCGGATTACACACCTGAGCCTTTCGACAAGGATCGACTCCTCTTGATTGCTCCAGCAATTCGGATGTTGCTTGGTAAGGGCCAGAAGTCATCGTCTTTGTTGTTCAGGAATAACGTCGCGACATCACGTCTCCTGCGTGACCGGGAAGCCTTTTCAAACTTGCCGCTCGCGCTAACACCAACGCTCGCCAGGATTTTGGGACCCGAAACCCTTTTCATCGGATCTGATCCGGACCTCAGCCGGCAATACGAGCTGATTCGGCAGGCCATCTCGAACTATCAGGAGACTTACGGGAGACTGCCGGTCGTGATCGGACTGGAAGGTCTTGGCTTATTCGTTTGGGGAACGGGCAGGAAAGATGCGGTCAGGGCATACAACCTCTTCAAGAGCGTAGTCGAGGCGGAAGTAGTCGCAAGCTCTTTTGGTGGCATTCAGCCGTACGCTGCCGGAGAAGGAGAGTTTGGAACGGAGGTCGAGCCCGCGCCCGAGCCTGGTTATTTACGTCTGCCTGAAAAAATTGCGGTTGTGACGGGTGCAGCGCAGGGTTTCGGCAGGGGAATAGCTGAAGCGCTTCTTGCCGAAGGGGCCAACGTTGTCTTTGCAGACCTGAACGGAAGCCGGCTTGCGGAGCTGCGCGAGAGCCACGAGGGGCAGGAATCGGCTGACCGTATCCTGACGTTTGAGGTAGACGTGACGAATGAAGTGGCGGTAAAGGATTTGATCGTCGAGACGGTGGCCGAGTTTGGCGGGCTCGACATATTCGTCAGCAACGCGGGCATCCTGCACGCCGGCGGCCTGGAGGAGATGGATTTGCACCGTTTCGAGGCAGTGACGCGGGTAAACTACACGGCGTATTTCCTTTGCACGAAGTACGCGTCGATCCCCATGAAGGTACAGCACGAGTTCGACGACACGTACTTCGCCGATATCATTCAGATCAATTCAAAGTCGGGGCTGGCGGGGAGCAACAAGAACTTTGCGTACGCAGGGGGCAAGTTCGGTGGCATCGGCCTGACGCAGAGCTTTGCGCTCGAGCTGGTGCCCTACAACATCAAGGTGAATGCCATCTGTCCCGGAAATCTGTTCGATGGACCGTTGTGGTCGGACCCGGAGAAGGGACTTTTCAAGCAGTACCTGGACGCCAGGAAGGTCCCCGGTGCGAAGACGGTGGAGGACGTGCGACGATTTTACGAAGAAAAAGTACCCATGCGCAGAGGATGCCGTATCGACGACGTCGTTCGTGCCATACTATACGTCATCGAACAGAAATACGAGACGGGTCAGGCTATCCCGGTGACCGGGGGGCAGATCATGCTCAAATAAGTACATAAGCATGGAAAATATTGACGTAAACCGTTTGAACGACGCCGATCGCGCTACGCGGCTGGAAACGCTTCGAGTGCTCGCCGATCGGATAAAGCGTGGGGAAATGCCCGCATCGGTGAGAACCGATGCGGTCAACAATCACATCCACACGTTCTATTCCTTCTCCCCCTATTCACCGGCCATGGCCGTATGGAAGAGCTGCGAGGCGGGGTTATCGACCGCGGGGATCATGGATCACGACACCCTCAGCGGCGTCGTCGAGTTCATCGAAGCGGGCGCTATCATGGACCTGCCCGTGACCGTCGGGGTAGAGGTCCGAGCCGATTTTTCCGCGACGCCGCTCGCCGGCCGGAGGATCAATCACCCCGATCAACTTTCTTCGGCCTACATTGCCATCCACGGCATCCCGCACACGCAGTTCGAGACAGTTGAAGCTTTTCTCCAGCCCTACCGAATGCTGAGGGGCGAGCGGAATAGAAAGATGACGGCTCGGCTGAACGACCTGCTTCGCGGGACAGGAGTAGAGCTAGACTACGAACGGGACGTCATCACGCTTTCGAAGCAGCCGGAAGGGGGCAGCGTCACAGAGCGACACATTCTCTTTGCTCTTGCCGTGAAGCTTGAAAAGCGGTTTGGAAGAGGAAGGACGCTGCTAGAGTTTCTGAGGAATGGTGTAAAAATCGACGTGCCGGCGCGGTTCGAAGGAGTGCTTTCGGATCCTAACAACCCGTACTTCCTATACGATCTTTTAGGTGTGCTCAAAAGCGACCTGGTTCCCGCGTTTTACATTGACGCGACCGACGAATGCGCCCCGGTGACGGAAATTGTCGCCTTGGCCAATCAGGTCGGTGCGATCTGCGCTTACGCTTACCTCGGCGACGTCGGTGTATCGGTGACGGGAGACAAAAAGAGCCTGGCGTTCGAAGACGAATACCTCGATCTACTCTTTGAAATTTTAAAAGAACTCGGCTTTCACGCCGTGACGTACATGCCTTCGCGTAATACGCTGGCCCAACTCGAACGCGTGCAGAAAATGTGCGACCGGTACGGGTTCTTCCAGATAAGTGGTGAGGACATCAACTCGCCACGCCAAAACTTCGTCTGTGAAGCCATTCTCCGGCCCGAGTTCAGCCACCTCAAAACGTCGACCTGGGCGCTCATAGGCCACGAAAAAGCGGCAACGCGGGACTTACATTCAGGCCTCTTCTCGCCTGGCACCATCCTCGAGTACCCCGATTTGAAGGAGCGTATTCGCATTTTCAGCGAGATCGGTAAAGACACAAGACAATCCGTGGAGAGTAAGTAGATGAAAACGAGAGCAGTTCGCCTTTATGGCAAAAATGACCTCAGGCTGGAAACGTTCGAGCTTCCCCCGCTCAAGGAAGATGAGATCCTGGCTGAGGTCATATCCGATAGCATCTGTATGTCTTCCCATAAGGCGACGAAACAGGGTCCGGATCACAAGCGCGTACCGGACAACGTGGCGGAGAATCCCGTCATCATCGGGCACGAGTTCTCGGGGAGGATTCTGGAAGTCGGCGCCAAGTGGAAGGACCGGTTCAGTCCCGGCAGCCGTTTTTCCATCCAGCCCGCGTTGAACTACAAAGGGAGCCTGGATGCGCCCGGCTATTCCTACCAATACATCGGAGGTGATGCTACACACGTCATCATCCCGAATGAAGTGATGGAGATGGACTGCCTCCTCGAGTATACGGGTGAAGGGTTCTTTTATGCTTCGCTCGCGGAGCCGATGTCGTGCATCGTTGGTGCGTTCAACGCAAGCTACCACCGGCCTCACGGCACGTACGTGCACGAAATGGGGATCAAGGAAGGTGGAAACATGGCGATTTTTGGCGGCGCGGGTCCGATGGGGCTGGGCGCCGTCGACTATGCTCTTCACGGAGACCGGCGTCCGGGTCTGTTTGTCGTTACCGACATCGACGACGACCGCCTTGCCCGTGCAAAAAAGCTCTTCCCGCCGGAAAAGGCAGCCAAGGACGGTATCCGAGTCGAATACGTGAATACAGGGAAGCTCGAAAATCCGACGGAATATCTGGTGTCGTTAACCGGAGGTGAGGGGTTTGACGACGTTTTCGTGATGGCTCCAGTAAGATCGGTCGTTGAGATGGCCGACGCAATCCTCGGCCGCGACGGCTGTATGAACTTCTTTGCCGGGCCGACAGACCCCAACTTCTCGGCGGAGATCAATTTCTACAACGTCCACTATGGCTTTACGCACGTCGTCGCGACGAGCGGTGGCAACACGGATGACATGCGTAAGGCCATCGAACTGATGTCGGCTGGACGGATCGATCCCGCCGCCCTCGTTACGCACGTCGGAGGGCTAAACGCCGTCATAGACGTGACGATGAACCTGCCCAAGATTCCGGGAGGTAAGAAGCTGATCTATACGCAACGTGAGCTGGAGCTGTTTGCCATCGACGACCTTGAGAAATTGGGTAAGGACAATCCATTCTATGCCGATCTTGCGGCCATCGTCGCAAAACACAACGGCCTGTGGTCGGTTGAGGCCGAACAGTATCTGCTCGATAACGCCCCGGTAGCCTTGCCTTGACGATGACTCAGGCGTCTTCGTAGTCGCCGTCTTGACCGGCCGGTTGCTCCTGCTCTGATAAATCGAGGGGGTAGTCGGCTTCATCTGTCGGAGGAGTCTCAACCGGCGGACTTATGGCATAGGCGTCTTCTTTGACGGCGTATTCCTCTTCGAACATCTGCCAGAAGGAGATAGTCAGGGCTGCGATTACGGGTCCGATCACGAAGCCCGATATGCCAAATACTGCGAGTCCGCCCAGGGTGGAGAGTAGTACGAGGTAGTCGGGCATTCGTGTGTCCCTGCCTACCAGCACAGGGCGAAGGAAGTTGTCGACCAGACTGATCACGCCGGTTCCGAAGGCGAGCAGGATCAAACCTTTGATGTAGCTGCCCGTCACGATCAGAATGACGGCGGCTGGGAACCAGATAATGGCAGCTCCAATGGCGGGCAGGAGGGAGAGGACGGTCATCAACACGGCCCAGAAGATCGGCGCGCTGATGCCGAGAACCCAAAATATGAACCCACCTAATGCGCCCTGAATAACGCCTACTACCAGCGTTCCTTTGATGGTGGCTCGCGAAACTTCCGCGAACTTGCTGAAGAGCCTCCGTTCACGTTCGTCCCCAAGCGGCAGGACCTTCACGAAGGAATCGATCAGTCGGTCGCCGTCACGCAGGAAAAAGAAAAGCAGGTACAGCATGATGAAGAACAGGGCGGTGATCCGGAGGGTGTTCTGGCCGATCGCCACCGTCTGAGAGGCAAGGTACTGGCTGGCAGTGACGGCGATATTTGAAAGGTTTTCCCGGATACGCTCTGTCTCTATGCCGAATCGTTCGAGAAACTCGTTTAAAACCGGCACCGCCTGTTGCATCATCTGGATGGGCTTTTGAACGTCTATCCTGCCTTCTGTTATGCCTTCGTACAGGTTAATCGCCTCATTTGAAACGGCCACGCCAAGCAATGAAAGGGGGATGATCACGATAAAAATGATGGTGATGAGGGAAAAAAGTGAAGCCGTAGAGACCCGGTTTTTAAATACCCTCAACCATCTTTTCTGAATGGGCCGGAAGATGATCGCCAGGATGGCCGCCCAGAGGATAGGTTCAATGAAGGCACGGATGAGCCAGATAAACGCAACCGTAATGATGAAGAGAAGAATGAAGAAGAAGACGTGTTGGAGCGTTCTTCCACGCATGGCGAAAAAAAGGTCTGTTGGAAGGTGGCCGGTATTTATTTGGCTCCGGAATGATACGTTGTTTTATTCCGTTCGGACAGGTCGAGAGGTTATTTTGTTCATAAACCTGTGCGGGCGCCAGTTTTGGGTAGGGGGTGATGGTCCGAATCTAAATGTCCTTGCGCGATGAATATCGGAAACTCGATTGCCACCGTTTGCCTGAATCCGTCTATCGACCGTTCAATTTCGATCCCGGGGTTTACGGTGGGGGAAGTGAACCGCGTTGAGTGGGAGCAGGACGACCCCGGCGGAAAGGCGGTAAACGTGGCAACGGTGCTGGCAGGACTCGGGCATACGGTGACGGTAACCGGATTCGTGGGAGCCGACGCCTGGGATACCTACGCGCGTCTTTTTAATGCACGTGGCATCGAAAACCGTTTCCTCCAAATAAACCAGCGAACTCGGGCGAACATCAAGATCATTGACGAACTCCATCATCGTGTTACCGACGTCAACTTCCCCGGATTCAAGATTACAGACTCCGACCTGGAGGAGTTGCAGGCTGTGATCGACCAGCTTGCCCAAACGTGTGACTTGTTCGTGTTCTCAGGAAGTCTACCCGAAGGGGCGCCGGACGACACGTACGCAAGTCTAATCAAGAGGTTAACGAACAAGGTCACTTTGGTTGATACCAGTGGCGCAGCACTGAAACGTGCCGTAGAAACGCGTCCATACGGTATCAAGCCGAACCTCAAAGAGCTGGAATCGCTCTGCGGTGTGCAGCTCGGATCCACCGTAAAGGTTTTGAAACAGGCACAAGCGTTGATAAGGCGAGGCCTTTCCGGTGTAGCCGTATCGATGGGAGCGCAAGGTGCCTTGTTTGTAGACAAGGGCCAAGCAGTCCTTGCCGTTCCGCCGCAGGTGCAGGTTCGTTCAACAGTCGGGGCGGGGGACGCCCTGATGGCGGGGTGGGTTTCGGCGATGTCGAGGGGTATGGACCTCGTCGAGACGGCCCGGTTTGCCACGGCGCTATCCGTATGCTCGCTTCAACGGATCGGCCGATTTTTACCCGACCCCGCTGAAATAGAGTCGATTGCACGGGAAGTCGTGATCCAGAAGCCGTAAAAAAAGAGCGACCCCAAAGTGGAGCCGCTCCTTTTTCCGATTATGCTGCTGAGTGGGCTTTGCTCTGCCTTCCGGCCGTTTTCCCATTGATCCGCTTTCCACTCGGAATCGGATCATGTTCGGACGTTTCGCTGGGGAGGCTGTTCTTGCGCGTCTCGTCGAACACTCTCTGAGCGTATTCCTGCCAGTGAGCGGGCCAGCTCGACGTCATGTCCTTCATGCCCTTTTCGACCGTGTCCAGCGGCTCTCCGTTTGCCAGGGCGGTCTTCACTGCTCTGGTCATACGGGCAAGGTTTTTCATCCGCTCGTCGTATTCCATCCGCAATTTTTCAATCAGAACCCTGGCGGAGCGCTCGTACGTAACGGGCCAGCTTGATATGCCCCGGTCGGCTTCGTCGAGTGTTTCCTTGAGGTCTTCCGGACGACGCGCCTTGAGTACGCCTTCAAGCATCTTGAATTTCTGGGCGTAGTCGTTGGCCGGTTCAGCGCGGTTCGGTTTGATCTCCTTCACCGGCTCAGCCACACGGTTTCGAGGGGCAGAGTATTCTGGCTCGTCGGGGACCAGATCTTCAAGGTCCTGCGTGAAGAGGTCGCTGGCCGCGGTGGCGGTCAAAATGGCGTCCACGTGTGCACGCTTTTTCGCCATTTTGAGCACGGTATTGTAGTAGTCGGCAATGTCCGGGTTTTCGACCCTGCCGACGGGCTGCTCGACGATCGACGGGTCGTTCTCGGCGAACTTGGCGCCGCAGCCCCCCTTCTTGGAAAAGCAGATCCAGCCGCCGCCGTATTCGGCTTTGCCCTTGATAATGGCCTCTGCGTTGCATTTCGGGCATTTCCTGCTGGCCTGGCGGTACCGGAACTTGGATTCAAGCGTCGAGCACGATCCGACACCCTGGCCCGCGAAGCGGCCGGTCGGAACGTGTACCAGCTCGCACAGGACCTCGTATTCCCGGTGGCCGTCCTCAAGATCGTGACGGGTCACCGTATAGCGAGGAGCGAGTCGAAACGTAAGGCTAAGCTTTTCTGCACCTGGTTTTAGGAGTACGGGTTTATCGCCACATCCCGGAATCGAGCCGTAGTGCTCGCCTTCGTGCATCAACGCGTGCATGACCTCCTGAATGAGCCGCACCTGTTCCGCTACGGCTGCCGGCGTCAGGGCCTCGGCACCTGACTCTATATTTTCAACTTTCTGAAGTGCTTCAGTCATTGTCGTAGCCGTTTTTGTATGGATCGATATCATCTTATGTAAAAGATATATGATCCCTGTGACAACCTGATGTCACATCTTTACGGCTATGAAATGATCAATTGCCATCGACGGTAGAAAAGTGCGGATCCGTCGCAATCGAATGAACGGGGGCGGGCGAAGGAAGCGTTACGATAAACGTAGCCCCCTCATTTTCCGTGCTTTCGACCTCGAGATTCCCGTTGTGCCCGTGTGTGACGATGTCGTAAGAAAGAGACAATCCGAGTCCGGTACCGTAGCCGGCCGGCTTGGTGGTGAAGAATGGCTCGAAAATGCGTTTGCGGACGGCCTCAGACATGCCCATACCGTTATCGGCAATTCGGATCTCCACGGTACCATTGAGCCGCCTCGTACTGATGCGCAACGTCGGGACGAAGTGTGCCTGGCCAGCCTGGAGTCTCTTCTCGTAGACCGAATAAAACGCGTTGTTGGCGAGGTTGAGCAGGACGCGGCCGATTTCCTGCGGTACGAGCTCGACGGGTCCGGCATTCGGATCGTAATCACGTTCAATCGCACACGTGAACCCGGGTTTTTCGGCGCGCATACCGTGATAGGCAAGGTTGACGTATTCTTCAACCAGCGCGTTCAGGTCCGTCGCTCTCCGTGCGCCGGAGACGCCACGGGCGTGTTCCATCATCCCACGCACGATCCCGTCGGCACGCTGTCCGTGGCTGCTGATGCGGTCGACGTTGAACCGCAGGTCGTCGATCAATTCTTGTATGTCCTGTAAATCTTCTTCACCAAGCTTGCCTTGCAGTCGCATGAGTGTGTTGATCAGCTCTTCAGCCCGCTCGACACTAAGCGTCGCGAAGTTGTTGATGAAATTGAGCGGATTCCTGATCTCGTGTGCTATTCCTGCCGTGAGCCGGCCGAGAGAGGCGAGCTTCTCCTGCTGAACGAGCTGGGTTTGTGTCCGCTTGAGCTCGTTGTAGGCCTGCTCGATCTTGCGCGCCTGTTCCAGCTCACGTGCGTAGGTACGTCGCCGCTCTCTGCGGACCAACATTTTACGCTGCGTTATGCCCGCAGCCGCCAGAACGCAGGCAAAGAGCAAGATGTAGATGCCGTAAGCCCACCAGGTTTGCCACCATGGGGGTTTTACGACGACGCCAATCGAAGCGACGGTCGAGGAGTCTTCCCACACGGCGTCACGGCTGACGACCCGTACCTTGAACGTGTACTCGCCAGGCTTTACTCGCGAATAGCGTGCGCTGCGCTGGTCGCGCGCGTCCATCCAACCCGTATCGTGGCCTTCCAGCATGAACTGGTATCGGAAAATGACCGGGTTCTGGAAGTGGACGGCGGAGTAGTCGATCGTAAAGTCGTACTGAGAGTGCGAAAGGACGATCTCGCTGCTGCGGTGGATGAGGTCTTTCAGCGGAGCGTCCGGACCCGGGACGACCGGATCGTTGAAGACCTTGAGCCCGGTCAGTACGACTTGTGGCGGAACCGGATGACCCAGCACGAGCGGATCGATACGGATGATGCCACCCGAGCCGGCGTAGAAAAGGGTTCCGTCGCTCAGCTTTTTGCTGAAGTCGAGCGCGACGGGTGGAAGGCCGCGGCTGGCGTCGAACCGACGGAACGAGCGCTTAACAGGGTCATAACGTGATAGCACCCGCGGAGGGGAGTCGAAGCGTGTAGAGGTTGTAATCCACAGCGCGCCCGTTTCATCTTCGATCAGGGCACGTACGGTCGGAGCGGGCAGGTCGTCAGCTTCTGCGATTCGGACGCTGATCTGGTGCGTCGGGTCAATGAGATAAAATCCGTTACCGGCAGTACCGGCGTAAATGCGTCCATCCCGGTTAACGGTAAGAACCGAGACCGTCACCCCGGGCAATATGGTTGAAAAGGCTTTCGAAACTGGATCGAGCCGGCACAGCCCGGCGGCAGTACCCACCCATATCGCTCCCGACGGGTCTTGGGTCAATGCTGTGACCCGGTCGTCACAAAGACTTCGTGGATTTGACGGAACGTGCCGGAATCGCGTGAACGTGCCCGTTTCCGGTTCATAGCGGCTGACTCCTCCGCCTGACGTGCCGATCCAGAGCGTGCCCTGGTGGTCCTCAAAAAATGCCTGGACCTCTCCCGGACCTATACTCGAAGGATTTTGCGAATCGTGGTGGAACGGCGTGAAAGATCCCGTAGTCGGGTCGAACCGATCGAGTCCTCCCCCGGTGAGGGCTATCCATATTGCGCCACTCTGGTCCTCGAAAAACTGGGTTACCCGACTACCCGCATACGTTCGCGCTCGCTCGACATATCCCGTTTCTATATCAGCCCTTTCGAGGCTGCCCCCGGATCTGCCAATCCAGAGTGTACCGTTTTGATCCTCGTGCAGCGCCATTACGGCGATCAGATTGGTGCCTTCTATTGATGTTCGTCCGGCAAGGAAATGGCTGAAGAAACCGGTGGCGGGATCGAACCGATCGATCGCTCCGCTTTCGGTTCCGACCCAGACCGTGCCATGCCTGTTTTCGTGGACCGCAAAGACGTTCTCGTCGCTCAGGCTGCCGGGATCAGAGGGAATGTGTCGGTAGTGAGGAATACGGCTTGCCGCGGGCACAACCTTACGCAAGCCGCCAAAGAGGCTGCCGACCCAGAGGGTTCCGTCTCGGGATTCCGCAATGGACCACACGTAGTTGCTCCGAAGGCTATTTGGATTTTCCGGGTCTGCGTGGTACCACTGAACTGCACCCGAAGCCGGATCGTGACGAATCAACCCGACATTTTCAATGCCTACCCATAGTACGCCTTCACGATCCTCGTGAATCGACGTGATCTTCCAACCCGGGTGCCGTTCTCCACCCTCAAATAGGGTGAGCCTGTCCGTGTTTTTGGGATCGAGAACGTAGCGGTTGAAGGTGCCGTTTTCGCGGTCCATCGTGTGCAGGACGTTGCCGGCGGTTCCCACCCAGAAGGTCCCCCGTGAGTCCTCAAACAGCGACTGAATTTTGTTCGAGTAAAGTTTGGTGGGGTCTCTGGGATCGCACATATACCGCGTAAACGTACCGGTAGCCGGATCGAAGCGGTTAAGGCCTCCGGCATTCGGGGGCGACTCGGTAAGCGTGGTACTGCCCGTCCCGACCCAGAATTGGCCTTCCCGATCGATGTAAAGCGCACGGACCTGATCGTTGCTGATGGTAGTGGGGTCCTGAGCGTCGTGACGGTAGTGATAAAAACGTTCGGTTTCCCGGTCGAAGCGGCTAAGCCCCCGATGAGTGCCGACCCAGAGCGTGCCCGCCTGATCCTCGATGATGGACGTAACGGTATCCTGGCTTAGACTGTAAGGATCATTCGGATCGTGGCGGAAATGCGTAAAAGTCTCAGTCGCCGGTTCGAATCGATTGAGCCCTCCGCCGTGGGTTCCAACCCAAAGAGTGCCCTCATGATCGACGTACAGGACTTCGGTCCACGAGTGTGAAAGAGACGTCGAGTCAGACGGGTCGTGAAAATAGCCGTCAAACTCGAATCCATCGTACCGATAGAGGCCGGTCCACGTCCCGAACCACATGAATCCTTGCTGATCCTGGACGATGGATACGACGCTCGTGTTTGGCAAATTTTCGGCTTCGGCGACCGGCTCGATCCACATGCTGCCGAACGATGGGGGAGACTGTGCCGAAGCCAATGGAGCGAACCAAAGGCAAGGGAGAAAAAGAAATGTCCCGATGAGCGTGGTTTTCACGGACGGGTATCCCGCAACTGGTTTTCGGCAGGCCATTTGCCGCGCTACGTGGATGATAAGAAAATGTAACGGCTAATAGAAGCGCCTGTGTTCCGGTTTCGTGTAAGCCGGTTAACTATTGTTTTCATTAACCATTACGTATTTCCCGATACATTGGTTGCCGCACAACGGACCTATGCCGCCGGGTCGATCATCCATATATCGGGCTGAGAAGCCATACGACGAGCCTAAGGATCCGTCTTAAAACGATGATTGGTTTCTGAACGCAGTTCACGTGCGCCGAAACACCATGTTACGTGGGCCTCAGGTACCCGCCAGTTACGCCATTTTCTCATTAGTTTGCGCCATGTTGCAATAAGGAAAACAGGTTAATCGAGATCCATGGCTGGATTTGCACGGTATCTTTGGAGGTCATACCAACGGCACGGGATTACCGGCATTACCGAAAGGTCAATTGCCACTCTGAACAACTACGTTTCTAATATTGCGCGAGGTACGCTGAACAATTACGAGTTCCGCGTCATCGCAATGCGCAGGAGCGGACATCACGCGATCATAAATTGGATTGCCGGTCAGATCAATGGGTACTACGTTTTTTTGAACGAATGTCACCCCGGCAAAAATCCGTTCACGAGCTGCCGTAGAGCTAAATCGTTTCTTGGCATGTACGCCAGGAAGGATTGCATGGGGAATCCGGTCAAAAAAGAGGCCATTATTTACAATTATGAGGACCAGGAAATCCCGCGAATAGTATCCGATGCCTTTGAACGCAATCGGAAGAGGTGGATCGGCGAAAGCAAATGAAAATTTGACGTTCTGATTCTGCGTGACCCAGCAATCTGTTTGCGAGCCGCCTTAAATGGAAAACAGCCCGGGGAAGGAAGGTTAATCGAGAGGAGTTGTTGCGGGCGAGAGAACAATGGAAGGCGTACGCGCACGAGTTCCTCGGTGAGACGA
>CBINFS010000014.1:0-89897 GCA_966250015.1 uncultured bacterium | reverse complement strand
ATCTGCGGCCATCTGCGGATTGTAGTTTGTCCCTGAAGTCTTCGCGTGCATAAGAAATAAAACCGTGGAGGACGGACGTTCTCGTCGACCAGTTCGACGAGATGGTCGAGATCAAGCTGAATTGATGCCCTAAATCGGCGGATAATGGCACATTCAGCGAATGTTAAATCCGGCACTGACTTTGGTATTAAGTAAAGTGAATCAGATTATCCTTTGGTGCGCCGGAAGGGTCCGGCGGACCGAGTATCATTAGAATGGTGACTAACATGATGAGTCGAGTGACACATTATCTTCTTGCCCTGTTCGTTGTCGGAATCTTTTCGACGCCGGCCCTGGCGCAACGGGGAGTAGGGGACTCCGTCGGGGTGGCCAGGCAGGCTTTACAAGTCGAAGAGTCCACGTTTACGGGCACCCTTAAAGAAATCCAGACCGGACCGTGTGCGAATACTACCGGCCGCTCGTTATGGGGTACGCACCTCATTCTCAACACGAGTGACGGCGAAGTAAACGTGCACCTTGGAGCGGCCCGAGCCGTCGACTTCGTGGTCGACAGGGTTGAGGTCGGTCAGCAGCTTCGTGTCGATGCCTTCCGTACCGAACGGATGGCGGAGGGCGAATGGGTGGCAAAGGTCATCCGGCTGGATGGAGAAACGATAACGCTCCGCGATGAATATTTACGTCCCATATGGGCGGGCGCGGGCGCCCGTGGTCCGGGCTGGCGAGCGGCTCCAGGAAACTGGGGACGTGGAGGAAGAGCGCAGGGTGCCCGAATGGGTCGATGGGGCTATTGCTGCGGGTTCTAAAGGCAAACCCCGTGAGTCAATCCTTATCCTCATAAAAAGAACAGAGGCGGCCCGGTTGAGCCGCCTCTGCTTGTTTTGGTAACCCTGACAATACCGGGCTATTTCATCAAGACCATCGACCGCGTTCGGGTATTGTCGCCGAACGTGAGTCGGTACAGGTAAACACCGCTGGGCATTCCTTCCGCCGTCCACGTCACGACATGATTGCCTGCCGGGAGAGCGCCATCGAGTAGCCGGGTGACTTCCCGCCCGAGGATGTCGTACACGATCAACTGAGCGCGACCTGCTTCCCGAAGGCTAAATTCGATGCTGGTCGTCGGGTTGAAGGGGTTCGGGTAGTTCTGCTCCAGCGTAAATGCCTCCGGAATGGACGAGTCCTCTTCGGTATCCGTCGTGATCGATGCAGGGTAGCGGGTGACCGTTCCGTCCACTAAAGAAGCGACGTACAGGGTGCCGTCTGATGCAAAGCTCAGTCCCGTCGGCCTGTTCAAGCCGGTGATCAAGGTATCGATGCCGCCTTCTTCGAGGCGCAAGACCATACCCGTTCCCGGCAGAAAGCCGCTGTCCGGAGAGAATCGTCCGTGTTGCAGCACCACCAGAACGCTGTCCCGCGGATCGAGGGCAATGTCGACCACCAGGGTAAGGCCTTCCTGAAGCGGCGTGACGTTGCCTTCGAGGTCCACTTCGAAAACTGTCGCGACGCTATCGAGAAAAGGAAATCCCGTAAGCTGGCTGACGTAGAACCGATCGTCACGGAAAATGATGTCGGTCGGTACGGCGTGGATCATCGGGGGGCCGACCGGGGTCGGATTCACGATGTTGTCGAAGCGGGCGAACACACTAAGGGAATCGCCTTCCTCGTGGTATCGGAAAACGGCGTTTGCGCCGGCATCGACGATAAAGAGGTCTCCATCAGGTCCGCGGGTGAGAGAATACGGATTCGTCGTCTCAGCCCCCTGGCCCAGAGAGAACTCTCCAATGTTAAAAACGGAATCGATGGCGGACAGGTCGAACGGGTCACCGCCAAACACGAATCCCGTGGTATCAATCGTAATGAGCGAAGCGGAGAGGGTATCCGTGCCCTCTCCCTGAAGAAATACGAGGTTCCCGTTTTCGAAGAACAGGCGGGTTATGCCGATGACATCCCCCATAACTACTTCCGAAGGGAACCCATCAACGACGGGGAAGATCTCGCCTTCCGGGGTGATGACCTGAATGCGGCTGTCCGCATTTCCCGTGCCGGATTCGCTGACCCAGACGTTGCCCGATTCATCCGCAAACACGCTGATTGGATTCAGGAGATCGGAGGCGACAACGGCCGGTTCTTCCTGGGCATAGGTATAGGACGTGGCCCCGGACGTCGCAAGCAGAAGGCAGAAGACGGCGGCAGGCCACCTGTAGCTTTTTTTCATGATAATAGAAACATTGTGTTTGGAGGATCAAGACTTGTTTGTAATCGAGAGGCGAAATTAAGATAGAAATATCTTAATATTTGAGGCGCGACGCGGAGAAGGAGGGGCATTTCCTGCTAAGTTACATCGGGGAAAAACAAGAAAGCCCGGTGTGAGAACGCCATGTGGTTCTGACACCGGGCTATTCCGTATCGTCAGGCCTGGTTGTCAGGCTTTAGGTTTCCAGACGCCTTTTGAAACAGGCGGACGGTAGTCTTCCAGCCCTTCGGGTTTCCACGGGATCGTTCTTTCCTCCTCGGCACTCATGTAGGCGGTCATGAGCAGCTCGATCACTTCGAGGCCGGATCGGAAGTCCTCGGCGGGTTGCGTGCCTGCGAGGAAGTGATTGACGAAGTGGCGATTTTCACCCACGTAACCGTACTCAGCTGCCTCATCCGCGACGAGCGGCATCAGGCCTTGCTCGGAGTTCTGCTTTTCGACGATGTCCTCGCCCTGGCTACCGCGTACCTCACGGCTGAAAAAGAGGGTGCTTCCCGTGTTGAGCGAGTTGTTGAAGAACGAATATTCCGGACCGAGCAGCTCAGACGAAAGACGCAGGCCTGGACCAACGAAGCTCCAAGACGTTGTGGTTTCGGCGATGAGGGTGTTGCCTTCGTCGTCAACGTATTCCACGGTGGCGCGGGCAAAGTCTTCCGAAGGCCGCTTGAGGTAATCGATGTCGGCGCCGTACCGGCCCCGAAGCTGTTCGGAGTAGTGCGGGCGTACCCATTTGAGCCCGGCGACCTGCGCGGTGACCTTGACGGGTCGGATGCTGTTTCGAGGAGCACCCGGCTTGGTGAGGAGGAAGCGAGCAACTTCAACGCTGTGGCACATCATGTCGAGCAGCACGCCGCCACCCTGCATTTCACCCTGCCAGAACCACGGGGAGTGCGGGCCGCTGTGTTCCTCCGAAGCGCGGGCGAGGTACGGCCGGCCGGTGATGCTGGCGCCACGCGCCCAGATGATCTCACGCCCACGGACGAGCCCGGGCGTAAAGAGCTGGTCCTCCAGATAGGCGTTCAGCAGACCGGCTTCCTCAGCGAGCTCCACCATCCGTTTTGCTTCGGCCACGTTCCGTCCGAGCGGCTTTTCACACGCAACGCCAATCAGCTCACCTTTACCCTCCTTGACGGTGCGGGTGATTGCCTCCATGTTCTCCACACGGGCGAAATTGGGGCTGCAGATCCAGATCGCGTCGATCGAGGGATCGGCCACCATCTCTTCGATTGAATTGAAAAGTTTGGGATCGCCGACGCCCAGAGAGCGCGTCAGCGCAGCAGCCGACTGCGCACCGACGGGGTCCGGGCTATAAAAACCGTTGATGTCGGCGTTGCGAATCGCTTCAAACGATTTGATGTGGAAGTGTGTGATGAAACCGGTACCGATAAAACCGATACCGAGGCGCTTCTTTTCAGCCATAACGAACTAACCTCCTAAAGGCAATGAGTATATGGAATGGATGTTCAAGGGGTATTATCGTTCCGTGATTACGATGGTTGGATCGACGGGGTAGCGGCCGAACCGTGATCCGTAGATGGCGAGACCGCCCGGAAGCGCCGGACTCACTTCGAGCCTGACGACTAGCTCGCCCTCTGTCGCCGCCTTTTCCAGCACATCGGCGGGTATGTTGACGCGGACGAGCTCCCCATACGATCCCGCTTCTCTGAGCTTGCCATCCTGCGGCTGGCTGTGCCACGAGAGAATACCCCGGTGATCGGCAGGATCGTCGGCCAGGTCTCTGACCCCCACTGCTATTCCGTTAACGACGACCGAAACCGCACTCGGGTAGCTTGTCTCGTCCGTCATGGGGTAGGCGTTGGGGTTGCGGCTGGGGTCGATGGTGCCTTCCCCCCGCATATAATCGCCCCGCATCTCTGCAGCGTCGTCACGGTCTTTGCCGAAAAGCTGCTTGGCGGATGCTTCTACGAGGAATGAGGCCGATTCGACGTTTTCAGGCCTCAGATCCTCCGGCCAGTCGAAACGGTATTCGAAGTAACCCGACCCCGCGCCGTTGACCTTGAGCCCGTCGAGCACGTCCCACTGCTTGACGCTCCACTGACTGTCGGTGAATCTTGCGGCTTCGGTGCGAAGCAGGCGTGCGGTTTTTCCGGTGGCTAGTGTCACCCGTTCGGGCGCCTCACCGCGGACGACGAACGTCTGGAAATTGCGGTGGAGCACGTTTCCCGTCGCGTCTTCGAGGGTGACGGCGAGGACTGCGACGGCATTTTCGTCCGGCGCCTCGAACTGGAGGGGGGCGAGTGCTTCGGAAAGGTACGGGCGAAAAGCGATCGGCCGCGACGTGGTGAAGTAGGTCTTCTTCTCGCCGAGCACGTTCCAGCCGTACAGCGTGGCCTTAAGCTGTAGCTCGTTTCCGTAAGCAGTGCTGCCGGTCATGAAGGAAGCCCAGAGCGGCACCTCGACGGTTTCGCCGGGGCTCACCTCACGGCTCAGCTCGGTCGGGTGCCCGACCGCAATGTAGAGGGGGCTGTGCAGATCGTTGAGGGTCATGCCTTCAACCAGCTCTCCGAGGCCGGTCTCCTTTTCGGACCGGTCGTACCGCCAGTAGCCGTTCCACTCGTTGATCACGTCGTGGTGTTCGGTGTAGAGCCAACCCGCAATGGCAGGGTGCCGTCGGAAGGCATTGACGGCGCGGTGGTAATCCCAGCTCCAATCCACGTCGCCGGTCGAGCCTTCGTACCCCCAGACGTTGCCGAACTCGCTGTTGATGTTCGGCTGGTCGGCCTGCTGGAAGCCATCTTCAAAGTTCCAGGTCGATCCCGGGAAGGTGCTGTCCGAGATTTCGGAGAGGTGGTCTTCCCACTGATATCCGGGCAGGTAGGCGTGCCAGGAGTTGAGGTCGGTCTCGGTGTGTCCGCGTCCGCAGCAGACCGAGTTGTCTTCGACGAGGCGGGTGGGGTCGAGCTCTTTTGCAAGGCGGTACACTGATACTACCCACTCCTGTGTATCCTTCCGGTAGACGTTCCGGTTGCCTTCGCGCGTCGTGAGGCCCCACGTTTCGTTGAAAGGCACCCAGGAGAAGATCGACGGGTGGTTGTAGTCCCGCCGGATCATGTTGGTCAGGGCGTATTCAATTTCCTGTCTCATCTCGGGCGTGGGTTCGCCCCAGCTATTGGGTACGTCGGCCATGATGAGCATGCCGAGCCGGTCCGCCCAGTAAAGCTTGCGTGGATGCTCGATTTTGACGTGCACGCGCATGCCGTTGAGGCCGATGCGGCGCGATCGCAGGATCTCGTCGCGCATGAACTCGTCGCTCGGGAAGGTGTAGAAGCCTTCGGGGTGGTAGGCCTGGTCGAGCGCGAGCTGCAGGTAAATCGGCTCGTCGTTCAGCGCAACGTAACGGTAGCTGGTGCCGGGCAGATCAACGACCGAGATTTTGCGCATACCGAAGTAGGTATCCACCACGTCGGCTCTTTCTCCCTCGCCCAGGGTAGCCCGGACTTCGTAGAGGTATGGGTCGTCGAGAGACCACAGCCGGGCATCCGGCAGCGAAACGTCGAAAGTGATCCTGTCCGCGCCGGCGGGCACCTGTTGTGTTACGGGAGGACGGGTGCTCTCCTGGTTCAAAAACTCGAGACGGAACGGCAGATCGCTCGGAGCCGCTTCGTGCAGCCGCGCTTCGACGGTCACCTTGCCCTGGTCGATATCAGGGGTGAAGTGCACGTATGCCAGCGGGACGTCGCCCCGTACTTCAAGGTAGGGCGTCTGCCAGATGCCTTTCGCGGCGCCGTAGCCCTGTTTGCCTTCGAGCTTGAAGTCGTGCTCGGTATCGTCGACGCGGATGACGAGCCGTTGCGTCTGGCCGGGTTTCAGGTAGGGAGTGATTTCGAACTCGAAGGGGGTGTAGCCGCCCTGGTGCGTGCCGAGCTCCTGGCCGTCGAGCCAGGCAGTCGTCAGCCAGTCGGAGGCTCCGATCACCAGGAAGACACGCCGGCCGTTCCAGTCCGGAGGCGTTTCGATCGTCCTCGCATACCAGGCGACGTCGGCGTCGTTCGACACGCCGGAGAGTGGGGAGCCCCATGGGAAGGGGACCAGGATCGAGAGCGGGAACGCCTCGTTCCCTTCGAACCAGCGCTCGCGTTGCCCGACGTCCTCCGGATCGAATCGAAACTGCCAGGTCCCATTCAGATTGATCCAGTCGGACCGCTGGAAGTCGGGCCTGGGGTGTTCGGGGAGAGGAATGTCAGTAGCCGCCACGTCTTGCGCCTTCACGAGGCTTGCGAAGGCGGACTGGAAACACAGCAGCGAAAGAATACAGAGCAATCGGGTAACCACCTTTCCAAATGTCATATCCTGTTAATGCCGGGTACTTAGGTGACGAATAGCCTTGAAAGCGCTCCCATCAGGCATAAGATAGGACCTTCGCGGCGTAGATGCTTTCCATCGGCGGGTTTATCTTGGACCCGCGTCGGGTTGCGTTTTCGACCGATCCACCCGTTCGGTGCGCCGGACCTGACGCCAGTGATAGGAGTAGATCGGGGCGGCGATGAGGGCGAGGGCAAGGTTGCCGAGGAGGCTGCGGAGCGCCCTCCGGCGCTCGCTCTGTTCCATACGTGCGGCCTCTTCCTCGGCCATCTGCTCGAGCTCCTCTCTCGTAAAGGCGGGCTCACCTTCGGCACGAGGCCGGGTGCGTTCGTGTAACTCCGCCACGGAAGGACGGTAAGGCGTCGCCGGGTACACGATGTCGAGTGTGGACTGTACGACTCCCACTGCGCCGATGATGACCATGATCAGCGTCGCAAAACAAACGAGGTAATAGTAGGTCTGCCGGATATCCCACGCCATGGTAGTCGAAGTGATGGTTGATGAATAGGGACGCCGTCAAAGATACTCGCAAGAAATCACCCCACTACCAGGAAAGGCCTGCTTATCTTGGACGATTCGAACAACAGGAAACGAATAAAGGAAAATATGGCGAACGGGTCCGAACCGCAATCAACCCCACAGCAATCAGCGCCGAGGAAATACGTCGCGATAGCGGGAAACATCGGCGCCGGCAAGAGCTCGCTGAGCCGGGTGCTCGCCGACTATTACCAGTGGGACGTCTTTTACGAGAGTGTCGAAGACAATCCCTACCTCGAGGATTTTTACGAAGACATGCAGCGCTGGTCGTTTCACCTGCAAGTTTACTTTCTCTCCAGCCGTTTCAAACACCAGCGATTGATCCAGGAGTCGGACAGGTCGATCGTTCAGGACCGCTCGATCTACGAAGACGCCGAGATTTTCGCACACAACCTGTACCTGATGGGGTTGATGAGCGAGCGGGACTATCAAAACTACGTGTCGCTTTTCTCGATCATGACGTCGTATCTGAAGCCGCCGGACCTTTTGATTTTCCTGAAGGCTTCGGTGCCGACGTTGGTCAGCCACATCCAGTCGAGGGGGCGCGCGTTCGAAACGAGCATCCGGATCGATTATCTCGAACGCCTGAACGAGCTGTACGATGCGTGGTTCGCCCGATACGATCTCGGGCCAAAGCTACAAATCGACGTCGATCAGTATGACTTCGTCAACAACCCGGACGACAGGATGAACATCATCGGCAGAATCGAAAGCCGCCTGTTCGGGCTCTTCCCCGATTGATTTGCCCAGCGCATCCATTTGAACACGTCAACACCCCTCACAAAGTCCAGGTCGTGGTTCTAAGTAACCGGCATATCGCTTCAGTACTGCTCATTCCGGTGCTTTTGTTGCCCGTGCTTGCGGCGCCGGTGGTGCATGCTCAGGAGCCCGATACCGTGGTCGTGGACACGACGGCCGCGCCGTCGGATACAGTCGTAACCTTCCGACCGGTAGGATTCGCCGGACCGGAACCCGGGATCGTCGTAAATGACCTGTTACCTGCCCTGCATCCGGCACTCGATGCCCCGGGTATTTTGACCGAGATGCCGGGTACTTTTCCGTACGATTTTGGGACGCCCGGTTGGCCTGACGTGTGGAGTCTGTACGGGCTCGACCCCACGAGGGTGGCGCTTTCGCTGAACGGCATACCTTTCAACGATCCCATCACGGGGCGGCCGCTGTACGATCTGCTGCCCCTGGCCTACATGGAGCCGCTTCGGGTTCAGCCTACGCGCTACGGCGCTCCCACAGGGGTTTCCGGACTTTTTCGACCCTACAGCAGCCGCAATCCATTCACCGAGCTTCGATACCGGAAGGGGGACAGCGGCCTGCAGAGCATCGATGCGTCGCACACGCAGGTCCGGCTGGTGTCGCTCTTTGGCCGTCAGGGAGTGCTCGGTGTGGTGGGTGGGTACAGCGGAAGGGCGTCCCAGGGTGAATACCCGGGCAGCCGCTTACGGCGGGAGCGTAAGCTCTTCGCCCGCCTGCGCTACGCCGGCGAAAACTGGACCGTCGAGCTGCTCGAGCTGTTCAACCGGCGCGACCTCGGCGCCCACAGCGGGGTCATGCCCAGGATACCGGGCGTGTTCGAATCGATCTATCAGCGCCTGGACGCCGGCGTCTTCAACCAGAGCGCCCTCCGGCACACCTCGCGAAACGACCTGGCCTTGACTGCCAGAAGGCACCTTCTACCCGGCGTCAACCGGCCGTTTACCGCAACGCTGTTCTGGACCAAGTATGCCGTCGACTTTTGGAGCCAGGGCGATACCCTCGCTGCAAGCGCGAGGCGGGTCGGCGGCTCCGCCCTTCAGGAAGTCGCAATCGGAGCCCACTCGATGCGCCTTCGGGTTGAGGGCTGGACCGAACGGCTGACGCAGGGCTTCGCCGACCCCGATTCGATAACGGCTTCCCGCAGGGAGGTGCACGTAACCGTTCACGATACATTACGCGTGTTTTCGGCGGATGTCACCCTGGAAGGGGGCTACCACACGGGCTCGGCGTCGTCAGGTTTTTCCGGCGCAATTGGGGTTGGTAGGAATATTGGCCGTACGCGGTTATCGGGAACAGTGACCTTTACGGGACAGCCTGTTTCTTGGATTGAACGGGCAGGGTTTGGCGGTTACGTGGAGCCCGTTTCGGAGCCGCCGGACGGGCGGGTGCTATCGGGACGTCTCGGGGCCACATTCGAACTGGGGCCGTATGATCTTGGAATCGAGGGGTTCGCCAGCCGGACGACCAACCCGATCGACTTTTACGCTCCGGCGTACACCGGGGGTGACCTGCGCAGCCCCGATACGGTGTTCGTTGCGGTAGATGGGACGCCCCACGAGCGGGTCGGAGTGACGGTTACGGCCGGTTGGCGGCGTGAGGTCGAGCGCGGACTCTACGCAACGTCACAGGCCACGCTGTTGCGTTTCCCCGGCAAGGGAGAGTCGGAGCTAAAGGCGCGTGTGGCATCGAGTATCCCCCAACTCTTCGGTATGGGGCGGATCGGCGCGCGTTTCACGCTCTTCCAGCGCGACCTCGACCTGGACGTCTACCTGCAAGGGCGATACTGGACGGAGATGCGCTCGCGGCTCTTCCATCCACCGACCGGACTGCTGGTCGTGCCCAGCCTTTCGCACCCGGTGTTCGGGTCCTCCGGAACGCTCGACTTCGTGGCGGAGATCGGCATTCGCACCGCCACGCTATTCATGGCTTACGAAAACGTGCTCAGCGGAACGGTGATCATGCGCGGCAATCTGATCGTACCCGTCTATCCCCTTCCCGAGCGCCGCTTCCGTTTCGGCGTCTACTGGCCCATCTTCAACTAGATCGTCACATCTGCGAGCCCTCGTCCGAGGAGCATCGGTAACCTATTTGCAGAAAGTCTCGTACAGGGACGTGTTTGTTTTCTCCGGACTTATCGAACGTGGTTTGGTTTGTCCTGACAAAGAACACAGGCTATCAAGCTGCGTTTCGACCTGCCGTTTAGGGGTTAAATGACGTGAATGGATGGCAAGAGATACTGCAAAGAAACCGGTTACGCGGGGCCGACGACGTGAGTCGAGGCGAAAGAAGTGGGGACGCCGCGCTCGATGGTACTTTCAGCGTCTGACGGACAAGACTAGCAGCAAGAAGCGCCGACTAGGATACCTTGCGGCAGGCCTTGCCGCTGTCGGCGCTACGCTTTTCCTGTTCGTCTTTTTGTATGCACTGGTGCTGTATCCCTTCACGCCCGGCGTCTCGGAGCTGCGGAAGGCGAAAGCCGAGCGGCCGACGATCGTGTATTCGGCAGACGGTGTGAAGCTGGCCGAATTCAAGCCTGTGAACCGTGAGTGGGTGGGCCTCGACGAGATTTCGGATCACGTCGTCGAGGCGCTCATCGCAACAGAAGACCACCGGTTTTACGATCACTCCGGTGTGGACGTGATCCGTATGCTGGGCGCCTTCTACCATACGGTCACCGGCGACCCGCAGGGCGCATCGACGATCACGCAGCAGCTTGCACGGAACCTCTACCCCGACCAGATCGGGCGTAGCCGCTCCCTTACCCGCAAGCTCAAGGAGATCATTACGGCCCTGAAAATCGAGCGGGTGTACACGAAGGACGAAATCCTCCAGACGTACCTCAATACGGTGCCCTTCCTGTACAATGCCTTCGGGATCGAGATGGCGGCGCGGACCTACTTCGACAAGTCTGCATCCGACCTCAACGTACTGGAGAGCGCGACGCTGGTGGGCATGCTCAAAGGAACCTGGTACTACAACCCGGTCCGGCACCCGGCAAGGTCGACCGAACGCCGGAATATCGTGCTGCGGCAGATGGTGAAGCGCGGCTATCTGGAGGAAGGCGAATACGAGGAGCTGAAGGATGAACCGCTGGAAGTCAGCTTCGAGCGGCAACCTGTTCTGCACAGCCGGGCGCCACACTTTACCGAGTACGTGCGGAGCTGGCTCACAAAATGGGCCGACCGGCACGGGTATAACATCTACCGCGACAGCCTGGTCGTGTACACCACACTCGACATGCGGCTGCAGGAACACGCCGAACGCGCTATTGACCGGCAATTGTCCCTGTTGCAACAGATCGCCGACGTCGAGTGGGGGCGGTCGTCCGGCGAGCGCCTGTCCAGATCACCGGCCGCTTATGCGAGCTATCACGGGCGTACGAAGCCGTTTGAGTACTACTGGGAGACGCGTCAGGACGTCGTAACAGCGTTCATCCGGGGCACGTCGGAGTTCAGGTCCGGCGTCGAGGCGGGGTTTGAAGAAGGCAAACTACTCGACAGCCTGAGGTCGGACGAGGCGTTCATGCGGGCGTTGAAGGAAGTGAAGACCCGGCTGGAGGCGGGCTTCGTCGCATTGGATCCGCAGACGGGGCACGTAAAGGCGTGGGTGGGCAGCCGGGATTACAAAACCGACCGCTACGACCACGTCGCACAGGCTCGGCGGCAGCCGGGATCGACCTTCAAACCGTTCGTTTACGCAGCCGCGCTCGAGAAAGGATTTCGTCCGGAGGACACTCTGCCCGACGAAAAGGTGGAAATCCGGTTGCGGAACAATCAGGTGTGGAGCCCCGGCAATACCGGGGACTTTTCCGGACGAGAGATTTCGCTGACGGATGGGCTAGTTTACTCGAAGAACGGCATCACGGCGCAGTTGATCGATCGGGTGGGGGTTAGGGACGTCGCCCGGCTTGCACGCAAGATGGGTATCCGGAAAAGCCGGCTCGACGAAGTGCCTTCGCTGGCGCTGGGCACGAGTGAAGTGAGCCTGCTCGAAATGGCCTCGGCTTACGGGACGTTTGCTAGTGGCGGCATCTATCACGAGCCGCTCGTGGTGACCCGCATCGAAAAAAACGGTGAGGTGATCGCCACCTTTGAACCGGAGGGACAACGTGTGCTGTCGGAAGAAACCGCTTATGCAGTGGTCGACATGATGCGCGGCGTCGTGGATCGTGGGACCGGACGGCGCATCCGTGAAACCTTCGGCATACGTGAGGACGTAGCCGGCAAGACGGGCACGTCGCAGAACAATGCAGACGGCTGGTTCATCCTGATCCACCCGGAAATCGTTGCGGGCGCCTGGGTCGGGTTCAACGATCCGCGCGTCGCCTTCCGGACGGATTACTGGGGACAGGGTGGAAACAACGCAGTCCTGGTTGTGGGCGACTTTTTCCGCCGCGCTGCCCGGAGTGGATCGCTCGACGAGCGATATGCGGAATTTCCACCCGCGCCGGAATTTGAGGAGAAGAGCTCCGTCATTGACCGGATCGGGAGGTGGCTCAAAGATAAACTCGGTAAATCTGAAGAGGACGATGCCGGAAGAAGAGTCGACGTAGACTTGGAGAGAGACCTTGGGCCCATTATTCGGCGGGTAGGCAAATGGGTCGAAACGTCACTCAACCAACTCTGGCAGGCGCTCGACGACCTTGGGAACGAGCGTTTTGAAGAGCGCCGTCCGGTACGTGCAGAAACCACGGCCAAAAATGAAACCAGCGAGCCTTCGGATGCCGGCGAAGAGGAAACGTGGGACGAGAGTTTCGACGAGGCGGAAGAGCTCAACCGGAGGGAGCGTGATTCGAAGCGGCTCAGAGATTTGATACGTGTAATTGAAGAAGCTGCAGCTGAACTCGACGAGCTTGAAAACGTCGACAGTGATGAATGATTGGCCAATGTGCTCCTTCAATGCCTTTTCACCCGGAAAAAATCGGAAGTGGGCTCAACGTTCCGAGATAACGTCCGTATGAGTATCAGCTATTTACATTAACCGAATCATTTATGGAAACCCTGCCAGTCTACGCTCGCACCGCGCCCAGCGACTATGAGCTGCGTGCCGTGCAGGAAATCGAGCTGTGGAAGCAGAAGGACATGGGGTGGTTTGGAACGGCCGTTGACAAGCTCAATAGCGTCGTTGAAAAAGCCACCGACCTCGTGCGGAAGATCCCCGGCGTGGACTGGACGATCGACAACGTCGTGGCCGGTCTGCTGAGACTGACCAACGAAATCGTTCAGGATACGGTGTGGCGGGAGGCCATTTACGAGGAATACCGGAAGGAACAGCTACCCGTTGTTGGCCTGCAAGACATTCGTAGCCTGGACCTCGAACAGGTCGATCGTGTGCTGAACGGAATTGATACCAAATATCGTGCGCTGGCGGCCGCTGAGGGCGCCGCTACGGGATACGTGGGCGCCGCAGGCATCGTACCGGACATCGTGTCGCTCGTGGCGTTGAATCTCCGGGCGGCGGGCGAGTACGCCACGTATTGCGGTTTCGACATAAAGGATCCGATGGAGCGGCTGTACGCGTTGCAGCTCCTCGACGCCATGTCGCATCCGTCCGACACGGCCAAACAGGTCAGCCTCGCTCCCTTCATCCGGGTGTCGAGGCGGATTGCGAGGGACCACGCCGTACAAACGCTCGAGCACCACGCCATAACCCGTGCGATCCGGAATGCCGCTCGCGCGCTTGGCGTCCACCTCACCGGCGCCAAGCTGGCGCAGGTCGTGCCGGTTACCGGTGCGGTCGTGGCGAGCGGATTCAATGCATACTACACCAGCAAGGTGTGTGATGCAGCGTTTTATCTGTACAGGGAACGGTTCCTCGTTGCGAAGTACGGTGAGCTTCCCCGTTAGCGGGGCACTTTGATGGTCAGCCGGACCAGCAGCTCGTGAAGGGTAAACAGCACCGCCGCCGCAACCAGAACGACCACTCCCGTTGCGGCTATACCGGCTGCGGAAGCAACTACACCGGCAAGACTTGGGATTGCGGCGGCGCCGAGCATGGCAGCGCTGACCTGAAAGCCGATAGAATGCGACACGTATGCAGGCAGGAGGCGGTCCGGCGTTCGCGACATCAGGGTTGGGTAGATGGGCGCGAGAAGCAGGCCGATCAGGAGCAGCCCGACGATGGCGAATCCGGCAGGTAGAAAGGCATACATAAGGCTACCCACCACGATGCCCGTCGTGCTGAGCCTGAGCAGACGATCTGCTCCGATGCGATCGGCTATCAACCCCAGCAGGAATCGGCCGGCGGCAAGGAAACCCCAGTAGAAGCCTGTCAGAAAGCCCGCGAGCGCGGTATCTACGTTGTGCCGCTCGGTCAGGTAGGTGAAGCTCCACTGCCCGGCCGCAACTTCGAGGCCCGTATAGACGAAAAAAATCGCGATCTGGAGCCCCACGATCGGGTGACGTAAAGCCTTTATTGTCGGGATGGGCTCGTAATGCTTCTCCGTTACGTGGGTGCCTGCACTGCCCCAGAGCGAGCGCGTTTTGATAAAAGCAATCGTCATTCCCAGCAGAATCGTCCCCACCAGGACGTAACCCAGCCGCCACGACAGTCCCTTGATGAGCACGAGCGTGAGGAGGGCAGGGCCAATCATAGCGCCCACACCGTAGAACGCGTGGAGCCAGTTCATGTGGCGCAAGGAGAAGTGAGCGGCGCCGTACGTGTTCAGGCCCGCATCGATCGCACCACCGCCGAGTCCAGCGGGAATGGAGAAGAACACGAAGATCACCCACGCCGGAGCCATGGCGTATCCGACCAGGCTAACGACGACCAGGCTGCAGCTTACGATGAGCAAGACGCCTACGCTCATCAGCCGAAGGAGCCTTCCCGTAAAAAAGCTGGAGAGGAAATAACCGATGGTGGCGCCGATCAGAACGGCCCCGAGTCCGCTTTGCGGGAGACCGAACCCGGTCCGTAACGACGGCCACGCGACGCCAAGCAGGGCGTCGGGCAGACCCAGGCTGATAAAGGCGAGGTAGGCAATGAGCAGCACGCTCGCGGCAGGTTTTACCTTCATACCTTCCCTGCGTCGAGTGTGCTACGGATTTTTTCGATTTTGCAGACGAAGAAGCCTTCCATGATCCCGTCGGGGAGGATGCGTCGGGCGTGACGGAGATCAGGTCGAAGGGTTTTTCTCTTCCATTCGGTGAGCGGCTCGCACAGGTTGGGCAGGTCGAGGCCGGTCGGAACGACGCGCAGGGCGTCCCCAAACTTCTGAAGCATGCTATCGATCAGAACTTCATTTTCTTCCGGTGCGAACGTGCAGGTCGAGTAGACGAGCACGCCGCCCGGCCGGAGGCTTTGAACGGCGCTGAAGAGGAGGCGCCGTTGTTTACCGGCCATTTCCTTGATTTTTTTCGGGGACCAATACGCGAGGGATTCCGGGTCGTTCAGGTCGAAGCGGCCTTCCGAAGAGCAGGGGGCGTCGAGCAGGACACGGTCGAAGTATTCCGGGCGGTTACGCCAGACGTGCTCTCCGTTTTTGAGGAAGGTACGGACGAAGCCGGCCCCCTGAGCGGAGAGGTTGTCGCGCAGCCTGAAGAACCGTGACCGGACGTATTCGACCGCAGCGATTTCACCTAAATCACCCATGAGGCATGCGATTTGCAGTGTCTTGCTTCCGGGAGCAGCGGTAAGGTCGAGCACACGTTCGCCCGGTCGGGGATCGAGAACCAGCGGGGGGACCATGCTCGACAGTCCCTGAACGTAGATGTGGTGAAGCTGATAAGGCCGGGAAGCGAGCAGTTTTTCGCGCTGATCGTGCTCCACCCAGAATGCCTCGGCGTACCAGGGTACCGCGTGGACGTGTAGACCCAGTACGGTGAGCTCGTCGAGCACGGGTTGAGTCTGCGCGAGCAACGTATTGATCCGGAAGGCGGTGACACTCGGGCGTTCGTAGGAGTCGACGATAGTCCGACAGGTTTCTTCGGGGAATATCTCGCAAAGACGGGCGACGAACGCTTCGGGTAACTTCACGTCAGGGTCCGGCATTACCAGGGCAGCAGCGGGCGAGTTAATGCGTTAAATATCAATTTTCGGGTCAGAATGGGCCAACTTCGAACCCTTCCACCCCGAGCAAGTAATAATTGTTCAAAGACGTAAATGAATAATGGGTTGACTGCCTGATTCAATATCGTTACCATTGTTACACGTGGTACTATCTCCATACAGTACCGTCGTCGCAGTGCAGCACAGTTCGCGTGTGAGAAAACGGTCATCATGAGTACAAGAAAAAACGACGAGGTCATTCGCTGTTCATTTTGCGGGAGGACCGCACACGAGGTTACGTCGATGGTGGCGGGGCCCGACGTGTACATCTGTGACCGTTGTATCCACGATGCGGTGGGGATCGTTCGGAGCGACGTTGCGTCGTTCCCACAGAGTCCCGGAAGTCCTACCCGGCGTCCTACCGCGGCTCGCCGTCAGCGGCTGACCCCGCACGAAATTAAGCGTGCGCTCGACGAGTACGTCATCGGGCAGGAGCGTGCAAAAAAAGCGCTTGCAGTCGCCGTCCACAACCACTACAAACGGATCGAAGCGCAGGAGTATCTCCACGAGTTCGACGACGTGGAGATCGAGAAGTCGAACATACTGCTCATCGGTCCGACCGGTACGGGTAAGACGTTGCTTGCAAGAACCCTTGCCCGGATACTCGACGTCCCGTTTTCGATTTCCGACGCGACGGCGCTCACGGAGGCCGGCTACGTCGGCGAAGACGTCGAGAGCATACTCGCCCATCTGCTTCACGCGGCCGACTTCAACGTCGAGCGCGCTGAACGGGGTATCGTTTACATCGACGAGATCGACAAGATTGCGAGAAAAAGCGACAACGCTTCGATTACCCGTGACGTCTCGGGCGAGGGCGTCCAGCAGGCGTTGCTCAAGATCCTGGAAGGGACCGTCGCCGGCGTACCGCCCAAAGGAGGGCGCAAACATCCAGAGCAGAGTCTGATCAACATCGATACGCGGAACATCCTGTTCATCTGCGGCGGCGCCTTCGAAGGGCTCGACGAGATCGTGGCGCGGCGTCTTTCCACGAGCTCGATCGGGTTTTTCTCTGAATCTCAGCGGAAGGTTGACAAAAACGACCCGAACATCTTCCAGTACGTCGAGCCGGACGATCTGCTCAAGTTTGGGCTCATTCCGGAGTTTATCGGTCGCATTCCGGTCGTAGCCGCGCTCCACGCGCTTTCCGACGAGGCGATGAAGGAGATCCTTACGACGCCGCGGAACGCGCTGGTCAGGCAGTACCAGAAGCTTTTTGCCATGGATGGTGTGGACCTGATCATCGACGACGATGCGCTCGATGCGATCGTCCAGCGGGCAAACGAGCTCGGAACGGGTGCTCGCGGGTTGCGCTCGGTGATGGAAGACACGATGCTCGACATCATGTTCGACATTCACGACCAGCCCACAGTCGGAACGTGCCGGGTAACGGCGAACACGGTACTCTACAAGGAAGCGCCCATCTACGAGGATCGAAAGGCAATTGCCTGACCATTCTGCCCTTCTTCTCTTTCTACGCCATCGTTACAAAACCGCGTTAACCCGCAAGGGACGGCCGAGTTATACGCCATTCAATGGATCAATTAACGTGGATTACGGACTACGGGTTATGGGGACTCGGCGTGGCGGCGTTTCTCGGAGCCACACTCGTGCCCGTCTCGTCCGAAGTTGCCGTGGTGGCCGCGCTGAAAATGGGGCTGCCGCCGTGGCAGGTGTTCATCAGTGCTTCCATCGGTAATGCACTCGGAGCCTCCCTGAACTACATTCTCGGATGGCTGTTTTCCGGTCGGATCGAGGAGCGGTTGCAGGCGGGCAAGGCCGGCCGGAAGGCACTACGGTGGACGCAAAAGTACGGAAAATGGAGCCTGCTCGGATCCTGGCTCCCCATCGTTGGTGACCCCTTATGCCTGGCCGCAGGACTTTTCCGTTTGGATTTTCTCTTTTTCGTGCTGGTGGGCATAGGAACACGTGTAACACGCTACGGGGTTCTACTCCAAATATTTTGAGAGAAGGCAATCCGCGCTCCTTTCAGGCAAGTCGCGGGTGTTCTCCAGCCGTCCTGCATCCTGTAAAGGCCGTCGTCGTGGTCGTTGTGTCACCTGATTATGGCTCTTGAATCCACATATCTGGGGCGGCTAAAAGAGGTAGGCGCATACTACATTGGTGGGACGTACCGTCAGATGAATGAAAAGGCGGTGTTCCTCTGGGCGCAGGCCATTGCGTTCAAGGTGCTCGTTTCCATCGTTCCCGTCATCATCCTGTCGACCGGTATCGTAGGGCGTATTCTTCGGGGCGACCAGGCCTTTCAGAGCGTATCCGGGTTCATTCGCAACCTGCTTCCCGAGTACCGGAGCGAAGAGCTCATACGGTCGCTCGAACAGCTTCAGCGATCGAGCGACGTGATCTCCCTCATCGGCGTGATAGGCCTCATCCTCGCCGCCATGACGCTTTTCACCACGCTGCGTGTGGTCATAGCGAGCGTGTTTCAGGAGGAATGGCACGAGACCCGCACGATACTCGGCGGCTACCTCTTCGACGTCCGGATGGCGGCGCAGGTGGGCTTTCTTTTCTTGCTCAGCATGGGCCTGTCCGTGGTCATGCAGTCGGTCAATGCGGCCGGATACGAGCTGCTCGAGTCCATAGGGCTCAACTACCCGTTCATTCGCGAGGGTTGGGGGCGGATTTTTACGCTTTTCGGCCTGCTCCTGCCGCTGCTCCTGACGATCGCGATGTTTTTCCAGCTCTTCTATTTTGTACCCAAGCCGCACCCCCCGAAAAGAAGCGCATTGATTGGCGCATTCGTAACGGCTGTCCTATGGGAACTGGCCAAATACTGCTTTACTTTTTACGCAACGCGAGTTGGATTTTTCAGGCGCTTTGGATCCGTTCCCGAGGAGAGTATCGACGGTGCTGTCGATGGGGCGATTCCGGCGGCGGTGGGGAATACCTTTGGTTTGATCATTGCGTTCGTTTTCTGGATCTACTATTCGGGAGTCGTTCTGATCATTGGAGCCATCGTTGCGTTGCTGCATGAAAAAAGACAGCGAGTCCTGCGGAAGCGCGAGCACGTCGAACAGCTCAAGAAGGAGAGCCCGCCGCGTTTTCGGCCGGGACGTAAGCTCGGTTCAAGGCGAAGCCGGCGCGTGGGAGGGGAGCAAACCGCCGGTCAACGCGAGTCGACCGGTCAGGATCTGCCATCGAATTAGTCTTCTGTCGTTTATGGAAGTGATTCACCGGTTTCTGAGACCTCTCAGGCACGCCGCCTTGATGGTGCTTCTCCTCGTTCTACCGGTGTGTTCGGCAAGCGCCCAGAACTTCCGAAAAGCTAATAGCGAGACGCGGGTCAGCAAAGTGTCGTTCAAGTTCGTCGATCGACGGACGTTTGACGAGAGCCGCCTGAGGGAGCAGATCGCAACGACGGCGCCCGGATTCTGGGCGCTCGTGCAGAAAATCCTGCCGTTTACGTCGCCAAAGCCTCACCTTCTGGATCCCGTCGAGCTGCAAAAGGACGTCAAACGGCTTGAGCTCTTTTACAACAAAAACGGTTTTCTTCATCCTGAGATCGATTACGCGGCCTCACAGCTCGATACGGCACGGAATGCCATACACGTCATCTTTACGATAGAAGAAGGCCCTCCGGTCATCATCCAGGACGTTGGCTTTTACGGAGCGGATCGGGAATACGCCGTCTATCAGTTCCCCGAAGAGCTGAGGCCGGCGTGGACCGATTTCCGGGAACGAACGACCGTACACACCGGCGATCGGTACACCGAGTTTGACCGGCTTCGTATTCGGGATGAAGTGCTCACTTGGCTTCAGAATCGTGGATTTGCCTTTGCGCGGGTTGAATCGAACGCACGCGTCGATACGACGGCGAATACGGCAGATCTCACGTACCTCATCGATGCGGGACCTCGGGCGCGGATTGACAGCATCCTCGTTGAAGGAAACGTATCGGTCGATCGGGAAGTGATCCTCCGCGAGCTTCCGTTCGTGGAAGGGCAGCTTTTCTCGCGCAGGAAACTGGCTCAGGCGCAGCAGGAGCTGTTTTCTTTGAGTCTGTTCCGTTTGGCCCTTACCGATGTGCCCGAGCAGCCGCGCGACAGCACAGTCTCGGTGCTCGTTCGAGTTCGCGAGGCGGACCTGCGCTACGTCAATGCACAGACCGGTTACGGGCGTGAAGGAGGGGTGAACGTCGAGGGTGAGTGGACCCACCGCAATTTTCTGGGGGCGGCGCGAACCCTTACGGTCAGTGTACTGGCCAACACGGGGGCATTTGCTTCGCCTTCGACCACTGATTTGCCTTCACGACTTTTCCGCGTGGGTGTCAACTTGCTCCAACCGTACCTGTTTAACCGATCGCTCTCCGGCTCGATCAACCCATTCATCGAGTTTGAAGCCAATCCGCTCTTTGAGCCCAGCAACGAGATCTTCGGCGTAAACAGCCGGGCGTTCGGGGTCAACACGTCCGTTTTATACGAGATTTATCCGTTTCGAACGGCGACCTTCCGGCACACCTTCAGCCAGATCCTGCAGCGTTCTACGGTTCTCGTCGAAGAGGAGGAGTCGATACGAAACCCGTATGATCGGAGTGTCTTTTCGGCCAATGCCATTCTGGGCAAGGTTGACGATTTTTTGAATCCGTCGAACGGCTTTCTCTTCCGTCCCATCGTCGAGTACTCTTCGGGGGTCATTGGCTCCAGTATCGATTATTACAAGGTCAGCGGCAGGGTCACGGCGTTTCGTTCATTGACCGATCGGTTTCATCTGGCCGGGCGTATGGAGGCCGGCCGTCTGTGGCCGACGGGGGAAAGCAAAGACATCCTCTTCGGTAACGCAGGCCTCATCGAGAGTATTCGCTACGAGAATAGATTCGATCCGGTCATGTTTTATGCAGGGGGCAGCAACGATCTTCGGGGTTGGGGTGATAACCAGGCCGGGCCGAAAACGGCTCGGCGCAGGATTATTACCATCGACGAGGAAGCACAGGACACCACGTTCAGTTATTACTATGAACCGGCCGGTGGTATGGCACAGCTTGCCACTAACGTAGAGCTGCGGTTTCCGGCGCCGGGTCTCGGGTCAGCGTGGCACGGCGCGGCCTTCCTGGACGTCGGCTTCCTGGGGGAACGGTCGTTTGATTTTTCCAGCGCCATTGCGGGTACGGGGGTGGGCATTCGGTACCAGACGCTTTTTGGCTTCCTTCGGATCGACCTGGCCTACAAGCTGACGCCGTCTTACGAAGACCTTCGCAATCCCAGAGAGGTTTACCTGTATCGAAACGGGCTTACGGACGAGCGGCCATCGACGAGCTGGCGGCGGCGGTTCAATCTGCACATAAACATCGGTCAGGCTTTTTAGACCCGGCAGTGATAGGATCACTGAATCAATTGTAGATGGCAGAACACGAAGGATATTCACCCGAACGAAAGGAGCCTGTGGTTGGGCTGCCACAGAACGGGGAGGCTCCGCCCGAGCAGAAGGCCGGCCGGAGTGTACTCCGGTTGATCATTCGTTCGATTGGAATCCTCGTCGTTGCTCTCCTCGTGCTCATCGGGCTCCTGCTCGTCGCGATACAGACCAACTGGGGTGCAGGTCGGTTTGGTGATTTCATCGTCGGACTCGTCAACCCGATAGACGACGCGGTGACCGAGTACGATGCCATCTCCGGCACCTTCATCACCGGCGTGGAATGGCAAAACCTCAGGATGTACCGGGTTACCGAGTCCGATACGGTTTTGCTGGCCAGGGTCGATACACTCAGGCTACGGTACAACCTGTTGTCCCTTCTCTGGGGCAAGGTTCACGTTCGCGAAATTCTTCTCTCGGAGCCCTACCTGGTAGCCCGGCAACAGTCCGATGGATCGTGGGACCTGTTAGAGCCCTTCCTGGCAGATACGACGGTAGCTGACACGCTCGAAAAAACCCGAGCATTTGACTTTCAGGTCGACGAGGTTCGTATCACCGGAGCGGCGCTCAATGCCTGGTACTGGCCGCTCGAAGCTGATTCGTTGCTTCGGGTTCGTGACCTGAACCTGCAGGCTCGGAATATTTTCATCGGAGAGTCTCAGATCGTCCCACTGGACAGCCTTTCCGGGCGGTTCAACCTGACATCGGAGCCGGGATGGATTAGCCTGCGGCTGGGCGGCGCGCTGCTTGCCGACCGGGTGGCCGTGCGATACCTGTCGCTGACGTCTCCCCGGAGCGACGTTGCTGCTTCCGGTGTGATCAGCCTGGGCAGGCGGGAGGGTGCCACGGACGAAGGTGATATGGATTTCACTCTCGCCGCGAGTCCGCTGGCTCTCGACGACATTCGTCCCTTTGTGCCTGCCCTGAAGGCCGGGGTCAACCTGAACCTGGATCTTCAGCTTGGTGGTACGGCCGACCTGATTCAGTTGAACGGGGACGCCGACGTCACCGGGGCGGGCGGTTTCTCTGTGCAAGGGGTGGTGAGCCCGGGCGACCGACAGGTTGTGTATGACCTGGAAGGGCAGTTCCGGGCGTTCGATCCGGGTGCCCTGGTAGGTCTGGACCAGGCCACGCGGCTGAACGGCACGTTCGACGTCGATCTCAAAGGCCTCACCACGAAGCAGCTGAGTGGCAGTGCGGTCCTGAGACTCGACGAATCGGGATACGGCGAATACCTCATCAGCCACGCCACACTGGAGAGCACGTGGGAGGACGGGCTGGCGCGCATCGATCTCGACGCAGCCATGCGAGGCGCCGCACTGGCGCTCGACGGGATCATTCGCCCGTTTGACGAGCGGCCAAATTACCGCTTCAACGGACGACTTTCTGAACTGGACATCGGACGGTTCGTCGTGGGGCAATCGAGCGACATCGCCGCCACGTTGACCGTGCAGGGGAACGGATTTGACCCCAAAACGGCGGAAATCGAAGGGGATCTCTCCATGGCACGCTCGGCGATCAACCGGACGTCGGTTCAGGACGGCCGGATACGGTTCGAGCTGGCCAACGGGAATCTGGATACGGGCGTGAGGTTGCTTTTCCCGGAAGGTGAAGTCTTCGCCAGCGCGGAGGTCGAGTTCACCGATCCGATGCGATACTCCTTGAGCCGGGGGCGGTTTACCAACGTCGACCTCGCCGCCATTCTTGGCGATACGGCGAGCAGCTCGCTCAACGGTACGTTTAGCCTTCGGGGTGAGGGCGCCGACCTCGCCATGATGGATGCCCAGAGTGAGTTTCACCTTTTTGACTCGTATTACGGCGCTCACAACATTGCCGCAGTGAACGCCGTTGCCGTTGTGAATGACGGAGCGCTCCGGCTCGAAGCGTATGCCGACCTCATCGAAGCGGGCTCGGCAAACCTTACCGTGGTCGGCAGGCCGTTCGACGACACTCCCACGCTGCAGTTCAGAGAGGGCCGGTTCACGGACGTCGATCTCGGCCGGATCCTGGAGAACCCGAACCTGCAAACCGATCTGACCGGTACGATCGAGCTTGCGCTCAGGGGCTTCGACCCGGAGACGATGAGCCTTCAGGGACGCCTCGGGGTTGAACAGTCGCAGTTCAACGAGCAGGCGATAAACTCAGCTAATCTACTGGCCGATCTCCGGAGCGGCGCCCTGAATTTTGATGCGAACGTCACAGTGCCCGACGGACAGGCCCAACTGGCCGGTTTTGCACGGCCATTTCTCGATACGCCCGTCTACGAGGTCCGGGAGGGTTCGTTCAGCGGCATCAACCTGGCGGCGTTTACGGCGAACCCAAGCCTGCGCTCCAACCTGAACGGGACGCTCACGTTGGAGGGTCGTGGAATCGAGCCACAGCACGCGACGGTGAGCGGCCGGTTCAATCTGGTGCGGTCGGTAATCAACGATCAGACGATCGAGGCGGCTTCGATTGGAGGCGACATGGTCGGCGGTGTGCTGGACTTCAGCGCGAGGATGGACATGCCTGAAGGCGGGATCGAGCTGGCTGGAGGCGCCGACTTCAATTCCGACACGCCCACCTATGCCGTGTCGCGCGGAATATTCCAGAGGGTCGACGTGGGCGCCCTCACGGGAAATCCAAACCTCGAAACCAACCTCAACGGCCGTCTTTCGCTTACCGGTCGGGGATTTGATCCCGATAGTATGGCGCTCAACGGTACGATCGAGCTGTCCCCCTCTCGCATAAACGATCAGCAGATCACGTCGGCGTCAGTCAGGGGTGAAATACTGGGTGGAAGGCTCGATTTTGATGCTTCATTCGACCTGCCGGAGGGTCAGGCGCAACTGGCCGGACAGGCGGACTTCAGGGGTGAGGAGCTGGCGTACCTCGTGCGGAGTGGAACGCTCGAAGGCCTTGATCTGGGTGCATTTACGGGCAACCCGAAGCTGAGTACGGACCTCAATGGGTCTTTTTCGTTGAGTGGCCGGGGTGTTGAACCCGAAACGATGAATCTTCAGGCCCAATTCGACCTCGCCGGCTCTCAGATCAACCAGCAGGCGGTCAGCTCAGCATCCGTGTCCGGCGAGTTGAGCAGTGGCCACCTGAATTTTTCTGCTACACTGGAGACGCCGGACGGACTCTCGCGCCTTTCCGGTACGGCCCAGCCATTCCTCGAAGTGCCGGTGTATGCACTCGAGGAAGGCTCGTTCTCCGGACTAAACGTGGGGGCGCTCATCGGAAATCCGGGCTGGGAAACCAACCTGAACGGTACCGTGACCCTGGCGGGGCAAGGTTTCGAACCGGATGTGATGGTTCTGGACGGGCGGTTTGAGTTCGCCCGATCTCGGATCAATCAGGCGACGTTGCTCGACGGTACGCTCGCAGGCCGAATCGATAGTGGCCGGGTGAACGTCGATGCGGACCTTGATTTTGCCGAAGGCCTGGCGCAGGTCAACTTTCAGGGACAGCCATTTCTGGAGACGCCGACCTACACGCTCAATGGCCGCGTTTTCAATATCGACCTTGAAGAGCTGACAGGTTCTGATACCTTACAGGCCTACATCACCGCCAACTTTGAAATCGAGGGCGTGGGCATCGAGCCGGAAACCATGATTTTGAGTGGACGGATTGACGCTGATACGGTACGGTTCGAGAACGCCGGTGTTCGATCGCTGTACGCCGATTTCCACCTGATCAACGGATTCCTTCAGCTCGATTCGCTGTTGTTCCAGTCCAATTTTGCCGATCTGAACGGCCGCGGGGGGATTGCCCTTTTCGATTCTCTGAAATCATCCGACTTCCGGTTCGATGCGGACGTCCGGACGATCGATCCGCTGATCCCTTACTTGCCGGTCAAGGCGATGGAGGTAGAGGATGCGCTGCTTGCCGGGCGTGTCTACGGCACACCGGACCGGCTCAGGTTCACGTTTACCGGCGAGGCAGACCGGCTCGTTTATCAATCATACATGGTATCGAATTTTCAGGGTAGCCTCGTCGGTGCGCTCGGACCGAACCGGAGCGTGCAGGCAGCAGAGGTGAGAGGCGAGGCAAGCTACGTGGGCTTGCCGCAGCTCTCGTTGCAGGAATCGAACGTTCAGGCGTCTCTTGAGAACGATATCCTTCAGATCACGGCAGAGTTTGACGTCGACGAAAACCGGGCCGTTCAGCTCAGAGGCCACCTCGACATGCGACCCGAGGTGCAGCAGGCCGTGCTGGAGGACCTGAGGATCCGATTCGCCAACGAAGAGTGGGAGCTGTTGCAGAGAGCAACACTATCGTACGGGGATCAATACCGAGTAAGCAATTTCCTGTTCTATTCCGGAAATCAGCAGATCGCGATCGACGGCATCGTGGATCCATACGGGATGCAAAACCTCGTGCTGACGATCGAAAACGTCCGCGTCGGTAACTTTACAGACCTGTTTGGTTTTGACGAGCTGGACGGCGTGCTCGACGGCTCGCTCGATCTGACCGGGCCCGCCTACGCGCCGGTCATACAGGGCTCACTTCTATTCGACGTAATCACCCAGAACAGCCCGGTCGGCGATCTGAACGTCGACGTCCGCTACGACAGCCTCCGCCTGAACCTTAACGCAACGCTCAACCACGTGGACGGCAGCACCCTGACGGCTAATGGATACGTCCCGCTCAATCTTGCCTTCGCTCCCGACACGGCGGCGGTAGGCGTACAGTTGGCGACGAGCCGTCCCGGCGAAGATTCCGGGGTCGACTTTCAGGTGGCTGCGGACTCGTTTGCCATCGACTGGATAAGCCCGTTCCTCGATCCCGAGATCATTCGGGATATAAGCGGATATCTGACCGCCGACATCGACATTACCGGTACGCTGGACGCTCCGGTTCTGGAGGGCACGGCGCGACTTTCCGGTGGTTCGATCTATCTGACCGAGCAGGACGTTGCCTACAGCGAGATCACGGCCAACGCCGTGCTGGCGGAGAACGTGATTCAGATACGGAATGCCATTCTGCACTCGGGAGGCACGGCCACGGCAGAGGGTACCATCACGCTGCCTGAGCTCACGCTGGGCGAGTTCGACATCCGGGCGAATCTCGATGAGTTCCTGGCCGTCGACAGCGACCAGTACCGGATGGTCGTGGGCGGGGAGGTGCACCTGCAAGGCACCACCGACAGCCCGATCGTAACCGGAGACGTGACGGTTAGAAGGGGGGACATCTTTCTGTCGGAGGCGACGTCTGCAGCGGAAGTTGAGCTCGTCAGCCTGACCGAAAGGGACATCCGGATACTCGAAGAGCGCTTCGGATACGAGGCTACGAGGCGGGATACGTCGACGTTCTCGTTCTACGAGAACATGACGCTCGACATGGCGGTGACGATCGAGCGGAATACGTGGATTCGGCAGACGCGCAATCCGGAAATGGCCATCGAGTTCACGGGGCAGATCGAGCTGCAAAAGGATCCGTTCGAGGAGATCGAGATGTTCGGAACCGTCGAGGTCGTGCCGCTGCGCAGCCAGATCAACCAGTTTGGTCGGCGATTCAGTATCACACAGGGTGAGCTCTCCCTCAACGGGCCGATCGAGAACGTCGTCATGAATCTCGGGGCCGAATACCGGGTGAGGGCCCGGCGATCGAACGAGCCGGAGGTCATCATCACGCTCGCGGTGACGGGAAACATGACCGAGCCGAAGCTCGAGCTGGGGTCTGATCCGGCGATGGAGTACACCGACATCGTTTCGTACATCGCGACGGGTAGGCCGGCGGGCGAAACCCTGCACCTCAGTGGTGAGGACGTGCTGTCGGGGGGGGCGGGCATCGCGGTTTCCCAGCTAACGGGGGCCATCGAAGGCATCGCTTCGGAGGGGCTCGGCCTGGACGTCGTCGAAATCCAGCACGACGGCCTGCGGGGCGCGGTTCTGGTTGCCGGGAAGTACGTTTACCGGGATCTGTTTGCGGCCATCACGTATCCTGTAGCGTTCACGAGTACGGAAAACGTGGGGGGAAGGAACATCAATACGGCGGAGTTCCTGCTGGAGTATGAAGTGATCGACTGGCTGTTGTTGCGGACGCAGGGCGGCAATCAGTCGCTGCAATTCAACCTGCTCTGGGAATACGCGTATTAGCCCGGTGGAAACGCCGCCTCTGGACGAAAAATGGATCCGTATGACGAGCCGGGAGTATTGATCGGGGCATGACGACCTCGTGGATACGTCCTCCACAGGCTTTACAGGATTTAATGGTTCGACGATGCAATTCAGAAACACCCTGAGTGGTGATGCCGGGGCTTTGAGCGCATTACTCGTGCGTACGGGAGAACTGGCTTCCTTCGTTGTCGAGTTCTTCAAGCGATTCTGGCGGCGGCCGTACGAAGTGCGTGAGCTTATCAACCAGATGGACGAGGCCGGGACGAAGAGCTTCATACTGACGGCCGTGACCGGGTTTTCAATCGGTGTCGTCCTGGCCATGCAGAGCAGGGGCACGCTGGTCCGCTTTGGCGCCGAGGCCGTACTCCCCAACATGCTGGCGCTGTCGGTTTTTAAGGAAATTGGGCCGGTCATTACGTCGCTCGTGCTGGCCGGGCGCCTCGGCGCGGGCATCGGGGCTGAGATCGGTTCGATGCGGGTAACCGAGCAAATCGACGCACTCGAGGTTGCCGCGCTCAAGCCCTTTCATTACCTGGTAATTACCCGGGTGCTTGCCCTTGTAGTCGTATTCCCGATCCTGACGATCTGGACCGACATCATTGCCATGATGGGGGGCTATCTCGAATCCGTACTGTCGTCGAACATGGACTATCGCATCTTCATCAGTACGGCCTTCGAATCGCTACGCTTTTCGGACCTGGTGGTCGACACGATGAAAACCAGCATTTTTGGCTTTATAGTCGGAATCGTGAGTTGTTACCTTGGTTATACGGTGCGCGGCGGGACCCGTGAGGTTGGGCAGGCCGCCATGCAGTCCGTGGTGATTTCCTCGCTGTTGATACTCCTTGCCGACGTAGCCGTCGTACGGCTGTCACTGATGATTTTTGGCGACATCGGCACCTGAGCAAACGCTGACCCCGTCGCAACTTGTATCTGCCCCGGTATCGTAAATGAATCTGGATGTAACCAGAAGAGACCGCGACCTAACTGAATCCCACGGCACGGAAGAACTCCGGACCAACGGGGCTCCTCCCGATCACATTCTGATCGATCTGAGGGACCTCTACAAAAGCTTTGGAGACAACCAGGTACTGCGCGGTGTTTCGCTTGCCGTCGAAAAAGGGACGTCGGTCGTCGTGATGGGGGGCTCGGGTACAGGCAAGAGCGTGTTGATAAAGCACGTCGTGCAGCTTCTGAAGCCCGACCGCGGGGAAGTGTGGGTGCTTGGCAAGAGAGTCGACACCATGGAAGGGGACGAGGTGGACCGGATAAGACTGTCCACCGGTTACCTGTTCCAGGGTGGAGCTCTCTTCGATTCGATGACGGTGTACGGGAATCTGGACTTCATCCTCAACCGTCATACGAAGCTGACCAAGGCGGAGCGAAGGGACCGGATCATGGAGTCCCTGGAGTGGGTCAATCTGGCCAACACCGCCAATCAGTACCCGGCCGAGCTTTCCGGTGGGCAGAAAAAGCGGATTGCGCTCGCGCGATCGATCATCCTGGAGCCCAGGATCATGTTGTACGACGAGCCGACCACGGGTCTCGACCCCATTTCGGTCCGCGTAGTTTCGGAGCTCATCGTTCGTTTGAGGGACGAGCGAGGGATCACGTCGGTCGCCATCACGCACGACCTGCTTTGTGCGGAGATCATCGCCGATACGGCCTATTTCCTGCACGAAGGGCAATTCATCGGGGAAGGTTCACTTGATGACTTGCGGCGATCCGACCATCCGGTCCTGCGCAACTTCTTCGGTGATTAGATGTTGATATTAAATAACTTGAAAAGAATAAACCTCCACTGAAACTGATTGGAGGGGTTTACGCAGTTACTTTTTGACGTGGTCGGGTGTACGGCACCGCTCAGATCAAGCGCCGGCCGGCCTTCGTCCGGAACAGCCACGAAACACACGATCAGCCCGGAAGCATCATGTCAAGACAAGCCCGAGTTGGACTTCTCGTCATTGCGGGGGTCCTGCTTTTTTTCGTTTCTCTTTTCGCCATCGCAAACCGGTCGTTCCTGTTCAGCGACACGTTTTTCATTCGTTCGGAGTTTGGGAGTGTAGCGGGTCTCCAGTCGGGAGCGTCGGTGCAGTTCCAGGGAGTCAACGTCGGACGTGTGGAGACGGTAAGCCTGCCGGACCGTCCCGGCGGGAAGATCTCCGTGACCATGGCGATCCGGCAGGATGCGCGGCACCTCATTCGAACGAGTACGCAGGCCCAGATCAAAAGTGATGGCCTGGTGGGTAACCAGATCGTCGTGCTGGTCAACCCGCCTCAGGCTGACGTCGGGGAGGAGGTGGAGGAGGGCGACGTCATCCCCGGCGTCGATCCTTTCGACCCGTTCGAAGTGGCAGACGACATGGTGGCGTCGGTGCAGCGCTTCGAACAGGCGGCACTCACGTTCGAGCAGATCATGCTCGACGTGAAGGCGGGAGAGGGCACCCTGGGTAAGGTCATTTACGATCCGGAGCTTTACAACAGCTTCGTGCAGACGACGAACGAGACGCAACGTTTGATGCACACGCTGGGCGACAACGCGCAGGCGCTCGTCGCGCTGGCAGAACAGGCCACCGAAGGGTTAAACTCGATCCTGACGAAAATCGACCGGGGCGAAGGCACACTGGCGAAGATGATCAACGACCCGGCAGTCTACGATATGCTGCTTGCTTCTGCCGACACCTTGAAGGGCATTTCGACGGACCTCCGAGGGATCACAACCAGCGCGGAAAATGCGGCTAACTGGGGTGCGCTCGGGATGTACCGCCTCGCGCAAAACATGGAGGCACTTCGGCATAATTTCCTGTTCAAGCGGTATTACGAAGAGCGCGGGTACATGGAACCTGCGGAGTTTGAGGTTCGTGAACGGGCCATCGAGCAAACGTACAGAGCGCTTCAACAGAAAGAACGCGAGCTTCTCGATCTGGAACGGGCACTTCAGAGCCGGCTTGCGGAGCAGGCTCGAAACGCCGCTGCCGACTCCCTCGGCGGAAAGCTGGAGCTGCCGACGGATCAGGAAACGGAAACGATCGAGGCGTCGGTAGTCTCAAAAGAGTAGGCGATGGACGAAAATCCCACCCTGGAGGATGGCGGTACCGAGGTCAAACGGAACGGTTTCGATCGTCCCGCGGCGTATGAGCTCGTCGCCCTCATCGGTGGGTTGATCCTGTTCGTTCTGCTGCTGCTCCAGGTGTTGTTCCTGGCGGAGAGCCAGCGGATCACGGGACCGGCGCTGACGGCGTTCGTCGGCGCCATTCTATTGTGGCCTTTGCGGAAGCAGCCTGTAGCCCGCGCGCTCCTGCTGGCTGGCAGCTTCCTTCTTTTGATCTGGTTCTTCGATCAGCTCAGCGGGGTGCTTGCCCCCTTCGTGATCGTTTACCTGCTCGCTTTTCTCTTCGATCCGGTCGTCACGTATTTGCAGAAGGAGCGCGGTGTGCCCCGGTGGGTATCCTCGTTCGTGATGACGGGCCTGCTCGTGGGCTTTTTCCTGGCCGTGATCTTCCTGCTCGTGCCGAGTGTGATCGGACAGATCGAAGAGCTCGCCACGCGGATCGTTTCCAGCGTAGGGTACCTGCGAACGTGGCTGGTCGACTCGGCCATGCTCGACCAGCTCGAGAGGAGCGGAGTGGTCAACAAAAACGACCTCATCGCACAGGTTACCGCCGCCATTCAGGAGCAGGCGGGCCGAATCACGACGAGCCTCCCCAATCTCTTGCAAAACGTATTCGGATACATCGGCTCGATTCTGGGGCTCATCACGGTTCTGACGATCATACCGGTCATCCACTTCTACACGCTGAAGGACTATCCGTACATCAAACGCCGTCTCGTGGAGCTTTTCCCGACGTTTGGGGGAGAGCGGGATTACCTGGTGAAGGCCAGCGGGGTGCTGGGGAACTACCTGCGGGGTCAGATCACGATAAGCGCCATCGCGGCGTTCAACGTATCGGTCGTTCTGCTCATCTTCGGGGTGCCGTTTTCGCTGCTCATCGGACTCTTGACCGGGATCCTGAACATGGTGCCCAACCTGGGCGCCCTGCTCACGATGATCATCGGGCTCCTGATCGCGACCGTATTTGGCGACCCCTGGTTTCTGGATGCCCTCGTCGTTGCCCTGACGTTATTCGGGCAGAGCCTGCTCGAGCAGAGCTTTCTCACCCCGAAAATCCTGAGCAGCCAGGTTGGCCTGCACCCGGTGCTCATTCTGCTTTCACTGTTTGTTTTTGGATCGTTGCTTGGGATATTCGGTTTCCTGATCGCCGTTCCGGCCACGGCGCTCATCATGGTGTTCTACAAATCGTTCAGGAGGGGCCTTACCCTGGAGCTGGCGCCGGCCAAAACACCTCCGGCACGCAAGCTGTTCAGGCGTGTGATCAGAAGGGAACGGGTAGAACCAGGCGAGTCCAACGGGGGTCCGGCAGAGGTCGAGCATCGCGACAGGCCCGATCAGAGTCCGTGACCATATGGTCAGGCATACGAATCGAACGGGTTTTGAAGGCCGGTAATGTTGATCCGATAATTATTGCGATATGCGTTTTGTACTGGAGTACCGGGATGCGGAGTCGGAAGCCCGGGCAGGCAGGATTGAAACCGATCACGGGCACATAGAGACCCCGATATTCATGCCGGTCGGCACCGTCGGGAGTGTAAAGGCGGTGGAGCCCCGGGAGCTTCTGAACGACGTCCGCGCGCAGATCATCCTCGGGAACACGTACCACCTTTACCTTCGCCCTGGTACGAAGCTGCTGGAAGAGGCAGGGGGATTGCACCGCTTCATGCGGTGGCCGGGCCCAATCCTCACCGATTCAGGTGGATATCAGGTGTTTTCGCTGGCTGAACGGCGGAAGCTCTCCGAAGAAGGGGTTCGATTCCAGAGCCACATCGACGGTTCGACGCACTTTTTTACGCCGGAGTCGGTCATCGACATCCAGCGGAGCATCGGCTCGGACATCATGATGGTGCTCGACGAATGTCCTCCGGGCGACGCTGACGAATCGTACGCCCGCAAGTCGAATGAGCTGACGCTCCGGTGGGCCGAACGCTGTAAGCGGCGTTTCGAGGAAACAGAGCCCCTACACGCCTATCATCAGGCGCTATTCGCCATCGTACAGGGGGTCGTATATCCCGAGATCAGGCGCGAGTCAGCGGAACGGCTCGTCGAGATGGATTTCCCGGGATATGCGATCGGCGGCCTTTCCGTTGGCGAGCCGCCCGAGCAGATGTACGCGATGGTGGAAGTGGTAAATGAGGTGCTGCCCGCCACCAAACCACGGTACCTCATGGGAGTGGGTACACCCGAAAATATCCTGGAGAACATTGCCCGGGGCATCGACATGTTCGACTGTGTGATGCCGACGCGAAACGGCCGCAACGGGATGCTTTTCACCACCCAGGGGATCATCAACATCCGCAACAAGAAGTGGGAGCGTGATTTCAGTCCCGTCGACCCCGGCCTCGATCGATACGTTTCGCAAACCTTTTCAAAGGCGTACGTGAGGCACCTTTTTGTTGCAGGAGAGATCCTGGGCTTGCAGATCGCCTCCCTTCAGAATCTGTGTTTCTATCTCTGGCTGGCGGGAGAAGCCCGGAAGGCCATTCAGGAAGGACGTTTTGTTAGCTGGAAGAATGCGGTGCAGCCGGTAATCTCGCAGCGGCTCTGACGGCGATGTGGCCTAAAAAAGTTGGGCTGCAAGACAATCCTTGCAGCCCAACCCGTTAAGCACCGCTAATTATTTGAGGCTTATCACTTCTTTTCGAGGGCCGTCATAAAGACCATATCCTGTTCGGGGTTCAACACTCTGAGGAGGAAGGTCTCACCTGAATTGATGGCCCGATAGACGCGTTCGAACTCGGCTGTGTTGCGGACGGGTTTGCGGTCCACCTCGGTGATCACGTACCCCTCGCGGAGGTTGGCCTCTTTGAACGCCTTACTGTTGGCCTGAATCTCCGTGATGACGACGCCCTCCACGTCCAGTTCCCGGGCCTTTTCAGTGCTCAGGTTACCGACGGAGAAACCGAGCTCCTCCATCATGTTCGTTTCACCCGACGATCCGCGTCGCGAGGAGCTCCTGGAGGAGGCGCCGGACGATTCCGCCCTTCCGAGAGTTACGTTGAACGTGAGGTCCTTGCCGTCACGGTTTACCTTGATTTCGAGCTTTTCACCCGGTTTCCTCGTGCTGATGATCTGGGACAGCTCGAGGGAGTTGTTCAGCTCGATTCCGTTGACGGCGTAGATCACATCACCGGCCTTTATTCCGGCCTTTTCGGCTGCCGAGCCGGGGACGACGCGTCCGACGGTGGCTGCGCCACGAGGCAGATCAAGCGCCTGAATGAGCGAAGCGCTCGCCGGCGCATATTCGACGCCGAGCCGGCCGCGTTCAACCGATCCGTTCTCAATCAGCTGCTCGCTGACGAGGCGAACGGTGTTGACCGGTACGGCGAAGCCGATACCCTGGTAACCGCCCGTCCGGGATACAATCGCGGTATTGATGCCGATCAGGCGCCCGTGAAGGTCGACGAGCGGTCCTCCCGAGTTGCCGGGATTGATGGCAGCATCGGTCTGAATGTAGTTGTGGACACCTTCACCCATGCTCGATAGCCGTCCAACCGCGCTGATGATGCCACTCGTCACGGTGTTACTCAACTGTGGATCGAGCGGTGAACCGAAGGCAAGGACCGTCTGACCGGCCTTGAGCGATTCGGATTCGCCCATGACGATGGTGGGGAGGTCTTCCGCCTTGATGCGGATGACGGCGATGTCGCTGTAGGGATCCGCACCGACGACTTCGGCCTCGTAAGTCGATCCATCGAGGAGCTTCACCTTTAGCTCGTCAGCCCCATCGATCACGTGGTTGTTCGTGACGATGTACCCATCGGAACGGATGATGACGCCAGATCCGAGTCCCTGTGAACGATAGGGTTGTGAGCGAAAACGCGGCCCGAAGAAGTCTTCGAAAGGCGTACCGCTAAATGGATTAAACTCCTGCACTCTCGTTACCTTCTCGGAGAGGATCTGCACCACGGTCGGGTTGACGGTTTCGACGACACGTGTCACCGCCTCTTCGAACGCGAAAGCCGGTCCGGATTCGTTCAGGGTAGCCTCCGATCCGTCGGCAAAGCCGGGCGAACCGACGGCATGGCCGAGGTCGAGCAGGTTCGCCCCGGCAGTAGAAAACAGGATTCCGGCGATGAAGGCTACGATGAACAGGATCGAAACGGTTAGTTTACTTCTTCCTTTCATACCGTTAGTGCCTATGTTATTGAATACACTGTATTTTATGGCAGACACTCCGACACGATGAATGCCGGAATACGCCAAATTTTCAGCCTTGTGGTCACATGCAATGAACATGTGCCCGATTTTCCTTATAGAAATAAACGTGCCGGAATCCCGTTCTATTGTGTAGCCCGTGCTTCCATTTGCGTGTGAACAATCCGGACCTCGGCGCCGTTAGGTGGATACCAACTTTCGAGGGGTTAAGTGATCACAGAACCGGCACTTGTCTTTCAAAACCGACTCCTGAGCTTTCAGCTTTTACTCGTACTCGTGCTGTTACTTGCGTTTTCCGATCGGCCGGCACGCTCCCAGGAGGCCGACGGCACCGCGCAGGCGCTGGTCGAACGAGGGGACCGGTTACTGGAGGAAGACGATCCGAGAGAGGCGTCGAAGCAGTTTCGGAAGGCGCTCGATAGAAATAAGTCCTACGTCCCGGCGCTCATTGGTCTCGCGCGGGCTGCCCTTGCACGGGAGGAATGGCAGGAGGCAAGTGACTGGTCGGGCGAAGCCCTCGAGCTCGACGAAAACAGTTTCGACGCGCATTATTATTACGCAATCAGCCATCGCGAACGTGCGAAGTACCGGACGATCACGCAGTTCATTCACTGGACAAAATCGAAGAACCATTTCGAGTGGATCGTCGAACGGGATTCGACCTACCGGTCCGTCTTGTATCACTATGCGCTCATGGAGCGGTACCGGGAAAACTTCGAAAAGGCGTTTGATCTGATGGAGGCGCAGATCCGGCTTCGGCCGGAGCTGGACGAAGCACAGTACGGGGTGTTCAAGGTCTACCAGCACTACTTGCACCGGACGTCTCTGCGAAAAGCTCTGGAGCGCCTGTCCGCATCTACCAGTCCATATGCAAAGTATTTCAGGGGCGAGGCGCTGAGGAGGTTGGGGCGGTTGGAAGAGGCGGACGCCGTCTTTACGGAGCTGCTCGATTCTCCAATTCCTTTCCCGCCGCAGCCGGTGCTGTTGTCGCGGGCGCGGGTTCAATATGTCGGGCACGATTCCCTCAGCGGCCAGCTTTTCGTTGAGGAAGCGATCGAGCGTATTTCCAATAAGCTAGAGGCTGACCTGGTACTGGACGATTTCAAGTACCTGATGTCGGATCAGGAGCTCGAACGTTACCGGTCGCTCTCATCACCTGAGGAATATCGGGGGTTTTTTAAGGCATTCTGGTCGCAGCGCGACCCGATGCCGGCCAGTCGGGTCAACCTTCGGTTGCAGGAGCATTATCGGCGCCTGGCTGTGGCGGAAAAGGACCACGGTTTTTTCGGATTCAGGACGTGGCACAACAGTCCCGACAAGCTCGGCGAGCTCGATTTTACCGAGGCCTACGAGCTGAACCGGGAGTTCAACGACCGGGGGTTCATGTACGTGCGCCATGGTGAGCCTAACGAACGAGTAACGGCCGTGGCGGCATCGCTCAATCAAAATGAATCGTGGCGGTACTATGGCAATCCGCCGTTCGATTTACATTTCGAGCGTGTACCGGACGGGCTGGCGACGAACAGCTGGCGGCTGACGCCGCTTCCACCACTAGACGGCAGGATTGAGTGGGGCGGCTCGTACGCGCTGCCCGTTCGTTCGGAACTCGATGCCGTCGTAAAATATCGCGAGATCGCCGAGGCCAGCCGAAAACACGTGATGACTGGGCTCACGAGTGAGCGGTTTGTCTGGCCGGAGCAGATCGAACCCGTCGAGATTCCGCATCTAGCCGCGACGTTTCGTGAGCCCGACGGGACGACGCGACTGGAGATCCACTACGCACTTCCTCCGGAGATCCTTTCGGGAGACCCGGACGAACCCCTAACGGTCGAAGTGGGCTATGCCGTCCACGATCTGGACTGGGGCGAGGTCAATAGTGAAGTCAACGAGCGGCGTATCGACAGGCCGGCGGGTGAAAATGACTACTTCACCGTCCATGTCGCTCCCGACAGCTATCACGTCGCGATCCATCAGCAGGTGGTGGACCGACCTGGACCAATTGGCGTTGCACGGTTCGATCACCGCGTGCCGGACATGACACAGGCCGGATTGAACGCGAGCGAGCTGCTTCCGGCACGTCTCATCCGACCAGCGACCGCTCCGGACCGTTTCAACCGGGGTGAACTGTACGTCCAACCCGAGCCGGGCGCCGTTTACACGGTCGGGGAGCCGATCTTCGTTTACTTCGAGGTATACGATCTTGCGATGGACGACAGCGGCCGGACGTCGTATGCGCTCGAATATACTCTTCGTCCGGAAAGGGGGCGGAAGCGGTTATTTGGACTGTTAGGACGGGGAGATCGCGCTGCCGTAACACTCCGCGCCGAGCAATCCGGTGACGATACGAGCCCCGTCGAGTATGCAGCCCTGGATGCCGCGGCTGCCGCGCCCGGCCTGTATACCCTCACGGTGCGGGTCGAGGATTTGCTTAGTGGGGCTAAAATCGAGCGCTCGCGTGTGATCGAGCTGAAAAAGTGAGGCCGGAGCATTGGGGTTGCTCCGGCCTCAGAATGGTCCGTGCCACGTCGAGATTACCAGCCCGGCGCGAACTGGAAGCCCCATATCCATCCCTTATCGGGACGCTGGAAGGGGTAGGCGAGGTATGGCTCGATGACGATGAAGCCCAATAGGTTCATTCGGAATGAAATGCCGGAGCTGACGACCGGTACGCGCTCGTTGGTTCGGCGCTTGAACTTCAGGACCGGGGCTTCGTCTTCGGTCCACGCCACGCCGGCATCCGTGAATAAGGAGACTTCTGTGGGTAAATACGGGAAGTTGATCAGGCCGAACTGCTCCGTGCCAAAGAGCGGAATGCGAAGCTCGATGCTGGCCACGGCAATTCGTGTACCCTGTAGTCGGTCGATTTCTGAAACATCGTCATCCATACTCGACAAGTCTTCCGGATCGAAAGAGCGGAAGTCGTACCCCCGGATGTACCCCGGATAGTACTCGTACCCGAGATACTCGTTGGCAAAAATGTCGTCCGGGTCGGCGCCATAGTTACCGATGTGCAAACCTCTTACGGCCAGCGTCAGGGGTTGCCAGAAGAAGTAGCGCCTGTAGTCGCCCAATACCGTGACGTAGCTATCGGTGCCCACCTGCGGTGCGACCTGGAACCGGTAACGGCCGCCCTGGATCGGCGACGTAAACCCGAAGTTCGAGTAATCCCCCACGTAGGCGGCGGCTGCCTGGACGAAGTACACGGGGTCGGGTGCTTCAAGGTCCTGGCGATCACGATCAATGATGCGCCCGAACGGGTCGATGAAGTATCGTTCGATGTCGAAGTCGAAGCCGTACCGGATGAAGCCGGCGTTGACCTCGACGCGCCGCGTCATGGAAAATGGATACTGGGCAAAACCAATCGCCTGGTCGATGAAGAGGCGCTGGTAAATCTGGTCGATCACCCGGACACCCGTTCGCGGGTCAATCCCGAATCGCGCTCCACCGAAGAGATACGGAATGTGTCCGACGGTGGCGCCATGGTTGATCCGGTTGGCCGCATTCAGGTAGGATACCTGTCCCCCGATGTCCTTGAAGGTACCCTGTGCCTGAACGGCGATTGCCAGGTTTTGATTTCCGAGCATGTCGCTGAAGAAGAAGCCCACGCCTCCACCGACCTGTGCACCGAACGGTCCGCCAACTTGCAGCCCGACCGTTGGAGGAGCAACGGCGTCGAGTGTGAGCTTCGCACGATAATCGCTCGGGGTGAAGTCCGGTGCGGGTGGCAGTCCACCCAGCGGATCACCCAGGTAGTTGGCGACGAGGCCTTCATTGACGGCTCGGGCCGGCGGCAGAATGCCGGCAACGGCCACGCCCTCCTCCGCTACCGCCGGTTCACCGGTCAGCTCATCCGGCTCAAGCGTATGGACCGTGTACTCATTGTTGGAGAAGACCGAAAACGCCATGCGGCCGCTCTGCACAGCCACGGACATCGCAGGTGACATCGCGGTTATGCCGCTCACACCGGTTTTGATATTCGTAATGCGATACGTGCTTCCGGCTGCCAGATCGTAGCGATAGACATCCTTAAATCCATCGTGATCGGATATGAAATAGAGGCTCTGGCCGTCCGGTGAATACCGGGGATTGTGATGGATAGCGTTTCCAAATGGCATGACGTAGGTCACGTCGCCGGAGGCAACGTCGATGATCCCGATCCGGACGTTGGCGAAGTCCAGGTTTTCGAAGTTGCTGCCTTGCGGCCCCCGGTCGGTCGTGAACGCGATGCTGGCTCCGTCGGGCGACCAGGTGGGTTGGAGGTCAGCGTACCGGTCGTTGGTGAGCTGCCGCACGCCGCTCGTTTCGAGGTCGAGGATGTAGAGGTCGCTGATGCCGCCCTCCATACCCGAAAAGGCGATGTAACGGCCGTCGGGCGACCAGGCAGGGTTCAGTATGGCCGTTACGCCCTCAACGGCTATACGCCGCTCTATTTTTCCGGAGCTGACGTTCCAGACGGAGATTTCGTTGTCCCCTTCCACGAAGGTCACAAAAGCGAACCGATTGCCGTCCGGCGACCAGGTACCCGACGAATTAATGAAGCGCATGGCATCATAATGCGGGTCGGAGTTCGTTTCGTGCAGCTTGTTGATGATTCTTCCGGTCTGGGCGTCGGCGATGAAGAGGTTGATGTGGAAGAGATCCAATTCCGAGAGGAAGGCGATGTACCGGCCGTCCGGGCTGATGGCAGGGGCGAGGTTCATGGTCCCTGCGCCGGTTTCTTCACTCAGCACGAGCCGTCCGACGGCCCGGGGATCAGTTCTACCCTCCATGAGCGGCAGGTACGTTTGCTTGACCACCTCTTGCCATTCGCTCGAGAGCGAATCGGCCGTTATTCCCAGCACGTAGACGAAGGCGGAATCCAGGGATACCTGTCCGCCCCGGATGTAGAGGTCGGCGACGGCAAGGTCGCCGTATTTCCCTCCGATGTAGGCCATGTACGCCTGGCCGTAACGGTAGGGGAAGTAGCGCAGGCTCGACGTGAGCTGGGCGATGGTGGGGAGGTCGTCGCGCATGGCGGCATCACGCAGCCACATGGCGGTGTGGGTATCCTCACGGCCGACCGACAGGTACTCGGCCATCCCTTCGATGAGCCACAGGGGCAGATTCCCGAGAGAAAAACGGCCTGCGTCGTCGGGACGGTTCAAGGCGATGTCGTACTGGAAGGAGTGGACGAGCTCGTGCCCCAAGACGTGGTTGTTTTCGCTGTAGAGGCCCGTGAGCGGCATGGTTACGCGCTCCTTCAGCGATTCGGTCACGCCCCCGGTACCCTGACCGATAAACCCGCCAACGACGTTGGTCTGCTGAAAGTCGGCGTCGTTGGCGTAAAAAATGAGGGGCTTACGTTCGGTGAACTCGCGCCTGAAGGTCACCGAGTGGCGGCGGTACCACCGTTCGGCCATCCGGGCCATATCCTGGGCGGCCTGATCGGTGGGGGGGTAGTAGTAGACGTCGAAGTGTTCCGAGCTGAAACGTTTGAAGTCGAAGTCGTCGTACTGGACTTTATTCCTGCCGAAATACTGCGCAGAAGCCGGTTCTATTGGACACGCAAGCCATAGAAGCACTGCAGCAGTCAGGCAGCCGATAATTCGGTAATGTCTGAGCATCTGGGTTCCAGGTCTTGAGTGAAGTGGTCCATGTGCACCCCAACGTTCAAAATCGTCAAGTTTCGTTTGCGGGCGGGAAGCGCTTTGAAACGACGGCCATGAGCGAAAGGGCAGGTTATTTTTTAATGGGTCTAATGCATTAACTGTTCGTCGCGTACCTTATGGGGGTGTAACACTATTGTGAGGGGGCTCGAGCGGTCGGCGATAATTTCCATTGCGTTACCTACGCCGAGTGTCATCAGGAAGATTCAGGGATATTTCTTGTTAGTCCCGGTTAGGATAACGCGTTAGGCATGGGCCACGAATAATGACCAATCACATCAGGCCGTGCGTGAAGGCCGGCTTACTCACAACGTTCACTCTCGTGTGTTGTGTTTTTCACGAGCTTGCATACGGTCAGCCGGCAGTCGTCAGCCTTCACACCCACGCTGGCCTGAACCTCACCCTTGCCCCTGACAGTCTGGCACAGCGTTACGACCCGGGTTACGCCGTAGGGGTCGGGGCTGGCATACGCTTTCCGTCGCCCGTCGAGCTCGTGCTCGACTTCACCTATTCGTACTTTGCCCTCGATAAATCGACCATCGTGCAAACGTGGAACCTGGGTACGTCTTCGCCCGAGTTTTCGGGCGGGGTCATGTCCATTTTTGCCGGTACGGCGGGGGTCAACTACTACACCTACCGGCGTGAGCGTGCAACGGTTTACGTGCTCGCACGTGCGGGAATGCGATACGTTCACGTCGACGAGGGATCGGTAATCGGGACGCGAGCGGAATTTACCATTTACGAGATTACGCGTACCTCACCGGCCATATCGATCGGGGCTGGCAGCCGTTTCCAGCTAAATCCGCAGCTCGATTTTTACATGGAGGCATCGTACGACGTCACGGTTGGTAAAGACGAACGACTGAAGCTGCTGCCCGTCAGAATTGGGTTCGTTTTTTCCAGACTGTCCGACTGAAGCGGATCCAGTTCTCGCCGGATGGAATATGCCGCGTGAATCTGATTTTTTGTATGTTCTCCGGGAACTGGCCTTTTTTTCAGTTCAGATGAGGACTGCGACGCTTTCGAACCGATTCACACACCTGGACGACGCCCATGAAAGTCTCAAAAGCGGTAATCACCGCGGCAGGCACCAATCAACGAACGTTGCCGCTTCAAACCCTGATCGACCGGGATGGAGAGGAAAAATCCGTCCTGCGCATCATCATCGAAGAAGTCCTGCGGGCGGGTGTCGACGAAATATGTGTGGTCGTTCGGCAGGGTGATGAATCGAGCTATGCCGAGGTTGCGGGCGACCACAAAGGCCGTTTGACGTTCGCCTACCAGACGAAGCCGCTTGGGCACGGGCATGCCGTCTACTGCGCAAAGGCGTTCGTCGGGAAAGACCCCTTCCTGCACCTCGTGGGCGATCATCTGTACGTCAGCCGGAGTGAGCGAGGCTGCGCTCAGAAGCTCGTCGAGGTGGCTGAAAAAGAAGCATCGAGCGTTTCGGCCGTCCAGGCCACCCGGGAGAGCCTGCTTCCCTACTACGGGGCGGTTGGTGGCCGGCGCGTCCAGGGACGCGCCGATCTCTACGAGATCTCAACGGTGATCGAAAAACCAACACCGACGGAAGCCGAGCAGCATCTGCACGTGCCGGGTCTGCGTGCAGGTCATTACCTCTGCTTTTTCGGCATGCACGTCCTCACACCTGCCATTCTCGACATCCTCGAACGGCACATTCAGTCAGCCGGTGACCGGGGTGGCGTAACGCTGTCGCAGGCGCTCGTCGAGCTTGCTCGAAAGGAGCAGTACCTCGCCCTCGAAATGCACGATTGGCGGTACGACGTCGGCGTCAAATATGGCCTGCTTACGGCTCAGCTAGCTCTTGCTCTAAACGGGAAGGATCGAGACGAGGTGCTTACCAACCTTCTGCGGTTCCTTACACTCCGTGAGATGAGCACAACCGGAAGGTAAGGCCATGCACGAGCTTATTCGAATCATCACGTCGCCCGACCCGGCCGTACGAAATCAGTCGCTCGACGCGGCCGTACGCAACGCCACACTTACGGAACTGCTCGAAGCCTGCAAGGAGCTGGATCGGTTCAGGCGCGAGAGCGACAACCTGTACGAGCGGGTCCGCGCCCTTTTCTTCCTCTATGCGATCTATCGCTTTCACCTGCCGGAGAGGCCCGGCATCGCGCTACGGGGGCTCGTTCCTTTCGACGGCTACACACACCTGCTCAAACGTCGGTTTGAAGAAGCCATCGACTCGTTCCTGAACGCGCAGGCCAAAGACGGTCCGAACGACGGGATAGCGAGTGCGTTGGCGGCGGCCTATCACCGCCTCGGTTTCCAAACGCTCGCGGACCAGGTTCGGCGCAGCGTTCGCTCGGCCAAGGGGAACCAGTGGATGTTTCGTATCGGCCACCCGGCCGACCACCCGCTCCGTATTCGGCCGGAAATGCTTGAACGTGGCGGGTCGGGAGGGCTCTTCCCCATTCTCCGAGAGGCCACACCCGTTCGCATGGACCTGACGCACTCGGGGTGGAGCGACATTTTTTTCCTGGGGATGGACTTCCCCGAGGGCGCCCGGGTGTTGAACGTGTCGATCGACCTGAGCGTGCGCCGGAATGGCGGCGGTGCGCCAACCCCGCCGATCGAGACGTTCTTTCGCGTCATCGACTCACCGGTACTCAGGTTGACCAGTGTGGACCTGGGGGCGACGGCTGAGATCTCCGTGCTGGCCGAGGTATTCGATTTTGCGCGCGACTACCTGGGCCTGCTCAAGGCGGCGGTGATCGCGTCCGGGATCGTTCCGCCGGGGGTCGAGGGAGCCGATCAAACCCTGGCCGACCTGCTCGCCCGGATCGTCGGGCCTGGGAGAGGGATCGAGCTCGTGAGCCGCGTAAACGGCATCCCGAAGGGGTCCAGGCTGGCCGTCTCGACAAACCTTCTGGCTTCGCTCATCTCGGTTTGTATGCGCGCGACGGGGCAAACGCGTTCGCTGGAGGGTCAGCTCCAGGAAGAAGAACGCAGGGTGGTAGCCGCACGCGCCATTCTCGGAGAGTGGCTTGGCGGATCGGGCGGCGGCTGGCAGGATTCGGGTGGTGTATGGCCCGGCATGAAGCTGATCCAGGGTGTCCACGCGTCGGAGGGCGATCCGGAGTTCGGCGTGAGCCGGGGCCGGCTGTTGCCAACGCACCACCTGCTCGGCTACGACGAGGTGTCCGCCGAGACGCGGCAGTTGCTTCAGGACAGCCTCGTTCTCGTACACGGAGGCATGGCCCAGGACGTTGGGCCCATCCTCGAAATGGTGACGGAGAAGTATCTGCTACGGTCCGAAGCCGAATGGGTGGGGCGCAAGGAAGCAATCGACATCTTCGATCGGATCGTTGATCTCCTGAAGAAGGGAGACGTGGCCGCGATCGGCCGCGCCACCCAGCGCAACTTCTTTGGCCCCATCCAGACCATCATTCCGTGGGCGACGAACATCTTCACCGAGCAGATCATCCGTCAGGTCGAAAAGGAATTCAAGGACCAATTCTTCGGGTTCTGGATGCTCGGCGGCATGTCCGGCGGTGGCATGGGCTTCATATTCGACCCGCGAGCAAAGCTGCGCGCGCAGGACCGGCTTCAGGAAATCATGAGCGATGCGAAGAGCAGGCTCGAACAGGCGGTGCCTTTCGCGATGGAACCGGTCGTGTACGACTTTGCCATCAACGAGCGAGGGACCTATGCAGAGCTGTTGACGGGTGACGACGCTCTCATGCCGCCCGGGTATTACACGCTCACGATACCGTCACTGCTGAGAATGGAGCAGCGACGGCTGTCGTCGGTTCGCCGGGCTGAGCTGGATCGATTTGGAGAAGCCTGCCGCACCGTTCCGGAGCTTTCCGGGATGGTCCAGGCTCTGTTCGATCGGCTGCTTCCTCACACGGAGGAAAAAGAAGCCGGCATGCAGACGCTCCAGGCACTGCTCGACGAAAACGGGTTTGACCGAATCCAGCACGAGCAGATCCGGTCGGATCTGAAGAGCGGCCGGATCGGCCTCGCCCAGAACCGGCTGCCGGTGAGCAGCAAGATCGAGGACGTCCACCCGGACGACGTGTTCGATGCAACGAAAAGTGTGCCCGACCACCTCCGTGCCATCGGCATGGATGCCCTCAAATCGGGAAGCGTTGCGGTGGTGTCCCTCGCTGGCGGCATAGGCAGCCGATGGACCAAAGGGGCGGGCGTGGTCAAGGCCATCAATCCGTTTGCTCGGTTGAACGGACGCCACCGGACCTTCATCGAGGTGCATCTGGCAAAAAGCCGACGGACGAGCCGATTGACGGGCGTCCCGATTCCACACGTCGTGACGACGAGCTACCTGACGCACGCGCCTATTGAGAGCTTCCTTGCCATGAACGGCAACTACGGTTACACCGGGCCACTGTATCTCTCGCGAGGGAAGGCGATTGGCCTCCGGCTGGTGCCCACGGCGCGCGACTTGCGTTTTGCCTGGGAGGAGATGCCTCAGCAGGAGCTGGACGAGCAGGCGCAAAAGGTGCGCGAAAGCCTGCACGCGGCGCTGATCGACTGGGCGCGTTCGACCGGAGAAGGAAGCGACTATACGGACAACCTGCCAAGGCAATGTCTGCACCCGGTCGGCCACTGGTTCGAGGTGCCCAACATGATCCGAAACGGGGTCCTGAGCCAGTTGATCCGGGAGCGGCCGCAGCTAAAGTACCTGATGGTCCACAACATCGACACGCTCGGCGCCGACGTCGATCCGGGGATCCTTGGTTATCACATCGAGGAAGGAGCGACGCTCACCACGGAGGTTATCACGCGGCGAATCGAGGACCGGGGAGGTGGGCTCGCCCGCATCGACGGGAAGCTGCGCCTGATCGAAGGGCTGGCCCTGCCCCGTGAAGACATCGAGTTCAACCTTTCGTTTTACAACACGAGCACGACGTGGATCGACATCGACCGCCTGCTCGCCGTTTTCTCGCTCGCCAGAGCCGACCTGGACGACGAGCGAAAGGTGGCCGACGCTGTCCGTGCCGTCGCCGCCCGCATGCCCACCTACATCACGTTGAAAGACGTCAAGAAGCGGTGGGGGAAGGGTCAGGAAGACGTTTTCCCGGTGGCGCAGTTCGAAAAGCTGTGGGGCGACATGACGGCGCTGTCCGAGGTCGAGAACCGGTTTGTTGTGGTGCCGCGTGCCCGTGGCCAGCAGCTCAAGGAGCCGGCGCAGCTCGACGGGTGGCTCAGGGACGGTTCGGCTGCCTACATCGAGTCCATCTGCGACTGGAGCTGAAGCCCGGCCGTTCTACGACTACGACGCATCGATAGCCTTTTTTCCGGAGTACGAACCCCGGGGGCGTCGTGTGCGTTACTTAGCCGTCGTAATTAAGGAGAAATCGCTCTTTTATTGCGGGCGTTACGTTTTTCTCGTTTGTAAAAGGCAGGATTCATGCGCCAGTTCGACGTCCCCGAGTTTTATCGCAGTCCCATCATTTCCCGTGTAAAGGAAGCACGTCGAATAACAGACTCGCGCAAGCGGGACCTGAACCCGTCCGTTCTGGATTTTGGGCCCGTTCAATTCAAGATTGCCCGCCACTTCGGTTTCTGTTACGGCGTTGAGCACGCTATCGAGATCGCGTACAAGGCGCTCGAGGAAAACCCGGGGAAACGCCTGTTTCTGGTTTCCGAAATGATCCACAACCCCCGGGTCAACGCCGATCTGCGCGGGCGAGGTATCCAGTTTCTTCGGAGTACGACGGGTGAGCAGCTCATTCCGTTCGACGTGCTCAAACCGGACGACGTCGTGCTGATCCCGGCGTTTGGCGTCTCGATCGAGGTAGCCGAGGCGCTCCGGGAACGAAACGTGGACACGCTTGCTTACGACACCACCTGCCCATTCGTCGAGAAGGTGTGGAAGAAGAGCGCCGAAATCGGGCGGAAGGGGTACACCGTGGTCGTGCACGGTAAACGCTATCACGAAGAGACCCGCGCCACGATTTCGCATGCCCGTGTGAACGCCCCGGTGGTCGTCGTTCGGGATCTCGAGGAGGCAGAAGATCTGGCCGCCGTCATTCGGGGCGAACGAACGGCCGAGTTTTTCTTCGAACGGTTCCAGGACCGGTACTCCCTTCACTTCGATCCGGACCGGGACCTTCAGCGGATCGGCGTAGTGAACCAGACCACCATGCTCGCCACGGAGACGCAGGCCATCTCCAACCTGCTGCGCCATGCGATGATTGCTCGTTACGGTGGGGAAAACGTTCAGGAGCACTTCGCCGATACCAGCGACACGTTGTGCTATGCAACGAATGAAAACCAGAACGCCACGCTGGAGCTGATTGCTTCGGGAGGCGATCTGGGCATCATCGTCGGTGGTTACAACTCGTCTAATACGAGCCACCTGGTGGAGCTTTGCGAGGAGCGGATGCCGACCTATTTCGTACGGGACGCGGAGGAGATCGTGTCTCCGGAATTGATCCGGCACTTCGACATTCACACGGCCACCGAGGTTGAAACGAAAGGCTGGCTGCCGGCCAAGCGTCCGGTAGTCATTGTGCTAACGGCCGGGGCATCGTGCCCGGACGCCCTGCTGGACGAGGTCATTCGCAAGGTCACGGGCTGGTTTCCGGGTGAAGCCCATTCGATAGATCAGGTTGTTGCCGCGTTCGAGGAGGCGGTCATCGAGAATTAGGTTAAGAAATGAATCCTTGGTGTGTTATGGCTTACGTGGTACCTGCTTCGACTTGCGTGTCCTACTTTGTAATGCCGTGAGCCAGGAAATTTATTCCGGCGCGGTTCATACGAGTCAGGAGTCACCAAACAGTCGAAATGTGGTACACCGATTGGTTTGAACGGGAGGAGTATGAAATCGTCTATCGACAACGTGACGACCGAGAAGCGGAAACCGTTATAGACTTGCTGGAGCGCACAGTCCGGCCCCAAAAAGGAGACGACATTTTGGACCTCGCGTGTGGGAGGGGCCGGCATGCCCGGATCCTTGCCCAACGCGGATACCGGGTGACGGGTATCGATCTTTCTTCCCGCGCCGTCTCCCAGGCACGGGGAATGGCACGACGCGAGGGGCTCGACATCCGGTTCGAGCAAGGTGACATGCGCGAGCCATTTGGTGTGGCATGTTACGACGGCGTGGTCAACCTCTTTACGGCCTTTGGCTATTTCAACGACGAAGCGGATCACGGCAGGGTCATCCACAATATTGCCACAGCGCTCAAGCCGGGCGGATGGTTCTTCCAGGATTTTTTGAACGCACCGTACGTTGAAAAAACCCTGGTGCCGGAGGATCGGCGAGTGGACTGTGAGATTGAGATCACGCAGAGAAGGTGGATTGAAAATGGGCGCGTCAATAAGCAGATTATTCTCGGGATGCATGGCGAGGATTACAGCTTCACCGAATCGGTAAGACTCTTGACGCTGGACGATTTCCGGTCGATGTATGAGGTTGCGGGTTTCACGCTCGTGACCTGTCTCGGTGATTACGATGGCAGCGCCTATGGAGAAGACAGCCCACGCCTCATCCTGTACGCGGTAAAAAAGACCTGACGGCTTGACCGACGCCTCCGGGGCAGGATTTCATGGATCGCACGTTTGAAAAGCATCGTAGTGGAAGAGGATGGATCCTGCTCGGAGGTTTGCTGCTGTTGACGTTGACGGGTTGTGACGTGTTATCGCCACGTGAGCCCGAGCCTCCGATAGGGGACGGCGGGTCGTACGTCCAACCGGATACCCCGGATCAGGTGATCGAGAACATGGAGACGGCGATTTCGACGTTGAGCACGTCGAATTACCGGCGGTTGTTTGCGTCGAACTTCACGTTCAGGCCGACGCCGACGGCACTGGCTCGCGAGCAGATCTGGTCGGGGTGGGGAAGGACTGAAGAGGATCGATATTTCACCAGCCTGGCATCCGCCCTATTGCCCGGGGGCTCACACGAGCTGGATCTCGACGACGCCACGCTGTCGGTTGCTTCTGAAAGCCGTTATATTTACGAAGCTTCGTACGTGCTGATGGTGCAGCACAGCCGTCAGGACGTCCCCCGCGCCGTCAGCGGCAGGCTGGTGTGGGTATTGACGCAAGAATCGGACGGCCTCTGGTACATTAGCGAATGGACCGACCAGGAAATAGAAAACTCGTTTTCCTGGAGCGACCTGAAGGCAGCCTTCTACAAGTAACCGGCGTGTAAGGCGCCTCTATTTGAAGGCGCCCAATCCGATCGAACGGGGATGAGCGATCAGATTCGAAAGTGCCGTTGGACGGCTTCCACCGCAATGGCGGTTATGTTGCCGATCATGCTGGTCTGCTCCTGCAATCCGTTTGCGCCTGCTCTCGAAGAAGGCGACCCTTTCGCGACTTTGTTAGGGGATCCGACGACCATCGAGGGCTTCTTTACCAATTTTCAGAACGCCTACGAGCTGCGCGACCTGGCGCTTTACGAACCGCTGATAGACTCAGCCTTCATCTTCACCTACTACGATTTCGACGCGCAGGTCGAGCGGCAGTGGGGATTTGCTCAAGAGCTGAACTCAACGCGGCGGCTGTTCGAGAACGCCGAGATGATCCAGCTTCGCTGGAATCAGATCATTTCACGCGAAGTGATGGAAGGGGGGCGACAGGCACGGGTCGTCCGTTCGTTCAACCTCACCGTCACGCTCGACGACAACGACGTCTTCCGCGGCGACGGCAACGTCAATTTTCGCATGGTGCGGGCCGACACGACGGCTGCGTGGCGGCTGGTGCACTGGCGGGACGAGAGTGAGTTTTGAAATGCCTGCCCCCGCCTGGGCAAACTTCCGATAACAGTCAATTCGTGCAGGTCTTATATTACCCCAGACCGTACCGTGAGCCGGGTATTCATCCAGTGATCCGATCCGGTCGTTCACTTCATTCGAAACAAGACCAGGCAAAAAAACATGGACAAAGCGCTCGAGTATGCACGTTCTCACTTCGATGACTTTGTCGCCCAGCTAGAGGATTTTCTTCGCATCCCGTCGATCAGCACCGATTCGGCCTACCGCGACGACGTACGGCGTGCGGCGAACTGGCTCGTCGAACACATGCGTGGCATTGGCATCCGGCGTGTCGAGACGATGGATACGGGCGGCCATCCGATCGTATATGGCGAACACATCGTCGATGAGTCGCTCCCGACCGTGCTCGTTTACGGGCATTACGACGTGCAGCCCCCCGATCCGCTCGACGAATGGGTGACGCCGCCATTCGAGCCGAGCCGTCGCGACGGCAAGCTTTACGGCCGCGGCACGAGCGACGACAAGGGGCAGCTCTTCATGCACGTCAAGGCAGCCGAGGCCTACCTGAAGACAAAGGGGTCGCTGCCCGTAAACCTGAAGTTTCTCATTGAGGGTGAGGAAGAGAGCGGTTCGGTCAACCTCGCTCCGTTCATCCGTAAACATGCCGACCTGCTGAAGGCTGACGTCGTTGCGATCTCCGATACGGCGCTTTTCGCCGAAGGAGTGCCGTCGATCACGTATGCGCTGCGCGGGCTGGCGTACGTTCAGGTGGTGCTGACGGGTCCGGATCGTGACCTGCACTCGGGCGTCTACGGCGGGGCGGTGGCGAATCCGGCAAACGTGCTCGCAAGGCTCATTGCGATGCTCCACGACGAGAAGAACCGGGTGACGATACCGGGCTTCTACGACGACGTGATCCCGCTCACCGAGGAAGAACGTGCGACGTTCCGGGCGCTTCCGTTTGACGAGCAGGCGTGGAAGGATTCGATCAACGTGGCGGAAGCAAGCACCGAGGAGGGATATTCCATCCTGGAGGCCACGACGGCGAGACCGACGCTCGACGTAAACGGGATCTGGGGCGGTTACCAGGGTGAAGGGGCCAAAACCGTGTTGCCCGCCCGAGCCGGAGCAAAGATCTCCATGCGGCTGGTACCAAATCAGAAACCGGACGACATCACGAACAAGCTGAAGCGGTTCCTCGAGGCGAACCTGCCACCCACGGTAAAGATGGAGTTCCGCGATCTGCACGGAGGCAACGGGTCGATCACCGACACGTCGAGCCCGGCCATGCAGGCGGCAAAAGACGCGATGAAAGCCGTCTTTGGCAAGGAGCCGTACTTCACCCGTGAGGGAGGCAGCATCCCCGTCGTGGCGGATTTCAAAGAGATCCTGGGTATCGGCACCGTCCTGATGGGATTCGGCCTGAACAGCGACTCGATCCACTCGCCAAACGAACACTTCGGGCTGGATCGTTTCGACCAGGGGATTCAGTCGATCATCCGGTTCCTGAAGCTTCTTCCTGAAAAGACGAAGGCTTGAACGGTTGTTTCGGGCTACTAACAAAGGGCGGGCTTTTTTGAAGGCTCGCCCTTTTTTCATTCTGTCGAGGCGTGCCAGTAAAAGCCCGGCCGTTCATGACCCCCACAATCATGAACGGCCGAGCCTGTCTCAATTGCCAGACGTCTCGTCATCAGAGGAGGTAGCGTGCGAGTGTCGGCATCTATAAGGTAACCGATTACCGGCGCCACCCAAAGGAAGAAGTTGCAGAGCGATTGCCGGTGATGCGAACGAACAAGAGAACGAAATAAAATGCAGATTTCGTGATGTTTAGCCGAACCGAACCGGTCGCCCCAATCGCATTCCCATCCTCCTGACGCCCACGGCCTGCAATTCAGAACAGGAAAACGCATCCTGCAACATTCCGATTTGAGCCCTTGCCGGTAAATCATAGATTATTATCGGATCAAGTCGACCAGAATAAAAAACTTTTTCAGCGAGGGTTCTGCGGGTAATGGAGATCGAAAAACCTGAAAAGCTGCGGGCGTGGTTGAAGACCGGGCTCGTGGCGTTTGTCGCATCGACCTTTGTAGGTCTCGTGTACGGTCTCCGGTATTACCTCGTCTCGGTATCCGATCCACGGATTGTCTTCAGCTTTTCCAATTTCGTGTGGATCGTGGCGGGCTGGTGGATGTGGGTGATTCTGAGCCCCCTGGTGATTTTCCTCGCCCGGCGATTCAGGGTGGATCGGCATTCCTGGAAGCGGACGGTACCGATCCATGCCGGGGCGTGGGTGATCGTTTTCCTGATCGACGTCACCCTGTTTTTCCTGTTCAGACTCGGGATAAACCTGCTGATTGGTCGTCCTGTGGCAGTCCTGATGATGGAATATCGGTTGTCGCTGATCGCGAGTCTGGTTTTTGACCTGCTCGTCTACAGCGCCATCGTGGCGACGGTCCACGCATACGACTTCTACCAGCAGTATCGTGAGCGGGAGCTCAGTGCGAGCCGGCTGCAAGCCCAGCTTTCCAGGGCAAAGCTGCAAGCCCTCGAACAGCAATTGCATCCTCACTTCCTGTTCAATACGCTGCACGCAATGTCGGCCCTCGTGGTCGAGGATCCACCGGCCGCCCAGCGGATGATCACCTTGCTGGGCGAGCTCCTGCGCATGACCCTCGACAGGGTGGACGAAAACGAAGTCACACTCCGGGAGGAGCTGGCGTTCATCGACCGGTACATCGAAATCCAGCGGATACGGTTTCGCGGCGAGTTTGAAGCATATACCGACGTTCGCCCGGAGGTGCTTGATGCCTGTGTGCCTCGGCTCATCCTTCAGCCGATCGTTGAGAACGCGATAAAGCATGGCACCTCGGTTTCGGGCGGCCAGTCCAGGGTTCGTATCCGGGCGTTCAAGGATGGGGACAATCTCGTTCTTCGTGTGGAAGATGACGGCCCGGGATTCGAAGGCAAGTTCGATCCGAACGAGCACGGAACCGGCCTCGGCCTGCGCAACACGAGGGAACGCCTGGAGGCGTTGTATGGCGATGCTTTTGAGCTCGAGCTCTCTTCACCGGGAAAGGGTGGCGCAGTCGTCAGCCTGAACATTCCTTTCTACACCGTGGTCGACAAATACGACGTCGTCGAAGATTTCGCCTGAAAAGACGAGATTGGACCCCATGTCGGCAACAGGTATCCCAACTTCTTTACCCTGTGCAACCTCTTCAGAGAGTAGCCGTAGGTTCGACTTTCAGCAGGAAAAGGTGAACCGAGGTTACGGGTCAAACACGTCATTCAGCGATACGATGGAGAGGATTCGGGTTCTCATCGTCGACGACGAAATACCGGCGCGTATTCGCCTCCGCCAGATGCTCGAACAGGAGCCGGACATCGCGGTGGTGGGCGAATGCGGAGACGGCGGGGAGGCCGTCGCGTTTATCCGCCAGCATGCGCCCCAGATCGTGTTTCTCGACATCCAGATGAAGCGCGTGAACGGCTTCGACGTGGTGGAGGCCATCGGGAACGGTCCTTTTCCTGCCATCGTGTTTACTACGGCCTACGACCAGTACGCGGTCCGTGCGTTTGAGACCAATGCACTCGACTATCTGTTGAAGCCTTTCGGGGAGGAGCGGCTGCAGATCGCACTTCGGCGCTGCCGCGAGCGGATTTTCAACGATCAGATCCAGGCGTACACCGACCGGCTGCTGTCGCTGTTGCAGAGCAGGCAGATCGCTCCCATGAATAACCCGCCCTTGCCGGATTCCGGCTACCAGGGGCGGCTCGTCCTGAAGACGGGCAACCGGCTCGTTTTTCTCGACGTCGATCAGATCAACTGGATCGAGGCGGAGGGGGTGTACGTCCGCGTACACACGACGGGAAAATCGCACGTTCTCAGGGAGAGCATGAACAACCTGGAGCAACGGCTCGACCCGGCGCGATTCGTCCGTACGCACCGGTCGGTGCTCGTCAACATCACCCGTGTGAAGGAGGTGATCCCCAACATGAACGGGGGCGGAACCGTCGTGCTTACCGACGGCTCGCGGGTGAAGATGAGCCGTTCCTATCGCGACCGCATCAAGGCCAGCTTCGGCTGATTCCAACAACTCAGGCCGGTCCTATTTTCGCCGATTATTTGCTATTATTCCGGGGCGAGATCCACGTCTTTGTAGGATTATTTCCAGTCGTATTTAACTCGACGAACGTTATCCATGAGCCTCCAGCCCGGCACGATCGATCGCCTTTTTCATCTCTTCAACGAGGGTCACGAGCTCACACAGGCCGACATCGCACGTCATCTCGGTATCACGGACCGGCAGGTCAGGCGGCTCCTCGATCAGCTCAGGGATGGGGGTGTGGCCCTGAAGGAGCGCAGGGACGGCAAGAGTAAAGTATACTTCATCGACCCGGCGGACCGGAAAGTCGAGTCGCGTGACGGTTTGCAGTTTGAAGAGCGCGAGCTATTCGCGCTTACGATTGCCGCGAACGCGGCGCGCGCCCTGCTCGGGCCGACGCCACTCGACGCGCCGCTCGCGACGGCGTACGACAAGCTCGTCGCCCAGTACGCGGACTCCGTGCTGAGCTTCGAGCCCGAGTCGCAACGGGTACACTGGTTTTTCGAAAGCAGCGCCCATCCCAACATCGACTTCGACGTCTTTGAAGCCCTCATGCGGGCGCTGACAGAGAACCGGAGCGTCTACATCGACTACTATTCAGCCTCGAAGGATAAGCTGCTTGAGAGGCAGCTCATCGATCCGTACGTCATCGCCGTTCGGGGCAGCTCGTGGCTGCTCGTCGCGTACGAGCACGAAGGACGAAACCTCGTCGATTACTCACTGGCTGGAATCAGGCGGCTGAAGCCTTCTGACTCGTTTTTCACACAGCCGGACGACTTCGACCCCGAGCTTCATTTCCGCTACCGTTTTAGCGCCCTCAGGGGAGAGAACGACTACGTCGTGCGGTTGAGCGTCGAGCCGTCGAAGGCGCCCTACTTCCGCAGGAAGACGTACCATCCCACCCAGCTATTCGAGGAGGAGCACGAAGACGGGAGCCTGATCGTCTCGTACGAGGTGTCGGGGCTCGACGAGATCGCCTCCTTCATTCGTTCGTGGGGGCCGGGCGTCCTGGTGCTCGATCCGCCCGAGCTTGCCGAGCGGCTTGCAGGGGAAGCCCTCGAAATTGCACGTCAATACCAGAGCGCCAAATCCGGCTGATTCCTTGATCGGACACTAAATGTCCGGGTAGCGCTACCGCCCATCCTATCTTTTTGCCGTCAATGAACGTGAGCGGGCATTGTGGCGAGGGCTTTTCCTGTTCTCTTTTTCAAAGTTTCCTGCAATGGATAACGTAGTTCAAACCCACCTGTCTTCCCTCAAGCCTGGTCCCGAGCAGCGGTATGAACGGCTGACGCTGGTTCCACTTTTCAGTGACGAGGAGCCCCGTGTGGCCTATTCGACTCTTTCGACGGCCCTGAAGAAAAGGGCGATCCGCATCGAGGAGGTTTCTTCGGCTGGTTCGGTCCCCAATCTGCGCGTCGTAAACGTGTCCGACGAGGCGGTGCTGCTGCTCGACGGGGAGGAACTGGCGGGCGCCAAGCAGAACCGGGTGCTCAATACGACGATCCTCGTGGCCGCGCATTCGGAGCTGGTGATACCGGTCAGCTGCACGGAGCAGGGGCGGTGGTCGTACACCTCTTCGCACTTCAGCGACTCCGAGGTCATGATGCCGTCGTTCCTGCGGTCGATGAAGTCGCTCGACGTCAACGAGTCGCTCAGGAGCCGTGGTGAGTTTCGCGCCGACCAGGGCGCGGTCTGGGAAGGAGTTGCGCGTATGCACCAGGCGCTGGGCACCGAGTCGCCCACTGGCGCCATGCGTGACGCTTACGAGGCCCGCCGTGACTGGCTCGACGAACACCTGGAGGCGTTCAAATGCCTTCCCGGGCAGAAAGGCCTTGCGGTCGCCCACGCGGGGAGGTGGTTCGGCGTCGAGGTGGTTTCTCGGCCCGACGCCTACGCGGCGCTACATAACAAGCTGGTCGGCAGCTACGCCATGGACGCCCTTCTACACAGAAAAAGGGAACGGCCGGGGGTGGAGGCGCCGCTGGAATCCTTCCTTTCCCTTCTGTCAAAGTGTTCCGAAATGTCGCACCCATCGGTCGGGCTTGGGGTCGATTACCGATACGTCGGCGAGAGAGTGGTGGGCTCGTCACTCGTTTACGAAGGGGAAGTGGTCCACATGGCGTTCTTCCCGGCCGATGGGCCGATGTCGGATGCCGGGGAGGGTCCGCTCGCGGGGTGGCATCGCCGGAGAGACTTCCGGATCTATTGATCCATAACACCAAAAGAACGGCTGGTACGCTGACTCGTGAGGCGTACCAGCCGTTTAACGAAAAAGATGCCTTTACACGTCAAATGCGACCCGGCGGAGCTGCTCGATGCACTGAAAAAGATCGGTGCGACCATTTCGAGAAGCCGTAGAGCCCGGCTCGCCTACATGCTTGAAATACGGATCAAACCCGACGAAATGTTGCTTTCCGGGATTGGGGTCCAGTATCGAGTTGCCTGCAGCGCCGACAAATACGGGACGGTGGTGCTCCCGTTCTTCATCCTGCTGGATCTTGCCAAGTCGCACCGGTCTAAAGAGCTGTACATGGCATTCAATGCGGGTTCGATACAGTTTGGCGAAGTGCGCCTCCGGCACACGGCGATCAAGCTCGTCCATCCGGAGGATCAGCGGGAGGTCGACCTGCCGATGAACCACCGCGACGAGGACCTCATCAGGCTCGGCAGGCAGCTGAGCGACGACGAGCTCGAGCGGCGGAACCTGCTCGAGGCCGTCAGGGCGGCCGAAGAACGGCTCGAGCGTGCCCTCGGTGAGGCGGCGGCCATTCTCGCGCCGTACGGCGTGACGCCGGGCGACGTCCGCTCGCTCGTCATCGCCCGGTCGATCACGCTGGACGGACTCCGCGAGGGATGAACGGTCGGTCTATCCGAAGGCTTTTCTCAGGACCTCAAGGCTTTTCGGAATGGCCGTCTCCGGGTCCTCGTTTCCTTCGAATTCGAGCGAGACGTATCCCGTGAAGTTGTGCCGACGCATGATTTCGGCGATGCGGCCGTAGTCGAGCTCGAGGGTGTACCACTTTCCGCCGCCGTAGTACGTTTTCGCCTGGAGCAGGATGGTGCGGGGAGCGAGGAGCTCGAGGCGGTCGTAGGGGTCCTCGAGGAAGTTGCCCGTGTCGAGCGTGACCTGGAGCCAGGGCGAATCGATCGCCTCGACGATCCGGAGGACGCCCTCGGGGGTGCGGCCGAGGCCCCAGTGGTTCTCGAGGCCGAGCAGCACGCCGCACTCTTCGGCCTTGGGGAGGATCTGTTCGATGGAGGAGATGACCCAGTCGAACGCCTGGTCTTCGTTGTACCCTTCGAGCGGCGGCTCGATGCCGCGGTTGGCCATCAGGTCGTCGAACGACGCCGTCGTGCCCCAGCGGCCCGTATTCAACCGCATGGTCGGGATGCCGAGCGTGTAGGCCAGCTCGATCTGGTGGATCGTATCTTCGACGTTCTTCTTCCGCTGGGCCTCGTCGGGGTAAACGAATCCCTGATGGGTCGAGAAGCCCATCAGGTCGATGCCATTGGTGAACGCTCTTCTCTTCAGCTCTTGCAGGTAGCTGTTGTCCTCCGAAGCCATCTGCCGGTGGAGGATCTCGACGCCGTCGAAGCCCATTTCGGCCGCGCGGTCGATGCAGTACTCGATGGGGTAGTTCTCCTTCGGGCCCTCGAACCGCCAGAAGGAGTACGTGGAGACGCCGATCCGATTCTTACGGACGGGAGCACTGGACGCATTTGAGACGCCGGCCGGCATCAAGCCGAGCCCCAAGCCTGCCGTGGCAGCCGTTTGAAAGAACTCTCTTCGCTTCATGGGTGCATGGATTTAGTACGGACGGATTCGGAAACGTAATGTACGGCAAAACCGGCCGGGGCACGATACGCGAAGAAATCCTGCGTCTTCGGCGGTTGCTTCATACGCGCCGGGTACATATTCTCACGCATACACCCTGATGCACATAACCTGATCCGGATAGAGCCTTGTTTTACCGTAGAAAAGTGATCCTGGCCCTGCTGCAGGCGCTCGGCGGAGAGCTTGGCAGTGAAGATTTCCAGGCCCACCTGTTCCTCTTTACGCGCACCCTGTCCGAGCCGGCGTACGACTTCGTCCCGTACAAATCCGGCCCCTACTCGTTCAGTGCGGAGGCGGACCGGGAGCCGATGATCAAAAAGGGCCTGCTGAACGGGGGCGACGGCTGGTCGGCCCCGCCGGGAAAGGACTACCAGGGCGAGCTGACCGCCGAGGACCAGCAGAGCCTACAGGCGCACGTCAGCCAATTTGGTCCTCTGCGGGGAAAGGCCTTGATGGAGGTGATAGCGAAAGAGCACCCGTATTACGCCATCAACCTTGAATACCTCGACGAAGTGGTGTCGGGCGAAGATCTGGAGCGGGTACGTCGGGCTAAACCACATCGCAAGGAGGCTGAGCTGTCGACGATCGGGTACGAAGGCAAATCGCTCGAATCTTACCTGAACGAGCTCTTCGACGCCGACGTAAAGGTCCTGTGCGACGTGCGGCAGAACCCGATCAGCCGCAAGTACGGGTTTTCCAGGCGCCAGCTTCAGGACGCCGTCGAAAAGGTGGGCATTCGGTACGTCCCGATGCCGGAGCTCGGGATCGACGCGTCGAAACGAACCGACCTCGATTCGCCGGAAGACTACCAGAGGCTCTTCGAGGAGTACGAGCGCGAAATGCTTCCCCAACGCGGCGAGTACCTGGAGAAGATCGTGGACCTGCTCGAAGAGCAAAGGCGGGTAGCCCTGACCTGCTACGAAGCGGACCCCACCATGTGCCACCGCTACCGGATCACCAACGCCCTCGCCGCCCGCCCCAACTGGCGCTACCCGATCCGGCACATTTAGTACGGTATGCCCGTTCTGAATTCATTCACGGAAGGGTAATGGAAATTGGGGGCTAACCTGTTTTATATTGGCCCCGCCGCAGGTTTTTGACGGAGAAACGGGTTTCCGAGAGACAAAAACGCGTTTCCGACGTATACACCGTGACAAACACCCTGCCCGGGTGGCGGAATGGTAGACGCATGCGACTCAAAATCGTATGTCCTCGCGGACGTGAGGGTTCGAGTCCCTCCCCGGGTACGACACTTCAAAGGCTTGGGCGGACTTGCTCAGGCCTTTTTGTTTAAATCGCCTTCGATTCGTTCTTCGTCTGGCCAGGCCGCACAGCCCTTCCCCGAAACCCCGCCTCTGCCTTCTCGTATCCAACGCTAGCTGAACTACCCGCGGGGAGGTGTTGCTATGCAGTTCGATCCGACTGTGGCCATTGTTTTTGGGACGTTGCTCCTGGCGCTCCTATCGTCCTTGTTGTATGCCTACTGGTATCAGTCCACCAAATTCAAGCATTCGAAGTCTCGTAAGGACGTATCCAACAGCCTTACGGTGAGTGAGCTGGAGGCCGTCATCAAAAAGTCGGTTGAAGAGGCCACGCGGGCGTTTGAAAATCGGCTGGAAGCGCTGGAGAGTCAGGTTCAGTCGTTGCAGGAGAAGGTGGGCGAAACGGCTAAAGGCCTGTTGACGGAGCACGAGGAGGATTTTTCCGCTCGGTTGCCGAATGCCGAGCGGGAAGAGGAGCCGGCCATGCGGCAGAGGCGGCGCGTGCAGTGATTGCCAGGGGAGTCTCATCTCGATTTGTCACTTCTTGTGTATTGAAGCAGCCGTACGGTGCGTACGGCTGATTTCGTTTTGTCCCGGCTCGTATGCATTTCGCGTGTATCGGCGGCTGAACGATAATCCGGAGCAGGGTGGAGGGCTTATCTTTTTGAAGCGTTTAGTGGAAGGGGGGTGGTCAGCCGTCCTATAGTTAGTGTGGTCTTTGCATGACCATGATGGCGTTCACGAGCGGCATTTTACGCTTGATTTCTCAATCCTTACCCTACTGCTTTCCATGAGGTGCTTCCTTCGCACGATCAGCCAATTCGGCATTGTACTTTTTCTTTCCGTCCCACTAAACGGCTGCAAGGATGCGCAGTCCGACGCCGGGGAAGGGGCTCCGGAGGGTTCGGTTACCATCACGGTCGACGCCGGAACGAAATACCAGACGATCGAGGGATTCGGCACGGCGCTCGTCACATGGTCCGACCGGATGAACGAGTTCAACCGCACCCCCGAGTTCCACGAGATCTACACGAAAGACCTCGGCTTCAACTTCCTGCGGCTGAACCTCTGGGGGCCGACGCTGCCCCAGAAGGTCGAGAACTGGGAGGACATTTCGTACGAGGACTTCGACCGGACGATCTCACGTTTCGAGATTTACTTTGAGGTGGCCAAGGCGTTCAGGAAGATCAATCCGGACTTCAAGCTCATCGGCACGGTCTGGTCGCCTCCGGCCTGGATGAAGGCGAACAATGCGATCACCGACCTCGATTCCGGCGCGCTGGACGATCCGTCGGAGTACGTCATCGACGGTGAGCCGGCCGTCAACCGGGTGCTGCCCGAGTATTACCCGCACTTCGTGAAGTGGATGGTCGAGGTGGTGAAGCTCTTCGACGCCGAGGGCATTCCGCTCGATGCCGTCAGTCCGGCCAACGAGCCGATGTTCACGCAGCGGTTCGAGAGCTGTCTGTGGACGGCGCCGGAGCTCGCCACGATCACGGCGATGCTCGGCGAGCAACTCGAAGCCGAGGGGTACAGGCACGTGCTCATCTACGGCCCCGAGACGATGACGGGCGGCTATTTCACGGCGTCGAACAGGGTGTACCTCGACGCCTACATGTCCAATCCGCGTGCCGCTGCTCAGATCGACGTGTTTGCCACCCACGGGTACACCGATGGCTTCACGGCCGACCTTAGCCAGGACGCCTCAGCCCAGTTCCGCGAGCTCGTCGCCGACCTCGGCCGTCCGTACTGGGTGACGGAGGGCGGCACGGGCGGGCACGAGTGGCCGGAGCCGCTGACCGGTGTGGCAGCGGCCGCGCACTATGCATTCGTCAGCGGCCACGCATCGGCGTTCGTGCCGTGGCAGGTGACCGGCTTCGAAGCGTCGACGCACGAGCTCATGGTGCTGGACCAGAAAACGAAAAAGACGCACGCCATCCGGCACTTCAGCCTGTTTATCCGCCCGGGAGCCGTCCGTATCGACGCGTCACCGGATAACGACGTCGTGAAGGCGAGCGCGTACGTGCACCCGGAGGAGAAGACCGTCACGATCGTGCTCATCAATCCCACCGAAGCGGATCAGGACGTGCAGATCAACCTGTCGGGCATCGAGGGGGTGTCGTCGTTCGACGTCTACCGCACGTCGGCGACGGAGGACGTGAAGCAGCTCGAGGCCGTTGCGGTGGAGGGAGCGGGTACGTCGATTCTGATGCCTGCGGAAAGCATCGTGACCCTCTACGGGAAGCAAAAATAGGATCTGACCCTGAAGGCCGTACAAACCGTTTTTGGTTGAACCAAAAATGCACGCTGATCTTCGTGGTCAGCGTGCATTTTTTTCGGGCAGCAGGGGCTCGAATCCCGGTGAGGGCTCAACACTTTTTGGTGGCCTGTAATTCATAATATGACTTTATTTCTATATTTTCCACCTCGTTCTCGGGTACCCCAAATCTTCAACATGTTCCACCCACTTTTCCGGACGGTTCCATGAACCCTAACCGCTGCCCGATCAGACAAGCTGCCCGATGGTGGCCGGCCTTGTGCGTGCTGGCTGTTTCGGTCTGGCTCGTGGATCCCGCGTTCGGGCAGGAGGGTGAGCGGGACACGTCTGAACCTGTCGAGTGGACGACCGAGCAGGACCACCAAAACATGATGGAGCAGCTCGGCATCGTGAAGCTGCGTCCGGGCGCAGACGGCTGGGCCGCACCGGGCACGCCGGGCGCCGCCAACTACGATCCGGATAAGGCGAATCCGTATCCGGAACTTCCGGACGCGCTGACGCTGAAGGACGGGCGGAAGGTCACCACGGCCGAGACGTGGTGGAACGAGCGGCGCCCGGAGATCGTCGAGGATTTCGAGCGGGAGGTATACGGGCGAATTCCGGAGGACGTGCCTGAAGTCACGTGGGCGGTGGTTCAGCAATCGAGCGATGGGGTGGACGGCGGCATCCCGGTGATCGGGAAGCAGCTCGTGGGGCGAGTCGACAACTCGGCCTACCCGGCCATCAGCGTCGAAATCGAGATGACGCTGGTCACACCGGCCAACGTGGCACATCCGGTCCCGGTCCTCATGATGTTTGGCGGCTGGGACATGTCGTTGCCTGGACCGGCCGATTCGGCCACTCGGGCAGAACCACCTTGGGCGCCCGCCGGCGTTCCTCCATCCACCGAGCAGTTGATCGCCGCCGGGTGGGGATACGCGTACATCAACCCGGCCAGCATCCAGGCGGACAATGGCGCAGGGCTGACGAAAGGCATCATCGGGCTCGTCAATAAGGGCCGTCCGCGGAAGCCCGACGACTGGGGAGCGCTCCGGGCGTGGGCGTGGGGCGCCGCCCGTGGGCTGGATTATCTGGAGACAGATCCGGCTGTCGACGCCCAAAAGGTTGGTATCGAAGGCGTTTCACGGTATGGCAAGGCGGCGCTGGTCGCGATGGCCTTCGAGCCGCGATTCGCGGTGGCCTTGATCGGATCGTCCGGCAAGGGAGGCGCTACCCTGCATCGGCGGAACTTCGGCGAGGCCGTCGAAAACCTCACCGGCTCGGGCGAATACCACTGGATGGCGGGCAATTATCTGAAATACGGCGCTGAGGAATCCACCTTCGGCCGGATGGATGCAAACGATCTGCCTGTCGATTCACACGAGCTGATTGCGTTGTGCGCGCCGCGCCCCATCTTCATCAGCTACGGGATTCCAGAGAAAGGGGATGCGCTGTGGCTCGACCAGCAGGGCAGTTTCATGGCGGTCGTCGCCGCGGAGCCGGTCTATCGCCTTTTGGGCGCGCGAGGGATAGGGGTGGAGGAAGACTACCGCACTGCGACGATGCCGCCCGTCAACACCGGGCTTCTCGACGGTGAGCTGGCCTGGCGGCAACACGACGGAGGGCACGAGGACCGGTCCAACATGAAGTACTTCATCGAATGGGCCAATGAGAAACTCGGCTATACACCGATAGAACGTTGATACAGATGGACCACGTTTGTTTCCGAACGGTCTTCCTGGCAGCGTGCGTGTTCTGGATCCTGCCAACGAGCGGCTTCAGCCAGTCCTCTTCACTTCTGAACACGGTCTTCGGCGATCACGCCGTCTTGCAGCGAGGGAAGCCGATAAGCCTGTGGGGGAAAGCTGCTCCGGGGGAGGAGATAACGGTCAGTCTGGCGGGAGATGAGGCGACAGTCACAGCCGACTCGGAGGGTAAATGGTCCGTTTCGCTGCCGCCCATGGAGGCAGGCGGTCCCTACGCGCTGGAAGTCCGATCGAGCGGAGGCCGGAGTCAATCCATAAATGACTTGCTCGTCGGCGACGTTTTCTTCTGTTCCGGGCAGTCGAACATGGAGCTGCAGGTCAGCCGGTCGCTGAACGCGCCGTCGGAGATCCGGAGTGCCACGAACGACCGCATCCGCCTGCTCAAGGTCACCCAGGCTTCGGCGACTGCACCTCGTGATACACTCGTGCCGCCCGTCCGTTGGGAGGTTGCCAGCCCGGAGACGGTTCCCAACTGGACTGCCACGTGCTACTACTTCGCCCGGGAGGTTGCGCGGGTGCGTGACGTTCCGGTTGGTCTGATCAACAGCTCCTGGGGCGGGTCGGACATCCGCGCCTGGATGAGCCAAGAAGCCCTTGCCGGCACAGGGAAGTACGACGACGACCTGCGGCTGCTGAGCCTTTACAACGAGGACGAGCGCGCGGCGCAGCAGGCCTTCGGTGAAAAGTGGGAGACGTGGTGGAAATCGGAAAACGGCAACACCGAGCCCTGGGAGCCGCAAGCCGGAATCGACTGGCCTCCTGCCCCCGAAGGCCTGGGCGACTGGAATGAATGGGACGTACCGGGGATGCGCGGCTACACGGGGATGGTGTGGTACCGTGCGACGTTCGACCTGACCGAGGAACAGGCGCAGCAGGAGGCCGAGCTATCGCTCGGAGGAATCGACGAAGTGGACCAGACGTGGATCAATGGGAAGGTGGTGGGTAACACGTTTGGCTATGGCACCGAACGAACCTATACGATCCCTGCCGGGCACTTGACGGCGGGCGAAAACGTCGTGGTGGTGAACGTGCTCAACACGTACGGCTCCGGGGGGATGGTCGGCGATCCTTCGAAGCGGGCGTTGCTTTTTGAGGATGGCAGCACGGTGCCGTTGGATACGTGGCAGTACCGGGCTGCATCGGACTCGAAAGGCTTTCCACCACGGGCGCCGTGGGAATCGGTCGGGGGACGGTCGACGCTGCACAACGCGATGGTCGCCCCGTTACGCGATTACGGGATAAGCGGCGCCGTGTGGTACCAGGGCGAGTCCAATACCGGGGAGGCCGGTGAGTACAGGGAACAGCTCGAGGCGCTCATCTCCCAGTGGCGGGAACAGTTCGGGGCGGATTTACCGGTCCTGGTGGTCCAGCTTGCGAATTACGGGCGCCCACCGACTAAGCCGTCCGAATCCGGCTGGGCGGAGGTGAGGGAGGCGCAACGGCTCGCCACACTCGAAGACCCATACGCTGCGTACGTCGTGACGATCGACATCGGGAGCGCTTACGACGTCCACCCACCCAACAAGCAGGAGGTCGGGCGAAGGCTTGCGCGGGCGGCGTCTCGCGTGGTCTATGGCGAACCGATCCCCCCATCGGGTCCGTCACCAGTCAGTGCTACCCGAGAAGGAGACCACGTCAGGGTGGCGTTCGAGGACGTGGAGGGATCGCTGGTTGCCTACGGGCACACGATGCCGATCGGATTCGAGCTGTGTGGCGACGAGCGAGGAAGCTGCCGGTACGCGGAAGCCCGGATCGAGGGGGTACAGGTTTTGCTTAAGGCAGAGGGTGTCGAAAACGCGACGAGGGTGCGGTACTGCTGGGCTGACGGTCCCGTCTGTACCCTATACGATGAATCAGGCTTTCCTGCCGTACCGTTTGAATTGCAGATCAGTGACTGAGCTGCGCGACAAAAAAGGCAGACGGCGGGCGACTGACCCGCCGTCTGCCGTCATTCACCTACAAGCGATCTTCAGGCACGTCTGCCACGGCCTTGATGTCGAGCAGGTAGCAGAGGTCGAGTAGCTCCCGCGTGTAGTCACCGTAAACGACGCCGAAGTGCTGGGACTGCACGTGGTTCAGGATGCGGCGGACCGGAACGTCGGGATAAAACGTCACGCTCGGCCACGGGGGAAGCGGGACGCCCATCTCGACCCATTGCGGGCGCTCGCGCCCCTCACCGGTCACGATGTGCATGCGGTAGCCGTCGGCGTCTTCCGACAGGCACGCAAGCGTCATCCGGCCTTTCTTCATGTTCGAGCACTGGACGATTCCGCCGAGCAGCACCGTTTCGACCGGCTTGATCTGTGGCTTCCCTTCGATGAAGTCACTCGGGCAGTAGCCGTCTTCGCCGAGCAGGATCCACTCGGGATGGTGCTCGTAGTGTTCGAGGAACATCGTCTGCTTGCCCGAGAGCCACTTCAGCATGAGCTCCGCCGTGAGGTTTCCGATGTCGTTTTCGTCGACGTAAGGATACCCGGCGGAGTTGACGATGGAAGCGGGGATGGCGTGCGTCAGCCCGAGCTCGGAATCGACGCCCTCCACGCACTTGTACGTGAACGCGTCGAACTTTTTCTGTTCGCAGAGCTTGATCGTAGCCACACCAACGCGGATTGCGTACTCGATCACGCGTGGATCGGGCCTGCCCAGCGGGTACTCCCAGTCTTTTGTGATCTCGTCGACTGCCTGTTTGACTTCTTCGTCGGATAGCGCTTCCATCATGTTCTTGAGCTGGAGCAGGTCGACGCTTTCGACTTCCGGCCCGAGGCGGTCGCGCAGCAGTGTGACGTTGTACCCGGTAGAGTAGAGCCCCATGTCGTTGAAGCCGATCATGCCGAGGCGGGCGTAGCGCAGGCGCTTCATGGTCTGTGCAGCCCGGCCGAAGATCCTGATGCCTTCGACGTCAAGGGGTTGATCGGGGCCGTTGAACAGGTACTTGAACTTGTAGCCCCAGCGTTCGAGCGGGTAGCGTAGCGACGTCGAGCCGGCGCCCGCAGCAGGAGAAATGAGCGTACCGTTTTCGTCGGTAAAGCCCCCCATGCTGTAGAGGACGATCGGCTCGTGCTTGAACTCTCTCAATACACGGAAAACACCCCGCGTATCGATCCAGTTGATGATGTTGACGATGAGGAAGTCCCACGGCTCTGCCTTGAGCTCACGGATGGCGCGTTCGGGTTCAGTGTCTTCACCGTACACCGGCGCCGTCTTAACGAGCTTCAGGCCGGCTTCCTCGAGCTGTTTCTCGGCGCGGCCACTGATGGCGGCCAGGTTGCCAGGCTCGTAAAACTGCGTTCCGAAGGCCACATAGCCGGCTTTCAGGGGAGGTAACGTGTTCATGAAATCGAGGTTATAGATGATTGGATTGTACGATTCGATCCATCAGATTCCGGGTTATCTGCTGCACGCGCGGATCGTTCTCAGTGAAGTCCAAACGCGGCGGATTGCGGAAGCCCGGGGGTGTCGACAGCTTCATGCTCCACCAGCACGTGCCGGCGTTGAAAACGAAGTTGCCCTTAGGCGCGGTGTAGATCGTAGCGGCGTGGCGGGCGTCCTGCGGCCATTCCGGCCGTTTCTGGTTCAGCATGCCTTCGGCCAGGACCACCAATGTGGAGTCGTCGCGCAGGGGTGGACCGTGGTATTCCCATCCCACCAGGTCTTCGATGCGGTCTCCTTCCTGAACGCCGGTGCCCTCGTAGATCCAGTGGTCGGCGTTTTTGACGATCCAGTCACCGAGCCCGACACCGTAAGACGACGCGCCCATCAGGTTTTGCTCGTCGGTGAACTCTTTCGTACGGCCCATAATGCGATTGGGGCGGCCATCGAGGCTCGTCGTAAGGAAGACCTCACCGTCCATCGCGTTGCCGGAGAGGAAGAGCAGGCTGACGCCTTCGTTCCGCGCCCTGGTGACGTTGTTGAACATCCGGCGCGTCCAGTACTCGTCGTGCGACACCGAGATGAAGCCTTTCGTCCTGAGCAGGCCGTCGGGATCCTCGTGGGTGTCGATGTTGGACGTGTAGGTCACGTCATATCCTTGCTCTTCCATCCAGAAGGCCAGCGGGTGCTCCCAGAGCAGGAACTCGCCGGAGCCGTTCGTGAGGTAGTTCGGGTCCGACGGCAGGAGGTTGAAGTAGAACCCGTACGGTCGGTCGAAGCTGACGATGTCCCCTCCCGACGTATTCCAGGGGTTGCCCCGGAAGTCATACATCGATCGCCACGCCGGCCAGCGATTGTAAGCCTGCCAGGTCATGTCGGACACCTGGAAGTTGAAGTCAGCCCTCCGGTTGTCCCTAACCACAAAAACGACGTACGCCTGGGTGCTGTCGACCAGTGAGGTCAGCTTGCCCAGGTAGACGCCGCTGAGCCAGTCGTCCGGCACAACGAACGAATGCGATGGCTTCCAGGCGGCTTCGCGCAGATTCCGCTGCCCGTCCTCGGGGGTCGGCTGTGTGATGCCGGGGAGGGGTCCGTCGGACCGCATGTGCCGGCCTCCATTACCCTGATAGTATCCCATCCGGTAAAAATCGACCGTGAAGTCGCCCGAAGGATCCATGCTGACGAACAGCGTGACCGTGTCGCCGGTCGCGTAGCTCGTCCGCGACGTGTACCCTTCGATTTTTCTGCTCCGGAGGTAATGCGGTTGATTGCCCGGCCCTTCGGTCGACAGGACCGTGTCGACCTTCGTCAAGAGCCAGTCCTGGGTGCCAGGGTTCTGGTTTTCGATGACGATCGGGTTGGACTGCGCGCGGCCGCCCTGTGGCGCGTCCCCGCACCCGGTAAGCAGCATTCCCGCGAGGGTCAGGGGAATCAGCAGGCGTGTGACGATTCGATGGTTCATGACCGTTTCGGTTACAGGTGTTAGACGTATCCGAACTTCTTCTCCACCTCTGCGATCGATTCTTCGATCATCGTCATCCCCATGTCGGCGTAGTATTCATCGATGATGAGCGGCGGAGACATCCGCAGGATGTGCCCTGCCGGGATCCAGGCGAGTCCTTTTCGGAAGGCGCCCTGGTAGACGAGCTTGCCGGCTTCGTCGAAGGGTTCTTTCGTTTCCTTATCCTTCACGAGCTCGATGCCAAGCAACAGGCCTTTGCCCTTCACGTCACCCACGATGGGGTGCTCGGCCTTCATCTTTTCCATACGGTCCATGAAGTATTTGCCGAGCTGGCGTACGTTCTCGAGGATCCCTTCCTCTTCGATGACCTCGATCGAAGCCAGCGCGGCGGCGCAGGCCATCGGGTTTCCTCCGTAGCTCGATGAAGCCGAAATGCGGTTGAGCGCCTCCGCGAATTCCTCCTTGACGACGACGGCTGTGACGGGGAATCCGTTGCCGAAGGACTTGCCGAAGGTGACGATGTCCGGTACGACGTCCCAGTGGCTCATGCAGAGCCACTCGCCCGTTCGGCCCATACCCGCCAGCACTTCATCGGCAAAGAGCAGGATCTTGTGCTTCCGGCAGAGCGCCTGGAGCTTCGGGAAGAAATCGTCGGGTGGGAAGATCGATCCGGCCCAACCTTGTGCGGGTTCGAGCACGAAGGCTGCGATGTTTCCGACCGTCGCTTCCATGATGAACTCCTCGTAGAAGTCGATGTAGGCGTCGGTGTCGACAGCGCCGTCGGGTTTCGTAAAGAGCGGGCGGTAGGGATCGGGGCGGGGGACCATGTAGAACCCCGGCGCGCGTGTCGGGCCGTAGCTGAGCACGTCACCTCTGGTCATCCGGGCGCAGCTCACGGCGCCCATCGACTTTCCGTGGAAATCCCGGAAGCCGGAGATGAACTCATGCTTTCCGGTGATGGCGCGTGCAGCCCTGAGGCCCGCTTCGACGGCGGACGTGCCGTCGCTGTAGAACTGTATGCCGTTCAGCCCCTCGGGCAAGACGTCCACCATCTTCTCGAGAAGCGCTTCTTTGACCGGCGTCGTAAAGTCGTGGCAGTTCATGAGGCGATTCGCCCAGTGCGCCACGGCTTCACTGATTTTTGGATGGCAGTGCCCGAGCGAGGCGACGTAGATGCCCGAGGAGAAGTCCAGGTACTTGTTGCCGTCGACGTCCGTGAGCGTCACGCCGAAGCCGGAGTCGAAGCAAACAGGGAAAAGGTTGACCTGGCCGCTCAGGCCCTTCATGTATCGCGTTGCACTCTGGTGCATACGGCGAGAGGTGGGGCCGGGAAGCTCCGTTTTGATGATCGGAATGTCCGCCGCGCTGGCCTTCCACCAGTCCTTATTTATTGTTGCTGTTTGTTCGATCATGTCGTAAACCGTCCGAGGTATTACTGTTTGGGGAAAAAACTGAGTTGGAATCAGCGGCGGTCGGTCACTGGCAGGATGGGTGGTCTGGTCATTATTCGCGGGGAAAAAACGGCCATGGCCTCATCCCTGAAGAGGGCAAGGCAAACGATGCCGCCGATTCGATATCTTTCGCCGTCGTACAGGCAGTCTAGCGGATGGACCGTCGAGATGCTCGAGGCGAGCGAGCACCGGCTCGATGGTTCAAAATGTCAAATAAAAGGCCCTTCAGGCCGTCACTACGGTTATTTTTTGGGCCTCGTAGCGGGACAGAACCTCCCTGTCCGCTCCACTATCCGTTACGAGGCAATCGATCGCGCTCAGGTCGGCAAACCTGATGTAGCTGTCTTTTTCGAGCTTGCTGTGGTCGCAGAGCAGGAAAACGGAGTCGGCTGACTGCATCATGCGGCGCGTCACGGCGGATTCTCGCTCGTGATCGGAGCTCAAGCCGTTCTTCGTAGAGACGCCGTCTGCGCCGATGAATGCCTTGTCGGCGTGATAATCGGCGATTTGCCGTTCAGCGACGGGGCCGTAGACCGCTTTTCGGTCGGGATCGACTTCTCCACCAATCAAATTGACCCGGATGCCCTTGGCGTCTATCAGGGCTGACATCAGGGGCAGCGAGTTCGTTATGACGTGGAGGTTCGGTATGTCCCGGATGTACTGGGCCAGGTACGACATCGTCGTGCCGCAGTCCACAAACAGGATGTCGCCTGCCCGGATGAAGGATGCGGCGCGCCGGCACAGCTCGTTTTTTTCTTTGACCATCAAGTTAGCCCGTGCATCGAAGGCGATCAGGTGGTCCACCGACTGGAGCCGGTGTATCCGGCCGTATGATCTGGCAATCAACCCCCTTCTTTCGAGCTCGGTCAGGTCTCGGCGAATCGTCACAGCCGAGACCTTACAATGATCGATCAATTCCTGGACCGAAATGGAGTCGGCGGTGGACAGGGAGTTCAGAATGAATCTTTTGCGCTCTGTAGCGTGCATGGTGGAAACGTGAAACGATCAACAATGACCATTGAGAAGGTAAATGGAAAAACCCGGACAAGCAAAATATTTTCGGATTTTCTTGATTTCCGTTTTTATGATTCGTTGTTTCGATCATAAACAATCAAAAGAGTACAACTATGAACGGTAAAGACCTGCGACTCGACAAGCTGTTCAGCCGAGGCGAAAACGCTGTTATCGTGGCCATTGACCACGGTATGTTTGACGGACCCATACCGGGCATGATCGATCTGAAAGAAACAGCAGCGAAGATCAACCCGGTAGTAGACGGGGTATTGCTGAGTCCTGGAATGCTGAAGTCGTGCAGGCAGGTCTTTGCATACAAAGGCGCCCCCATGCCAATCGTGCGGATCAACTGGAGCACCGTCTATTGTTTCCAATGGAATTATCAGGAGGCGGTAACGGTCGCGGTACGGACGGTGAGGGAGGCCGTAGCGCTTGGCGCCGAGATCGTGCTCATTTCGCTTACGCTTCAAACGGGCAGCGAATCCAGGGACGCCGCCAACATCGAAATCTATGCCCGGCTCGCCGCCAAAGCCGAGCATCTGGGAATCCCTGTCATCGGTGAGTTCTTCCCGACACGGTCCGACGAGCTCACCCCGGAAGAATTGCACCATCAGGTTTATGCAAGCTGCCGCATTCTGAGCGAACTGGGTGCTGACCTGATCAAGACTTTTTACACGCACGACTTCAAGGCAGTCACCGGTTCGACACCCGTACCGATACTGGGGCTTGGTGCAGAACGGAAAAAAACGCAACTGGAAGCGCTGCAACTGGCCTCGGATGAGATTCGAGACGGTGCGCGTGGTGTCGTGTTCGGGCGTAACGCGATCCAGGTACCGAATCCCGGAGCCTTTCAAGCGGCGTTGTGCGAGGTGGTCAAACGAGGCCTGGATCCGGCCGAGGCGGTTCGCCAATTCCGCCTCGAGGACGGGTTTGTTGCGTGAGGCGATGGATTGGCAAGAGCCGTGGATAATCGGCTTAAATCCTTTTTTGAATCCAACAAACGATGATTAATGTCTGGTGATTGCCTGATAGGACTGGATGCAGGGACTACAGCAGTCAAGGGAATCCTGTTGAGTCCGGATCGTGGGTTACTAGCCACGGCCGGGCGGGAGTACAGCCTGGAGTCGCAAGGCGACCGGTGCGAGGTGGAGCCGGAGGTTTACTGGCGTGCGACGGTCGAGGTCATCCGTGATCTGCTGGCGCAGGCGGGTGTAAACGGGGAAGACGTTCGGGCGGTCGCGTTCGCCAGCCAGGGTGAGACCATTATTCCTGTCGACGAGGATGGCCGGCCGCTGTGCAAGGCCATCGTGTGGCTGGATAACCGGTCGGTCAAGGAAGCCGAGCAGATTGATCGGTTCTTTGACCACGGGGAGGTCCTGAAGCGCACGGGGCAGCCCGAGATCGTACCGATCTGGCCCGCCACGCGCATTTTGTGGCTCCGGACGCACGAGCCGGAGATTTTCGACCGCGTCCACAAATACCTGCTGGTTGAGGATTACCTGATGTACCGCCTCAGCGGCAGGTTCGTCACGGAGGCGTCGATCGTTTCGTCGACACTGTACTATGACATCGTGCGGAAAGAATGGTGGTCGGAGATGCTCAGTTATCTCGGCATCCGGGCCAACCAGCTTCCTGAAGTCCTGGATTCGGGTACGGCGGTTGGAACGCTTACACCCGAAGCGCTTGCAGAGACCGGCCTCTCGCCCGACACACTCCTGGTCACCGGGGCTTACGATCATCCTGCTGGGGCGATCGGCGCCGGCAACATTTCCCCGGGCGTGGTGTCGGTCACGACCGGCGCCTCGATGGCGATGGTCGTGACGTTGGACGAACCAGTTTTGCGGCCGGAGCTCTCGTTACCCTGCCAGTGCCACGCCATTCAGGGCGAGTACTTTCTGTTGCCCTATGGGCAAACTGCCGGTATGGTCCTCCGCTGGTTTCGCGACAAGTTCTTCGAGCGCGACATGGAGGCTACCGGAGACCGCGACTTTTACGATCAAATGACGGCCCTCGCCGCGGAAGTCCCGCCGGGTGCTGAAGGGCTCGTGATGCTGCCTCATCTGATGGGCTCAGGCTCTCCCGAGTTCGATACAAATGCAGCGGGTGTTTTTGCGGGTGTTCGGTTGGGGATGGGCCGGGCCCATTTCATCCGGGCGATCCTCGAATCCGTGGCCTGCATGATCCGCCGCAATCTCGATACGATGCGAGCGAGCGGCATCGAGGTCCGGGAGCTTCGCGCCCTGGGCGGGGCAGCGAAGAGCACGCTCTGGAATCAGCTCATTGCGGACGTGACGGGAATACCCCTGGCAACGGTTGAGATTCCGGAGACCCCGTCGCTGGGCGCTGCAATTCTGGCCGGAGTGGGAAGCGGACTGTTTGCGTCCATCTCCGAAGGATGCGAGCTGCTCGTGCGGAAGAAACGGGTGTTCGTTCCTGATCCGGACCTCAGACAGGTTTACGACCAGGTATTTCGCCGCTACGAAGCACTCACCGATCAACTCGAACCCTACTGGCGTCAGGATTTTCTTTCATGACAGAACTCCACGCAGCAGACATCATCGTTTTTCTTGGTTACGTGGCAGCGCTTCTGGCGATCGGCCTCTGGGCCGGACGGAAGACGTCCGGCGAGGCGGCCGGGTTTTTCCTCACGTCGAAGTCGCTGCCGTGGTACGCCATCGGCCCGGCCATCATCGCGGCGGGTATCAGCTCGGAGCAGTTCCTGGGGACGGTAGGGTTTGCGTACGACAACGGACTTGCGGTTGCCAACTGGGAGTGGCTCAACGGCCCTGCCATCCTGATCCTGACCTTCATCTTCGTTCCGTTTTACATCCGGCGCAAGGTGGTGACGATGCCGCAGTTCCTCGAAATGCGGTTCGACGGGCGGGTCAGGTCGCTCTTTGCGGTGATCACGCTGCTGACGTACATCTTCATCAACCTGGCGGGCGTCATCTATTCGGGCGGATTCGCGCTGAACGTCATTTTTGGCATCGACTTGTACGCCGCCATGTGGGGTATGACGGTGCTGGGCGGCCTCTTCGTGATCTACGGCGGGATGGAGTCGGTCGCGTGGACCAACGTGTTTCAGGCGGTTCTCCTCCTGGGCAGCGGCCTGCTGGTGTTCTTTCTCGGGCTTTTCGAGGTGCCGGGTGGTTGGGACGAGATCATCGGGGAGGGAACCCGCGGCCATCTGGTGTTGCCGGCGGACCATCCCGTGCTCCCGGGTACGGGGTTGCTCGTACTGGCGCTGTCGACCAACGTTTGGTTTTTCTGCAGTAACCAGATGATCAACCAGGCCGTGCTTGGCGCCAAGAACGAATGGCACGCCCGTCTGGGTGTACTGCTGGCCGGATTCCTGGGTATCCTGATCGCCTTCGCCGACACCTTCCCCGGTATGATTGCCTTTGCATTGAATCCCAATCTCGCAACGGCAGACAGTGCTTATCCTTACGTCGTCGGGAGGCTGGTCCCGATTGGTCTACGCGGAATCGTCTTTGCCGGCTTGACCGGGGCGATCCTGTCGACGATCGAGGCCCTTGGCAACGCCTCGTCGACCATCTTTACGATGGACATTTACAAGCGCCACCTGCGTCCGGCCGCCGAGGACAAGGAGCTCATACGGGTAGGCCGGATCGTCAGCGCCGTAGTCCTGATCGTAGGGGCGTTGTGGGCGCCCACCGTGATGAGCTTCGGCCACATCTTCTCGTACTTTCAGGAGGGATGGGCCTTCATTGCCATTCCCATCGCCGTCATCTTCGTGCTGGGCGTTCTCTGGCGGCGTGTGACGACGACGGCTGCCCTGTGGACGCTCCTTCTCTCGTTCCCGATGCTGGTGTTGCCGTATTTGTTGAGGGCTCTCGAGGTAAAGATGAACGTGTTCAACGTTGCCGGATTCGTGCTGATCTTTACCCTTCTTTTCACCGTGGTACTCAGCCTCGTTACTCGTGAAAAGCATCCGGAGGGTAAGGAGAAGTTCATCTGGCGGCCGAGCATGGCGCGCCTCACGTGGGACCCTCGGATCGGCGAGCTTCCCTGGTATCGCAAGCTCTCATTCTGGACAATGGTACTGGTATCGATGTACGTGTTCATCTACGCCACGCTCTGGTGATTTGAAAACTACTGCTGGCTAACCCGGCCTCCTTCGGGATTGAACCAGATTGCCTCTGCATCTTATGTTAACGAGTCGGAGGACATATTTGAGGTACGGCTCCTTTCAGGAAAGTGAGTGGGTAGAGCGCCTGCGTGAAGGGAATCTGGCTGCCTTTGAAGCGCTTTTCCGAAGGTATTATGAGGAATTGTGCCTATTTTGTTTGCAGTACGTTCGTGATCCCGAGGTGGCAGAGGACCTCGTACAGGATCTGTTTGTCAGAATCTGGGAGCAACGCAACACCTTAAATCCGCAGGGATCGAGCCGGGGATATCTGTTTGCTGCGACGCGCAACCGAGCGCTGAACTACTTAAAGCATAAGCAGGTGGAACAGAACTGGACAGCTGAAGCTACGCAGGTTCCGCCCGGGGAGAGCGATCGACCCGACGAAAACCTTCAGTACAACGAAACGATCGACGCCTTCGAGAAGGCGTTGAATGCACTTCCCGAGGGGCAACGCACCGTATTTCTGCTGTCCCGTCGGCACGATCTGACGTACGCCGAAATCGCGTCCCTGCTTGGCATCTCCGTCAAGACGGTCGAGACGCAGATGGGGCGTGCGCTCCGGCGTCTGCGTGAGGACTTCTCCGACTTCTTGAAGTCCAAGTCGTGATAAGCGGCGTATTACGCCGTTCGGTTAGCACTTCCAAGCCGGCTTCTCCGGTAAGGCCGGCGTCTTGCCTTCATACGTCTCTATCTGTTCGGTGCCTATCGATACCGTCAAGACCCTCCATTCTGAGAGTGTGTAAAGATTTCTCGTCACGCTGTAGGGGTAAAGATGGACTCGGTTGTTTCATACGTGATGGGTTGGTTAGTCATCACTCCATAATTCCGCACCCCTCGAAGCTTTCGTTGTCGACCGTCTGAGTGCCCGGGCATAACACCGGGTGACTGTTGGCAACGGATCCGGGCGCTGCTCCCCTTCGGTAAGGGAGCAGCGCCCCTGTAATCCTCAAAGCGTGAAGCAGGATCGAATGCGAAAGACAGGCCGGGACTGGTGCAGGATGGTGTATCCTCCCTTGGTGGTTGTTCGGCAGGTGAGGTTTTCGTGTGGTGGGGGCTTTGAGGATTACAGGTAACGCATCGGCTGAGAGGGGTGTGGAAGCATGGACATGCGGGAAATCTGATTGAGACAGGGTTTAATACTAATCAGTCTTTAACAGTTATGAAGCCGAAACAACCAGGACCCCAGCAGAGACATGGGTATAGTATCAAGGTCTCTATAGCGGTCGTGCTATGTGCCGCCAGTTTGTGTGGGTTTGTCGGTACGGAAGTACTGGCCCAAGGTAATCAGTACGCAGCAGCGATCCCGTCGTCCATGCTGGGCACGGTAGCAGGTGATACGAACGCTTCGAGAAACGCTCGTACGCAGGCGTACTTGAACAAAAAGGTCTCGGTATCTCTGGAAGCGGTTACCGTCGAGCAGGCGCTCAAGACTGTTGCCTCGAAGGCTGGCCTCAAGCTCTCCTATAAGTGGGAGCCGATGCTTGCCGAAAACAGGGTAACAGTCGATGTGACGGACGCGAACCTGGTGGACGTGCTTCATCAGGTTACTTCCGGCTTGCCATTGCAGCTCAAGCTTACGTCGAACGGCCAGCTCATCGTGGTGAGTGAAGAGGTGATCGAGCCGGTTGAGGAGGAGATTCCCGAGGTAATAGCCTTACCGGCGCACCAGGTCTCCGGTACGGTGAGGTCAGCGGAAGACGGCCAGCCGCTTCCCGGTGTCAACGTCGCCGTGAAAGGGACCATGATTGGCACGGCTACTGACGTCGACGGGCGGTACTCGCTGGAAGCTCCCAATCCCACGGACACGCTCGTTTTCAGCTTTGTGGGATACATCACACAGGAAATCGCGATCAACGGTCAGTCCACCATCAACGTCGAGCTGCGGGAAGAGGTGGCCGGGCTCGAAGAAGTGATCGTCGTAGGGTACTCGACGCAGCAACGGGGCGACATCTCCGGGTCGGTTGCCATCATTGACATCGACAGGGCAACGATCGGTTCATCCCAACAGCTCGACAAACAGCTTCAGGGACGTGCGCCCGGCGTCACCGTCGTCTCGTCGGGTCAGCCTGGTGAGCAGCCGACGGTGCGGATTCGCGGTCTCAGCACGTTCGGCAACAACGACCCGTTGTACATCGTGGACGGCGTGCCGACCCAGAACGTCAACAATCTCAGCCCGAGCGACATCGAATCGATGCAGGTGCTAAAGGATGCCGCTGCGGCTTCGATTTACGGCTCGCGGGCATCGAACGGTGTGATCGTCGTCACGACCAAAAGAGGCCGTGGGCGCGTGCAGGTGCAGTACAATGCAACGGCCGGTTACGAGCTGCCCAGGACGGGTAACGTATGGAACGTGCTGACGCCCCTCGAAATGGCCAAGCTGAAGTGGATGGCGATCGAAAACTCGGGCGGCAATCCGAGACCGGACCCTCTTTACGGAGACGGACCGGAACCGCGCCTGCCGGACTACATCCTGCCTCAAGGCGCCATGGAAGGCGAGGTGGACGAAAGCGAATACTTCCTGGTGCCCGAATACACTGGCGGAGCGGCCCAGCTTGCCACCTTCAACCAGATCACGCGGGCTAATAAAGAAGGGACCAACTGGTATTCCGAGATCGTCCGGCCCGCTTTCAGCACCAACCATTCACTCTCCGCAAGTGGTGGGGGAGAACAGGGGAATTATTTCCTCTCCTTCAACTATCTCCAACAGGAAGGTACTGTGATCGAGACCGATCACAACCGGTATACCTTCAGGGTCAATACACTCTTCAATGCGGCGAGAAACTTCCGGATCGGGGAAAACTTCACGTTCGCCTCGACTGAGCGATCCAACATATCATCGGACCAAACGAGCGCGATCGGGCAGTCCTTTACCCAGCAGCCGATCATCCCGGTGTACGACATTGCGGGTAATTTTGCCGGTCCAAAGGGAATTGGCTCGGGGTATAACCCGGTAGCCGTGCAGAAACGCTCGCGCAACGACCGCACGCGGGACAACCGGTTGTTCGGCAGTGCCTTTGCTGAACTGGACCTTCTGGGAAGCATCACGCTTCGCACGAGCCTGGGTACGGACATTGCGAGCCGCGAATCTCGGGACTTCAATTATCCCGAGTACGAAAGGGCGGAAAACATCACGCAAAGCTCGTTTCAGACCAGCAGCAACTTCAGTTACAACTGGACGTGGACGAATACGGCGATCTACAACGGAGAGTTCGGAAATCACGACCTCGACCTCCTCATCGGCTCCGAAGCGTTCAAGAGCACCGGAACGAGCCTGGGTGGGTCGGCGGTAGGGTATTTCTCTTTCGATCCGAACTACGTCAACCTGAACACCGGTGAAGGGGATCGTTCGAACTTCTCGTCCGACTTTGAAAACGCGTTGCTGTCTTTCTTTGGAAGGCTGGACTACAACTACAACAGCAAGTACATCCTGAGTGCGACGCTTCGCCGGGACGGTTCGTCCAGGTTCACTGGCAAATACCGCTGGGGTATGTTCCCCGCATTCAGCGCGGGGTGGCGCGTTTCACAGGAACCCTTCATGCGGGGCGTGACCTGGCTGGATGACCTCCGGATCAGGGGAAGCTATGGCGTGGTCGGAAACCAGCTCAACGTCAGCACCGACAACCCGTACACGCTCTTTGTCGGTAACCTGGCGAACTCCTACTACGCAATCGACGGAAGCAACAGCGGTGTTCAACTTGGTTTCCGCCAGGGCCGTATCGGTAACCCCGATGCGAGGTGGGAGCGTAACATCAACGGAAACATCGGCTTCGACGCGATGCTGTTCGGCGGCAGGGTCGAAGCGATGGCCGAGTATTACTGGAAGGACGTCGACGACCTTCTCTACAACGTGACGTTGCCGGGAACGATGGGTATGGCCAGTGTGCCGGCCATCAACGTCGGCCACATCAAGAACCGGGGTGTCGACGCTTCACTGGGCTATAATGGATCGCTGGGCACCGACCTTCAGTACGACGCCACGCTTACGTTCAGCGCGTACCGGAACAAGATCGTAAAGATCGCTGATGGGATCGACTTCTTTGGCGGTTCTCAGAACCGCAATGAGGTCGGCCATCCGATGAACTCGTTCTACGGATACCGTGTAGCCGGTTTCTGGCAATCGCAGGAGGAGATTGACGAGGCCAATGCTTCCGCCGGGGGCACGTATCAACCTGATGCCGGAGTGGGACGCTGGCGGTTCGTCGACGTCAACGGCGACGGGGTGATCACTCCTGACGACCGTGATTTTCTGGGCGATCCGCACCCGGACTTCACCTACGGGCTCGATCTCGGCCTCAACTACAAGAATCTGGACTTCAACGTTTTCCTGTACGGATCACAGGGTCACGACATCTGGGCCTTCTGGACGAAATTCCTCGACTTCTATCCCTTCCTCGAAGGTGCGAAGAGCAAGGATGCGCTGTACAACTCCTGGAGGCCGGATAACCGTAATGCAAAGCTCCCGATCCAGGAGAACGTGGCGAGCGACGCCACGTCAAACGCCGACACCGACTATTACGTAAGGGATGGCTCCTACCTCAGGGTCAAGGAAGTCGTGATTGGCTATACACTTCCGCGCAACATGCTGCAGCGAGTGGGCGCCAACAGGTTGAGAATCTACGCGCAGATTTCAAACCCGTTCACGTTTACTGGCTACAACGGCCTCGATCCCGAAGTGTATGGCACCGACACGGCGACGTACGCTCACTATCGTCAGTTCCAGTTGGGTATTGATTTATCCTTCTGACAATGGTGCTTCATTGGCGCGATCGTTCCTCTGAACTCATTGTCTACAATAACGCGGAAAAGCAAGATGAATGCATTTAGATACATAAAATCGATCTCGTTGGTTGTCGCGTTAGGGATAATCACGAGCTCCTGCGATTCGTTACTGGACGTTCCTCCCAAAGGCTCTTTGAGTGAGAGTGTTCTGGCAAACGAGCAGGGTGTCAGAGCGCTGGTCATTGGCGCCTACGGAGCGCTCGACGGCGCGGTCCTCGGGAACGCCTGGCCGGCTTCCCCCGACAACTGGATTTATGGAAGTGTTGCGGGTGGGGATGCCCACAAGGGCAGCCACCCGACGGACCAGGGCCAGATCTTTACGATCGCCATGGGGAATGCCACGCCGAACCTCTCCTTTCTCAATAATAAATGGAGGGCTTCCTACGAAGGCATTTCACGGGCCAATGCCGTCCTGAAGGTCCTGAACCAGGTCGAAGGCATGAGCGATCGGGATAAAACCGTTGCCGCAGCGGAAGCCCGGTTCATAAGAGGCCATTTCTATTTCGAGCTGAAACGCATGTTCAACATGGTGCCGTGGATCGACGAGAACACGACGGACTTCAAGACGCCGAACAACGTCGACATCTGGCCGAACATCGAGGCTGATTTTCAGTTCGCGATGGACAACCTGCCCGAGACGCAGGCTGAAGCGGGCCGGGTTAACAGGTGGGCGGCGGCTGCCTATCTGGCCAAAACCTACGTGTACCAGAAGAAGTGGGCGGAAGCAAAGGCGCTGTTCGACAACATCATCGCCAATGGTGTGACGACGACCGGGATCAAGTACGATCTGTTTCCCAACTTCCGCGACAATTTCGAGCCCTCGATGGAGGCGAGCAGTCCGGAAGCCGTCTTTGTAGTGGAGCAGGTTGCCACGCTGACCAACGGTGAGATCCCGCACTCGAACGCGGGTTCGAGGCTCAACTTCCCGTACAACAGCCCCTTCCTGTGCTGCGGGTTCTTCCAGCCCACGCAGGAGCTGGTCAATTCGTATCGGACGGATGCGAACGGCCTGCCCCTGTTTGATACGTACAACAATGAGATGGTCACGAACGACATGGGCGTTCGCACGGATGCGCCGTTCCAGACGTATCAGGGCAATCTCGACCCACGGTTGGACTGGACGGTTGGGCGCCGAGGCGTACCGTACCTCGACTGGGGTCCGCATCCCGGTATAACCTGGGTCCGTGACCCCGCTTCGGCTGGCCCTTACAATTCGAAAAAGAACGTCTACTGGCGTGCCCGCCAGGATGAAGACGCCGTTCTCACCTGGTCGCCGGGCACCTCGCAGGACGTTAACGTCATCCGGTTCGCCGACGTGTTGCTGATGGCCGCCGAGGCCGAGGTGGAGCTTGGAAACCTGGAACAGGCGCGCCAATACGTGAACCGCGTCCGGAGAAGAGCAGCCAATCCGGATGGTTGGGTTAAGCTCGATCACAACCGGCCATATGCTCTGGCAGAGGTTGGAAGCGAGGCGGAAATGCTGGCCCTGGACGGTGTCAGTCAGCTCGACTGGGTCATCCGTACTGACCGGGGAACGACCTTCGTTTTCCTTGGCGGCGACTCCTCCGATCCGAGCAGGTGGCAGGAATACGCGATACCCAACTACAACATCGGTGAATACGATGCCTTCCCGAGTCAGGAATTTGCGCGGCAGGCTGTTCGCTTCGAGCGCAAGCTCGAGCTGGCCATGGAGGGGCACCGGTTCTTCGACCTCGTGAGATGGGGAGAAGCCAACGAGAAGCTGAACGCATTCTTCCAGTACGAGAAAAACATCGTTTCGATCGTATCCGCGGGCAAATTCACGCCGGGTAAGAACGAATACTTCCCCATTCCGCAGGCTCAAATCGACCTGAGCACGGTCGACGGAGTGCCGACGCTTCAACAGAATCCGGGTTACAATTAATCCACATCATGAAGGAGACGGCCAGTACTCGACCGGCCGTCTCCTTCATGCTATTTCGCCTGAGCCGGTCTGTTACGGTGAGTCAACCAATATCAACTTCCTGAACAGGAAGGCCTCCCCGGCAAAGCGGGATACTCGAAGGCATGTGCCTCTCAAAGGTTCTCAGGCATCAGGTGTACGTTCTTTTGACTACCGTATCCCGTGGTGAGACCATGCCCCACCAAGCACGTCAGACATTGCCCAGAGTTCTAAGTATTACGCTGATCCTTCTATTGCACATGGTGCTATTGGGGGGTTGTTCGTTCACGCGGGACTACACGGGCGACTACGTGCTTGAAAACGGCGACGTCCGGGTCACGCTCATGCAGGACAAGCCCGGCGTGAGCGAGTACCTGCACAAGCCCACCGGCGGCACGCTCCTCGGCGACGTGCGCGGCACCGGTCCCGAGATCCTCGTCTTCAAGGGTGTCGAGGCGGTTGTGCTCGACACCGCGGACGTGACGTACCAGGTGCGTCAGAGCCCGGCCGCACAGGGGGTCGTCTACCACACCACGGTCACGCAGGCGGGCGAGGTGGCGGTCGAGTTTGACCTGCACTACCGGCTTGACGGCGACGGGTTGACGGTCGAGCTGGACAAGGTTGTCGAGCACGGGGACTACTACCTGATCCACGTGGTCATGCCGGGGTTGGTGACCGTGCGGGCGGACGAGGGTGTAGCGAAGCTGGCGATCTCGGCGGATTCGGGACGGTTGATCGACGTGGCGAAGGCGAGTGAGAAGGTGTACGAGTACGAGATTGACTGGTTGAACGCGATCTTGGAGGCGATGGTCTACAACGGGGAGGTGTTGGGGTTGGTGGACACGGAGAGTTTGGAGGATCACGGGATTGTGGAGGTGTTTGAGGCAGGCGGTGTGAAGTACGGGTCGTTGTCGATGAAGCTGATGCACCGGTTGAAGGAGTACGACCTGGAGGAGTTTGGTCCGATCGTGCCGGTGGTGGATCCGGCGTATTTGCTGAGGGTGCAGGAGGGGACGTCGGTGGTGGTGACGGTGGTGGGGGACCATGATGGAGACGGGGAGGTGTCGTGGGTAGACGGGGCGAAGGTGCTCAGGGAGCGGATCGATGCCACCCCCAATCCCTACTATGCGGACAAAGCATTCGTGAGAGCATTCGTTGACCGTCCGCCGACGCAAAGGGATCCGACGGGGACGCGGGAGGAGCTGCCGTTCGACGAAGTCCTGGACAGAATCAAGGAATTTGCGGCACAGACCGATTCCGCAGCCTACGTGCTTTACCTACTTGGGTGGCAGTACACCGGCCACGATTCCGGCTATCCGGCCGTTGATGTCGTAAACGAGAACCTGGGCGGGTACGACGGGCTGGTGCGCCTGATCGAGGAAGCCCGGAAGTACAACGTTACGGTCACCTTCCACGACAACTACGACGATGCCTATCAGGACAGCCCTGCCTGGGATCCGGACATCATCTGCCGCGATGCACAGGGTAACCTCATGATCGGCGGTGTCTGGGAGGAGCGGCCTTCATATCTGATCTGTGCCCACCAGTACGCTCAAAAGTCGGGTCTTGATCGGGTGAATGCGACACTTGACCGGTATCCAGTCAAAGACGCCTATTTCATCGACGTGATGGCCGGTGGGTACAACGGCGGCAGGAAGTACAACTTCGATCCTGAAAACCCGGCAGGAGCCGTAAAGAACTTTGAGGGTAAGCTGGCGATCGTCCGGGAGTTCAACAAGCGCGGGATCGACGTTGCGACGGAAGACTTTACCGGATTCTGGGTCGGGCACGTCGGAAGCTTCGGCAATATCATCGCCTTCGATAACGTCTACTTCGAGAATGAGGAAAGCATCCCGCTGATCCCCTTCATCTATCATGGGAAAACCAGCTACGGGATGAAGATCAGCGACAACTCGCAGAATCTGAAGCGATTCCTCTACGGTCAGCGAGGCGAAAGCTTTACCAATAGGCGTTCGGTCTTCGACCCGCACGAGTACATCCTCGACGCTCTTCCCAAGATCAAGCTCTACGGCAAGGAGATGAAGTCGTACGAGAAGGAGGGTGACCTCGAACGTGTAGTGTACGATGACGGCACCATCGTCGAGGTCAATGTGCCGGCCGACACCTACCGCGTCGTGCTTTCTGACGGACGGGTGATCGCCGAAAACTACACGAGCTTCGTGCCGGAGAAGGAGAACGTGTACTTCGCGTGCAGCCGCGACGGGGGCGTGCTCCGGTACGCGCTGGATCCGGGCTGGGCGGACAGCTCGCGGATTCGGGTGTTGAAGATGAAGGCTGACGGGACGAGGGACGAGGTGGCCTTCACGGTGGCAGGCGGAAACATCGAGTTCACCGCCGAGCCCGAGACGCCCTACAAGGTGGTTTATCTGGGGCAGCCCTCCTGATCTCTGGCTTTTTTACGGATTGAAATTAGTACCCAAATACACATGCGTGACACAATGCCTTCTGACGGAAAAATGAACAGGCGGGACGTGCTCAAGCACGGGGCCTGGATGGCAGGCGCCGGTATGCTCGTGACCCCCATGTTGCCCGAGCAATCCTTAAGACCCCGGGCTGTAGGTGGAAGCCCGATCTTTAACGTTACGGATTACGGGGCCACTGGAAAGCGGGAAGACAATGCCACGCAAGCCTTCCGGGATGCGATAGAAGCCTGCGTGACCCGTGGCGGCGGCACCGTAAACGTTCCGCCGGGAGAGTATACCACCGGCACGATTGTCCTTAAGGACAATGTGACGCTCAACGTCGAGGCCGGAGCGACGATCTTTTTGAGCCAAAATCGGGACGACTTCGAGCGGGGCTCGCGGTCTTTGATCTATGCCCGCGGTGCTAAAAACATCTCCGTAACCGGCGGCGGGACGCTCGACGGCCTGGCCCGATACGTGTTCGAGGAAATGCGCGGTGTGGACACCTACATCATAGAAGCCATCGAGACGGCACGGGCCGCCGGCGTCGACATGCGCCGTTATTACCGCGACAGCGAGGCGATGAACGTCTACATGTTCATTCTGGATGACTGCTATAACGTCCTGCTGGAAGGTGTTTCGATCATCCATTCACCGCTCTGGAACGTCCGCCTCAACAATTGCGACCGCGTACACGTCAGGGGGGTCTACATCTATTCGGATCTGGAAAAGGGTGTCAATGCGGATGGGATCGACATCTGCTCTACGTCCAACGTCACGATATCGGACTCGATCATCGTAACCGCAGACGATTCGATCGTGCTGAAGACGCCCGGACGCGAAGGCCAGGAGGTTCGTCCTACAGAAAACGTCGTGGTGACCAACTGCGTGCTTTCTTCGTCCTCTTGCGCGCTGAAGTTTGGGACCGAAACCTTTGCCGACATCAAACACATCGTATTCAACAATTGTACGGTTCGGAATACGAATAAAGGGATGGGGATCGACGTGATGGACGGCGCCGTCGTCAGCCACGTCATCTTCAGCAACATCACCATCGAAGGGAACCGGCGCCACTGGAACTGGTGGGGCGACGCGGACATGATCAAGGTTCTGCTCGAAAAGAGGAATCCTGATTCAAAGCTGGGGCAGATCAAAGACGTCATCATAAACAACGTCATTTCGCACTCCAGAGGCACCAGTGTCTTTACGGGTCATCCCGATCAACCGCTCGAAAACATCACGCTCTCGAACGTCCATCAATACATGGACATCGAGGATTATCAGGACAAACGCGCCACACACTCTCTCGTGTTCGAGCACGTAAACGGCCTGAAGATCCGCGACTATTCGGTGAAGTGGAGGGAGGATCAGACGGAGCCCAAATGGCAAAGCGCACTGGTTCTGAGGGACGTCAAGGACTTCGTCATCGACTCCTTCGAAGGGCGGCAGGGGCTCAAGGGAAGCGATGCTCCGGCTATCGTGATTGAAAACTCCTCGGACGGCATCATCCGCGAATCGAGAGCTCCGGAAGGAACGGGTACGTTCATTCACGTAAAGGGGGCGGCAAGCAAAGACATCATCGTAACCAACAACTACGTGAAGAAAGCCAGCCAGGAGATCACGTTTGAAGAGGAGAGCCTGAGGCAGGGCGTCGAAATCGTTTCCAGATGAAGAATAAAGTAGCCGATACGCAGTTGTCTAAATCAGTAATGAATCGTCGGGCGGTTATCACGCACGGGCTGGCAATGGCCGGAGCTGGCCTGCTCGGCTCGTCGGTTAGCGTGGCCAGCGCCGGTCCAGTCACCGGTGCACCTGCGGCAAACCCTTCAAGCACGTATAACATCCTCGATTACGGTGCGGTGGCGGGTCAAAACTCTACGGCAGCCATTCAGCAGGCGGTAGATGCCTGCCATGAAGCTGGTGGGGGGATCGTTCTCGTTCCCGCGGGCACCTTCATTACCGGGACTATCATCCTCAAAAGTGGGGTCAACCTGCACCTCGTGCAGGGCGCTGAGCTGCTCGCCAGCGGGAACCGGGAGGATTATCACAGTACGTATCGCCGGCACGGCGTCATTTTCTGTGAGGACGCCGAAGACGTGAGCGTCACCGGCGAAGGGGTCATCAACGGCGCCGGTACTCAATATTACGACCAAACCCGGAGCCACTCCCCCCGTGACTTCGATCGGTCGAGGACCCGGCAAAAGGAGAACTACCTGCCAGACGGCAAATTCTCGCCGGATGGCCCGATTGCACGAAACCGGGTTCCCTATGGGTTCCTCATCGAGTTCTACCACAGCAATCGGGTTACCATGAAAGGCGTCACCATAAAGGACGCGCCAATATGGACCATACGCTTCGGGTATTGCGACGGCGTGCTGGTCGACGGGATATCCATCCTCAACAACCTGATGGTTCCGAACAGTGATGGGATTCACATCACCGTTTCGAGGAATATCCGCATTGCTAACTGTGACATTCGGGCGGGTGACGACGCAATTGCGATCACCGGTTTTGCAAAAATCGAGAACACTCCAGGATATACTTCCGAAGAGCAGGACCGATACACCCACGGGAATAAGACCCCATACGTGGAGAACATCCAGGTGACCAACTGTCATCTGCAATCGCGCTCGTCCGGAATACGTGTTGGATACGGCCAGCACCCGATTCGCAGGCTCAGCTTCAACAATATCGCCATTTACGATTCGAACCGTGGGATCGGCGTGTTTGCACGGGACGCGGCCGATATTGAGGAGCTCGTGTTTTCCAACATCATCATCGAAACCCGGCTACACGATGGGCACTGGTGGGGGAATGGCGACCCGATTCACCTCTCCGCCATTTCCAGGTTTGAAGGCGAACCGGTAGGGCGTATTCGCGACGTCCAGTTCACGAACGTCACCGCAACGGGCGAGCACGGCATCATGGTGTACGGAACACAGGAGCATGCGATGGACAACATTCAGTTTAACAACGTCCATCTCCGTGTGCGCCGTGGCCGCGAAACGATGACGAAAGGTGGAAACCTCGATTTGCGGCCCTCCGCTGATCCCGAGCGCCAGCTGTTTGAGCACGACATCCCCGGTCTGTACGCACAGCACGTCGACAACCTGGTCATTCGAGACTTTGTGCTCAGATGGGGTGAGGATTTGCCTCCTTTTTTCACGCACGGGATCCAGTGTGTCAACGTGAATAACGTGCTTATAGATTCTGCCGTAGTCTCGGCTAATCCGGCCGCAGCTAACGGAAAAGAGATTGTACTGGAAGGGACCACGCTTCGTAAAGCAATTTCTCATCCAGAGACATGACCGTCCGGACGGCCGGTTACCAAAAACGATGATAATAGTATTTTAATGTTTCGATACCTGAACGAACACGATTATGCTGCATATCCCGTAGTTTGAGTGTTTGAAGTTTGTAGCATAACAGAGCTCGGACAAAGCAATAAATCTTTGAAAGAGGAGCGAAGCCTGTAATCAGATTTCTCTGAATGGAAATATGCGGCAGCCGTTACGGCCTCCACGAGGAGTTTTTCAAGACATGGTGTTACGGTCTGGGACAGTTAGTGGTTAATAATGAACTGTAATAAGGTCTGGTCTTGCAGATTGCGTGAAGATTATCGTCGCTGTCCGGGTGGGAGTACACTGAATTGTCTGGTAATCGGGGGCTCATGCACGGGGCTGACGGCGCCAGTGGAATTGCTCCGGCATTGAACATCGGAAATAGTATTCGCATGAACGAGCATATCGACTGGAACCTCATGGGCAAATTCTTCGCGGGGGAGGCCTCGGAAGACGAGGCGAAAAGCATCACCGCGTTGATGAAGGCTGATCCAGAATATGCCCGGACGGTAGAGGAGTTACGTCAGATCTGTGAGTTGGCCCGAGCAGTACCGCAGCGATTCGACGTCACGGCGGCCTGGGAGAAAGTGAGCTGGAAAACGGCTCAGGAGGAAAGAGAGAGCAGGTTCGTCGACCGCCCTCCAATCCAGTCAAAGAAGAGACGGTTGTCTCCCATCTATCGCATCATTGGACTTTTGGTCATCGTCGGCATCGCTGTCGTGCTTTTCGTGCCTGAGCAGCGAAAGGAAGCCCCGGTGGCTCCCACCGAAAGGGTTTACGCTACGAAGCGTGGTCAGAGGGCTACGATCAACCTGGTTGACGGGACGACGGTCATGCTCAACGTGGAGAGCAAGCTCACCATCCCGGTGACGTTCGCCACCGAGATCCGCGAGGTTCACGTCGAAGGAGAAGCGTTCTTTAAGGTCGCCCGTGATGTCAACCGTCCCTTCGTGGTCCATACGAGGAACGCAATTGTGGAGGTATTGGGGACGGAGTTCAACGTACGCTCCGTTGGTGAAAGTGAAAGCGTACAGGTTGTCGTGGCGGAAGGGAAAGTTTCGTTGCGGGAGCGCAGGCAGACGCAGGAGACGGCTACGGTGTTAACGCGTGCGGATATGGGTCTGCTGTCGAGCAAGGGCGGCATCAAAGTGAGGCGAAACGTTCCACTTGGCACCTATCTCTCCTGGACGGAAGGCAGATTGTCGTTCGACAGGACGCCGCTAACCGAGGTATTCCAGGAGCTCGAGCGCTGGTACGATCTCGAAATACGCCTCACCGCAGGCGTTGCCGGTGAATCGCTCCTGACTGCCACGTTTACTGACGAGCCGCTCAGAGAAATTTTGAACGTCGTGGCTGAATCGATGAAGCTGCGATATGAGGTAAATGGCCGAGTCGTCACGGTGTATCCGGCAGAGGCTGAGCCGACGAGTACTGAGTCGTAGATCAAAACTATCACGATAGATTTTGGCGCTAGTTCATCCCGATTGCGAGGAATCAGGATTGAGGAGAGCCCGGGTCCGTTGTCCACTCCATTACACATCCGCATGAATATGGAAGAAAACAGAACTTCGAAGCCGCTCGGAGGGAATATCAGCCGTAGGGACATACTCAAGAGCGGTGCGGCCATGCTTGGCGCCGGATGGTTGGGTTCGATGGTGAACCCGGCAGAGGCCGCCACGAGTGAAGAGCTACGTCGAGAGATCCATCGTGCTGCGAGGCGCGTTCCGAGAAACGACATCATCCGTGCAGAAAATGCAAAGCCCGGCACGACCGACTGGATCCTGACCAAGGTCAAGCGGCACGAGAATGAACCCTACGATCTGGGCTGGCATCGGCGCAAAGAGATCGAGGGCTTCGTCTCCCATTTGAGCATCAAGGCTGGGGAGGAGCTGAAGATCTACGTCAGCACTGATCCTCCCGATAACTATCAGATCCAGATCTTCCGGATGGGCTACTACGGTGGCAAGGGTGCCCGCCTGATGATGACCATGAACCCCATCACCGGCCTCGCACCCGGGAAGCCGCAACCGACTCCAGAAGACGGCGAACACAACATTCAGGAGTGCCAGTGGGAGGTTGCCGCCACCATTACCATTCCGGACGACTGGGTAAGCGGTGTGTACCTCGGCAAGCTCAGCACCTGGAGAGCGACCGAGTCGGAGGCGTACTTTATTTTCGTAGTCCGTGACGATCGTCCGGCGGACATCCTGTTCCAGGTTTCGGACTTCACGTGGCAAGCCTACAACCGCTGGCCGCAGTGGCGTTCGATGTACGACGGCCCGGCTGGCCCCTGGCAATCTCGGAAGCCTGACAGCTATTCCGCCGGTTTTGACCGTCCCTATGCAATCTACTGGAACGGGTATCCCGCTGCATTCGAGCCTCTGACGAACGGATCGGGTACCTTCCTGATGACGGAGTATCCGCTAGCGTACTTCCTCGAGAAGGAAGGATACGACGTGACCTACATCTCGAACCTCGATACGCATGAGGACCTGGCCGGCCTGCTACGTGGAAAGGTGTGGCTCTCGGTAGGGCACGACGAGTACTGGACCAAGCAGCTGAACGACAACATCATCAAAGCGAGGGATGCGGGCCTCAGCCTTGCCTTCTTCTCCGGCAACGCGGTTTCGGGACGGATCGAGCTGCTGACGAGCAGCGACGGGCGGCCGAACCGCGGCATCCGGTCAATTCCCGGCGGTCTGGACGATATCGAAATAATGGGTGCAAAGTCCTATGGCGTAGGCCTTGGCGACTGGACGTGCGCTGAGCCGGACCACTGGGTGTTTGAAGGCACCGGTATGAAAAAAGGTGACTTTATCCCGAACCTGATCGGATGGGAGTTCCACGGATATCCGGTGGCCGAGCAACACAAGGACCTCGTGGTGCTTGCCGAGGGTCCGGTCAGACGCTACGAAGGGCAGCCGATGGAGCGCAGGCATGCGGCTACGATCTACACGGCCCCGAAGGGGAACCTCGTATTCAACGCCGGTACCTGCTGGTGGAACAAGGTGCTATCCACACCTCCCGCCTACATCAATCCACCGTTCCTCGATTTCAGCCAGGGCGACGAGCGAGTCCGGCAGATCACGAGGAACGTACTCGACCGAATGATTTCGGTTAAGATCGAATAGCGGTTGGAGGACATATTCCAGTACGTTTGCTGACATTCCGCATTCCCTGTACGTCAAGGCAAAGCCCCCGATTCCGGCTGAACGATCGGGCGAGAACGAACCGGTGCAGGGATGCGGTATGTCTGTTTTTTCGAATCATAGGCGACGGGCAATCATGAGTGTCGGCGCATTGTTCACCCCCATAACAAAACGAGAGGAAGATGCATAAACTATCGATCGTTGTGTTCGTGGTCGTCCTTTTTACCGGATGCGCTTTCCAGAGTCAGAATAGGCCGGGCATCCCCGACGACCTGCTTCATCCATCCGGCGATTCGATCGTGGCCGACACCATCGTCTACCATGCAGTCCGTGTAGACGATAAAGGCCACATCCTCCCCTGGTACTCGACGAACCCCGGCGAAGCGTACGATTTCGTCATCACAAAGGTATGGGAGTTCTGGAAGAACATGGAGGCCGATTCGAACGGTATCCCGTACCACATGAACCATCAGGTGTGGCATCCAAGACACGACATGCGTGGAATCGGAGGCGACCAGATCATGATGGCGCTTTCGTCGTGGAACCTGCTCTACGACTACTCGGGCGACGAGTCGATC
>CBINFS010000013.1:0-91017 GCA_966250015.1 uncultured bacterium | reverse complement strand
TTGAAGACCTTCACCTGATGGCTCTTCCCGTGATCCGAAACGTACAGCTCACCGTTGATAAGCTTGACTCGTTGAGGATCGCTCAAGCCGGATACGATCGTCTGCGCGGAGCTGAGGGTGCCTTTCGAAAAGTCAACCTTGTACCGCCGAACCGTTTTTCCTTCGACCACGTAAAGATTCGGCCCGTCGGTGGCAATACCCCGTACGTTGGGCATCTGAAGATTTCGGATGATGCGGTAATTCTTACTCTCCGCGCCTTTCCCGTCGATGAAAACAATCCCGCCGTCATAGCTGATCGCAATCAGATTGTTGTACGCGGCGATGCCGTGGATGGCCTCGGTGCGAATGCCGGTCGAGAACTGGTTCGTGCTGACCTTCCCGTTTTTAGACATCGCGTAGACGAGCTTGACAGCTCCTGCGCGATGCACGGCATGCCACGAGAGGTACTCCGGGTTACGATTAGGGCCGACGTCGCGTGTCGATGCCGACGGAAAGTCGTGATTGTTGTTGATGTGGTCGTACCCAATGATTTTCCGGCCGTTTTCGTCCAGGTACGCAAATCCCTGGCTCGTTTCCGCGATTGGGGCCACCACCTGGACGACACGAACGTTTCCGCTGTACTTCCCTCCGGGGAGCGTCAGTACGTCGATCGGTGGCGTATGATCACCCAGCCATCCCCCTTTCCGGTCGGTAGAGAGCCAGGCTGGATCGCCCGGGCTCTGCACGGAGAACTCGTAAAGCAGATCGATCCCCTTGTGATAAAGCGCACGGACCTGATAGCTGCCCGAGTTTAGCGTTGACCGCTTAATGTCGTAACTGCCATCCGAATTGTAGACCGCTCTTCCTTCGTTTGTGCGATCCCAGTTTATGGTGTGGGTCCCCGCCGGATAGTACGTGTTCTGAATGAGATTCCGTATGCGCGAACCATCGGCCGAATCAATTACGATGGTTACGTACCCTGCTTCCGGCAACGTGAACTGGATGGGAACGTCTTGCGCATGGGTGGGAACTGCAAGGAATAGACACAAGGCTGCCACACTCTGAAATATCCATCTTCTCATCGATCCTTCTCCTGTGTGATAGTTGAGGGGTGGACAATCTGGCCTTGGTTGTGAGACCAATAACAACCGAAAATGCCAGAAAAACGGCCGGAATCGTTTACTTCGTACGGTACTGCCTCCTCGCAATCAATCACGGGGTGCACCTGTTGCCGTTCATGATTGGTAGCACGAGGTACAAGAAACGCCAACCGTCGCGCGAGTGGATCCACAAACCCTATACCACTTGGTATCAGGTTTTTCACAAGTGGTTATTCTGTAAGGAGAAATGGAGCCAAATAAAAAAACAGGGTGTGAATATGAAAACTTCAAGATAGGATGCTGCACGACACGGCCGTGGAATACGGAAGGCCTGGAGATTACAAAAAAACCTGGCTTCGAGTAGAAACCAGGTTTCCGTAGCAATCGAAACAGGAATGATGCGAAGTCCCCTCAGGAAGCAACAATTGCTTCGTGCGTATCCGATTCGATCCGTGGCATCGGTAACGGGACGATGAACTTGTTCTGGTACCCCATCTCGTCCCGGAAATAGCGCATGATCTCCTCTTTGAAGTTCCACGCCCCGATTACGATATAATCCGGATTGAATTCCATCACGTCCTCTGGCGTTACGACGGGAATCCGGACGCCCGGGCACAGGAGGCCCTGTTTACGAGGGTTGGCATCGCCCATGATGGGAATGAGGTCGGGCGTAATATTGCAGTAGTTGAGCATTGTCATGCACTTGGCAGCGGCTCCATAGCCCGCCACGCGCTTCCCCTCTTCACGCAATGATTCGAGAAGCTCTTTAAACGAACGACGCTGTTCTTCGACGGATTTTGCAAAATCCCTCCAACCTTCCGGTGAGTTCAGTTGAATGAGCCTTTCAAAGTCGATAAATGATTGATCGCCGCGTGGTTCAGGTCTGTCCCTATGGACGATCTCACAAAGCATGGAACCGCCGTTCATCTGAACGAAGGTGAGATCTGTAATCTTCATCCCGAACCGATCCATCAATCCGGCAACCGTTCCCACCGTGAGGTAGGACAGGTGTTCGTGGAATATCGTGTCGTATTGGAGCTCATTACGCAAGAAGAAGGCGTATGGGACCTCCAGGATGAAATGGCCGTTCGGGGCCAGAAGCTCTTTGATGCCGGCAACGAGGTCCTGTAGTTCGCTCGCGTGCCCCAACACGTTTCGCGCGACGATTACGTCCGCATGGCCTCTGCTACGGCGAATCTTGTCTGCAATTTCTCGCCCGAAAAAGTCCCTGATCGACGACAATCCCCGCTGGTCAGCTTCCTCGGCGAGATTGGAAGGGTCGACGCCCAGGATGTCGAAACCGGCGTTACGGTAATGCTCAAGAAAGAATCCGTTGTTGCTCGCCACTTCTACCAGGAAGGGATGCGTATCTCCGTGATAACGCTCTCGGAGCCACTGCGACAGCCATTCAGCATGCAAACGTGAAGTCGTGGCGGTACTCGTAACCCACAAATAATCTCCAAACAAGATTTCACGGGGCACTTCTTCTCTGATCTGAATCAGCCGGCACTCTTCGCACATCACCAGCGTCAGCTTTTCCCTGAATTGATCTTTGTCGTCGTGTTCGTCCGAGACAAAGGCGTTTGCCAGGGGCAGCTTCCCCATATCGAGGAGAATGGTGTACCTCTCGCTATCACAACCTCGGCACTTGAACTGGGTGACCTCCATATTCATCTCCATTACTCAACATGTTACCTTTTTTACCACCTGTGCGCAAAATGCAACAGCCGGATTGGGATTGCCCCGTTCAGAAAGGATTATACCCGTATTCTGAAAAGACCTGATGCGTTTTCGGCTTTTCATTAACCGTACTTCCGACGATACTGATACCGATACTCACCCGTCATTCTATATTGTTACCGCAAAAAACGCTCCCGGCGCGTCCTGAATGCAATTCTTCCCACACAACGTGATTTGCTCCCTTCCGGCCAGGAGATATCCAGGAAGCTCCTCTGCACTAAATGAAGAATTCCAAATAGTTTGCCCGATTACGCTTGGTGCCAGATAGGCGTTTGCTGCAAGCAAGAAATTGCTAGAGAGATTACAGGTATTATTCTGTGGTAACGCTCAAAAGTCGTTTCCGGAACAAGACATTATCTACATATTGTAGCGCCTAAAAGAGACTCAAGGCTAAAGGCCGAGTATAGAAAAAGCGCACAGCAATCTGGTCTGGCCTCCTGTCCGACTGCGTGCGCTAACGGTATAATCGATTCACTGAGGTTTTGTCGCCGGTTTAATCGGTGCGCCTATGACCGGCACTTAGGTATTGCATGCTGAGCTAACCTGCCTGTTCCCAAGCTTCAAAACCACCTGACCCCATTGCGTAACGACTGAACCCACACAGTCTTTTCTCCCCCCTATAGCAGGTACGTTAGTATTTGCGAGATGAAAGAAAAGAAACCGGTCATCCTCGTTTACTCGTCACAGCCCATTCACCCATTCTGGGGTGGATCGGAAAAGTACTGGTACGAGGCGGTTCTCAATCCCGAGCTGAGGGCGAACTTTGACTTCAAGATTGTCTTACGTGAGAGTCCGGTGACACGTCAACGAGCCGAAACGCTGCAATCATCCGGAATCGAAACCTGCTGGCTACCAGACGGCAAGGAACGTACGATTGAAAAACTTTATCATCGATTGCAGCACACGTTTACGAACTCGAAGCCTCAACGTCAAAGTCTGCTGTCCGTATACGTCCAGTCGATCAGGCCTGACCTTGTATGGTTCAACATGGCGAGTATCAGCCATGTGATCCCGCACGAACAGGCCTTCCTTACGTGCAGTCGCCTCCACATTCCCTACTGGCTCGTCTTTCAGCACGTCCAGGAACACTACTTCGCCCGCAACGAAGAGCAAACGGACCGGCTAAGGTCTCTGCTCGTCACAGCAGGCCGAATAGTCTGTGTTTCTGAGCGCAACCGGAAAACCATTGAGCGCGCTGTCGGAGAGAGGCTGATTAATGTCTGGTTTGGCAAAAACACCATAAACACAGAGACTTTCAACTTATTGAAAGAAGCAGGAATCCGTCATCCCGTACGGGAAGAGGGAACGGCGCGATTCCTCAACCTGGCGAGGTTTGAGCCGGACAACAAAGGCCAGCACATATTGCTCGAGGCGTTGTCTGACGCGCGCTGGAGCCACCGCGACTGGCATCTCGTATTTCAGGGCGACGGCCGATTCAAATCTTTGATAAGTCGTTGGATAACCTACTTCGGTATTGTACCCGAGCGTGTCACGATTCGCGACCATTCCGACGACATAGCGTCGGCCTATGCTGATTCAGACCTGCTGATCTTGCCCTCCCTTTCCGAAGGTACTCCTTTTGCCCTCGTTGAAGCGATGGCCTGCGGACGGCCGGCAGTGGGTACTCCGGTCGGCGGAATACCGGAGCTGATTCACGAAGATGCAACCGGGTGGCTCGCACAGTCCACCGAAGTCGCTGCCCTTTCGGATGCCCTTGAACGAGCCTGGTCGAAACGTTCCAGTTGGCCAACCATTGGAGCTAGTGCCCGTGAATTCATCACCGCTACCTACAGCTACGAGGGAATGATTCACGACCTCATCGATGCGCTTCAAGAGGACGTTTCGCAATCGGCGACGGCTTGATCGAGCCGATCGACTCGGCAAATACTAAAACCGTGTTATTTGTTTCGTTAGAGCGATTACGACCACTAAAAGCCAAATGCTGCTGCGCCAGAAGTATCGCGTGAAAACCATCCTTTGCTACTAAAATAGCGATCAATCAAAACAAACCTCCGCTTCGTCACGCCATTCCTTACCCCTGGTCTCAGTTATTTAGCCAGCGATGTCTACCAAACCGCATTCCTCTCCTGATACGTCCCCAAAAAATAAACCGAGCACACACGTTAACAGCGGAGACATCCGCCTGAGTGTAGTCATCGCGTGCTGGAATGCGGCTAAAACGCTGCCCGTACAGCTCGAGGCGCTTGCCAACCAGCAATGGGACAAACCGTGGGAGGTCGTTTTCGTCGACAACGGCTCGACCGACGACAGCATGGCGATCGCCGAGCAGTACCGGAGCCGGATCCCGGAGATGCAGATTATCGCGGCCACGGAGAAGCAGAATCAGCAATATGCACTCAACGTTGGCGTTCGAGCGGCACGTAGCGACGCCATCGCGCTATGCGACGCCGACGACGAGGTGGCCCCGGGCTGGGTCGCCGCGATGGGCGAGGCCCTCGCCCGGTACGATTTTATCGCAGGGCCCTGGGAAACCAGCAAACTCAACGACCCCTGGATTGCCGCAGGGCATGGAAACGCGCAAAAGAACGGGCTGATGCAGCAGCCGGGATACTTCTCTTATGCCGGCTCGGGTAACATGGGAATCCGGCGCTCGGCGTGGGAGAAAGTCGGCGGCTTCAACGAGGACCTGCCCGGCGCTTTCGATACGGATTTTTGCTGGAAAATGGCACTCGCCGGGTACCAGCTGCAATTCGTCCCGGAGGCCGTGTTACACCTCCGCTTTCGGACGAGCTTCCGCGGCGCCTTCAGGCAGTCACACAACTGGGGAATGTGGAAGACTTACCTCGAGCGATACTATCACGTGCCGGGTTCCAACATTTCTTTCAGGGAGCGATTCATTTCGTCGACCAAAAAGCAGATCCGCACGGGATTGCGAATACGGTCGAAGTCGCAACTTCTACGCTGGATAAGAGGGATCGGTTGGTACACGGGGCAGCTCAAAGGCGCCCGCATGCCGGTACCCGATGGCGGTCCGGCAGCGTTTCTGCTAGACAACGACGAGCTTTTTAGCACGCCAATTGAGGACGCGAGCCAGGCGGACCTGCAACTACTCGAAAAGTCCTGATCTCAACGTGCAGTTGATTGGTTAAACCTCTGGCGACAGAGAGCTCGGATTGGTGACAACCAACTGGTCCAATAGCTTCCGGTCGACCTTTCGAACCCAGTAGGTTTTAACCGGCCGGCCACTTTTTATCAGATCGGACACCGTCACGAATTGGTATTCGCCCTTATACCGTTCCAGAACCATTCGAAGGGCTTCGAGGGTCGGCTTGCGGTCAGCACAATCAGCATTTAGTGCAGTGTATAAAGTATCGTGAAGTAATACGATGCTGCCCGGTCTGATTTTCTCGAAGAGCCGGTTCGCCAACGTCATGGCGTCGTCATTATGCCAGTCGTTCGCGGTGACGCTCCAGGTCACCACCCGGTAACCCATTCTCGCGGCATCCAGGCGTGAGCCAAAGTCGAGGTCACCGTTCGGGGGTCGAAAAATCGGGCTTCCGTAAGGCGCCAATGCATCCCGACACGATCGAAGCTGTTTTCGGCGCTCGCGTCCGGTCAACAGGGTGAATGGAACGTGATCCCACGAATGATTGCCGATTTGATGCCCGAATTCCGAAACGCAGCGCACAAGATCGGGGTGTTGGGCTGCCCGTTTGCCGATCATAAAAAACGTGGCGCGCGCCCCGTACGACTCGAGCAGTTCGAGAAACTGAGGGGTATAAGCCGGATCGGGGCCATCGTCGAAGGTGAGCGCAACCACCGGCTTGCCAGTCTCCACGTGTGTGAGCGTACCCAGAAGCGTACGACCAATCCGGCGAGCCAGGTTTTTGACCTTCGACATTTCGGTTCAGCCTCAAAAAGTCGCGTTCTTACCGCTGCTCAGAGCGCCACACGCTCCAACACCTTACGGGCAGCCTTCTCACCACTCATGAACGATTCGTCGGTCCACAGATACCCCCACTCCCCATACCGGCCGCAGGTCGCAATGCCGACGTCGTCGAGGAAGCCGTGTACGATCTCAAGCGCAGGCGCACGTTCCAGATCGAAGATGATGTTGGCGTAGGGCAGGTACATCGTTCCCTGATACAGGATCTTATCTCCCTCACGCAACAGGCCGCACCGGTACAGATCTGCAATAACCTCCGGTACGAGCTCCTCGGGCGTCTTATCGAGGGGCCGATACTTGTCAGAGTAGTAGAGCTCGGCCTGAATGCTGCCCGTTCCCGGCGGCGCATTGTTCCGGGAAAACATGTGAGGGTAGCTGACGCGCGTAAAGCTGAAATCCCGATCGTAAAAGTAGGTCCAGTTTGCGGGAGAAATGTCCTCCCGATCGATGCCCAGGTTGACGACGACACACTTCGTGCAGGCCAATCGCTTCGACGCCTCGACCACGTCCTCCGGCGCCCCTTCGATCATCGGGATCAAATCCGGCAGAGGAATCGACGAAATGATGGCGTCGTGTTTAGCGACTTTCCCTCCGGCAAATCGGATTTCACCTGTTCTCGGATTGATCGACGTTACTTTGTGACCCGGATGAAAGCGAGTAAACTTCTCGAAAGGCCTCAGGTACGAATAAAAGCCGCCTTTTGAAGGATACCTGAAATGGCTGATGTAGTGCACGTCCGGTGTGGAAGGCGAAAGGGCGCCAAAGAGCACCTCTTCTAGGTCGGGACGGTAAAGACGTGGACCCAGCCATTCGGTGGTCATGTTGTCGGCCGTCGTCGTGTGGTACCGCAGACCGTACTCCATAGGGAACGTACGGGCAAAGGTTTCACCGTAGCTGGCGAGGAGCCAATCCTCGTAATTCTTGATTTCGGGCTCCGCTCCATTTTTGAGTTTTTGCTGCGCCTCGATGAAGTCTCGCAGCACTTTGACGACGAGGTCTGTTGGTAATCCGTAGAGGTTGCACTGTGCCGGATGCTTGATCCAGTAGCCTTTCCAGTAGTTGTTGGCCTGCGCTGTGAGGGTCTCAAACTCGTGGCCAACGAACTCCGCAAGCAGGTTTTGCATCCGCTCGTTTTTCGTAAACGAGATGTGCGGCCCTTCGTCAAAGACGAATCCGCTCTCCGTGACGAGTGAAGACGTGTGCCCGCCGATGTGCGGCCTCTTATCGAAGGTATCGGTCTGTATGTCTTCCTGGTGGAGCTGGTAAGCTGCACCAAAGCCTGCCATGCCGGCACCTAGTATCGCAACAGAACTCATAAAAGAACGTTTCTTTCGTACGTCGGTAAGTTAGCTTTCCACCATTCGATCGTAGCCGCCAGACCTTCATCGAGGTCGTACTTCGGCCTCCAACCCAGCTCGTTTTTAAGACGGAGGACGTTGGCAACGACGAGTGGGGCCTCGTGCGGTTGCGCCGGAATTGAACCCAGGTGAACCTGGGCAGGCTCGCCGATAAGGTCAGCAATTTTGAGGACCACGTCCTTGATTCTAACGGGCTCTCCCGACGCGATGTTGACGGGACCGGTCACTACGCTATCGAGCAGTGTGACGAGCGCATCGGCAACGTCCTCTACGTGCAGAAAGTCCCTGACCTGCATGCCATGTGAACACCGAGCCGCCTCCGCCTGCAGAAGCGGGATGATGACGGCCGGTACCAGGCGGTTCGGGCTCTCGCGTGGTCCATAAATCCAGAAGATCCTCCCCCAGGCGCTGCTTAGCCCGGTAGCCTCTGCCAATGCCTCCTGCGCCACGTGCAACGCGTGTTTACTGCGGCCATAAACCGTTCCGGGATTCGTCGGCGTTATCCCTTCCGTACAGTAACCGTAGCGCCAGTCGTACTCGAATCCACTCCCGGCAGTTACGACGCGCCTTCCACCCTCCTGCTGGAATGCTTTGAGCAAAAAAATACCGGCCTGCACCCAGTCCAGATTGGTGGTGGAAGTATACAGGCCGGGTCCAAGATTCCAGGCCAGATGAAGAAGGTGCGTTGGTTTCACGAGGGAAACGACGTCCTGAACCTGTGCGCTATCGAGCAAGTCGGCCCGGTGCCAGCGCACTTCCGGCGGAAATCCCTCGCGGAGGAAGTCTGAAGCCCTTGAAGTGATCGCATGAACCTCAAATCCACGCGAAACCAGGAAGTGGAGACTCGGACGACCAATAAAGCCTGTTGCGCCGGTGACCAGTACCCTTTTCATTGGTCCTTCCCGTGCCACGCGTATTCCGTTACCTTTTCAGCAGGTATCAGAGGTAAGTCGGGAGAAAAGTCAGGCCACTGCATGTCTTTTTCCGACAGGATCGGGGCGTTTGGCTCAGGCCATTCGATATTAAACATCGGATCGTTCCACCGAATTCCCCGCTCCGCTTCCGGGTGGTACAGTTTGGACACCATGTACATTATTTGCGTACCATCCTCCAGCGTCTGGAATCCATGCGCCAGCCCCGGAGGCATGTAGAGCATTCGATAGGATTCGGCAGTTAATATAGTACCCATCCATTGCAGATAGGTGGGCGAATCGGGGCGCACGTCCACCACCACGTCAAAAAGCGACCCGTAGATGCAGCGGATCAGCTTGGCCTCGTCATGAGGCGGCACCTGATAGTGCAGGCCGCGAATCGTGCCAGCTTTAAGGCTGAGCGATTGGTTCGACTGCAAGAAATCACTTTCCAACCCAAACTCTTCAAACTGCTCTTTACACCATACCCGGGAGAACAATCCGCGTTCGTCTTGTCGTATTGGCGGCTCAACGATGTAGGCGCCCTCTATTTTCGTCGGCAAAAACTTGAAGCGCATATCGACTCCACACTCTGCAATAGGATAAATCTCAAAATCGAGTACCCTCTCCCGCCGGATTATGGAGTGATCCACTTCTCAAACGGGACGCCGGTAAAAAACCGTGATGTTCAGCTTTTCAGCTCGGCCGTCTCCGCCTCGACCGAACCGATAGATTCATACCTCGATATCTGCGATTCGGTAAGTTGTCGCAGGTCTCCTCCATCCCAATAATAATGCTGGTACCATTCGACGATCCACTCCAGCGTCTCGGCAAGGCTGAGTTTCGGAGCCCAACCCAGACGAGTTTTTGCCTTTGAGCAGTCCAGTTTGAGGTAGGTATCCTCGTGTGGATGAACCTGCTCGTCGAGCCGCCAGCTCGCACCGTTTCCCCAGAGGTAAGTCATCCGCTCGACGATCCACGATACCGGTTTCGCCTCATGGTCGTCCGGTCCAAAGTTCCACGCTTCGGCGAACTCCCTCCCTTTCTCCCACAGGTGCTCGGCCAGGGTGATGTAGCCGTCGAGTGGCATGAGAACGTGTTGCCAGGGACGCGTCGATCTTGGATTACGGATCAAGACAGGTTGACCGGCCTGAAATGCCATTACGATGTCCGGGATGAGCCGGTCGCGCGCCCAATCCCCTCCCCCGATGACATTCCCGGCACGAGTGCTGGCCACTACCGTTCCCGAACCCTCTTTTGAGAAGAATGATGTCCGGTAAGACGCAATGGCTAGCTCTGCACAACCCTTACTGCCCGAGTAAGGATCGTGCCCGCCCAGTTCGTCCGTCTCTCGATAACCCCACACCCACTCCTTATTCCGGTAGGCTTTGTCGCTGGTGATCGAAACGAGGACTCTAACTGAATCCGACTGTCGGATCGCCTCGAGCACGTTGACGGTGCCCAGAACGTTCACGGCAAACGTCTCAGCCGGTATGCGGTAGGCCTCCTTGACGAGTGCCTGAGCAGCGAGGTGAAATACAACCTCTGGCTTATGCTCCCTGACAACAGCTTTGAGGTGCTCGAGATCTCGAACGTCGCCCATTATGGAGGTCATCCCTTCACCGACCGCAGCCAGCTCGAAAAGGCTGGGCTTGGTCGGCGGTTCAAGGGCGTAACCGATCACGTCAGCCCCAATCGTCTGGAGCCACAGCGACAACCAGCTACCCTTAAAGCCGGTATGCCCCGTTACCAACACTCGTTTACCTTTCCAGAAGCTCTGACGGTCTACCATTTTTTCCATGGGGCTTTCCCCGACTCCCATAATTCCTCGATTACTAGCTTATCCCGCAGGGTATCCATCGGCTGCCAGAACCCTAGATGCCGGTAGGCATGGAGCTGGCCATCGCTGGCCAATCGATTCATGGGGCCCTGCTCCCACACAGTCGAATCACCCTCGATATAATCCATTACGCCGGGCTCCAGTACGAAGAACCCTCCGTTGAGCCAGGCGCCGTCGCCTTGTGGCTTCTCTTTGAAATAGCGAATGCGATCAACCCCATCATCCAGGCTGAATACGCCAAAACGCCCGAGCGGCTGGACGGCGGTCAGCGTTGCCAGCCTACCGTGGCTTCGATGGAACGCGATGAGTTTTGTGATGTCGACGTCACTCACGCCATCGCCATACGTCATACAAAACGTACCGTCGCTTACGTACTCCTTCACCCTCCTCAGGCGCCCGCCCGTCATGGTCTTTAAGCCGGTATCCACCACGGTCACTTTCCACGGCTCCGAAGCGCTCTGATGGATCTCCATGCTATTGTTGCGCATGTCGAACGTGACGTCGCAACTGTTCAGGAAGTAATTGGCGAAGTACTGCTTGATGACATGGCCCTTGTACCCACAGCAAATGATGAACTCATTGATACCGTGGACGGAATATATCTTCATGATGTGCCAGAGGATCGGCTGCTCACCGATCTCGACCATCGGTTTAGGCTTGATGCCGGTTTCCTCAGACAAACGCGTGCCGTAACCTCCAGCAAGTATCACTGCTTTCATCTCACTCTCTCGCTATTACCTTATCTGGACGGAACGATGCTGCAGGGACGAGACGGGGCAGGCTGATCATACGGCAACCCGTACGTCCTTCCCGTTTTTCTGAAAAGAACGCCGGGCCACGAGACGCATTGCATCCAATGCCTCTTTTATCATGGGTTTATACGAATACCGCAGGTATCGCCTCGTTAGCGCACTGTATGAACCAGCCCTTTCTGAGATTGTCAGTGGAGCCCGCTGAATCGCCTTAACGTATTCCGAAAACCACCGCCACCGTGGCAGTATCATCTTCCCCTTGTTGGCAGGATTCAACCAGACGGAGAGTTCGGTCGCGTCGGGATGCGCCTTTACGGAGTTCTGCGGGTGGTCTCTACGGAGGAAGAGACGCTTATCGATCTCATACAACTTCCCATGCAGTGCCAGCTCGCCCAATAGCGTACGATCCCACCCCGGATACCCGTTTGCCAGGGCGGTCTTCGCAAGGACGTCCCTCCGAATCACGCCAAAGAGAGGATTACATTTACCGCCAACCGGGAAATACTGCTTCAGATAGGCCTCGAACCGCTCCTCCGGGTCGTTCGAAATGAGGTGGAGCGGCTTTACGTAGAAGCGCTCGTCAGGAAGATCGATAGGGTTGCCGTGCTCGTCGATCATGATGGCCTTTGGATAGGCCAGAATCACGGAGGGATCACGATCTAGAACGGCAATGCACTCCTCTATGCACGTGGGCGCGATTTTGTCGTCGTAACACGCCCACCGAAATAGCTCCCCACGCGCCAGCTCGAACACACGATTGAAGTTTTGAATCGGCCCGACGTTTTTCTCGTTACGATAGTATCGAACACGAGCGTCCTGACTGGCAAAAGCCCGGCATATTTCTTCCGTATCGTCAGTAGAGGCGTTGTCGGAAATGATGAGCTCAAAATCCGAGTAGGTTTGAGCCAGAATCGATTCCACGGCTTCCCGCAGGTAGCGCGTACCATTGTAGACGGGTAGTCCTATACTTACACGGGGTCCGGTTGCTTTCATCCAACTTCTTCACTGACGTGGAAAGAAACACTCCGCAAGAATCCAACGGAAAGCGGCGAAAAGAGCACAGTGAAGGTTTCTCCGCTTCCACCAGTATCTTGAAGAAATTGCCTAAACTTACCATGCAGGTCCGGAATACCGCTCCAACAATGTACTCACACACGCTGAGTAATGAGCTTTAGTGCTATACGCCAATAACTACGCATAGCGTAGTCTAATGGCTTAAACTTGTCGAAACGATTTTTTAACTGCCGCTCGGTGAATGACCGAAACGAAACTGTCCTTTGAAGACCGTACCCTCCCCTATAGCGTTTCAGGTCTGCTACGTATGTTGTGACGCAAAGAAAAAGACGAGGCCGTCGCCCGAAAGGCGACGGCCTCGATCCAACCTAGATCAGATGAACCAATACAAGTTATTTGATCAGCATCATGGTTCGATGATCGGTGAATGAACCGGCCTCGATCCGGTAGAGGTACAGACCACTGGCGACCGAGTGACCAGCCTGGTCCCGACCGTCCCACTCAACCCGATACTGCCCCGCTTCCTGCTGACCGTTCACGAGCACCTTGACGAGCTGGCCGGCAACGTTGTAGATCGCCAGTCGAACCGTGGCTGCCTGCGGCAAGCGGTACTGGATCGTCGTCGTCGGATTAAACGGGTTAGGATAGTTCTGATCCAGCGAGAACTGATCGGGCAGCGCTGCTGACTCCTCACCGGCAAGATTCGCTGTTTCAAGCTGCATCGATTCCGCATTCTTTCCTAATGCGGCCATCGCGGCAGACTCGCCAATCGCTACCTCAGTGATCGAGTTCCATTTGTTCCTGGAATTGCCTTTCCCGATGATGCGTACGAAACGGGCCGTTGCCGTAGTCGTCTGGTAGAATTCCATCTTGTCGGTCTTCCCGGAGCTAGATCCACTGAAGATCTGTTTCCAGTTCGAACCGTCCAGGGAGACCTTGACCTCGAAGTAAGCCGTTCGCTTATTTCCATCATGCCAGGCAATTCCGATCTTCTGGATGGTCGTTTCTGATTTGAGCTCGTACTGGATCCACTGCGACGTGCCTTCAGCAGACCAGCGCGTCGAGTATGAACCATCGATCGAGTTAGCTGGAACGTTTCCATCGTGGCTGCTCGCGGTTACTTTCGCAATCAAGCCTCCATCCGTACCTGAGTACTCAGGAGCTTCGATGGCATTACCGCCGCTCGAAGAAAGCACCAGTGCAGGGCGTCGGGAGGTATTGTTGTCTTCCTTGCTGCCATAGTGCGCGATGTCCTGACCCCCGCCCTTCGACGGCGCGTAGATCCGCAAAGAGAGCTGCTTCCCAGACGACAAGGCTTTCCGCACGGCATCAGTCACGTCGACTTCGACGGGCTTGCCTTCTACGGGCGTCCAGCTTGCCAGCATCCCACCCGAGCTCGGCCTGCTATTCCAGGTCAACGTCGTCTCACTCCACGAATGCTGATCAACCAGCGCAACCGCATTGACGTGCCCCGCACCGGCCACGCTGACCGGATACAGCCGAAGCACTGCCCGGTCGACGCTGCCTGAGACGTTGGAAAGGTTGAACCGGACAAAGCTCTCGCGGGTGTAGGAGCTCGTCGAGTTCTTGACCACGAGCGCCTCCCGGTCAAAGTTTTTCGTCGCGTAACTGCCGTCGCGCACGTAGGTGTCGGCCACCGGGTAGAGGATGACTCCTTCCGTGGGAACGGGACTGCTCGACTTGGACGTCGTCGCGGTGACGGTAACCGGATCAGACGTGCTGGTCCGGCCGAGCTTGTCGCGCAGCTTGGCCGTGAGCTTGTAGGAGCCACCTGCCTGTACTTTCCATTCGCACCGGTAGGGCGTGTTGGTTACCTCTCCAAGTTTGGTCTCGTTGACAAAGAACTCAACTTTGTCAATCTGGCCATTGTCATTGACGACTGCCGCTTCAACGTTGAGTACGGTCGGTGCGGTAACACTCGTTCCAACGGAAGGAGCTTTGATCTCGACCAGAGGCAAATCACCGGCACCTGGAGCTGGCTCGGGGGCAGGTGAACCAATGGCAGGCGCCTGGCTAAACATGAGGGTAATCCAGGTCTTCCGGCTGCCCATCTGCGCAACCTTTAGATAATCAGATTTCTTGTAGATGGCATAGGCCATTTCGTACGCAGAGCTCAGAGGCTCCTTATTAACAGGGACGATCTGCTGAAAACCGGCATCGATCCATTTCTTTGGCATGTTCGGATCGAGGACGTAGGGCAAGAGAAAATCATATGCCCTGCGAAGCGGTGTTCCTCCCTGACCATCTTCCCAGCTCCACAGATCCACGCCGTGATGCCGAGCCATCATGGCAATCCTCGCAAACGGCTCCAGTCCGTAGATCGAGTAGTCGATCCCTTTCGTACGACCGGCTTCCCGGTGCAGCCTACCGTTGGGTTTGACACTGAATTTGATGTGCGACTTCCAGAGATCGAACACCTTGTTCAGATCAGACCGGTTGCCAATCAGTGCCGCGAGTGTCCCCCGCGTTTCGAGATAACGCGTAAAGAAGTTGTTGTTGGCCGTCTCAACGTTTGTGACTGCGCTGCGATGCATGTCAACCATCCACTGCTTCACCTTCGCTTCGGCATTGCTGCCCTTGGTCGACCAGTAGGGGTGGCCGAGAACGAACGACGTTCCGAAGGCCATCGGAGGTGTGGCCGAATAGATGGTGATCGCTCCGTGATCGTGACCGCCCGGCGTGTGCGGGGCATAGTTTATCGTGGACGGCCGCATGTAGGTGTTCGGATTGACGCACCAATGATAGAGCAGATCGATTGCCTTCCTGGCGTAACGGTCATCCCCGGTGAAGGCGTACGCCAGACCGAGATCCTGGATCGCACCACTCATCGCGTAGAAGGCCTTGGAATCCTCCTTGTTCGCACTCGTGTCGTGAATCCCATCGCCATCGTACGTCTTATCGTCACCGTAACTGTGTTTGTCGAAGTTGGCGCCGGCAGGTCCGCCATTGTCGACGACGCTGCGAGGAGCCATATTGAGGGCGCTGTTTGCTGACTTGATGACTGCACTGTATGCAGAAGCCCAGGGCTGCTGACCGGCTTGTACTTTGGACTTTACTGCGTTGATCTCCGATCGTCCGACGTATACTGTCTGTCCGTATACCGGGAGTGCGAACAAAAGGAGCAGGCAAACGGAAAGGGCAATTTTGAAACGTTTCATTTTAGGGTGGTGATTGATAAAAAGTGACACACGGTTCCACCCACAGGCAACCACTATTCCGAAAATCGCCCAGAATCTTCAAAATTTCTTCGCAATCGCCCTTTTTGCACCTCTCAGGCGTCAATATGAAAGTTTCGTTTACACCTTTTTATCACTAACAAATCTTATCCTTCACAAGACGATGCGGTAATATCTAAATTGAATATGTTTCAGAACGTATCGGCTCAATGGTTACTTTTCGTACACACGATTCTGTTCTAAGGGCATCCAAATCAAACAATCATGCCCCACACCACTATGGATTCGAAGCATCCGTACCGGGCCATATAGCGGCGATCGCAAGAGCCGATGCTGGGGTGCGAGGCCAAACTGGTTCGTTTCTGCTTCGATTACTGGAATTGCGTCACGAGATGCTCACAATTTCACGTCGGCCTGCAAGGTTTGCACAGTACAATAACACATGTTATTGTATCCTGAATGGCCTCCAATTTGATCTGAAAGTGAAGGCCATCGTGCGGTTCGAGATGGAGCCGTACAAAAAGAATCAGGCGGAGCGCCACACTTACCGCGCAACGCTCCGCCTGAAAAAGGCCTTACTGCCTATGATTGTTGACGTCTCGAAAAACGCCTACTTGATCAGCATCATGGTTCGATGATCGGTGAATGAACCGGCCTCGATCCGGTAGAGGTACAGACCACTGGCGACCGAGTGACCAGCCTGGTCCCGACCGTCCCACTCAACCCGATACTGCCCCGCTTCCTGCTGACCGTTCACGAGCACCTTGACGAGCTGGCCGGCAACGTTGTAGATCGCCAGTCGAACCGTGGCTGCCTGCGGCAAGCGGTACTGGATCGTCGTCGTCGGATTGAACGGGTTAGGATAGTTTTGATCCAGCGTGAACTCCGTCGGCCCCTCCTGATCACCACCAGTATTTGAGGGATCGGATTTGTCAGAATCAGTGGTAGTTGTGGTAGTACCCGAAGATTCGTTGACGATAGCCTCCAGGCGTGGATTGTTTTCTGATCGCTCCCGGCTTCCGTAATGGACCCAGGATGCTCCATCTCCTTCCTGAGGCGCATGAATTTGTAGAGAGAGTATTCGATCGGTGGAGAGCGCTTCGATGACGGCTGTGGTAATGTCAATCCTCACAGGTTCTCCCTGAACGGGCACCCAACTCGCCAGGACTTTAGACGTAGAGGGTTTGTTATTCCAGGTAATCGTTCCCTCCTCCCACGTGTCGTCCTCTACCAAGGCCAGCTCATGGACCTGACCTGGATTGCCGACGCCTATGGGATGTAGCTCGAGGATCGCTTTACGCGTTGAAAGGGGCAAGGATGCCAGATCGAATTTCAGAAAGACTACCCGGGTGAAACCTTCGGTGCTCGTCTTGACCGTGAGCCCTTTCATGTTACCGGCATTTCGGTTAGAGTACGCGCCGTCACGCACGTAAGCATCTGCAAGAGGGCTCAAGTATAGCACCTCATCCTGGTGACCAACCGACGAATCGGGATCCGCCTCCTGGCCTCCCTCGTCGTTTCCGTTACCTTGTTCTTCACCTCCGTTGTCATCCTGAATGTCGCCGCCGACCGAACCGTCGTCTCCGGACCAGTCATCGCCATTGTCACCCGGTCCTTCGTTTCCGCCTCCATCCTGAGTGTCACCTCCTACCGAACCATCGTCACCCGATCCTTCATCTCCAGAACCCCCATCTTCGTACTCGTCATCGTATTCATCCTCGTACTCATTTTCGCCATCCCAGCCCGGATTGTCATCGGGAATGCCTCCACCCACGTCATCATCAGAGGTCCAGTCTTCATCCTCGTATTCGCCACTGCCTCCAATCAGGTCTCCTATTCTTCCGAATAGCAGGGCGACGCGGTGTCCCCTGTTAAGCTTTCGAACAACCTGAGCGTAATTTTCGTCCCCGTACGCGGCGTAGGCCATGTGAAAGACCTGCCCCAAGAGTTCGGTGTCGACCCCTGTGATTTGCTTGTAGCCGTCGGCGATCCATTTACGAGGCATGTGCGGATCAAGGACGTAGGGCAGCAGAAAGTCGTATGCCCGGCGAAGTGGAGCCCCTCCCTGCCCATCTTCCCAGTGCCACAGGTCGACACCATAGTTGCGAGCCAGAACGGCAACCTTTGCAAAAGGCTCCAGCCCATAGACTGAATAATCGATCCCCTTCGTCCGGCCTGACTCCCGGTGCAACCGACCATTGGGCTTGACGCTGAATCGAATGTGCTCTTTCCAAAGGTTAATGGCCTCATTCAAACCCGCCCTGTCACCAAGCAAGGCCGAAAGTGCTGCTCTAGTCTCGATGTAGCGCGTGTAAAAGTTGTTATTCGACTTTTCACCCCGTTCTACCGCGCTACGGTTCATATCGGCCATCCATTGCAACACTTTTGCTTCGGCGTTGCTGCCCTTGCTCGACCAGTAGGGATGGCCCAACACAAAAGACGCCCCGAAAGCCATCCACGGTAATGCGTTGTAAACGGAGATAGCTCCATGAGCAGGACCACCCGGTGTATGCGGTGAGAAGTTGTGCGCAATTGGCCGCATAAAGGTATTGGGATCGACACACCAGTGGTAAAGCAGATCGATTGCTTTCTGAGCGTAACGATCGTCCCCGGTATAAGCATAGGCCAATCCCAGATCCTGGATTGCACCGCTCATTGCGTAGAGGGCCTTCGAATCTTCTTTATTTGATTTTGAACGTATGATGCCGTCGCCGTCGTAGGTTTTGTCTTCACCGTAGCTGTGCCTGTCGAAATTTGCTGCGGCTGGTCCACCGTTGTCGACAACGCTACGCGGCTTCATCTTCAGTGCGTTCTCGGCGTCCCGGATGAGCGCACGGTGGGCCGATGCCCAGGGCTCCTCGTTCTTCTGGACCTTCGACTTGATATCATTTATCTCGGACTTGCTCAGATAGAGAACCGGACCGTTGCCGGCCGGGTCAAACGAGGCCGATTCAAGATTTGCCGGCACTTCAGCCAACCTTTTCGGCGCCGTTCCGACTGCCTCCGAATAACCAGGCCTCATGCTCGCATACGCCACGAGACTCGGGAAGGCGATGCACATTAAAACCGTTGTGATGCTCTTTGAAATTGCTTTGACTCTTTTTTTGTGATAGTGCATGATACGTCGGGTGAAAAGTGAGTAAGTGGGACGGGATCGTTCCTGACTTACGCCAGCTAACGCAATAATCCGGGCCGGAGTGTGGCTTTGTATCCGGATTCGAACGTCTGCAACTTAACGAATGACGTGCCAAGGATCGGTTCTGAACCATAATAGATCCCATTACTTACGCTCACTTAAGTAATGATGCGGGCGCCCCTTGATCACCAAGAAGTTTCAGCTTGCCTTTTTCGTCCATCAATGTGTTGTGTGGTATTTGCTGCATATCATTAAATACCAGCCACATAAAAAGCAGTGTCTGCCGATGGCCAACAGCCAGTGCCGAATCCGAACCGTCCACAGATTTTACTTTGTAACGATTCTGTTCGCACTCATTAAGTTGCAACTTTCCGAGCTATTACAAGAAACCGGTACAGGTGAGGCAAGGCGCGAGCTGACAGACTTGCGCACCGGCTCCTCGAAATAATAGGTTGTGCCAACCGGTTTGCGTTCAGGTGCAGATTTTTGGTTTTTGGAAGTGCCAATCTCCCCAGCACCTTCCTGCAGCCCGATTTTTTGATGCGACGAGCGTTAAAAATGGCGAACGCAATGAGACAAGTTGGATCGAAGTGTAGTCCGTAACTCGGCCAAACAGCCGAATGATGTCCATTTAGCCGCCTGTACCACCGGGTGTGCAAAAACAACGACTTAAATGTGCATTGCATTCCCCGGTCAGTCCTGCCACCGGTCACGATACGTGATGCTAAAAGACTCGAGGAATTGGATCAGGACTTCCGGCTTTGCCTTCCAGTACGAAACCGTTTGTTGACGACGTATAGGATGTCCGTGGGGGCAAAGAGCAGGCGCGTAAAAATCGAAAGGACCGAACGTGGTATGCGTGGCCATCGAGTCGTCAGCATGAGTTTGAACGCCTCACGGCGATACGGATACGAGTCCGCCTCCGTGCTGATAAAATGTACGATGGCGGGACTGAATTGATACCCCATCTTATTGAAGATGCACACGCCCTTATACACGTCGATTACCAGCGGCCCCTGAATGGGGCGAGGGACGTGAAGATAGTATCCGTTGTCGCGTACCGACGCAATGTTGTGGAGCCCGAGAGACAATGCATAAACGGACTCGTCGTTTGGCCCATCTCCCCGGAACGTGTCTATGCCAATTTCTTTGTATTGATCTGCCAGGTTCCTTGCGGTTTCAAATACCGATTTTGCCGTTTCACTCCGGTCGAAATAGTATACCCCCCCGTTGAACTTGGGCATCACCTCCAGGCCAAAACGGTCGAGCACAGACCTAACGTCCATGTACCACTTGCCTTCGCGAATCTCCGTACCGGCAACGCCGAATGGTACTTCGGAGAAAAACGACCACAGCTCACCGATAGGTCGAACCACGATACAATCGCTGTCGATGAAAAGTGTCTTCTCAAACGGCGAGTAGTGATCGAGGTATAATTTCTGCCGGACGCCAGACCCATACGCAGGCTTAAGTGGGATGAGCAGGTCGTAAAGCTTGGCAAGCTCCGGATCGGTTGAATCGGTAACGAGTGCTCGCGGAATGTCGTTGTTATAGAGCATGAGCGAGCGGGCGAGCACTTTGGCCATGTTGACGTATCGTTTTGCCCCGTACGCCAGCGTTAGTATACCGCGAGATAGCTGCCCATTCTCATTGGGTATCGGTGTAACCCTTGGCTTCGGCAAAACCTTTGCAACGTCAACTTTCCGAATCGATCGCGTGTGAGCTTGAACTGCCATCGTAAAGTAACTTTTCGTTTGCTGGCCGAGAGAAGCTGGTTCTGGAAAAGATCAGGTAGTTAATGACGAGAAAACATAAAAGCCGGCTCTTCACCCATGCTCTACCGCCGAAAATCTTGGCGCGGATTGAGTCTTAAAGGTCGATCATATAGCCGTCATTCTCTAGCTGCTCTCTAAAGAACTGAGAAAACACCTTTGACCCCCCCACGTTTAGGTGGGTGCTGTCGAAATAATACTCTGACACTTCCGTAAAGGATGGGTGCGTCGAAAAGTCGTAGTAAACCACGTTTTCGTGTTTATCTGCCAGCTGTCGCATCAAACGCCGCATTTCTTCCGCGGTCGGTTTGTCCGTGCGCTCATTGTAGGCGACGTAAAACGGCGGGGTGAAGAAAATGACCTTTACACCACGTTTATTCAGATAGGCCGCCATCTCGTCGAAGGTATCAAATGCATCCTGCACGAGGTTTTTGTGGTCGGCAACCATTGCCGTTTGCAGCATCAAATCGTGTGCAACCTGCTCTTCGGCATCCTTCCGCAGGGCTTCAGCACTGACCGTATCGGCAGGGTGATAATCCACTTTCCCGTCACGAGCTGACTTCCGTGTCTTTTCGGCTCCGGTAATCAACTGGTCGACGATGCCTTTCCAGTGATCGACCCGGACGATCGGAGCCAGCTTGCCTTTGACGAAATACGAGAAATCACCCTTGATGAAACGGACCGAGTTCGTGACGGCGTATAGCTCACGACGTTTTTCAGGGAAGTACGATGGAACGGTCGGTGCTCCTGCCGTATTGTCCCTACGAAACACCCAGTATGAGGAAGCGATCAGAACATACTTGAGATTGGGAAGCTTGGGTACCGCGTATTCAGCCCAGTATTTCGTCTCGAACGGATCGGCGGATGCGGTCCATAGATGAAAACCATCCACCCCCATCGCATCAAAATCGATACTGACGTTATGAGAGTGCCCCAACGTCACGACTTCGATTTCACTTGCACGCTGTTCGAGGATCTCCATACGGCTCTTCAGCTCGGGGTAGGCCGGCGATATCCTCTCAGCAGCGACGTAGATCACGCCGAAAATAAAGAGACCGACCCCGACGAATGAAACCGAATTCAGAAGATGCTTCATATCAGAACTGGAAATAGATGAACGTCTTCAGGTTGAACTCACCGAGCGCCAGTATGACAAATATTATGCTGTAGTAGACCGACCAGCGAATCCACAACGGTCTCGATCTCAGGAAGTCATACATGTTCTGCCGGCGTTCTTCCAGGAGATTGACCAGTTCCATAAACAGCACGGCACTGAAGGCTATGGACAGCTCAAACGGACCCAGCCTCGTCGCACCGAGTACAGAACGAATCCCTTTCTCAAAGTCAAACAGATTGCCTAAAAGCACGTAAGCGTCCGTGATCGAGTTTGCGCGGAAGAAGAGCCAGCCGAAGAGCACCAGGTGAAACGTCGTAAAAATGGCTAACGCGTTACGTACCGTTTCCACGCTCAGCTGCGCCGTAATACCGGCCGCACGCACGAACCGCGGACGCACCACACGAACCCGGGCATTGATCCAAGACCAGACCTTATCCCGAAAATCCTGCGTCATAATGCCGACGATCAGATAAGCGCCGTGCAGCGCACCCCACACGACAAAGGTCCAGTTCGCCCCATGCCAGAGACCACTGACTAAAAAGACGATAAACAGATTATAATACCAGCGCCACTTGACGACCCGGTTGCCGCCGAGCGGTATGTACAAGTAGTCTCTGAACCAGGTCGAAAGAGAGATATGCCACCGTTTCCAGAACTCGTTGATGGACCTGGAAAAATAGGGTCTCCTGAAGTTTTCCATCAGATCGTATCCCATTACCCGCGCCGTACCGATGGCAATGTCGGAGTAGCCCGAGAAATCACAGTAGATCTGGAATGCAAACATGTAGGTGGCGAAAAGAATCGTCCACCCCGAGTACAATTCAGGATTGTTGTAGACCTGATCGACGAAAATGGCCAGGCGGTCGGCGATGACGATCTTTTTGAAAAAACCCCATCCTATCTGCTGGAGCCCGGATACGCTTCGATTGTAGTCAAATTTGTGCTTAACGAAGAACTGAGGAAGCAGATTCTGGGAGCGCTCGATCGGGCCTGCTACGAGCTGAGGGAAAAATGAAACGAATAGCGCAAAATAGCCGAGGTGTTTCTCAGGCTTCTGGTTCCCTCGATATACTTCGATCGAGTACGAAAGCGTTTGAAAGGTATAAAAGCTGATGCCTACCGGAAGCAGTACGTTGAATGCCGGAACACCATAAAAAATGTTGAAGTGATCGAATACTGCCCGGATAGAATCATTGAAAAAATTGAAGTACTTGAATGAAAAGAGTAATCCGAGATTACAGAAGAGGCTCAACAGCAAAAACGGCCGCCGTTCTTTGCGCGACGCCCGCTCACCCATCTTGATACCAGCCCAGTAGTCGACCATCGTGCTTGCGATGATCAGGACCAGGTAATCAACTCTCCAGCACGCGTAGAAATAGTAGCTCGCCGCAAGAAGTAAGATCCATCTGTATCTGAACGGCGTAAGGAAGTAAAAACCCACTACGAGTGGGAAGAAGATCACGAACTGGATCGAATTGAAAAGCATTTCTTCACACGCTCACAAAACCCTGCGGACATAACGTTGCCGAAGAACATGGACCTTCCCTGTCGACAGTAGGCTTTACTCCACAGGCCTTCGTACCAGGCATTCCCACACGACATCGGACTTCAGGATGGCGATTCAACCTCGATGGGGTCTAGTGGTCGGCCGCTTTCTTTGGGTGTTTCGGCCGGGTAGAATGGACGAGCTATCGTTCACTTTATTGATAATTTCCGTGTTCTTTGACACGTTAAGGTAACGGTGCACCTGTGGGGCATCATAAGAAGGGTAGATCATCCGTTTAGGTATAAGTGGAGCATGTAACCCAAGAAACTTGCGCTGTTTTTTCTGGGGTTATCCCCCACCCGGTTGTGCGTTTTTATAGCCGTGCATCAATCCACGGTGGAAAATCAAATTACGATAGCCGCCAAAGCGTATACGGCGGCCCAGTGGCATTTTGATTAGCAGCTTGACGGATCGGTTCAAATACTCGACGTACATCCAGGGTTCGAGGCCGAACACCGTAAAAGCATCGTGCGCCCGCCTGGCCCCATGCGAGAGGCCGTCTCGATAAGCCCTGTTAAGCACAAACTCCTCTGAACAACGATCGCACGGAACGTAGTGCCATACTTTCGCATCCGGGATGAAAACTTTTTCTATACCAATGCTCTCCAGACGAATCTGCATCTCGGTTTCCTGCCCGGTTCCCGTGGTTCTGTTCCCCGGGCCGAGTTGCGGATTGAATCCACCTGCCTTCTTCAGGTCCGTCGAAAACGCAGCCCAGTTCGAACCCAAAAAGCGAAGTTTCTTCTCCCCTTCAATGCCCTTGAGGCCCCATCCTCGCGCGGAAACGGGCAGATAGGCCCGTAACCATTCAGGCGGCGGAGCTTCGTAATCCACGTCCACCGGACCGCCGAAAATGACGCCGGATTCAATTCCGTCGGCTGCATCACGATAGGCCACCAGTGTGTTCGGTGATATCCGGACGTCATCGTCAAAAAAGACGATTAGAGTTTCCGTGAGGCTATTAAGCACCAGGTTTAGTGCAGCGCTCTTATTCGCCTCTTCAGAGTACATATACCGGGCATTCAGAGGTTTTGCGTAGGTTTCGACTATCTGCTCTGCCCCCTCACGCCCGCCGTTTTCCACGACGATGGTTGATTCGTATTCTTCCGGTTTTTGACACTGACAAAGCGAATCAAGCGTCCTGTCGAGTAAGTCAGGACGGCCTGCGGTTGGAATGACAACAGTGATTGTGCGCGCCATATATGGGCCTGAATACTCCTAACGATGATTTCCGGCTAAAGACTGAATTGATTCATACAGTTCCAGGCGTGGCATAAGATTACCACTTTCCAGACGCACCATCTGCCTTTCTCTGGATTACGCTGGATAGGCTTATAGGTGCGGCATCGCTGCGATTATTTTCCGTTCCTGACTATAAGAGATGCATTTTCCTTACGTGACCAACATTTAGTCGTTGGTTGGAGAGAACCGAAAACAATACGCCCGGCGCAACTTCTTACAGTTGCGCCGGGCGGTTTCAGTGGTAGTTCTCTTTTCAGGAAAACCTGGGGTCAGCTACTACCGGAGCTTAACCTCCTCCTATCGTCCGGAAGCTGCCGGGACGGGGAGGCTACTCGATGTTTCGACTGCGGTCACCTGACTGGCCTGGCCATCGTTCGCAGGATAGATCAAAACCGCGTCGTTTTTCAGGTAGACCTTGTATCCTCTTCCTGGAACCAGTGTACCGATCGAGTTGAGGCCATATTCGGGATAGAACACACGTCCCGCGCCGTCCTTTACCAGGATCAACAAGGACTTCAGGCAAGCAAGCGCTGCTTCGGCGTCGAGCTGACTCAAGCGAATGTACGGCACCATGTTCCATCCCGCCCTCAAGTGGATGACGGCATTTGTCGGGTCGATCAAGGTGCCGGACATGTCCAGATCCACGTCGTCCTCCACGTAAACGCTATATGCATTATGGCTGTCCCACGAACCAATGGTGTTGATTTCGAACCTCGGCGAGTACACGCTCCCGGTTTGATCTTTCACCAGAACCACATCATCCTTTATTTCCTCAAAGACGGCCTCGAGCGGTGCACTTCCCGGATCGATGGGGCTCGCGATGAGATTCCATCCCTTTTGTAAGTGGATCCTGGTGCTTTCTGAAAGAACGGCTTGCACGGTGACCTGTACAGGCTCAGATGCTACGAGTGCACGCCCGTCATCTCGAACGTAAGCAACCAGCTCGTACGTTCCCGCCGGCACGTTTGTCCAGACGTACTCAAAGGGGGGGCTGTTGTCTTCGTTGAGCTTTTGCCCATTTGCGTAGAAAGAGACGGAAGTGACCTGACCGTCGACGTCAGTTGCACTGAAGTCTATGTAGATATTCGAGCCCGCCGCAAAGGCTGCACCCTTTGTCGGCGCACTGAACTGGCCTGTTGGGGGTATATTCATAGCATCACCTCCCGCCGTAAACGTCCAAACACCCCAATATTCAGGCGTCAGCGCGGCTTCGCTCGGTACGTCTGCGGTGATGATGTTAGTCTTGTTATTCCAGTAAATCCGCCGTTGCGTTTCGACACCGTCCCCGGTAAGAACGCCGACGTCGCCCAGTATGGAGAGCCCCGCCTGCGGAACAAGACCGATGACGTCGAGGGGAATGGAAACCTCGAAATCACCCATCGTACCGCTCACTGAAACCGATGAGCTGATCTCGGCAACGTACTGAAGCGTGACCTTGTTAACGGGCGATGTGTACTGGACACTGCTTCCCGATGGTGCGGACGGGTTCACTTGTTCGTACAGAGCCGCTCGTAATTTCCCGTAAACCGGGTTCGACCCTTCTCGCGTAATAAAAATCCGGCGGTCGCCCTGCACTGGCTTAGTGCGAGTCGGATCGGCCCCTGCTTTGCCGATTGAAATATCGATTCCACCCCCCGTTGCAAAGAGGTATCTGAAGTCGTCGCCGACGTTGTTGAGAAGACCCGGCATCCCGGTTCGGAGCGCCAGATATAACGAATCCCGGTCGACTGCCACGGCGCCCTCGATGCCAAGCTTTGCGTCCAGCACGACCCAGTCCGCATTTGACCATTCAAGCAGCTTTCCATCAGTTATAGGAGAGATGCTCCGAATGTGAGCGGTAAGGCTTTTTGTTTGCTGAACTTCCCGCTGCTCATCTCGAGTACCGTCGAGACCCGCCAGCAGAGCTTCACTCACGACCAGCGGACCGAAGTCAAGCCGGTCAACGTTTTGCAGGCCTTCGAGCCGAAGAATTGAGCTATGCTCTTTCCCGGCAGTCAGGTAGATCTCGCCGTCGCTGCCTTTATTCAAAAATGGCCAGAAATGCTCGTTGTTGGGGCTGACTCCTTGTATTGGATCACCTCGTTTAATCGTGCCGGTGTCAAATCGCCAGAGCGGCGCACGTCTAACGTCTTCTAATAAAGTGGAAATGAACAGGCCGTCCGACGTGAAGAGATAGATCTCACCGTGCTCGCTGTTAAGTGCCCAAACTGCGCCGGCGTCTCCCTTCGTTGTTTGTATCGGAGCTCCAAGCAGCCTGGTGGTTGCAATCAGGTCTCCTTCGAAACGGCCAAGCGGGGCGCCTTTTGCCCGCCTGGGCCACTGGGAGTGATACAGCCACTGCCGCTTGCCGTTTACGTACCCTTCGATCGGACCGTGCGTCGTGATCAGCGTGCCCGCTCCGTACACGATCTGCCCCAGCGTACCCGACTGCACGTACGCCCCTTCCTGAAACTTCTGAATGTCGTAGATCGGGACACCTCTCGAATCGATCCGATCGAGCGGAAGCATCGACCCTCCAGACAGGTGGATGTTCAGGTTCTCGTCCAGATAGTACTTCTGGTCCTTGAACTGTGGCATGTTGTAAAAGCCAACCTCGTCGAGGGAGACGTCACCGTCGCCGTTTTTGTCACTCCATACGAAAAAGGGCTGGCTCTTCGGGTAATATGATTGCAGGTAACCGTAAATATCGGGATAGCGCTGGGGGTCGTTGAACACCTTTTCCCACTGCCCCGTATCCCCGACCTGGGCCACCCAGGCAGCCGTGTCTCCGCGAACGACCCAGATACTGAGCTCGCTGTAGATTGCTGCGTGGCTCTGCGACCAGGCCGGCGTAAAGAGGTACCGACGGCCGTTCACCACCTGCACCCGAATCGGGGAGTCGGTCCCCTTGCGCGTCAACGGCAATGACGGTCTGCTTAACTCTCGATTGTGCAGAATCCTCTTCGGTTTGCTCTCACCTGTGCTCCAGTTCAGGGCAAACTCGATCGTTCCTTTCGCCTGACCCGAGTAGTATGCACGAGTTTTATCCTCTGGATCGAGCACCAGACCCCCACCATACTTCGGAGGTCCGTACCACGCCTTTTCGAATGCTCCCGTCTTCGCATCCCAGCGCGAGATTCGCTTCGGCATGTAGGCGTACTCCGCCACCCAGAGCTTGCCCTGACCATCAACGTCGAAGCCCATCGGGTGCGACATCCGGCGTTCGTCGTAGAGGCCGACCTGGGGTCCACCCGGCAGGCCGATCGTGCGCAGGAGCGATCCGGAAAGGTTGAAGACCTTCACCTGATGGCTCTTCCCGTGATCCGAAACGTACAGCTCACCGTCGATGAGTTTGATTCGTTGCGGATCGTCCAGGTTTGCCGTTGTGACCGTGACCGGGTTCGAAATCTTGCCTTCCGCGTAGTCCACGTTGTAGCGCCTGATCGACGTACCTTCTATCACGTACAGATACGTACCGTCGGTAGCAATACCTCGTACGTCCGGCACGTCGACGGTCCGGATGATCTGGTACGTTTTGTCACGGGCTCTCGACGCATCGATGAAAACGATACCGCCTTCGTAGTTTATCGCCACCTGATTATTGTGAGCGGCGATGCCGTGGATGGCCTCGGTGCGGATGCCTGTCGAGAACTGGTTTGGACTAACCTTCCCGTTGCTGGACATCGCGTAGACGAGCTTGATGCTACCGCCACGATGCACGGCGTGCCATGAGAGATAGTCCGTGCCGCGGGCCGGGCCGAGGTCACGCGTCGACACCGTCGGGAAATCGTTGTTGTTATTGATGTGCGATACACCCTGTAGCTTCACCCCCTCTTCGTTCAGGTAAATGAGCCCATGCCCCGTCTCGGCGAGCGGAGCAACCACCTGAAGTACCGGAGTTGATTTGTGGTACGTGCCCGCAGGCAAAGCCAGCACGTCGATCGCAGGTGAATGGTCGGCAAGCCATCCGCCCTTACCGTTCAACGTGTGCCATGCCGGGTCGCCCGGACTTTGAACCGAGAACTCGTAGATCAGATCGATCCCCTGATGGAGTAGGCCTCGTACCCGATACGTCCCGGGTTGTACGAGATTACGTTTCACTTCATACGAGCCACCAGTCCAGCTACCCGCAGCGCCTTCATCGTAGCCGTCCCAATAGATCGTGTGTTCACCTGCCGTGAAATAAGTGTTCTGAATCAAATTGCGAATACGAGCGCCATCGTTCCCGTCGATGACAAGCGTAAGGTAACCTGCCTCTGGAAGTGTAAATGAAACTGGAATGCCCTGACCAAAGACCGAAGCAACTTTTAGGGTTGCAACGAAAAGAATCAGTAGCACATATCGACTGCGCATCAAACAAACCTCCACTTCATCACCACAAACGGTGTGTTCAAAGGATCCAATACCAGTCGAACGGGCATGCAAATAGACGACCACTTAAAAAAAATGTCCTGGATACCCAAAGGATGATTCAATGGCCGTCAAAAGCCGCCTGCGGCATGTAGAAATGAAATCCCCGGCGGAAAAATCTTACCTAAAGCAGTAAAATATATCAGACTACCTATTAACAGACTCTATCTCTTGCTCAATCCGCTGCAGCATTCCGTGAAGTGTGTAGTGTAATCGAGCCGACTCATATCCTGCCTTGGCGATGGAGGTTCTCAGATCAGGCTTTTCCAGGAGCTCAACCACCGCCTTCCTGAGTGCGCTTGAATCACCCGGTGGCACCAGACAGCCCGTCACGCCATCCTGTACGATTTCAGCGGCGCCTCCGGCATTCGTGGCGATAACGGGCTTTCGCGCAAGCATACCTTCTACGATGACACGGCCGAACGGCTCGGGGGCAACCGACGTATGCAGAACGATGTCTACGGCCTGAAGAAGCTGTGGTATGTCCTTTCTGAATCCGAGGAAATGAACCCGATTTGCAAGACCAAGCCGTTTAACCTGTTGCCGCAATTCTTCAACGTACAACTGATCGTCCTGGAACAGGGCATCACCCACCAGCAATGCATGCACTGACGGGATTTTACTGACGGCCTCGAGCAAAACGTGCTGCCCTTTCCACGATGCCAGCCTGCTGAAAACACCCAGCAGCGGCTCCCCGTTGATGCCCAGCTCGGCACGTATTTTTTTGGAATCGACCGTAGGGACCCTGACGTAGGGGGCTTCATCGATCCCGTTGTGGATCGTTACCACGTGCTTCGGCAAACCACCATTATTGACGAAGGCATTCCGGGTGGCTTTTGAGTTGGCGATGATCCGCGTTATGAGCTTGTTGCCAAACAGGGTGGTAATCCGTCGATGCAAATTGCTGAAGTGTTCCTCTGTCATGAGGTCACGTAAATGCCAGATGACGGGTTTTCGCGCCATAAAGCCCGCGAGTGCACCAACGACCATCGACTTCTGCGAATTCGTATAGATCACGTCGAAGTTCTTCGCCCTCTTCGTGACCTTATATATGAGCCGGGTCATCGACGGCGTCGCGCGTAAATCCTGCCAAACGCCTCCTCCACGCGTCACGGTTTGCATCCGGCCGGACGCTTCGATTATCTCAACACTGATCCCTCTTTGTTCGAGCTCCGTGCGAAACGGGCCGTCTTCAAAAAGCACGACGTGGCCCGAATCCTTGAAGTGATGGGCAATGTCAAGCAGCGAGAGCTCACCCCCTCCAAGTACGCCGGCATGATCAATGAATAGTATTCGTCGTTTCATGCCAGTACTTCGTCGTATATGTTTCGTGTTTGCTGGGCGATCACCGTCAGGTCGTACCTGGATCGTGCGTATTCACGGCAGTCCTCTTCGGAAGGCGGCTGCACTTCTCCTTTGAGTATAGCCGTTAAAGAGTCCGCTATCGAATGTGCTTTGGTATCAGGGAGAATGAGATCTGGCGCAAACTTCCGCATTACTTCCGGTAGGCCCCCAACCGGCGTAACGAGAACCGGCGTTCCTGCAGCCAGCGATTCTATGGTTATCAGTCCAAACCCCTCCAGCGCTACGGTGGGAACGATTGACAGTTCAGCCGCCCGATAGACAATGGGCAACAAGTCGTCCGGTACGAAGCCCGCGAAACGAACGTGGTCGCTCAATCCTGCTTCCTCAACCTGCTCTTGCAATTCCGATGCGAGCGGTCCCTTTCCGGCGATATATAGCAGGACGTCCGGAACGGTCTTTCGGACGACGTTGATAGCAGCGATGAGGTTCTCCAATCCCATTCGTCGGGCCAGGCGCCGAACGGAGAGCAAAATGGGGCGGTCAACCGGCCAGCCCAATCGTTCACGTGCCTCCCGGCGCGTAATGTCCGTCTGAAACGAGCTCACGTCAACGCCGCCCGGTACGACACGTATCTTCTCTCCCGGGATACGATAGGCGCGTTGCAACACGTCCCCGAATGCGTCAGAAAGCACGATAAACCGGTCAGCCCTGTTGTACACCGACTTTTCGATGGTATGCTTCACACGGTTGGCCGCATAACCAGGCGATTCGACGGACCCTTCGAGCGCCCAGGGCCCATGAAAATGAACGACCACCGGGTATTCGCGAATCATGTCGAGCAAAGGGAACGTGTATAGCGCGAAGTGAGAGGCAACGAGAGAAATGGGTTTTTCTGAAAGTACAGACCTGGCGACCCTCCGCGCTCCACGCCATCGTCTGAGGAGCGGAGATGTCGTTTCGCCAATCGTTTCCATCTGCACGCTCGCCGACTGTCCGTTCAGCCGATGAGCAATCGGTCCTCTACCTGTTACCAACCCGTACACGTCGACGCCTACCCCGGGCAGAGTCCTGGTCAGGTTATAGTACACCCGATTAAGCCCCCCTTCTTGTTGAGGGAACCAACCCATTCCACATTGTAGCGTCGAAATTCTCACCACGATCGAGCCTGATTCTTTCCAGTCAACGATAAGCTGAATGGTGCAAGCGCCCTGCTATTTTGACACCGGTCCGTTGATTTAGGATCCTGGTTGACCGGCTCAATCCAGCCCGAAGCTATCTACCGGATAAACCTGCAAGGCGACATCCTTAACCACGTCGAAAATGGCTCTGCGTTCTTCAACGGAAAGAGACTGACGCCGCAGCTCAAATATTTTAGCACTGTCTCGCTGAAGGTCCTGCACCCTCCCGTCACGAGCCTCTGCGCGGCCATTCTTGCTTGTATGCGAGCGAATACGGCTCTCAATGTACCTCGACCAGTTGAGGCCAAGCGCATCGTATAGCTCCCTGAACCTTTCTATGGGTGAAGCACTGACGTCTTCGATTTTGACGACCTGCCAATCCGGGTGACGGCTTGCCTGAGTAAGCAACACCTTATAGATGGCTCGCCAGTGCACCGCCATCGACTGTAGACGGTCCGGCCATTTTCTCGTCAGCAGATCAACTTCATCTGTAAAATAGTCCTCGACGAGTGCTTTCTGATGTCCCAGCATCATCGTTCTTGGCCACCAGTCGAGTCGCTTCAAACTTGCGGCCAACGAAACGGGATGCCTGACCACGATCACCGGTTTTACGCCGAAAGTGTGATATAGATATTCGGCCATGAGGCATCCCGTCGGGTCTTTTATGACGGCCGCCTTGTGAAACGGGTTAAGTTTGGCCATCCGAAGGTAAAAAGGCCCCCGACTGCCGACGATGTGCTTGATCAGTTTCCTCGTTGCTGAATCCTTTGCGTCGTGGGTCGTACGTAGCGTGAAGTCATACTTGAAAAGACGCTGTATCAGCGCATGGTTTCGCCTCATCTCTTCAGTATCCAGGCTCGGGCGCATGTACCGATACCGCCCTTTCATGCCCGGCATGCCACACGCCGCATTAAATGGCTCGTGTATGTAGTCCACCTCCAGGGGCCAGCTCAATACACGGCCTACGAACGTCGTACCGCTCCGAGGCACCCCGGTCACAAACATCCAATTTTGAATCCTATCGACCGAAATCTTAAGCATCCGGACCACAATCAATGATATCCATACCGCGTCATAATCCTCGACGTAAGGATTTCGGTTAGCTTCCTACTCGACGCGGGCAACTTCATCTTCCACTTCTCATCCAGTACGATTCCTTTCGATTCGTACCGCATCGGATTCCCCGCAATGGTGTGCACGCTGCCACTTCGGAAGTTGTCGACCGCCTGCTCCTCATATTCGCACCCGATCAACCGGCACACCTTCTCAAACGTCTTTTTCGGTTCTGTGGCGAGCGTTTCATAATTGACCAGCATGTAGCTGGCCGAATCAAAAGCAACCTCACCCAACTTTGAGAACAACCGGTTTTGTATCGACCACGCCACGGATTGCCGCGCCGTGAAATATTGTCTCCGAGAAGCGGCCACGCCCCCTGACTCTCCGATCAGGTCCTTTGTTACCGAGTAAACAAAAGCACGCGGGTTTTTGACCAGGTGGATCACTTTGATGTTGAACAATCCGGACAGGTGTAGCCACAACAGCCGATACGGATCCTTCGACGCGTCGACGATCCATTCGGGACGGTCTCCGAGCATTTCCTCGGAAACGTCCAGGAATGCCCTGAACACCTCGTCATTGTTCTTTCCGTAGCGCTCGATGTCTGCCGCTTCTTCGGCGGACATTGGTTTCCCCGTCCTGAAGCCCCCCAGCCTTCGTAGCCGGAGCGTATGGCCTGCGTTGTGTTTTTCGCGAAAGTAATCAAGGCCGGGACCTTCCTGTTTCAGCGGGTCCACCCTTCTGCGCATTTCACTCCAGAAGGGACAGGTCTGCACGTATTCACCGCAGCTACAGGGACGAACACCGTTTTGTCGGAGCTCATGCGGCCAGATGTGCAGCTCACCCATTGTGGCAATGAGAGAATGCGCCCCTAGCATGGATTCCAGGAGGGTGGATCCACTACGACCGATACTTGCGATGTAGATGAGGTTTATTTTGGCCGAATCATTCATGTGACGATAAAACCTGGTGTTTGATGGCAACACGCTTTTGATGCCGCAGGGCAATCGCTTCGCGGTACAGCTCGCGGTGTTGGGCTGCTATGGATTCGGGGGCAAACAACCGCGCCCGAAGGGGTCCTTTCCGTTCCAACTCAACCCTTTTTTCGGGATGGGTCAGCAGGCTAATGAGCTGGTCTGCAAACTCGTTATCCGAGGCGAGCACCCCGTATTTGCTTTCATCCAGAACGTACCGGGCGCCGTCGTTCGGAGTGCATAGAACGGCCGTTCCGCTGGCCATCGCTTCCACGTACGAAAGACCAAATCCTTCATAGGTGCTTGGATAGGCAAAAACCCACGCCTTCCGGTAAAGCGCAGCCAGCTCTTCGTCGCTGGGAAACCGTACGTATTCAACGTTTTGCGCAGCCCGGCAGTAGTCACTAACCATGTACAGGACGGCATCGGGTACGCGGCGCACTACCTCCCGCGTGAACACGTCGAACAGAAATGATCCCCGTTTCCTTCCTTCCCACGTACCGACAAACAGGACGGTTGGTTGAGCGGTTTTTTCACCCGGATGGCAGTGGCGCAGGTCCGGAACGGGAGCAGTGACGTGATTCACCCCGTACAGGTTGGCAGTCGCCGGACCAACCGCCATCGTGACGGTCGCCAGACGCGCAGCGAGGTGCTCCAACGGATAAATGCAATATTGGATCAGCCTACGCTTCCACGACGTAGCCGATCGTGCCTCGCCCAAAGCGGAGCCGTGCATGGTCCGCACGGTTGGAACCTGACGCCGAAAGTAGAACCAGTCATCCCCGTGTAAATGCAACACGTCATATTCGGTGAACGACAACCCGTTCAGTAGAAACGGGAGCAGGAAGAGGCGCGCGGCACGGTTGCGACATAGCCAGGGATGGCGGGGAAATAGCCGAACGTGACGGTACCGTGCGTCAGCCGGGCAGCTTGTCAGGCTGAACACGGTCACGTCGTTCGATACGGCCAGCTCGTTCGCCAGGCGATGGACGCTCACTTCAACCCCGCCCGGCTTTCGATCCGGTTCAGGAAGAGTGGTATGGTATATCGCTATCTTCAAGGTTCAAACCCGCAAATGCTTCACTTAACTCCCCTGGCGTCTTCGCACGTACGAAAAACGCCTCCCTCAATACCGTGGGTTGTACCTTGCGTCGTCGTGGAACCATTGAGCGATGATTGCAAGGCTGATAAAAGACCATACAATCACGCCTTTGAGTCCCAGCATCTGATTCGCGAACAACAAGAGGACGATGTAAGACAAGGCAATACCGGCGGCTACCACAGCAAACTGATCGGTTCGCTCTTCCCGAATACCAAACAAGCTTCGTACGAGCAGATACAGGCCCCATCCGTAAAGGAGCGTCCCGGGCCACCCCAGAGTCATCGGTATGGCCAATACGCCACTGTCAAACGTGTTGGTCTGTCCCTCACTCAGTTTGGCCGCTCTGCCCAGGCTGCCGAGTCCTTCCCCTATCGGGTTCAGCAATGCCCTCCCCGTAGCGCTGCGATACAATCCCTGTCTGGCACGCAGACTGTTGTCTTGCTCAATGCTACTGAGTGTGTTGACGCGCCCTCCCACACGTTGAGCAATCGGCGGATAAAGCAATAAGGGCAGGCTCAAAACTATGCCTACTCCGAGAATCACAATCAGGCGCATCCGCAGCTGATTCCGCAATCGCAAAATCAGAAATCCGAGGCCGAGCGCCCATCCGCCCCACGCGCCACGAACGAGCGTGAGCAAAAAGCTCACGTACCCGGGTACAGCGGCCACCCGGGCGAGAGGCCCGCTCCCGTCAAAAAGAATAAGCAGGCCGGCCATGAGCACCATGGCAAACGGACCGGTCGAATTCAACGTGCTAAACACGCGAAAGCTGAATGCCTCCGGACGCCCCATCGAGCTGGTCATCCCGGACTGAACGAGCCAGAACATGTCCCATGCCGGTGGATAGACGTACTGAATCAATCCGTACGTCCCCATCACCAGCACACCCCAGATAAAGGTTTTTCGCACAATCGCACGCAGCGCCGGGTACTCTCGCCAGTAAACCGCCAGATGAAAACCAAACAGAATTGGAAGCATCCATTCCAGCAAGTCAAAGGTGGGGCTGAAAAATCCGGATTTGATGATCCCTATCACATAACCGTACAGCACGCCCAGCATAGCCAGCGTGAAGGGAAAAAAAGATCTCAGGCGCAGGTACTTCCCGTAGCGAAGAAACGTGAAGAAGGAATAAGCGGACAGCAGATACGGGGTCAACATGACCAGGCTCACGGAGGAATGGACACCCATCTGGTAGTCCAGAACGCGCCGGACGAACGGAGTCAGAAACCAGATCCACAGAGCGAACGACACGTATAGACTGGGGCGCGTCGTGTAGAAAAATCCTCCTGCGGCCAGTACGGCAACCGGATACAAATACAATAGGATGTGAACCTGCTGCCCCCAGGCCAGCAAGACGAAAAGACCAATCGATACAAGCGTAATTCCGGTTGCCAGAAGGACCGCCTGCGTGTCAGCCTGTAAACTGCTCTGGAGTCTTACACTCATCTGTCTATACGATCGACCGTTGGCTAATGGAATCCGCGCTTACACGTTCAGAGCCGGACAAGGAGGAAACCCCGAATGATTTTCCGTCCACTTCCGCCATTCGCCTCAATAGTGAATCCGTCACACATTCCCAACTGAACCGGGTATTGAAGTAATCCTGGCCATTTGCGGCTATTTGATTGCGACGTCGAGCGTCTTCTACCAGTTCCAGCACGTTTTGCCTGAATCCGGCCTCATCATTAAATGCCGAGAGCAAAAATGCCTTACCGTGCTGGTCATAAAGCTCAGCGTCGGTCTGGATCCCGTACGTGCTGACCGTCGCAATCTCGTGTTGAAGACCTACCATAAATGAGCCCCGCCGTGTAGAAACCCCCTTTCGAAACGGCGCCAGATAAAGATCCATAGCAGCAAAGTGCTTCGACACATCCTCAGGAGGAAGCGGACCGGCATCAAACACTCGAATGTCGCCTAATATTTCCCTGACGCGGTTTCCCGCCGGCCCGATATAAAGCAGGCACATTCGCTCGCGGATTGCCCTTACTGCTTCTGAAGCCGTCTTTATAAAATTGAGCAATCGTGAAGGATGGGCGCTGCCGAAGACGCCCAGCACAAAAGTGTCTTCGTCAACACCAATCCGGCGCCTCGCCTCGTTTCGAGTAATGGGTACATGAGGAATATTGGAGCTCACCGGCAGGTGAAAAACAGGCTTATCGGCAAACCAGGCGCGAAAGCGTTCGACCCACGGCTCGATAGCGAAGAAAACCAGGTCGGCACCGTGCCCGAGTCTCCACAGCTGCCAGCGTTGCCAGGTCGTCATCACCGCCATCCGGACGGATTCAACGGGCATGAACGGCTCATGGACCATGAGCGCAATGCGTGTCCCCGCCGCCGTTTTCCTCAACTTTTGAAGCATGGCCGGTAACGCCGGATTGAACCCCCAGCGGCCATAGCTGAACGGGTTGTACTGCACAATCAACCAGTCCGGCGCATCCTGCACAATTTGATCGTGTAGCCGGTGCAGAGCGAGCGGCGCGTCCATCGAGAAAGCCTGCACTATCCGTACACCTTCAATGGGATCAAAAGGCCCCTGCCCGGTAAGGATAGTCACACTGGTGTGCTCCGCCAGGCTGCCTGCCAGGCGGCTCGTGTAATCGCCAATGCCGTCCAGAATGGGCGGTAATACCGGAAAAACGAGGTGTACCTTCATCACTAGACTGCGCCGATTATGCCGAGACAGTTTCAGCAGTGCTCGAAGACAGGGTATAGCCGTACAGACGCAACTCTTCCCCTGCTATACGCTCCGCTGCCTCGACCTCCGCTTTGTCGCGTTTTCGGTATTTGCCGATCGAATCAGCGTGCGCCGATCGTAGCCTTTTCCAGAAGTGTTTGCTCGGTTTGGCTCCAAGGTGGTCCAAAACGGCTTTGCCGTACTTTTCAGGCTGTCGCATCAGGTCCTCGTACCGCAGAAGCATCACACGGCCACTCTGTTCGATCTCCGGCCGAGAGAAGAAATCGTGGCAACGCCGAACCATGTACTTCCACATCCAGATGGCACGCACATATGGTGATCCTGCCATGAACTCGTCATCTTTTCCGGCTTCGACCCACCAAGGCACGTAATGCACACCGTCGTAGCTGCGCCCCAATCTCATCTCCGAGCCAAGAAGATTCGTCAACCGCTCATTCGAAAGGACGTCGTAACTACGCACCAGCGAGTTGGCAACGTCTCGCCCGTCCCGATAAATGTGGATGATGCGCGCCTCCGGAAGTGCCTGGTAGGTAAAATCCGGCGCCAGACTGAGAAAAGGCTCTTTATAGATTAATCGCTGGATGCCCTTGCGGTTGCCTTTAAACGCATCGATCAGACCTCGCAGACCGGTCGGCGCCGCTCCCCACTTCTGCAAGGCTGCCCCCCTCGAGTAAAAGCGGGCCGAGTGCAGGTAAGCATCCAGTGATCGCTCAAAGCCGACAGCGAGCGCCTCGTAGACGTCCCGAGGAATATCCTGGTTGACCACGTGAGGAATGGCTACCGGCAGCAGCGTACCTACCATACATTCCGAATCAGGCAACCCGTTCAGGACGTGCATCAAAAACGTCGTGCCCGATCTCGGTGAACCTAGTATGACGGCGGTTGATATGCTCATGACGTTGTTCGTTGTAAGTTCGAATTGGTACAGTGGCTCGTCGTCTACGAGACGCCTCGGCTCTCCAGAGGCGCGTTGTTGACCCTCATGATGGCACGGTTGTAAAATGCCTCCAGCTGATCCATAAAGCCTGCCATACTGAATCGCTTACCCATCAGCTCCATCCCGTTTCGACCCAAGTGTTCGGCAAGCTGAACGTCGGAAGCCAGGCGATCGATGCAATCGGCGAGCCCGTCGACGTCGTTCGGTTCTACCAGCAAGGCATACTCTTCTGTCGCATATTCGGGTATGCCACCCACACGGCTGGCGATAACGGCACGCCCGTGAGCTGCGGCTTCCAGACTGACGAGCCCGGCCGGCTCCTGCCAGACCGAAGGAAAAATGACAGCCCTTGCATTCAAAATGAGCCTTGATACCACGCTTTGCTCCACCCATCCGTGAAACGTCACTCGGTCCGCGATGCCGAGACGTTCGGCCAAACGTTGCGATTCGTCTCGTTCATATCCGTCTCCAGCCACGTCGAGATGAACAGGCCGAGAAACCTTGCCGATCGCGCGAAGCAGCCAGGACAGCCCCTTTTGTGGTACGAGACGGCCAAGAAAGACAAAATGGGAAACGCCTCCCGGTTCGGGAGGCCGGTAGGGATGGGTTACCTCCGGTGCAGGCGACAAAATGGTATGCAAGAGTTCCGAAGAGCACCCGGAACGGACCATCTGATGGTACAGATATTGGCTCACCGTATAGGTGGGGACGAGGGAAGCCTGCCGCATTTCGTGGTGCAAACGCGTGAAGTGCTCCTTCACGCGCGCCGGATGCCGGCTCCCACAGCGATCGACGTAGTGTCCCCAGAGGCAACCAAACACACTGTATGCCCGATTACATGGCATTCCGGAGCGAGATAGATACCGAGTCCCACTCGGGCACGATCCCTGGTGACCATGGAAGGTTCGGACGACCGGCACGCGATCTTCGGGCAGAACGTCGACCGGTTTGTGGAGATGTAAGACGTCGAGCCCCAGGACCCGCGCATGCTTGAACAACTCTTCTGAGTTCCTTACCTCGATGTACGAATCCGACTTTACCCCGGTAGCATCCTGGTTGCCAAAGTAATACACAGTATGCCCCAACGCGGTCTGGACGGCTCCCAGCCGGCTAACGTAGTTCGCTATACCTCCTTGCGCCCAGATCATGGGAGCGTAATGTCCTACAATCATAGATTTCCTGAACAAATAACCCGTCCGGGGATGGCGTCAGAGCCGCTGAGCTCGGTTACTCCGACTATTGACTACCAGTTTGCGTCGGTCTCGTATCCCAGCTTGACGAGAACATGGTTGTAGGATTCCTTAAAATGGCGAATGTGGGCCTCCGTGAAATGGTTCTTCCAGTCTCCGGGTACTCCTTTCCTGTAGTGGCTCTTCACGTTCTCCTGACCACGCTTCCGTCCCCCGGCGAGCCGTGAAAAGCTTTTCTTTTCAAGGATGGTCACCAAATCGTGGAGGGGAATGAGCGGAACACTCCGCTGGGGAACGGGAAACATGGGCAAATTACCCGGCATGAACCGTCTGCCTTTCTGGTTCAGCCGGTTCATTTTCAGATTGACCGTCAACAATGCCCGCTGCAGGCCGCCGTGCTCCCTCTCGTCTAGCAGATCGAGGAATCGAACGATCCGAATGAACCCGTTTATGGGATCACCGGTCAACTCCTCCATCTTCAGCTCCAGGACGTTCTCCTGCTCGTAGTCCCAATCGTACATCTGCTCCATTTCGGGCCGGGAGAACTCCATTTCGCAAAACAGACCTTCCTCTTTCGAAAGCTGTTGTAGCTCTTTTCGGTGCGCCTCGAGCTCCGGCCATCCCTTCGAGCTATGGCTGTAGAGGTGCGAGAAGTAAGCGGACACGATCACGTCTCGAGGATCGCGCACAACGTGGAATCCCTTGAAGGGGGGAAGGTCGAGGGTATGGATTCGTTCGGCATTGGTGTAGGCCAGGAACCCAATTCGCTCTTGCCTGACTAGATTGCCGAGCGAACCCGCGTGCAGAAAATGCACGGGAAGGTGAACGATCTTGAAACGGATGCCCATGTGAAAACAAATTTCCCTCAGCACCCCGTCAATCCATCCCGTGGCACATTTATGATGCCCGAAAAAGACCCGAAAAGGAGCGTGTACCAAACTCTCCTTATCGTAATCGCGATCCAGTAAAGCCTGATTATTTCCCACGTTAAGATGCATTGGTGAGAGTAAACGATTGTGAAATTGGATGACGAGCAACGTACTCGAGGCGCTCGTGAATGGCCTTCCAGTTGCCCGTCGGCACGATGAATCCGTTAACCCCCTCCTCGACGTACTCTTTCATTCCCGTATCTTCCGTGACGATCACGGGTACGCCACAGGCAAGCGCCTCGAAGGGTGCGTATGCAAATCCATCCTCGTAAGACGGGTGAACAAAAACGTCGGCCTGGTGCAAGATTGGTAGCGGGTCGCCCGGTGCCAGACGAATCCTCGGGTCGCGACTCATCCGCTCCTCCATGTATCGTCTCATTGCCCGCGTGGACCAGCCTCCAACGAGGATGAGCTCGGCGGGACTGACGGACAGGCGCGAAAAGGCCTCGATCAAAAGAGGTATCCCCTTCGTGGCCTCGACCCTCCCAACGTAAACCACCCGAAAAACACCATCATCTGGACGACCGTCTGGCGGCTTGAATCTGGGGTGTACCGTGAGGTACATCCGTTCAAGCTTCTGCTCAGGCACTCCTTCTTCGATAAACGTCTGGCGGACGTACTCGGAATGGACACGGATTACGTCCGCCAATTCGTACTCTTTGATGGTCTTTCGCCGCTGGACCTCATTTAGCCAGCTATCGTGAATCCCGGTTTCCCGCCCCGCCCGCTTGTGCAAGCGCATTAGATTATTGACGTGGCTGTTCGTAGCGATTAGCTCGAGTTTGCCGAACCCCAGCCGTTTTGCCTTCTCAAAACTGTGAAGCGTCTTCCCGACGAATCCTACCAGTACCCCGGCCGGCTCGTTAAGCTTTGACGCTACCTTGCGGTCGAAAATCTCGCCCTTTGCCACACTCAACCAACTCTGACTGAATCGGACGGGAGTGTAGTGCCGGATCCAGTCGAATTCCCTCAAAGGAATACGCGTACCGTACTGGCCGTCATCCGGCTTTATGATAGGAGTATAATAGTGTTGCAGATGCCCCTTCTCCCTGGCTTCTTCGACGATCTGAGCAAAGTGACGACCAATACCTCCCTTCCCATATGGCGAACCACAGGCAATGATTTTCATACCCATACTTTGTCCATAACGCACTTACCAGCCTGTAAATCTGGGGGAATAAACTACCAATCACGACCTGTACAAACGCACGTCTTCTCCTCACCACGACGCTGAGCCTGAAGGCTGACTGGGTCAATACTTTTGGATTAGATTTCCCCTTCCACTCAGCTGTTCAAATCTAAAGTCCGGGGTAACTTACCACCCTGCATGTCTTTTCTATACTTCTCCTTAGCCGCGGGCTTAGAAACGTTGAGCCAAATAACGACAATGGCTAAGTGATTCTTTTCTAAATAGGTTTCAGATTTACAACTCCTATTTCAATACACTCGCGCGGTGCTTACAAAACCGTCAAAATTGCCCTAACGTACACTCATGCGAACAGCTACTTTCTTCTTGTTATTTTTATTTTTAACTGTTTGCTGTATAGAAGTAGCCAGTGCACAGACGGTTACGATCACTGCCTCGGCTGACGCCTACGTGCGCGACGGCAGCCACGCCAATTCAAACTTCGGCTCGGAAAGTGAGCTTTACGTCAAGAACGACCGATACTCCGGCAATTCCCGTGAGGCTTTTTTCAAGTTCGACCTCTCCTCGTACCCACAGATCGAAAGTGCAACGTTTCGCATTTATCCGGCCATCGTCGGGGACCCGGGACAGGTTCACCGCGCCACACTCGTTAGCGACGATTCGTGGGAGGAGAACACCATCACCTGGAATAATAAACCCTCGTCGTCCGGTCAGCTTGGCTCGGACTTCACGGTAGTCGCCGGACAGGCCATTGAAATCAACGTGACGGCCGCCGCCATCCAGGCGGCATCGAGTGACGGGCTACTCTCGATCCGCGTCGTTAAGGTTGGTCAGGGAGGTGGCGGCGACGTGGTCGCTTACGCCAGCCGTGAGAACGGCGACTCGGGAATAGCGCCAAGCTTAATCATCGAGGAAAGCACTCCACCACCGAACATTCCTCCCATCGCTCAAAACGACAGCACAGATACCATCGAGAATCTGCCCGTAACGATCGACGTACTCGAAAATGATAGCGATCCCGACGGTACACTCGACCCGACTTCGGTTATGGTTGTCGCGGACCCGGCCAATGGTTCGACGTCCGTAGATCCCTCAACGGGCGAGGTCACCTACACCCCGGCGCCTGGTTTCGTCGGTAGTGACAGCTTCACTTACACGGTGGCCGACGACTCCGCGGCAGTCTCAAACGAAGCGACCGTAACGGTGACCGTTAACCCTGAAGCCAATGAGCTGCCGCAATTCACAAGCACGCCGGTCACCGATGCCATTGAAGGAGAACCATACAGCTACGTCGTCACGGCGGTCGACGCCGAGCTGGATGCAATCACGTTGACGGCGCCGACGATACCCTCCTGGCTGTCGTTTACCGATAACCTGGACGGAAGCGGGTTGCTCGAAGGCACGCCGGGAAGTGAAGACGTAGGCGATCACACAGTCGTTTTGCGGGCAACCGACCGGCCCGACGACTACGCCTTCCAGAACTTCGTCATAACGGTGAATCCTGCGGGCGATTTTGACACTTTAGCGGGACCGTCCTCAATAGTCGCCTCAGCCGACGCTTATGTGCGAGGCGGCACCTATGCCAACACGAACTTCGGCTCGGAGACCGAGCTCTTCGTCAAGAACGACAAGACCGCCAACAACACCCGGGAGGCCTTCTTCAAGTTCAACCTCTCCTCGGTCTCACAGATCGGCAGCGCGAAGGTGCGCCTCTATCCGGTCGGGATAGGCGATCCCGGCCAGGTCCACCGCGCCCTGCTCGTCACGAACGACTCGTGGCAGGAGAACACCATCACCTGGAACAACAAACCGTCCTCGTCGAGCCAGCTCGGCTCGGACTTCACGGTGGTGGCCGGACAGGCCGTCGAGATCGACGTGACGGCTGCCGCCCAGCAGGCTGCCTCGACGGACGACCTGCTCTCGATCCGCGTCGTGAAGGTCACCCAGGGGGGTGGCGGCGACGTGGTCACCTATGCCAGCCGCGAACACGCAACGGCGGCCTTCCGTCCGGTGCTCATCATCGACGACGGCGGCGGCGGACCGCCGAACAACCCGCCGGTAGCCCAGAACGACAACGCAACGACGACCGAGGGCGTCCAGGTCGTCATCCCGGTGCTCAACAACGACAGCGACTCCGACGGCACGCTCGTGCCTTCGACGGTGACGGTCGTCGACCAGGCCGACCACGGCTCGACGACGGTCAACCCGACGACGGGGGCGATCACCTACACGCCGGCGGCGGGATTCACCGGCAGCGACAGCTTCACCTACACCGTGCGCGACGATGACGGAGCCGTCTCAAACCAAGCGACCGTCTCAGTACAGGTCAACCCGGCCTCCGGTGGTAGTCAAATCGTTGCTTCGGCCGACGCCTACGTGCGAGGCGGCACCTATGCCAACACGAACTTCGGCTCGGAGACCGAGCTCTTCGTCAAGAACGACAAGACCGCCAACAACACCCGGGAGGCCTTCTTCAAGTTCAACCTCTCCTCGGTCTCACAGATCGGCAGCGCGAAGGTGCGCCTCTATCCGGTCGGGATAGGCGATCCCGGCCAGGTCCACCGCGCCCTGCTCGTCACGAACGACTCGTGGCAGGAGAACACCATCACCTGGAACAACAAACCGTCCTCGTCGAGCCAGCTCGGCTCGGACTTCACGGTGGTGGCCGGACAGGCCGTCGAGATCGACGTGACGGCTGCCGCCCAGCAGGCTGCCTCGACGGACGACCTGCTCTCGATCCGCGTCGTGAAGGTCACCCAGGGGGGTGGCGGCGACGTGGTCACCTATGCCAGCCGCGAACACGCAACGGCGGCCTTCCGTCCGGTGCTCATCATCGACGACGGCGGCGGCGGACCGCCGAACAACCCGCCGGTAGCCCAGAACGACAACGCAACGACGACCGAGGGCGTCCAGGTCGTCATCCCGGTGCTCAACAACGACAGCGACTCCGACGGCACGCTCGTGCCTTCGACGGTGACGGTCGTCGACCAGGCCGACCACGGCTCGACGACGGTCAACCCGACGACGGGGGCGATCACCTACACGCCGGCGGCGGGATTCACCGGCAGCGACAGCTTCACCTACACCGTGCGCGACGATGACGGAGCCGTCTCAAACCAAGCGACCGTCTCAGTGCAGGTCAACCCGGCCTCCGGAGGCGGTGGAGAGATCGTCGCCTCAGCCGACGCCTACGTGCGGGGTGGCACCCACGCCAATACCAACTTTGGGACCTCGGAAGAGCTCTACGTCAAGAACGACAAGATCGCCGACAACACACGTGAGGTGTTCCTGAAGTTCAACCTTTCTTCTGTTCCTCAGATTGGAAATGCGAAGTTGCGGCTCTACCCAATTTACGTCGGTAATCCCGGGCAGGTCCACCGCGCCACACTTGTGACGAACGACTCGTGGCAGGAGAACACCATCACCTGGAATAACAAACCCGCCTCCTCCACCCAGGTGACGGCTAATTGGACGGTTGTCTCCGGCCAATACATTGAACTCGACGTGACGGTTGCTGCCGTTCAGGCGAAACAGGGGGATGGCGTACTTTCCTTACACATTGTCAAGACCACTCAAGGTGGTGCTAGCGATGCGGTTATCTACGCCAGCCGTCAGCACAGCAATCCGGCGTATCGACCGAAGTTGATCATTAGTGATACCCCGTCTTTTGCCGTAGATGACATTTTCATCATCGCAGGCCAGTCCAATGCGCAGGGTATCGGAGATCAAAGCCTGTCGCCCGATCCACCGCCCGGGACGGCTTTCGAGTACATCCCCGGGACCGATACCTTCGTCCCACTCGACGACCCGGTAGGGAATGCTTCGACCGGTTCGGCGTGGCCGGCCTTTGCCAAAAAGTGGTACGAGCTGACCGGGCGCACCTCAGCCTTCGTTGCAACCGCAGTCGGCGGCACCCCAAACAGCCGGCTCATCAATGCAACCAACAACTGGGAGAATGGCGTGCTGCTTGACAATGCCATAGCCGCCGGCCATCAACTGAATGCGCGGACTGGCGCGCAGGCCGACGTCGCCGTACTCTGGGTACAGGGTGAAAGGGACGGAAAAGCTATCCAGGAAAACCTTCCCAGGAACTTTTCAAAGGCCGACTATAAAGCGGCATTCAAGACGACGATCGCCACCTTCAGGAATCAGGGATGGAAAAACTTCCGGCTGGTCCTCTCCGAAATCGGAACGAATACGATACTCGGCGACGTTGGGTACGCCGACGTGAGGGCTGCCCAGGCTGAGATCGTGGCTGAAGGTGAGCCCGGTGTCGTAACGGGGTTCAACCAGGCGATCACCTTCCCGGCACGCGGAATGATGGCCAACGACGGGACCGGCCTGCACTATACGCAGGCGGGATACAATGAAATGGGAACTGCGATGGCCGTTGCCCTCGCTGCATCGCGCGGGTATTCCGCCGCAGTCGTCAGCTCGGGCGACATAACACCTGAGACTACACTGGCCGGTAAGGCGGCAACGGCCGAGGTGCCGGGCGACGTGTCCGGAGACGGGGTACTGACAGCGGAGGACGCCACCCTGCTGTTACACGGTGTTGGTAAGGGGAGCCTCGCCGCAGGTTCGGACGTTTCCGGAGACGGAAGACTCACCGTGTACGATGCCGCGCTCATAAAACAATACAAACTCGGCCTCATCGATTGCCTGCCCGTTCAGGAGGGCTGCCTTGACAAAACCCAAAAGGCGGACAATCCATCAGCCACACTCGACATCGGAGAGTATGCACGGGAAGGCGACTTGATTCGTTTGCCCGTAACGCTCAGTTCGGTAAAGGGATCGGTTACTGCCCTTCAGCTCGGCCTCCGTTTCGATTCGACGATCGTACGGGTGAGCGACGTTGTGACCGACCTGCCGGAAGGCTGGGAAATGGCAACTACGATCAGGGAAGGTAACCTGTACGTAGGACTGATGGGAACAACACCGATCTCGTCGGGAAACGTCGCCACACTCGTTCTCGAACCCCTCGCCGACGAATCGGCAATCGAGATACAAGGTGAAGGCTTCTACAACGAGGAGGCCTCCCAGACTCTTTTCTGGTCTGGCGACGAAATCATTCCAACGACCTTTACCCTGCAACCCAACTATCCGAACCCGTTCAACTCCGAAACACAGATCGTCTACCAGCTCGCCGAACCGGCGGACGTTAAACTTGAGGTCTTCAATACGCTGGGCCAGCGAGTGGCTTCGCTGGTACACGCGAGCCAGGACGCCGGAAAGTATACCGTGGTCTGGAATGGACAATCCGACGCAGGGTCTTCGGTTTCGTCCGGGCTGTACATTTGCCGGATCCAGGCGGGTTCCTACGTCGAAACGATCAGAATGCTGCTGGTGAAGTGATGGAAAGGGGTTGAATGAGGCTGTCATTCAATCCCAAGTTGCCCTATTTTGATGAGGGCTCGTAGCCAAACGTGGTGGTCGGCTTTGCCAGAGCTCGAAGGAATTTCTTCGACCGATTACGCAATCCTGAAAACATCTTGTACCGGATTATGTAGTGACGGGCTTTACGCATGCGCCAGCATTGGACGTTCCAGTACAACGTCTTGACCATGATCTCTGCCCTGTCCCTCAGGCGTAGCGGATAGCCGTCCGGTTCGTATCCGAATTCCTGCATTTCACCCGCGCAGATGTGCTCGATAATGGCGATCTGGTGTCGGTTGAGCTTCTGCCGCCATTTCTCGGCTATTTGCGGTGCAATCGGCCGGGTCGCCGCCGCATTGAAATCGCTGGATGCCTGAGGGCTCATGAACTTGCTGGCGTTCTTGTGAAATCGCAGCATTTCCGGCTCAAACTCCTCTTCGATGAACTCGCAAAGTGCTTTTACCGTCTCCTCCGGTTTGTTGACGAGATCCTCGAATCTGATCGTGACCCTCTGATCGGTCGGTACGGCACGCTCGAGCCGGTTGCGTCCCTCGGTAGCAAATTTACGCCTGCTCATCGCGTTGAAAACGAGATCACCTGGGAAAAAGGAAGTCTCCATCATCGAGCTTACCCCTGCCCTTGGATCGCGCACGACGTAGATGAATTTGGCGCCGGGAAACCACTCCTGCAAAATATCCGCGTAGAATAGATTACCGGGAGTTTTTTCGCCGAATCGTTTTTTCCCCTGGAGCCGCATCCAGTTCTCGAGCATCACGACGTAGGGCGTTCTGAAGTCGCCCTGCCCGGTCTGAAGAATTTCATCCCTCAAGGCGTCAATGTCCAGGCCGGGCAACATGGCCTCGCGTTGCTTCAGGGTGCGGGTAACGTATCGGAAATACCGGTCCTTATCGATCCCGGGATTTCGCCACTGTTCGATCGGTATTCCCGCCGGCCTCGACTGCAAATACTGAAGCTCCTCTGGAATGGCAATGTTCGAATGTGCATTCAAAATGAGCCTCAATAACGTGGTACCCGAACGATTGGCTCCAACGATAAAAATCGGAGGTTTCATGCGATTGGTCTATTATAAAGCTCGTACTTGGTGAAAGGGGTGTCAGTAATTTTTGGATTCCCCTCCCAGCACAAGCCGAATCAATTCAATACGACGGCAATAGTGGAGAACGAGTATGATGAAAGCGACAGCTAATCGGCTACCAATGGATCCCGCCGACTTCGCCCTGCTACCGCCAATCGCCCAGAGCATATTCTTTACCGGTGGAACCCACATACGAAAATCGTCCCGCAGGATTTTCCATTTCGACAAGCCGGGGTTCCGATTGACTTTCATGTCGTAGTGCCCGCCGGTTATCCTAATCGTCTTTCGGATCAGATCCCAGAGCGAGCTGCGCGCTGGATGCCTGATGGCCGCATCACCAGCATAAACCTGATAAAAGCCGTTTTCGTAAACTCGTTTACCCCATTCACTGTCACCGGTTGACTTGAAGTCGGGGTTGAACGCACCCACTTTCTCAATAACGGAACGGTGAACGAATAAATTTGCCGTTGCCCCGTAATGCTGCCTCTTTACGGCAGCCTCCTGATCCAGGTAAAAGAGCATGTCGTAAAGCTCACTGCCTTTCGGATGGTTTGGTTTTCGCGGGAAGACTTCAACCCTGCCTGCGATCAGCCCACAGTCAGGATGTTGCAGCAGCTGAGCCACTCCTTTCTCGAGCCAGTCGGGCTCAGGAATACAGTCCGAATCGGTAAAGGCAAGCACAGATCCGGCCGCCGCCGCAATACCAGCGTTCCGTGCGGCAAAAGACCCGGGTCTGCCTTCCTTGATCACTCGCCAGTGAGGAGCCATGGCCGCACCGGGTTCAATGGGCGTCTTTGAGCCATTGTCCACCACGATCACCTCAAAACGTTCGGCAGGATAGCTCTGACGCCGGAGGGAATTCAGGCAAACGTTCAGCCGTACGGGATCGTTGTATACCGGGATGATGACCGACACGAACGGAAGAACGCCACCTTCAGAGGTGCCGGTCCAAACACCTTTGATTCCGGTAACAGGGGCTACGCTTTCAGCTGTACGTTCCATCGAATCTGAGATCGAGAATGAATCCCGAAATGCCTAATGCCGGGACGGTCATTACAGAATGAGCTTCCCCTGTGTTTTATAAAGGTGAACGCGGGTGCCCAAATAACGCCTCAGGTGGAACGGCATCAATAATCCCAGAGGAACGGCAAAACGCATGATGGACTCGGGTACCTTCCGCTTTTCCATGATCTCGAGGCACCATTCCACTGCCCAGTGAAAAGACACCTCCTCGGAAAACCACTCCTCCCAGACCTTCCGAGCAACGATTCCCATCTCAAGCGCCCGATCTTCCATCTCCTCGAGCACTCTCGGGATGGTTGGGATATCCTTCTCCCGTATCCGAATACTGAAAGACTCCCAATCAGGCCCTCTGGGGTTGACCCATTGGTCGGCAATAATGACGGGAGCACGCCCCATTTTCATGCTCTCGAAAAGCCTCATGCTACCCACGGCATCTCCTCTGGGGCACAGAACGAATTTGCTCTTCCTTACAACGTCAACGTACCGTTGTGTATACCAGGTCTTGTCCGCGTGTACTCCCTCCGCTTCCAGTCTTTTCCGTTCCTCGGACGTGTCGACGAAGTATCCACGTGGATGAGACAGCCGTGAAAGTGGAGCGCGGACTGAAGGCCAGGTATTCACGGCTCCAACGAACGAGTACAGATACGGCGGATTCGGAAGAGGCTCCTGATATTCCAGCTCGTCACGCTCACAAACCTCCAGGTAATGCCCAGAGCACATGCGCTGAGGATAAAGGAAATCCCGTTTCCGAACACATCCGTAAACACCGGGCAGGAAGGGCACACCAAAATACCGGGAGTTATAGATAAAGCATTTGTCTCGATACTTCTTTAAGAGGGGGTGCCTCCTGATCGCCTCCATGTACCGTCCGGTCGCATGAGCCCTTTCGACGAAAAGGATCAGGTCCGCCGTTTCCGGGTCGTCAGTGAGTTTGTGAACGCCGTGCTTATCCCGCTCCGCACTCCTCTTGATCCGTTCGAGATCGTCGAGTGCGAAAGCGGGGAACCGATCGCTATCCTCAAGCGCCGCCGAAACGAGGTAGACACTGGCCATTTGTTACGACAGATGATTATAAACTTCGCAGATGCAACCCGATCAGGACAGCTGGAACTGGATCGAATGGTACTCCCAGAGCTGTCCTTTCTTTTCAAGCAGTTCCTCGTACGTTCCCTGCTCGACGATCCGCCCTTCTTCGAGAACCACGATGTGATCCGCATTCTCGACCGTGGAAAGGCGATGTGCAATCACGATAACCGTCCGTCCCTTCCGAAGATCGTCGAGTGATTGCTGTACCAGGCGCTCGGACACGCTGTCGAGTGCACTCGTGGCTTCATCGAGGATCAGAATCTCCGGATCGCGCAACAGGGCGCGCGCAATGGCGAGCCGCTGGCGCTGACCGCCGGAAAGCCGGATTCCGCGGTCGCCGAGCATCGTATCGAACCCTTCCGGCATTTCCTCGATGAATGACAAGGCATTAGCACGCTCTGCCGCTTCTCGAATCTGATCCATCGTGGCGCCGGGGCAGCCGTAGGCAATGTTCACGCGGACCGTGTCGTTGAAGAGAAACGTATCCTGGCTCACGACAGCGATCTTTTGGCGAAGGGAAGAAAGGGTGTACTCACTCAGTTCCACTCCGTCGAGCAGGATCTTGCCTTCCGTAGGATCATAGAGCCGCGGGATCAGGTCGACGAGAGTGGATTTCCCGGCCCCCGAAGCCCCGACGATGGCAGTAGTCGTACCCTTACGGATGTGCAAGTTGATATTCTGTAGAACGGGACTTTCCGGTTCGTAGGCAAAGGATACGTTTTCAAAGACCAGGTCCCTTTTGAAACTATCGAGTACCACGGTCCCATTTTTCAGATACGGCTTATCTCTTCGCTCAATAAATGAAGCCACTTCCGACATCGCCGCGTCGATCGTTGCCCACTGCCCCCTCTGTCGATTCAAATCGTGAACGATTGGCACGAGACGCATCAATGCGAATAAGAACGTCAATAAAAGCGCCATATCCAGCTTGCCCGGCAATACGTAGTATTGCGTTGCCAGCAAGACGACGATGATGAGCACGGTCCCGACGACCGCCACCGATATCGGCTGTACGAGATGACTTCGTTCGCCGGTCCGGATAACGGCCTCTGCATACCGGTTTGAAGCCTTTTGCATACGCTCCCGTTCGAAAGACTTCATGTCGTATGCCGTCACCGTTCGGATACCGTTAATGAGCTCCGAAGCCGACGAAATGAAGGCTGCCCCTGCTTTCGGAATTTCTTTACCGCTCTGCCGCACGAGGGTGATGATACGCGTGAGCCCAAAAGCCAGCAGGCCGAAGAAGAAGACAACCAGAAGAGAGAGCTGCCACGATATCAAGAACATAAAGACCACGTAGACGAGGAGCAGCGAGCCACGTGTGATCTCGATCATTACGAGGGAAAGCGCCGCACCAACACTCTGGAGCTCATTGGTCAAAATGTTGAGTATCTCGCCGGAACGTTTCTTTGTAAAAAACCGAACGGAAACGTCAAGGATTTGATTTACAACCCTCATCCGCATGTCTTCGACGACCCGCGCCCGGGCTCTCTGGCCACCCGTCGATGCCAGATAGCTGAAAAAGGCCCGAAGAAACGTGGCGACGATGATCAACCCGCAGATTCTATACAGTCGCGTGATCAGCGGTACATCTTCGGACAAAAGCCAACTGTCGATCAACTGCCAGCCAGTATGGAATCCTTCCCCGCCCGTGCCGGACAGGTTCTTCAAGAATGGGATGAGCAACCCGAGCCCGATCCCCTCGAAGGCGGCTGCCATCATTGAGAACAAAAGGGCAAGGGCTATCAGATGCCAGTATTTCCGGTAACTTCTATATAAAACCTTTTTATGACCACTCACGGTACTTCGCCAGCTGAGGATTATGTAATGTCAGGTCCTACAACCTGCTGAGTCGCAAGATCAGCAGAACAAGAGATGAGGTAGCGCCAACAATCGTGGTTACCGACCTCAGTGAAAATCTTCGCTTTGAAATAGAAGAAACCACGAGCACATCTTCATTCTGTAGACCGGGAGGTACGACGTTTTGAGCGATGGCTTCTTCGAGCCGTGCGTGATAGACCAACGTGCGCTCATTGCCAACCCTCCGGTACAGATCGAGCATGACACGAGTCTCAGTTTCTATCTGTTGTGCCTCCGATCGTGCTGCGTTTAGAACGGTTAGAAGTTCGATGAATGAGATGTCTTGTTCGACTCGCCATATACCCGTGTTTGTAGCGTTACCCATCACGTAGATGGTAATGGTCGGGTAGCCAGGTCGGGCGTGGAGCCGTATCTGTTGCCCAGGCTCCTGGGCATACAATTCTGGAACGACGACGAGACACAGTATGACTGCCAGGATTTTTGAAAGAGAGCTCATTTCGTGATCAGTGTTTTAACGAGGATCCTGTAACTACCATGGCTTTTCACAAAGCCCATGCTCGGGGGTCTTTCTCACCTGTCCCGGAATGAATGTTCGCAGGACGCCATCGTCCACTCCCCTTCAAGATTAATTGCCCTGGGATACGTCAGGGAGCACGGTATTCGTATTTGTAGCTGTATCCATACCCCAGGCCGTACCTGTCATATCCGGCCTTGGTACTGTCGAAGCGATTCAAAAGCGTCCAGATAGCCTCTACCCCGACGCCTTCCAGCATCGTCCGCACGGCGAGGAGGGCTCGAGGCTCTGTTCGCTGGGCAGAGACAACCACAATCGTTGAATCCGCACGTGTGGCAAGCAGAAGTGCGTCGGTAGCAGCCAGCACGGGAGGAGAATCGATCACAATTACGTCGAATGCCTCACGAGCTTTGATCAAAAGCTCCTCCATGGTCGACGAACCGACTAGCTCAGGCGGAGGAGTATTCGAGGAACCAGCAGGAATGAAGGTGAGGTGCCGGATGTCGGTCCTGTAATGTTCAAACGCCGGCAGCTCGTCTTCCGACATCTCGAGGATTTCCGCCAGACCCGGCCCTTTATCTCTGCCCAACAATCGGTGTGCATTTGGGCGTCGAAGGTCCGCGTCGATCAGCAGCGTTCGCGATCCGCTCTGCGCCATCGTGATGGCGATGTTGACCGCGTTCACCGTCTTCCCATCCGACATCTCGGGGCTGGTCACCAGCACGAGTTGAGGGGCTTCACCCGCTTTACCCCGTTGCAGATTGGTCCGGACTAGCCGGTAGTTTTCCGAAATGGTCGACCAGGGCTGCAACAATGGGAGCAAATTGGTGCTCAGTTTCCTCCCTCCCACTTCAATCTCTTTACGGCCCTGGAACGAAGTTTTTATCTCACGTTCCATCGGAGGAATGATACCGAGGAGGTCGTATCCGAGCGCCTGCACGTCCTCCGGCTTTTCCAGCCGGTTACGGACTGCCCGGGTAATGAACACCAACCCCGTACCGAAAAACAGGCCCACCATTAACGCGAGTAGAATGTTTTTCTGGACGTCTGGACGAACCGGAGCGACGGGGATAGACGCCATTCGCACCAGGCTCACGTATCCCAAGTCCGACTGTTCTGCCACGAGGTATTTTTGCAGCTCCGTCTGATACATTTTGAACCAGCTCTCCACCAGCTCTCGCCTGCGCTGTAGCTGCTCGTTCTCGATGGTCTGCCGGGGAATGGTTCCCAACCTTCCACCATATGATGCTATTCGATCCTCGAGCAAATCGATTTCATATTGAAGACGGTTGATATTGAGGTCGATCTCATTGATTCTCGACGTGAGGGAGGCGGCAAGGTCCAGTTCGCCACCCGGCTTGCTAACACCGCTGCTCAGGGTCTGCTCGGCCAGCTGCTGCACTAACTGGTTCTTACGATTCTCCCAGTGGTTAATCTCGTCAACGATCCGTTTCAGCTCAGCGACGCGATCTTCATTACCCCGAAGCGAAGGATCAACCTTGTAGTACGTCTCGGCCTGAAGCTTGAGGTCGACGACCCGCCGCTGGAGCTCATCGATCTCCATCTGTAAACCCGTGGCAACCCTTCCCTCCAGATCGGGGCGAACGCGTGCCAGTTCGGCTTCGAGTAGCCGCTTTTCATTCTCAGCGTTTTTCAGCTGAAACTGCCTGTCATCACGTTGGGTGACCAGATTGATGTATTCGGCAACGACACGTTCCCCCGCTTCGCCCTGTGTTACAACCTGTCGGCTATTGGCAAAACTCTCGTATTGATTTTCGATCGCACTGAGTTCTTGTTGGACCTGCCGAACCTGTTCCTCTAAAAACGTCCGTGCAGCCACGATACTCGCACGGCTTACTTCCTGCGCATATTCTTTATATTCAGTAGCATATTCGTTGGCGATCTGGGCCGCTTCCTGCGGAGAGGTACTTTCCGCTACGATGTAAATCATGCTCTCGCTCGATACCGGAAGGAATTTCACACGCCGGCTGAGCTTCGTAGCGATGTCCTCAACCGGGAGTGTTACATCAGAGCCCGGCTGGCTAAGGACGATCGGGTATAACGTCTTGTCACCAGAAGAATCCGCAGCCTTGAGAATGTTCGAGGCGACACGATTGGCCAGCTCACTCGACCTACCCAGAACCCCCACCTCGGTCGTTACCATGCGGCCTTCGATGGGCGCCTGAATACCCGGCATATAGGTTCCTCTCGAATCGACGGCTACAATGCTCGTACCTTCATACGTTGGGGGTATTCTTAGCGTGTAAACCGCCGCACCACCCGTAATGAGCAGGCATACACCCAGAATGATCCATTTGCCGCGATATATGATCTCCCAAATCTGCTTGAGATTGATCGCCGTATCCCCGGAAGGATCAGCCATAGAGGAGGCGTAACTCCTGGTACGATAAGGTGCGGTCTTGCCTGGCCTGTATAAGGCGCCCGGGCTGCTACTGATAGGGTTTCTGCGATTGCTCATATATTAAACGCGATCGTTAATGGTCATTACTTCTGTGTTCACCTGCGTCCGTGAAAAGAAAACGGAAGAGTTGGTAGAGGCCTTCTCGTTCATCGACTCTCAGCAGGCTCCCTCACCGGTCAACACGACGGGTATAGTTCGAGCGAGGATGTACAGATCGACCCAGGGGGTCCAGTGATGCACGTAATGCACGTCAACGTCCACTCGCTCCTCAAAACTCAAAAGATTCCTGCCGGACACCTGCCACAATCCGGTAATTCCAGGGCGATTTTGTAAAACAATGCGCTCAAGACCTTCCATGTGAGAGATTTCCTTGGGCAGATAGGCGCGTGGTCCAACGATACTCATGTGCCCCATGAGGACGTTAAATATCTGGGGCAGCTCATCCAGACTGTATCTCCGCAGGATTTTACCTACACGGGTTACTCGAGGGTCGTCGCGCAGCTTCCGGTATACTTCGTATTCCTCATAAGATGCTGGATCGTTCTGGAGAATCTCTTCGAGCATCGCGTCGGCGTTCTGGAACATGGTCCTGAACTTCAAGACGTTAAAACACTTACCCCCCTGTCCCATCCTGAGCTGCGTATAGAAGACCGGCCCGCGGGAATCCAGTTTGATGAGAAGCGCAATCAGACCGAAAATCGGTGCGAGCACAATCAGTCCGATTGTTGCACCGATGAGGTCGACGATCCGTTTAGAAAAGCGCCCCCACCTGCTCCAGACGTTGTGCCGCACACCATACCCCATCAAGCCGGCGTAGGAGCCCGAGCTCCAGAGCGCAGATGAGCCACGAATGCTGGGTATGACGAAGACGCGCTTGAAAAATTTGGTATACTGCCCGAGCAGATCGACGAGCTGCCGGTGCTCGAGCCCCGGAGAAGCAATGATCGCGCAGGGAATGCGGTACCGCGTAGCAATGTTTGGAGCGAGACGAACCTTACCAAGCACCGGTACGCCTTCGATCTCGTTCATTTGCAGATCATCCTGCAACAGGGCGACCGGCTTGAAGCCCAGCTCGGGCCAGCGTTTCAGCGTTCGTACGACAGCCTCGCCAGCATCACCGGCACTGAGGACAACAACGGGTATTCCCCACCAGGAAGTCCTTGAAATCAGTACCCTTAAAATTGCCCGGCAGGTTGGCAACAACACGACCGACAGAAGCCACGTTACAGTCCAGGCCCGAACAGGAAATGGACCCGTGGCATCAACGACCCAGAACGATGCGAGACAGGCAGCGAAGAAAATGTTCGTCACAATGGTCGCGCGCCGTATCTCCTCTGCCGGATGCATGGTCGACGCTTCGTACAAGCCCGACAATACGAAGGCAATGCCCAGTAGCCCGAACAAGGGTGCTATCTTCAAAACCACGTTCCAGTTATAAGCGACCGACAGTATGCCTGATATGAGGCCAAGCGCGGCCACATCTCCACACAGAAAGGTTACTACCGGCCCCCAGCGCCAGGGCGACATCCGATGCGTGTAGACGTTTGGTACACGCGACACACTAAGCTCAGTCGCCGGAAGACCGGCAAGGGTATCGCTCAAACCGGACTCGATATATACCTCAGCAGGTTTCATGGATTTAAACCGCTCCGTTAGCCCGGAAGGTGCTGTACTCCCGTTCTATCAACTGGCTGAACTCTCTACGAAACCGCTCAACTGAAAACCGCTCGGCATTCCGCCGAATGTGTTCGGGGTCAAAATGACTCCGGATATTCTCGAATGCTCTCACTGCTTCCTTCAAGCTCTTCGTGGTCTGTTCGTAGAAGAATACACCGGTTTCCCCAGGTAGAACCGATTCAGTCACACCTCCTCGCCCATAAGCGATGACCGGCGTCCCGCAGGCCTGCGCCTCTACCGGTACAATCCCAAAATCTTCTTCCGCAGCGAAAATAAAGGCTTGTGCTCGCTGCATATAATGCTTCATGACCTCGTGTGGCTGATAGCCCAGCATCGTCACATTTGGTCCGGCCAAGGATGCAATTTTTTTGTATTCCGGCCCGTCTCCGATAACCATCAGCTCCTTATCCGGCATCTGGGAGAATGCTTCGACGATAAGGTCAACCCGCTTGTACGGGACCAAACGCGAGGCCGTCACATAGTAGCTCTCCTTCTCCCGCTGGAGGGTGAAAGACTCCGTGTCGACCGGAGGATAAATAATGGTGGAGGGACGTCGATAAGTCTTCCAGATACGACGGGCAACGTTTCGTGAGTTCGCCACAAAAACGTCTACACGATCTGCACTGGCCGAGTCGTACAGGCGCATGTAATGCATGATGAGCCGGGCCAGCATCCCCTTTACACCACGGTCCAGCTTCCCATCCTTTAAGTATTGAAAATGCAGGTCCCAGGCATAACGCATCGGGCTGTGGACGTAGCTGATGTGAAGCTGGTCGGCAGCCGTCAACGCACCTTTTGCCACTACGTAGCTCGAAGAGACCACGATGTCATACGATCTGAGATCGAATTGCTCGATCGCCAACGGCGCCAGTGGCAGATAATTGCGGTACTTACTGCGAGCAAACGGAAGCTTCTGAAAAAACGAAGTATTGACCTGCTTACCGTTTAAAAACGTTCGTTGGTTTTCCGGTAAAAAATCGATCAGACTGAAAAGATCAGCCTGAGGTACAGTCGTTAGAATCTGTTCGAGTACTCGCTCGGCGCCGGCATAAACGGGCAACCAGTCATGAACGACCGCAATACGTGCATCACTGATTTGCGTTTGCTTGCCACGGTATTGAAGAAGAACGTGACCATTAACTGATCGGTTGCTCTCAAGTGTCTGTCCCAGATCCCGCATCTATTTCCCCCTTTCAACTCAAACACACTCGACGGCCAGAACCGAATCAAAAGACGCTTTACCCTCGGCATTCCCTGGTAAACAGTCTCTTCTATACAGCGAGGGCACAAGCCCGAGATACTATGAACCAAAGATTACGAGCGGAGCCAAACAGGCGTAATCCAGATTAAGCGCCTTCCTGTATAAAGAATGGAGTAGGAGCCGGTGTCCAGAAGTCCGGTTCACCGGATGATCTGTGCGCCAAAAGTATATCCTTTTCCTGACGGATTTGGCGAGAAGCCCCCATGAACAAAAACGTGGAGAATCCTGTGGAAATGGAACACAATCCGTCGCTGCTAACCATTAGGTTATCCCCTCTTTACGTTAACCTTACGCTCGATAATTCGAGCAGGTACACTGGTTCGGAACGGGGTTGATCCGTTCGGATCAACCCCGTTCCATTTCCGCTTCCGCGGTTCTTCCACTATTTCAACATTACCATACGACCCGTCCCACTAAACGTGCTGCTACCGCCGGTTGCTACGACGCGGTAGATGTATAGGCCGGAAACGAGATTAGTCGCATCCAACATGATGGTCTGGTTTGCACCCGCAGCATACTCCTTCTCAGGCAACGTAAGCACCCTGCGACCTGCCACGTCGTACACGTCGACTCTGACCGTTGCTGCAACCGGCAGGCTGAACCGGATAGTGGTGGTCGGATTGAATGGGTTGGGATAGTTCCCGTCAAGCACGAAGGTTGAGGGCAGCTCGGCCGCACCGTCAACACCGGTGAGAACACCACGAGTAAGGCTGATGCCGGCCGGCACACAGCTCGACGACAATTCGCCGTCGGAGACCGCGACTATGTAATAGAGCACGATCGAGCTATCCAGGGCGACGCCGGCCTCGTCGAGCAAACCTGCAATGGTACCGTAGTCCAATTCCACTCGCGTTGCATTCCCGACCTCCACCTTGTGCAGAATCGTGCTCTCCGCTAATGAATCCGCCAGCGTGAGGTACCAGGTATAGGTAAGCTCGTCACCATCCGGATCGGTTGATGCGGCCCATTCAAAAATGAACGGGGTGCCAGGAGAGACCGGCTCGTCCAGGGTGCCGCCCACGAGTAAAACGGCGCCCGGTTCAGGGCTCATAAGCTCAACCATTGACGGCGCGTCATTTACCGGCGTCACGGTGACGATCACTTCGGCGGTCGCAGATTCATCACCATACTGGTTTGACACCTTATACGCCAACGTGTCGGCACCGGCAAAGTCTTGCGCCGGCGTATAGAGTATCTGATCGTCGGTCGGGTCCTCCGGGGTTCCGGCATCGTCGATGACCGCGCTCCCCCGCTCCGGCTGCTTAACGATGCTAATCGTAAGCGTATCGCCTTCCTCAGCGGTATCATTGGCGAGTACGTCGATCTTAACCGGTACGTCCTCCTCGGTCGTCACCTCATCATCGTTTGCCACAGGAACAACATCAGAGCCAGACACGGTGACGACGACGGTCGCCTGATCAGAATCCGTCCCGTCGGTCAATACGTAGGTGAACGTGTCTTTTCCGATGAATCCGGCCGCAGGTGTATAGCCTACTTTATTGTCGACGACCACGACATCGCCGTGTTGGGGTGCACTTACGCTGACGATAGACAAAGCATCGCCATCGGCATCACGATCGTTGGCGAGCACTTCGATGGTGATCGGTTTATTCCGACTCGTTTTGGCCTCGTCGTTAACCGCAACCGGTTTATCCTGAACATTCGTAACGGTAATGGTCACTTCGGCCTGGTCGGTCTCCCCATTTCCGTCACTCACCGTGTACGTGAAGGAAGCCGTTCCGAAGAAGTCGTCTTCAGGTACAAAACGTATAGTGCCGTCACCCTGATTCGTGGCTGCACCTCCCACGACATCATCGATTGCAGTGACCTCCAGCTCGTCGCCGTCAACGTCTATGTCGTTCGCAAGCACGTCGATGGTAACCGGGACCTCTTCCTGTGTAGTCACCGCATCATCAATCGCAACAGGCGCGTCGTTCACCGGATTGACGACGACCATTACTACAGCCGGTTCAGACAATGCCCCTGCATCGTCACGTACCGTATAGTGAAACGTGAGGATACCTGCAAAATTCAGACCGGGTGTGTACGTAATGACACCGGTCGCCGGGTTCACCACCGCAGCCCCACTGGCCGGACTCGAAATGAGTTCCACCGAGGTCACGTCGATCGGACGATCCGTTTCGATGTCGTTCGCCAAGACCGGAATGTCCACCGGTGTGTCTTCATTGGTATAAGCTTCATCATTAACCGTTTGTGGGGGATTGTGCTCGGCCACTGTAACGGTAAAGGCCTGTTGCCCGGGAGTGCCCTGCCCGTCGGATACAGTCAATACCACGTCGTGATCGCCGACGTCCTCGGGACCTGGCGTACCGCTGAGTGTTGCAGTGCCATCGCCATGATCCACAAGTGAGAGCCATGCGGGAAGGGTTGGCCCTGCAATTGTGAGTTCATCTCCATCCGCATCCTCGGCGATAATTTCATACAGGTACTGTTTTCCCCGGGTGGCAGCGAGCTCAGGTTCACTTGTAAACCGAGGGGCTCTATTAACGATAAGCTTTGGCCGGAAATCTGCCGTTCCATGCTCCCGGCTTGCGTAGGCCGTGATATTCGTCCCTGTGGCGGGTGTTGGCCTATACACTCGAACGGAGAGCACGTTGTCATCGTTCTGGATGGACTGCCTCACGTGTGAGGTAACGTCGATCTCGACCGATTGTGAGGGGCCTACAGTCCACGACCCGAGCACCGTTCCACCTTTGGGCCGGTTGGCCCAGGTTATCGAACCCTCCGTCCAGTCGTCGGATACAGAGGCGGCTTGATGAGGCTGATTTGCAGCACTGCTGGAGAGGGCGTAGAGTCTCAGTTTGACACTCTCGACCTCGGTTAAGCTTGAAAGATCGAACTGGAAATAGGCTTCACGAGAGAGGTTGCTTTCGTCTCCGTTATTCTTGACGTAAAGATCGGTTGCTCCTCCAAAATTTGTGTTTGCACTTGTGCCTCCCTCGACGTACGCGTCTCCCGACGCTGAGATGATTGTTTGCGCGTGGGCTGTGCCGATCAGCGAAAACAGTAGAAGGGCATACAGTAACGGTAATTTCCTCATTGCACGGTTCCGATCAGGTTGTACGAGAGTCCTCGTCGACTTAGGACGGGATGAAAAACTGTGCTTCAGTCGTGTGATTCCTCTTCGTCAATCTCCTCAGTACCCCCTGCACTACACACGAATCGCTTCATATTATCTTCGAAATTACCATCAGGATGCAGATTCCCAAATGCGCTTTCTGCTTCCGGAGTCATCCACGGCATGCATTTTATTGCTCCGTCAGGTCGGGTTTTGTGCGCTTGCACCTCAATGAAATGAAATCCCCTGGCGCACTAAATTGATAGTCCTACGGCGCAACAGAAGAGCAAGTAACCAATAGTGCAGGTATATATTATTTATAAATTTATGTCAATATAATGATGTATACTTGGTACCAATGGAGATGCTGTGCCAAGACAACTGGCTGAATGAGTCTGCATCAACATGATCTCTGCGCCGGAGCCGGACACGATTCAATTACAGGACAAAAGACGCACAGTCCGAAAGCCAACACGACTGCGTTTTTAGAGTGGTAACAATCCCGTATCCTGACGACAGACTGGATATTTTGGAAGCCAGGTTCAAACGGGTACCTTCAAGGAGAATCCAGCCTCTTCATGCCTTTGCCTGATCCATAGTTACACTCTTCCCTTTCTCGCGAATATCTATATTCCAGATTGGCCGTTTGTTAGCTTGACCCGGGTGTTTTGAACATCAGCCCCGTCACTTCATTCACAAAAAGTCACCTTGAACAGAGGCGTAAAAAGTAGTATGCCGCAAATATCCAATCGACCAAGAACGTTGATTACCGGAGGAGCTGGTTTTATCGGCTCGCATCTCTGCGATCGCTTCCTCAAAGAGGGGCACGAAGTGATCTGCATGGACAACTTCATAACGGGACGACCGGACAACATCGCGCATCTCATTGGCAATCCGGCCTTTCGGTTTATCGAGCACGACGTGACGAATTTTATCTACGTAGAAGGCCACCTGGATCACGTACTTCACTTCGCCAGCCCTGCTTCGCCGATAGACTATCTCAAATACCCAATACAGACGCTGAAGGTGGGCGCCCTTGGTACCCACAAGGCGCTCGGGCTGGCCAAAGCGAAAGGCGCCCGCTTTCTCCTGGCTTCGACGAGTGAAGTCTACGGTGACCCCCTGATCCATCCTCAACGCGAGGAATACTGGGGCAACGTAAATCCGGTTGGCGTCCGGGGCGTCTACGACGAAGCCAAACGGTTTGCCGAAGCCATTACGATGGCGTACCACCGGTATCATGGCGTCGATACGCGTATCGTTCGGATTTTTAACACCTACGGACCCCGTATGCGGTTGGACGACGGTCGCGCATTGCCCACCTTCATGAGCCAGGCGCTTACCGGCGAGCCGATTACAGTCTACGGGGACGGAAGCCAGACGCGCTCTTTCCAGTACGTAGACGACCTCGTGGAAGGTATCGTCCGCCTGCTCTACAGTGACGTGGTCGAACCCGTCAACATCGGCAATCCGGACGAGATTACGATCCTTGAGTTTGCCGAAGAGGTCATTTCGTTGACGGGAAGTAGCAGCAAGATCGTTTTCGAGGATCTCCCCGCCGACGACCCGAAAGTTCGCCAGCCCGACATCACCAGGGCCAGAAACCTGCTCGGATGGCAGCCTTCCGTCAACAGGCGCGAAGGATTGAAGCGAACGCTCGATTACTTCCGGCAGCGAATAGAAGAAAACGTTAGCTAACCAGCCGCTTCTCGTCGTTTTAGCTTAACCCATCGGTCTCTAAGTCGCACGAACCATTTCATACCCGGCACCTTTCCCGTCAGGTACACGCTGGAGACTCATACCTGACGGGATTTAGGACGCCGCTGACCCAATAAGGGATGCGTCAACGCAACTCCATGGACGCGCCCACGGCTGATTGAACGAACGCACTATCCGCTTAATTACGCCAGGTAGGTGGTATCCCTCAAAACCTTGAAAAACAGTGAGGTTGATACCACCATTTCGGGTTGATGCGGCCGAATTCGGCTTGAGTCGTGCGTTTCGGCCCCGTATGTCTTTCTCATGGGAATTAGCTCGATGATTCACTATGGAGACATCCTCACTATCCCGGCTTCTTCCGTTCGCTGTCGCCATTGGACTATTTGTTAGTACATCTGAAGTCAATCTCTGCCAAGGGCAGCCAGTTACCTCACTTCAGGTGTCCGTAAAACATGCGATGACGGGAGCAGGCCTGTCTGCTGCGAACGTGTTGATAGAAGAAACGGGTACGGGAGGGGCAACGGAAGCGGACGGATCCCTGGGTATTACTGGTATAACCCCCGGCATTTATACCGTGACGGTCAGCCTGGTGGGCTTCAGAACCACCCAGCAGCGAATCCAGGTTTTATCGGAAGGTACTTCGCATGTGGATATACGGCTTCAGCCCGTTACGATCGAGCTCGATGAAGTGCTTGCCCAATCCGACCGTCCCTACACAGCCGCTTCTTCACGAACGGTGCGAGATTTCGATTTACTCATCCGGCCGCGGCGATCGACACAGGACCTTCTTCAGCTTACCCCAGGCTTGATTACGGCTCAACATGCAGGGGGCGGTAAGGCGGAACAGATATTCCTTCGTGGGTTCGATGCCGATCACGGAACCGATGTCTACATCGACGTCGACGGAATTCCCGTAAACCTCGTTTCACACGGTCACGGCCAGGGATACGCGGACCTTCACTTCGTCATACCCGAGGTCATCGAACACCTCGACGTTTCGAAGGGGCCGTATTCGGCCCCGCATGGAAACTTCGCAACAGCCGGCGCCATCAGTTTCACCACTCGCGATCACCTGGATAACAATCTCATCCGTTTCGAAGGCGGGGCCTTCAATACGGTCGGGCTCACCGCTCTTTATCAGCTCCCGTACGTCGGTCCCCACCAGGGCGCCTACCTGGCCGGACAGGTCTATCAGACGGACGGGCCATTTTTGAGCCCACAGGGATTCCAGCGATTCAATCTTTTCGGCAAGTTTCACACCCACCTGAGCGAAGACGCACACCTCGCCGTGAGTCTCAGTGGATTCAGCTCAGCCTGGGACGCTTCAGGTCAAGTTCCACTGCGGGCCATCGAGCAGGGTATGATCAGCCGTTTCGGAGCCATAGACGACCTTGAGGGCGGCACCACGGGCAGGCAAAACGTCAACGTAACGTACGAGGCATCCAGTGGCAGCGACCGGTTCAGTCTGCAGGGATACGTAAGCCGGTACAACTTCAAGCTCTTCTCAAATTTCACTTTCTTTCTCGAAGATCCGCAAAACGGCGACATGATCGAGCAGACCGACGACAGGAGGATGCTCGGACTCAACGGACGGTACCAGACCACCCACTCGTTCGGACAGGGCTTAAGCGTTTCGACACTGGGCGGCGGCTTCCGGGCAGACGACGTGGACGTCATGCTTATGAAAAGCCCGAACCGTGTTCGGATGCAGTCCCTGGTCGACGCCGGCATCAACGAAAGGAACCTCAATCTCTGGGGTCAGGAAGAGCTCGTGCTCTCACCTGCCGTCCGCATTCAGGCTGGGCTGCGCTGGGACTACTTCACTTACAACGTCGACGACCGGCTTGAAGGAGACTCCACGACGGGGCTACCCCACGCCTCTGGATTCGTTCAACAGTCGATCGTGAGTCCGAAGGCCAGCCTTGTGGTCAGTCCACTTTCCACTATTGACGTATTTGCGAACTTCGGAACAGGATTTCACACGAACGATGCCCGCAACAATGTCGTAGACAGGCGGGTCGCCGACCTTGACCGAATTTACCGCCGTCAGGGATTGTCAGAGCAAGAGATCGAGGATCGCCTCCTCGAGCAAAACTTCGACCCCGCCCATCGAACGGTCAATACACTCCCTCGCGCGATAGGAAGCGAGCTGGGATTGCGCGCACGGATCTTCCCCTTCCTGAATGTCGCGGCTTCCGGCTGGCTCCTGGATCTAGACCGCGAGTTTGTGTACGTCGGTGACGGAGGCTTTACCGAGCTGAGCGGCAGAAGCCGGCGGCTCGGCCTGGACCTTGAAGCTCGCCTTGCCATCAATTCGTGGCTGTCCGCAGATGCGGATCTTAATCTTTCTCACGGCAGGCTACGTGATGAACCGGATGGAGCCAACTACATTCCGCTGGCGCCCCGCCTGACCTCAACGGGAGGCCTGACCGTGCTGCATCCCGACGGATATGAAGGCAGTCTTCGGTACGTGCACGTTGGAAACCGGCCGGCCAATGAAGACGGAAGTGTTCAGGCTGAAGGCTTTACGCTGTTTAGCCTGACGGCAGCCTATCGGTATAGGATGTTCAAAATACACCTGATAGCTGAGAACCTGTTCGACGTGAGCTGGAATGAAGCGCAGTTCGACACGGAATCACGGTTGCCGGGAGAGCTCGTTTCGGTTTCGGAGCTGCACCTCACGCCGGGTAATCCGCGAAATTTACGCCTTGGCGTGACGTACCTGTTCTGAGTGCATGAATTACGATCGCCTCATCTATCGCACATTCACTGGTGACGGATCGCGGTTGATCCGATGCACTTTCGCAGGTAGGTCGAAAGAAGCTCTACGTTTGGCTGTTGAAGCACGGATGAGTGTTCACCCGTTACGATGATGGTTTCGATGCCTCCCGAGGCCAGCGCCGCCCATTTACGGAGGTGCCAATCCTTATCCTTGCGCGACGCCCATTCGCTGCTGCGTACTACTGTCAATTGCCCGGGATAAACACGAGGATAATAGCTTTTCCAGGCTCGAACGTGCGCCTTGTAGAGAGCTTCATTTTCACCGTTTGGCGCCGTCTGAAAATCCACTTCCTCCACTCCAACAGGGTATTCCGATGCAGCGCCACCAGTACGCTTGAAATGTCGGACCAAGCGAGACCGGACTTCGGAGACGAGCGCACCATTCCGATTTAGACGGGCGATACGCTTGACATATCGTTGGACTTTTCCTTCCGTCCGAGAATCCCGGGCTCGAGGTGGTGTGAACGGCTTCGTATCGACAATAAACAGCCCCCCGACCTCCTGGCCCTGTCCATAAAGCTGTTGCGCCATTTCGAACGCGATCATGGCGCCAAAGCAGATCCCGAGCAAATAATACGGACCTTCTGTCTGCACCGATTTTAATTCTTCGACGTAGCTCGACGCAATGGCCTCTACGCTGCCGTGAACCGGGTTCGCGCCGTCCATTCGGGCCGTCTGTAAACCAAAGACAGGAAAATCCGGCGCGAGGCTCCTGGCGAGGTCCCGATATAACAAAACCTGTCCGTCCCACGAATGCATACAAAAAAGCGCCGGACCGGAGCCGAGTGTCTGCATGGGCACCAACGCCTGCCAGGCCGCCACCTTTTCTTCCCCCTCCAGCACACTCGCAAGCCGCTCTATCGTCGAAAGCTCAAACAGGATGGAGAGCGGCAGTTTTTTTCCGAAAACCGACGCGATCCTGTCAAAAAGGTGGACGGCGTTAAGTGAGTGCCCACCGACGTCAAAAAAGTCGTCGCGAACTCCAATCGGCCGGACTTTCAGCAGGTCTTCCCAGATCTGAACGAGCTGTAGCTCGATGGGATTACGAGGAGCGACGTAATACTCTTCCAATTCTCGTGTCAGGTCCTTTTCGATCTGATTTCGTACCGCGGCCACTCCGTTGCGACGTGGATTGACCTCCTCAATCACGAGGTCGGACACCTTTTGGACGCTGTCCTCTGCAACCCGCAACAGTATAGTCCTCAGCAAACGTAGGACTGAAGCGACGTCCTGACGTTCGAATCGCCGCTCATCGCATATGAGGTGCACGGACAGGCCCTCTCCGGGCGCCACGACCAGCGTGAGTGGATGGTTCGAGGTAATGCCACCCTGAAAGTTCCGAATGACCAGAGATTTGCTCCCCCCGGTCCGGGCTGTGAAAGTCGGATAGTTTTCGACGACCAGGAGGCTGTCGAATAACCGCAAATGAGCGGGTACGCCGCTCCAGCGCTGAACCTGCGGTAACGGAACGTGCTCGAACGGGTGCATTGAGCCCTGCAATTGCTGAAGCTGCTCCAAGACTGAATGGAACGTGTCATCGCGTTTCACCCGTACACGAACGGGGAGCGTGTTGATGAACAGACCGACCATGGTATCGATTCCATCGAGCTCGGATGATCGGCCTGACACGGTCGTTCCAAATACAACCTGATCGTCCTCGCTGAATGCCCTTAATACCACTGCCCATACGCCGTGAAAGAGTGTGCTCAGGGAAACACGATTGCGCCGGGCAAATGCCGTAAGGGCTTCGGATTGTGTATGGGTCAGGTCTACCTTTTGCTCGTTCCACACGGCCGGACCTGTTATCTGGATCTCGGATTCTCGATCGAAGGGCAAAGGTGTGGGAGCCGAAACGTCGCTCAGCAAGGCACGCCAGAAGGTCTCTGCCTCTGAAAAATCCGTTTTCTGGAGCCAGTTGATGTACTCTCGGTAGGGGCGAGGTGTCGGCAGGTTCGGTGATTTTCCTTCCAAAAGACCTTCGTACAGCGCAGAGACTTCATTGAGTACGAGTGCACCCGACCACCCGTCGAGCAACAGGTGATGGCAGCTCCATACGAAGTGATGGAGGTCGTCGCGCACCTGAAACAGAGCTAGCCGCATAACCGGCGGCGCTGACAGGTCGAAACCCCGATTCCGATCCGCTTCAAGGTAGGCCTGCAACGGTGGCTGGGCCTCTATCAGCGCGCCTACCTTCCACTTCTGGCGCGTCCAGGGGATGGTGACGTTTCGGAGCACGACCTGAAGGGGTTTATCGAGATCCTTCCAGTGAATGGAAGACCGCAAAGCCTGGTGTCGATCGATGACCTGCCTCCAGGCTCTGTCAAACGTATCAAAAACGAGGTTGCCGTGTAACGTGCAGCGAAGCTGTAAGAAACCCGGATCCGGACCTTTTGCGTGCAGGCTATGCAATAGCATGGTCTGCTGCATGGGAGACAGGGGGTAAATGGCCTCGACGTTTTTTCGGTCCATGCCTCTTTTGGCCTCTTCGTTTATGAGACAAACCGATCCAGCAACCGGTCGAGAGCTTCCTGGTCCAGGCCAGCTTCGGGAAAGTCGGAAGGCGTATACCCAACGGCTTCACCCGACAGGCAATGGGTGATCAGCCCCTGCAATCTCTCCGTAAACCGGTTTGAAACGCGCTCGATCGTCGAAGCCTCGTGTACATCCTCGCTGTACGTCCAGGTGACATTGAGCTGATTGACCAACACGTACGTATTGGTCTCGATTAGATTCGCTCGTTTGTTCTGCGGGCTGCGTGCCGCGATTAACGTCCCGACCGGGCGGAAACAGGCACGCTCCGAACCGGGCACGTCTACTCTACCCGTGTAGTTGAAGATCACCTCAGGCGGAGACTGTAGTCGCACTTCGGCAAGTGTCGGATCGTCACGCAAATAGCGTAAGAGGCCGTACCCGATTCCGCGGGCTGGAATTGCTCGTAGCTGCTCCTTGATCGATTTCAGCGCCTGATCGGGTTCGAACCCCGAAGCCAAACTCAATACGACCGGGAAAAACGACGTGAACCAGCCGACGGTTCGCGACAGGTCCACGTCCTCCTCGATCTCCTCACGTCCGTGACGTTCGAGGCCGATTCGATGGGTGGGATGCCCGGTCCACTCGTAAAGCGTCAGTGCGAGAGCCGTTAGCAGGACGTCCTCAGGCTGAACGTTGTAATAACCCGGGACGTCTTTCAGTAGCGCATTCGTCTCGTCTGCACTCAGCTTCTTCGTGATCGTACTTGCCGAAGCTTCGGCGAAAACCCCAGGTTTATCCCTGGGAATGTGAGCGGTAATGGTCTCACCAGCCACCAGCCAGTATTCGCGTTCGGACCCGACCGTATCCGACTGCGCGTAACGCGTCAGCATTTCTGACCACTGTTTGTACGAGGTCGTGGGCGGGGATAAATCGACCGATTCGTCAAGGGTTAGCTGGTCGTAAGCCGTCGCAAAATCCTCGAGGATGGTCCGCCACGAAACCGGGTCTACCAGGATGTGGTGTATGCTGAGAGCCAGCAGCGACGGCCGTCCATCCCCTCGTTTGAAGAGAGTGGCCCGAATTAACGGCCCATTTGCGAGATCCATACCGGCCTGCTGCCGGGCCGTATGCTCCTCCTGCAGGCGTACCTGGTCTTCTTCTGCAATACCGCTCAGATCGACCATATTGGCGGCCACCTGTTCATCAGGGGAGGCGTACCACGCGTGCCAACCGGAATCGTCCTTACGGAATCGAAGGCGCAGTGCATCGTGTTGCCGAACGACCAGTCGCAACGCCTCCTGCACACGATCAATGCTCGTATCTCCCGGCCCTTCGAGCCAGATCATCTGGTTCCAATAATAAGGTTCTTGAAGGGGTTGCTCGAAAAACCAGTGCTGGATCGGCGTGAGAATGGCCGGACCTTCCGCCACATTTTGGACAGAACGCGGGGCCGTTTTGTACTCGACTACGGAAGACAGGCCGGCAATGGTCTGGTGCTGGATCATTTGCGCTGGCGTCAGACGGAGCCCGACCCGGCGCGCCTTGGCAATGATTTGAATGCTCAGGATCGAATCGCCCCCGATCTCGAAAAAGTTGTCGTGGATCCCCACGTGCTCGTAGCCGAGCACGTCTGCCCAGATCCTGGCCAGTAGCTCCTCTTTTTTATTTCTCGGCGCTGTAAAGCCACCATTTTCGCTCGTCCGGTATTCCATTGGTTCCGGCAGTCGGCGAAAGTCCACCTTCCCATTAGGCAAACGAGGGAGCGCATCGAGCACTACAAACGCCGAGGGCACCATGTACTCTGGCAGCCTCTCCTTCATGTAGTCTCGAAGAGCTGCAGGATCCGGCAATACCGGTGCGTTCTCGTCAGGGACCACGTAGGCGACCAGGCGCGAAACATTCGACCGCTCGCCAAGGCGACGGGCAAGCTGGGCACGCTGATCAGGTGTCAATGATTCGATCCGGCTCTTCAAATCCTCCACGGCACCCCCCATTTATCGCACAGCTTTGATTACCACCATCGAATCAGCCCACAGGCTGTCCTTGCTATCCTCGGTTAGCTCCAGGTCACGGACGAGACTTGCGGTAAACGAAGAAAAGTAGCGGAAAACGAGGCGCTGATGCCCCCGGCTCAGCGAATCGATCTCGTTCGTCAGGTAGGTGAACACCCCGCCTTTGCGCAGGTGCGCAGCGGCCGTCGGGAAAAAATGCGCGGCGAAGGTCACACTGTGCGCCACCTGCTCGACGAAGTCTTCTTCGTTGAGTGGGTACGTGTGAAAGAAAATGCCGTCGTACAGTCCGAGCTGTTCGGTCGCGTCCTGCCATTTCGCATGGATGAGCCGTATGTCTCGCCCCGGGTACTGCTCCTTCCATCTGAAGTACCGATCAACCACGGAGTCATTGCACTCGATGATCGTATGGGATCGGACCCCGGCTTCCTGGATGTACGTGGCGGATAATCCCCTGCCGAATCCCACTTCCAGGATATCACCATGCGACTCCGTAACGTACGCCGCCATGGCCCTCATAATGGGGATCTGCCAGTCCTCCATGATCTCGTCGTCACGGAGAGGGGCGTTGGTACGGTCTTCGAGCTGCACGACCTCCGCTCCCGGTACGAAGCGCCGCGCGAGTACGTCCAGTTGGGTGATGTCGTCGACGAACTCGTTGAGCGCCCTGTTGAGCAACCAGTTGCGCTGAGACTCCCGCGGCGGGTTTATGAACGAGTCGTTGTTGACCTGAAGCACCACCTCGAAGTCACTGGTTCTCCTGAGTCTACGTGTCATGAATGTAGGTCCCCCATTACGTCACAATCCTACGCTTGCTCAACCTCGCTTAACAGGCGTTCTGCCTCCCGGGCATCGAGTGCCCGGAGTTTGCCGAGGAGGAAATCCGTATCCAGCACCTCTTCCCCTTCGTGTGAGGTACCTCTCCCCTTCCCATCCGAGCGGGCGACCACGACACATTCGCGAATCGCAGGGTGTTGAGACAGGATGCTCTCGATCTCGCCCGGTTCGATCCTGTAGCCGCGAATCTTGACCTGTAGGTCGACTCGCCCAAGAAACTCGATCGTCCCGTCTGAAAGGAATCGAGCAAGATCACCCGTCCGGTAAAGGCGCCCGCCTTCGACATACGGGTCGGGAATGAACCGTTCCGCAGTCAGCTCCTCCCGGTTCTGATATCGTCCGGTGACCCCTTCCCCGCCCACGAACAGCTCACCCACGACGCCGATCGGAACCGGGTTCAAATGAGAATCCAGGACGTATACCCTGACGCCAGGAATCGGCCGACCGATGGGGAGCCTGGCGCCTTCCGATCCTGGTGGGACTTTGTAAACGGTGCTCCAGACGGTTGCCTCCGTGGGACCGTATTCGTTGTACAACACACAGCCAGGCAGGCGGTCGTAGTGCGCCCTGGCAAGCGAAACCGGGCAGGCTTCTCCGGCAACGATTACTGTTTTTAAGGACGCGAGCTGATCCGCCCCCGCGTGTTCCAGTAGAAGCGAATACAGCGAGGGTAGGCAAAGCGTGTGGGTAACCTTTTGAGCCGCTATGAGGTCGGCCAGCTGATCGATGTCCTGCTCGAGCCGTTGCCGCGGCAATATCAGCGTGCCTCCCGTCGAAAGCGTCCAGAAAATGCCAGCCACTGCGCTGTCGAAGGAAAACGAAGACAGCAAAAGGAAGCTTGCCGGGCTTTCGGGATAGTATTTCAATCGCGCAAACGTCGAGTACGTCAGGTTACGGTGCGTGACGGGTACGCCTTTAGGTTGGCCAGTCGAGCCGGACGTGTAGATCACGTACGCCAGATGATCACCCGATACGTCCACTTTTTCATTCCAGGCCACTTCTCCGCTGGAATCGAGTGATTCGAATAGGATTATGCGTAGTCCGCCGTATGTGAGGTCCGGACCCGGTGTAAGGGTAGCCAGAACAACAGGCGCATCCGAATCATCGAGCATAAAACGTAATCGGGCAGACGGATATGCCGGATCCAGTGGGACATAGGCGCCTCCTGCCTTCAGGATGCCGAGCATCCCGACAATCATCTCGACGGATCGCTCGACGTACAGCCCGACACAAACGTTCGGCCCAACACCGGCCTCTCGAAGTACCGATGCCAGCTGATTCGCCCGTTGATCCAGCTCCCCGTACGTCAGGCTCCGATCCTCAAAGACCACCGCGGTCCTGTCCGGCGTTTGCGCTGCCTGTGCTTCGAAGAAGTGGTGGACAGCCTTGTATGGCGGCACTTCGATTTCCGTACCGTTCCAGTCCTTAAGGAGTATCCGGCGTTCCGTTTCGGAGAGGATGGGTAACGTCGAAATCGGGCGCTCCGGATCCGCCACGATTCCCTCCAGCAGAACCTGAAGATTGCGCAGCATGCGGTCGATCGTCGCCGCCTCGAACAGGTCTCGCCTGTACTCGATGGTGAGGGTGACCTTTTCGTTTTCCTCTGTCACGAACAGCGTGAGGTCAAATTTGGAGGCGCCGTTTTCGACAGGAAATGGACGGATTAGCAAGTCATCCGTGAGGTTTGCAGGGATGGTTTCCTGCTGATAGACGAACATCATCTGGAAGAGCGGATTCTGCCCGGGCAGCCGCTCCGGCTTCAAGGCATCGACCAGCTTCTCGAAAGGCAATTCCTGATGCGCCAGGGCTTCCAGTACGACGCTTCGCGTCCGACTGAGCGCTTCGATAAACGTGGGGTCATCGGAGAGGTCGAACCGCAAAACCAGCGTATTGATGAAAAAGCCGATCAGTCCCTCCGATTCCAGGCTGTTCCGATTCGTCACGGGGGTGCCGACTATCAGGTCGGTCAAACCGGAGTACCGGTTGAGCAGCACTTCGAATGCCGCCAGATACACCGTAAAGCGGGTCACCTCCTGCCGCGCTGCAAGCAGCCGGATCTTTTCCGCAAGAGCGGCGGGAAGCGGTAGAGAACGCAACGCCCCCCGGTTATTTGCTCCGAACGGTTGGTGGTCTGCCGGAAGCACCACACGGGGTAGATCGCCACTCAGCTTCTGCGTCCAGTAGGCTAAATGCCGATCCATTTGCCCCGTCTCAAGCCTCTGGTGTTGCCACCTGGCAAAGTCGGGATACTGGAAGGGCAATTCGGGTAACGTAAAAGCAGGGTCGGCCTGCAGCCCGGCGTAATACCGGGCCAGCTCCTTCCAGAACACGCCCAGCGACCACTCGTCCGAAATGATGTGGTGCAAAACGAGAACGAACACGTGATTCGATTCGCTCAGGCGGATCAGCAGGCAGCGGATCAAGGGTCCGTCCGCCAGGTCAAAGGGTTGCTGGACTACCTTTGTCGCCAGTGCCTTGACTTCTGCCTCCTGGTGAGGCCCCGGCGGAACCGTAACCAACGGCATTTCCAGTACAAGCTCGGGTTGCACGACGGGTACAGGCCGGCCATTTACCTCGTCGAATCTGGTTCGCAACACCTCGTGACGTCTCACGACCTCGTTCAGGCTCGTCCCAAGAATGATTGTATTCAGGGGTCCGGACATGCGGATCGCCTTGTACATGTGATAGGCCGCATTTTCCGGATCCAGCTGGTGCAGATACCAGAGGCTTTCCTGACCGGGTGAAAGGACGGGGGATGCACCGTCGGGATGCTTCATAAACTGCGTACCTTTACCCGATCGATCGGCGAGTCCGCGTAATCGACGTTCGAGCAAGGCTCGCTTGGCGGCTGAAAGCATCTCTTGCCGGTCCATGGTGTTTCGTCGTACCTCGTTAACCCCTATCCCTCACACTACATCAATTGCCACACGAACGACTTCCATCATGGATCGTCGAGCAGTCGCTGTGCTTCTTCCTCGGACAGCATGTCCAACTCGGCGAGCAGGCACTCCTCCACCCGTCGCGCCAGGGCTGACACCGTAGACGCCTCCAGGGCACTTTGAAGGGACAGATCGATTCCAAATGCCTGGTTCACGCGTGCAATGATCTGGATTGCGAGCAATGAATTTCCGCCCAGTGAAAGAAACGCATCGTTTGCGCCAACCCGATCCATCCGGAGCACTTCTGCCCAAATTGCTGCTATCTGTTCTTCGACAGGTCCGGACGGCGCCACGTGGACCGTTCCGGTTTCCATTTCAGCGCGACCCCCTTCCGGCTCCGGTAGCTGAGATCTATCGACCTTCCCGTGGCCGCTGAGTGGCAGTCGGTCCAGCTGCACGAAATGAGAAGGAATCGCGTACGTGGGTAACGTCTTTGATAAATAATCCTTTATCTCCTTCGGCGGAATCTTCCTGGATCCGGTGTAATAAGCGACGAGGCGTTTCTCGGATCCATCGTCTATCGGTATTTCGTTGTCGTACCCTATTTCGGAAAGGATGCGCTGAACCGCTTGCAGATTGATCTCGTCATCGAGCTCCTGAAGGGCGGCTTCTCTTGTTTTGTGCCCCATGCGAACGTCCCAACTGTAAGGAAAGGCATAATTGTGGTAGCCTCTTTCCTTTTTGTGGACGAAGATGCCCACCTCGTTGATCAGGCAGTTCGTCGACCTTCCCGTGTCGGAAGGCCGGACCCAGGGAACGCGAGCGTTGAGATATGTGAGCATCTCATCCAATCCGACGTCGCAATACCGGTAAAAGTCGATGAACCGCACCCGATCCAGTAATTCGTCATCGATTTGGCTATCGGGGTTGAGGAGTCTCGTCACCGCATCGTCTGCGCGGTGATAGGCTTTCCGAGCCTCCAGGATGTAGCGGTCGATGCGGGCGACGTCGACCGATTCGTTCCAGAAGAGCTCTTCGGTCAGGCGAGTTTCGAAAAACTGACCCCGCGAGAGACCCGTCACGATGATCGAAATGCCCTTTTCTCTAGCGAGCTGCAGGCTCAACGTGTAAAGCGTTTTAAAACATCCGTTACAAACGTTGCTGTAGCGTTTCAGGCTATCCACGAATATGGCATTCATGGCCGGCGTCGTGCCGAAAATGCACTCCACCCCAAGCGTTTCCGTCACCCGCCGAATGTTCGCCTTGGCCTCCTCCGAGATGTAGCCGTTATCGAGCGTGTAAGCCAGTACCTTCACGCCCATGTCGACCAGCCGGCAGAGGGCATACGTGCTGTCCTTGCCGCCGCTGAGCAGCATGATACAGTCGTACTCGCTCCGCTTCTCCCTCCGGTTCTGCTCGAAGATCAACTGGAGGTCATCCAGATTCCGGAAGTACTGGCTTGCTCTCTCTGCATACAGATCGTATGACCGGCACACGCTGCACACACCCTCCCCATCAAACCTGACCTCTGGATAGTTGGAGGGCAACCCGCAACGTGTGCAATATGTAATGTCCTCTTTTCGCCTCTGTTTTTGTCTGGCGTCGACAACGCACGATAGAACGTCTGGGTGCTTTGCCAGGACCGACTCGATCTCGCCTGTTTCAATGCGAATGCCCCTGATTTTTACCTGGAAGTCACTCCTTCCAAGGTATTCCAGCGTACCATTCGGATGGAATCGGCCGAGATCACCCGTCCGGTACAACCGCTCGCCTTCCCTGAAGGGGTTGGTGACGAATCGTTCTTCCGTCAGGTCCGGCCGCTGATAGTACCCCCGGGCGAGGCCGGGACCTCCAATGTAAATCTCACCTGTAACGCCTGCCGGTACCGGTATCAGGTTTGCACCGTTCCGCTCCAGGACGTAGATCTGCGCTCCTGCCGCAGGGAGGCCGATAGACACCGATACGTTCGCATCGTCTGCTTCACCGTACCGGTGGATCATACACCCCACGGTCGCTTCCGTCGGACCGTATTCGTTGTAGATCTCAACCCTGCCTCCAAACGCCGCCGTGACGTGGCGGGCAAGCTCAGTCTTGAGGTCTTCTCCTCCCAGAATCAGCTTCTTGACACGAGAGCGTGAAAAGTCGCGATCCCGAACGAGCGCCAGATGGGAAGGCGTCAGCTTGATGACGTCCACCTGATTGTCTTCCAGCACACGGAGCAGGGTGAGATCGAAGGGACCCTCATCCTCTTCGTAAACGACGATCCTCCCGCCCGAAGCCAGGGGCACAAAGATCGAGGTGACGGTGAGGTCGAACGAAAGCGGGGTAAAAAGCGGAAAGTCTAACACCTCACCCCGTAAGTAGTAACGCTTCGCCCAGGAAACGTAATTGGCCAGCGAGCAGTGCTCGATCATGACACCCTTCGGCCGGCCGGTCGATCCGGAGGTAAAAAGGATGTAGGCAAGGTCGTTCGGAAGGGGCAGGACGGCCGGGTTTGTAACAGGCAATGAGTTGGAATCAAACACCTCATCGACTGCGACGACACGCGTTTTCTGGACGGGGAGCCGGCCGACCAACGACTTCTGCGTCAGGACCGCAGTCGCCTGGACGTCCTCTATCAAAAGCGAGATTCGATCTTCCGGAAAAGAAGGATCAATGGGCACGTAACACCCTCTCGCTTTGAGCACCCCCAGTATGCTGACGACCATCTCAATCGATCGACGCATACAGAGGCCAACCATAACCTCCGGCCCAACCCCGAGACCCTTTAGGAAATGTGCCAGCCGATTGGCCCGCTCGTTGAGCTCACGGTAGGTAAGCGAATGCTCGCCACACGTCACCGCAATGGATTCCGGGGTCTTCTCTACCTGTGATTCAAAAAGGTGAACCGCGGTGGAGGCGGTCGGATAACTTTCAGAAGGGGTGTTGAAATCGACCAGCAGGGCTTTCCGCTCGGATTCGGAAAGCAAATTGACCGATCGTATCGGCTGGGAGGGATCCTCGGTCAGGGCGTCAAACATCCGTCTGAAATGACCGATTGCCGCTTCACGCGCCTTTTCGTCAAAAACGTCCTCGTTGAAATCAAAGTGCAGTAAGAACCGGTCCGTCTCGTCGAAATCGTGCACCTGAAGCCGAAGCTGGTGATGGGCATCCCCGTGCCCTGCGTGTACCCAGTCCGATTCTACCGGCAGCCCGCAGAATGGAGGGAATGAGGCATGAATGTAGTTCAGCAGAACCTGTATCGTTCGGTTGACACCCGACGAGCTCGCTCCGGGTAGAGCGTACCGCAAAAATTTATTGGACTCCACCCGAACCTTCGATAGAAGGGAAAGAAACGTTTCGTCCTCGTCGATCTCGACCGATAGCGGGAAGATCTCGATGAAAACCCCGATCGTTTCCTTGAATGCGGCGGTTGGACGGTTGTGTGACGGCGTACCAATAACGAGCCGGGACTGGCCGCTGACCCGGTGCAAGTAGGCATAAAGCGCCGTCGCAAATAGGTTAAACAGCGATTGATGGGTCGACAGCGCCCGGAAGGGTTCTCGTTCGGCTAGGTCTCTGAGCCTTCGGGAACGTTCGAGATCGATCTTGAAGGGTATTCTGCAAGTCCTGGTCCGTCGCCCTGGCGCCTCTTTGCCGTACAGACGAAGCGATTCGGTCGACGAGGCCGTCTTCTCAGCCCAGTAGGCTGCGGCTTTCTGGTAAAGCGGTGAATGCCGGAAGGTGCGTTCGTACGTTACGTATGCGCTGTACTGGGGTAAATCGAGAGGTTCGTCGAGGCTGCCACGCAGGGAATGCTCGTACAAATCCGCCATGCGCCGGTAGACGAGAGCCGTCGACCAGCCGTCTGTGATCAGGTGGTGCTGATTCAGATACCACACGCTCCGGTCTCCAGGCAAGCGGAACAAGGCGGTATCAAACAGGCGGGTCTTCAAATCGAATTTCCTGCCGGCACGCGTATCGATGTTAGCCTTTATCGCCACCTCCGCATCGGTACGGTCCGAAAAGTCGAAACACTCGACGGTGTAATCGTACGGTGGCAGTACTCGCTGGAAGGGTACACCGTTGACCTCGTCAATGACCGTTCGCAGGGCGTCACTCTGGTTCAAGAGCACCTGAAATGCCTGTCGGAAATGATCCGGATCGAGTTCACCCCCGAAGTTGAAGGTAAGCACCATGTTGTAGAGCGGATCGTCGGGGTGCAGCTGTTGACCCATCCAGATCAAGAACTGGCTCCTGGTCAGGTTTGAGCTGCCTGTAAAATCCGCTCCTTCTTTTCCCAAATCCGTATCCGTAACGAACGAAACGGACGCTTCGCCCGGCCTCGCTTTACTCCCAGCACGATCGATCCCCCCTTCCAGCATGGCTACGTCCGACGTTGTCTGAGATAGGATTCAATGGTGTTTATCGAGAGGAAGTGCTCCATCGTTACGTCTTCAGGTGGGATATCTATCTGGAACCGCTCCTCGATGAACTGCACGAGCATCATCACCCCCAGCGAATCGATGAGGCCACTCAGGAGCAGGTTGGAGTCCTCTCCCACCTCCGAATCGAGGCCGTTGCTCAACAGCGTCTCGGTGATGTACGTCCTGAGCGTCTCCTTCATGTTCTCTCGATCCCGATCCTCCGGTTCGCCGGGTTATGTCGAAAGGCTAATGGCACTGGTTCGGTTTTCGGTATGCCATTCCTGTGAACCGTTCCTGGCAAGCGCCTGGAGCTGAATGCGGTCAACTTTCCCGGTTGACGTCCGGGGCATCGATCTCAGGAATCCGACCTTTTCGGGCACCGCATAGGGCGGCAACAGGGACGAGACGTGCCTTACGAGCTCGGCCGGCTGCACGGTCGACCCTGGCTTCAGAACGACGACCGCCTCCAAATGCTTACTACCGTCATCGCCCTGCACTGCTAAAACGGCGGCCGATTCCACGGCGTCGTGGGTGTACAGTGCGGCTTCGATCTCGTCCAGCTCGATCCTGTATCCACGCACCTTGACCTGTCGATCTTTGCGTCCTAGAAAAAGAAGGTTACCGTCGTTATCCCACCTCACGAGATCCCCGGTACGATGATAGACCTCTTCGACTGGACCGACGCCGGGCCTTCGGCAGAAGGCGCGTGTGTTCAGGTCGGGCCGCCCCCAATAACCCTGCATCATCGTAGGGCTCCGTACGAGCAGCTCACCCACCTCTCCATATGGCACGGGCTCGTCATCTTCCCCAACGACCAGCGCCTGCACGTTTCCGAAGAGGCGGCCTATCGGAATCGAATCTTCCGTGAGGTTGGGAGGTGTGGGTAAAATGTGGTACGTACACCCGTTGACCTCCGTCGGGCCGTACATGTTGCAGAAACGGGCGCCCGGGAGGCTCTCCATCAGCCGACGAAGATGTCCGGTCGGGAACGGCTCCCCGCCAAAAATGACCCACCTCAATGCGCTCAGATCTCGCTTATCGAGAGCGCCGTACTGCAATAGCTGTATCAGAGCAAAAGGAACCGAGTAGAAAACCGTCAGCCTTTCGTCCTGCATCAGCTTTGACAGGCTGGCAGGAAACTTCGTATAGACTTCTGGGACGATGACCGTCGTAGCGCCTGCAATCGCAGCCGAATAGTAATCGAGCGTTGAGAGGTCGAAATGAAGTGGAGCGTGATTACTCAGTCGATCCGAACTCTCAAATCCGAAGGTTTGAACCGCGATCTCTGCAAAACTCAGCGCGCTACGGTGGGTGTGCACGACGCCCTTCGGGGTACCCGTCGAGCCTGACGTGTACAGTATGTAGGCCGGATCCTGTTCAATAATCCCCGTATCGGGCACGCGATTCGGAGCGCTGCTAACCTCTGCACAGGAAACGCAGTTTGTCGGCAGCCCTTCACCGGGCTCGAGTCCAATGGCACTCTGCAGGTCGATTCCACTGTAAACGAACTCCCTCAATAAGCCGGCTTTTGAGGACTCCGTGATGACGTGACGGATTCCACAATCACGAATAATGAATGCAAGACGAGCGGCGGGGGCCGACGGATCGAGCGGAACGAATACTGCTCCAGCCTTCATTATGCCATAGAGCGCGACGGGCGTGTTTAGGCTTTTATTCATGCACATGCCCACACGGTCGCCACGCTTCACACCGAGGGCATGGAGCACGTACGCCAGCCGGTCCGACTGCTCCGAAAGGGCGGCATAGGTCAGCCGCTGGCCTGAATAGCAGATGGCCTCATGTTCAGGTGTTTTCTCGGCCGCCCGGTCGACAGCCTGGTGCAACAAGTACAACATCCGTCCTCCCCACCTCCCGATTGTCACAACCCGAGTAGCCTCGCAATGATGTTGCGCTGGATATCTGACGTACCTGCGTACAACGTCCCCCCCACGGCGTCTCGTAAATCACGCTCTACTTCATATTCGGTCAGGTAGCCGATTCCGCCGTGGATACGAATGGCATCCAGACCCGACTGGACGAAGCACTCGCTCAGGTGCAGCTTGAGCAGGGCAGCCTCCAGCATAGCCGACTTTCCTAGATGCTTGAGCCAGGCCACTTTGTATAGAAGCAAACGAGCCGTTTCGAGCCGAAGCTTCATCTCGACGATACGATTGGCGACTGCCTGGAACTTGCCGATCGGCTGACCGAACTGCTTGCGCTCGCGGGCATACTTGATCGACTGTTCCAGCTGTCGCTCCATCGCGCCGAGCTGACTGGCCAGAATGCACGTCCTCTCCATCTCCAGAGACAGGCCTGAAATGCTGACGCCGGCCCCTTCAGGCCCGATTCGATTGGCCTCGGAAACGAAACAGTCGTCAAAATACAGCTCCCCGATGGGGACCGTCCGCAGGCCCATTTTTTCGCGGACCGGACTGGCCGTGAATCCCGGGGTGTCCTTTTCGACCACAAAGGCCGTCACTCCCCACTTCCCCAGCTCGGGGTTCACTGTGGCAAAGACGAGCGCAAGGTCCGCGATGGGAGCAAACGTAACCAGCCTTTTTGAGCCGTTGAGCACGTATCCGTCGTCTACTGCCTCAGCTCGTGTTTGAAGGCTGTAAATGTCAGACCCCGCCTCCGGCTCGGTAATGGCGTGCGCGCCGATTTTCCGTCCGCTGCACAAAGCTGGCAAGAAGCGCTTCCTCTGGTCTTCAGAACCATACCTGTAGATGGGCAATTGCACCGTCCACAACTGTGCATTGAGGGCGAAGGCCAGGCCGTTATCCCGGCATCCATACCCCATCCCCTCCATTGCAAGCATCGCGGTTAGTATGTCAATATCGGGGCCGCCTCCATACTCGGGGGGAACAGAAAGGCCAAGGATTCCGAATTCCGCGCACTTTTGCCAGTTCTCTCGGGAGAACGTACTCTTCCGATCTCGCTCGACAAGGCATTCATTTAGCTCTTGTTGGGCGAACTTAACGACCCTATCCCGAAACGCCAGCTGCTCATCCGACCAGGAAAAATCCATAGACAAAGTCTGGACACAAGGAAAAGGGCAGGGCAACGGGAAGGGCCAAGGGACCGTCTCAATCCTTACCGGAGCCGACTAAACTTTAAAAATCCTTTATTTTAGATAATCCGGATTGGCCGGTACGTTCAACACCGGTATCTGAAAGTCTTTGGCTCACGTTTCTTGCGAATCCGGCGTACCGTGTTGCTAAGCGGCAGATCTGTCTTACATTATCAAATCGGGGATGTCGGGTACGTGAAGCACTGAATGAGATGAGCCGTGGAGACTGGATTCCGAAGCCGCGACGTCGTATAAACCGACTGTATCGGAGCGGCCCTTCCGCTCAACGGCAGCTATCCTCACTCACCCTCCCCATCAAAAGCCGCCTGACGCAGCTTTTCGTCCCGACAGCCGAGCTACACGCTCGACTTCCCTCAATTATCCTTCTCGTGCTCCGGATAGGCCTTCTCCTGACCGTGTACGTCGTCCTCGATCGGGTGTTGGTGAAGGTTACGAACCTGCCAGCGGCGTCGTATGAGCAACCGTTCATCCTGCCGCAACTGATTAAACACCTCCTCACCAGTAAAGCCGGACTGCTCGCTTCTGCCGGTCTTCTCATTTTCGTCCTGGCCATGCTGGTCCGTAATCGAACGGTAAACCCTGCCTGGCAATCGATCGAGGAAGGCAAAAAACTGAGGCATATCGTGCTGCTCGTGGCATTCATACTGGCCTGGGCGTATGGAACTTACGATTACAACCTCTTTTTCGACCAGCGACACGACCTCGACCGGTTGTTTCTTTTCGCCCTCATACCTCTGATCTACTGGCGCCCAATCTTCGTTTTTCCCTTCGTCCTGGTCATTCTTACGATCCTGCATCAATTCAACATCCCAATCGGAGGGTACTCTTGGGCCGAACAGATCCTGCTGGTTCGCATCCTCATTTTGTTCGGCGCGTTTTTGTTGATAGCTTCCTTGAGCAACTTCCGAAACGTCACCGACTTCGTTTTCCTCCTCTTCTGCCTCATTGCTGGCCATTACTGGGTGTGTGGCCTGGGCAAACTTCAGCTCGATTGGATGGCGCTCGACCGCATCCACTATCTGCTTCCCGCCACCTATGCAAACGGCTGGCTGGGTTTTCTGGACCCGGACGAGATTAGCAGACTGACGAGAACCTTCTCGTGGTTCAACGAACCGCTAAAAGCGGCCACGCTGGTCATCGAATGTGGGGCGCTGGTGAGCCTTTGGCGCATGATCTGGCTGCGAGTTTTTCTGCTTGCGTGCATAGCTTTGCACGTAGGCATCGTCGTCCTGACCGGTATATTCTTCTGGAAGTGGGTCGTGCTCGATGCCGCTCTCGCGATTCTTTTAATGAAAAACAAAATGCCCGCCACGGGTTTTTTCACCGCAAACCATTTCGTGCTCTCTGTTCTCATCATTGGCGGATCGGCGCTCTGGTTCAAACCCACCGAACTGGCGTGGCTCGACGCCCGCATCAGCTACACCTACCGTTTCGAAGCACTTGGGACCAATGGTAGAACGTACACGCTTCCACCCCGGTTTTTTGCTCCTTACGACTATCAGTTCACGCTGAGCAACTTTTCGTACCTCACGAAAGAGCCCCACCTTGGCATAGTCTGGGGTGCGACGATGCGCCGATTCATCGTTGAGCGTCTCGAAGAAAAAACGACCCCGAACGAAGTGTTTGAGTTTGAAAAGAACGTCGATCACCGGACGTACAGTGACCGCAGAAGCGCCATTTTCGACGATTTCCTGTTGCGGATCATCGACAACTGGAATCGGCACGGAAAGGTTGAGGGCTGGTGGAGCTTCATTCAAGCGCCACGACAGCTGTGGACGTTCGGATCAGGTCAACGTATCCCCGACTCTCAACGAATCAAAAAGATAACGGTCTACCAGGTCACGTCCCTGTTTGACGGAAGGCAATATCAGGAGATTCGAACAAGACCGGTTCGGTCGGTCGACGTTGAGCTGTCTCGTGGCGACGTGACGTTGCAAAGTAGTACGGATTGACTGCGTCGACCGGAATGCTTTCGATCTGCACACGGGTGCCAAGGCGAAGCTCGGCTGCAAGCTCCATGAACAGGTTCATGGCCACGTGATCTTCGAGCGCCCAACCCGTCGAATCAAACACGGTGATCTGGTCGCGAACGTGCTGGTAGCGATCGCGATTCTGAACCACCTCGAATAGATCCGGGCCGATCTGGTTAGGCGTAAGCTGCTGGCACTCGCCTTCTCTTATTGCCTGGGTGCGAAAATCGGGGCAAACGAAGGCTCGTTGCAACAGGTCTAAAGGGATCTCGACCTTACCCGGAAAGTCCGACCCGATTGCATTGAGGTGTACCCAGGGCTTCGGCTCGACGCCGTAGAAAACGGGTCCCTCACCAATACCAACCGAGGTAGCCGTACAAATGACGTCAGACTTCCGTACCAGGTCGCCCACCGTCGCGGGCCGTATCGATAGGTGTGAAGCAAATACGGAGGATCGCTCTGTAAACGTGCCCTGTACATCCGCGTCGACGTCGTAGATCAAAACCTCCTCCAGATCGAACGTGCGTGATAGTGCGTGTAGCTGGGCAATGGCCTGAACGCCGGCGCCAATCAAGCCGAGCACCCGTGAGCCGGGAGCGCTCATAATGCTGCTCGCCACCGCCGAAGCAGCCCCTGTCCTGAGCGCGGTCAAAAGGGTACCATCCATCAGGCAGATCAGGTGGCCGGACGTCGTATCGTATGCCCCGATGGTCGACAGGATCGTGGGAAGGCTTCGTGTTTTCGGATTGCCCGGATGGTAACCAACTAGCTTCACCGTAGCCCGGTCCCCATATGTCATGCAGGGCATCCACTCCAGTAATCCGGGAACGGGGTGATCGTATACGAAGCCGTCGCGAGCGGGAACGACGGTTGTTTCTGTACTGAATGTTTCGAAAGCTTTCGTAAGGCGATCGATCAGCTCATCCATCAAATGATCGAGTCCTACCCCGAGGGCAATCCGATGAACGTCTTCGTCCGAGAGAATGAGTGTCTCCATGAGCTTCCGCCAGTCGTCCAATCTGTCTTTGGGTTACCTACCGGAGGTATGCGAGAGCCTTACGAACGAGCCGCTCTGGATACCGGGACATGGGAAGTGCAAGGGCACGTTCCGCGAACCAGAAACCTGCAACCGAAATCAGAAGCAATGAACAATACTTGAGCACGTACTCAGTGTAAATAGGCTTCTCCCGTATCAGAAAAAGAATGGGGAAAAGCGCCGCGATGATCACGATCTGCCCGGCTTCGACGCCCAGATTGAATCCAAGAAGGGAAAGCACCAGGTAAGACCGCTCGAGACCGATGTCGGTTAGTACGTAGGCGAAACCAAATCCGTGGAAGAGTCCGAACACGAACGCGATGATCCATTCCTTTCCACCAAACCGTGGGTACAGGTTGTGTAGCGCCGCGATTACGATGGAAGCAGCTATTACCGACTCAACCAGCCTCGAAGGAAGCCGAACGAGCTCGAGGGCGGCAAGGCTGAGGGTAATGCTGTGTGCTACCGTAAAACTCGTTACGATGGCCAGGATGTTTATAAAGGCAGGGCGAAAGCTGGCTACAGGCATCCACCGGTTTCGCTCACGATACAGGACCGACGGAAGCGCCAGCGCGAGCAGGAATAAGATGTGATCCAGGCCAATCCAGATGTGCCAGGTCCCGAGACGAATGAATCCAAGCAATCCCGGCCAGATGGATGGCTTTGCAAGCTGAAGCGTCTGCCGCGGGTTCGACGGGCTAAAAATCAGCGAAACGTTGCTCTCATTGTTGAAGGTAGCCGTACTCCAGTTGTGCTCGATGACGAGTAAGTTCCGATGGTTCGTATCGAAATCGAAGAGCACTGCGTACTCGATGTCGATCTGCTCGGGTATCTCAGCCAGTTCTTCCGTGTAATAGTGAAGGAGTACGTAGTCACCCAGATTGAGCGAACGAATGTCATAGCCTGTATATCGTAAAGGGAGGTCTCCCTGTGGAGTGCCCGTCCATAACCGGGATTCGACGTAAGATCGTATGGCATCGAGGTGGCGCTCGACGTCTTCGACGGTTAACGGAACGCCCAGATCGATCTGGAGCGCCCGATTCAGATCGGCCGACGTGATCTCGAGGCGAACCTCGATGGCGTCGTCATAGACACGCACGAATGCATAGCTCTGGCCGACCGCGTGTGGCGCTGAAAGCGCCGGTGAGACTGATACCAGCAGAAAACAGAGGATAAGACAATACCGCATTGGGGTATCGATCTGTCGTGCATTGTATCCGCACGGAAGGGAGCCATCCGTCGGCGGGTCAGCCACTGTGCTACCTCCCCACTGCAGCTAAAGTGAAGAGATACCAGTCTTTATTTAGAGACATGGAGCTCCTAAATATGACTAAATACGGCGCATTCCGAACAGCCAGAAGGCGCAAAGCTTGAGCAAGTGATGCGTCAACCTGTACGCCGGCCTAAGCGAGCGGAAACACAGGGATTTTTTCTCCTTCCAAACCGGCAAATGCGACTACGAGCAGTTTCGCTTCATCCGGTTCACTTACGTCGAGTGAAGCGTAGAACTCGTGGAGAAACGTTGTGAGCCGGCTCCGATCGATCGACTTCGCTTCGTGAGGCGCCAAAATGAGCAGCATGAGGTGTTCGGCAGGCTGCTGACCGGGCTCAAGTGCCGGTTGGATGTACCGGATGGGGATAGCCCGCGCTCCAAGCCGCGCAAGAATACGAAGCCGAAGCCTCGGATCGATGGCGGATTTGATACGGCTTCTATCCACCCGCTCCGGGTCCTCAACCTCTGCAAATACATAGTGTAACGGTTTACCCGATCTTAACTGTTTGTGTGCACGCTCGACAAGTGCCCTACCGAGTTTCTGCTTTCGGTACCGTTCCCTGACGAAGACAAAGGTAAGGAGACCACACGCGCTGAGTGGATAGTACTCGAATGCTATTCCACCGGCAACCTCATAACCGTCCCTGGCTACGATAAAACTCAAACTGTACCCTATGTCTCTAGAGCTCAGCGCCTCGGTCCAGCTTGCCTTGGATTGACGCTCCGACGCTTCAGGAAAGGATGCCTCGCAGAGCTCGTACATGTTGTCGAAAACGAGGAGGTCTTCTGCCGTCCTTAGCTGATCGATCAGGTACCACGAGAGCCCTGGATGTTCCTCGGAAAGTGGCAGTCTCATGAGTGTCGATTCAGTTCGTAATAGTGAATGTTATGACCGGTCGGACCAAACGCAGCCGCTCTAAGACCATTTCAACGTAATCAAATGGTTTCAAGCCCATGTGTATTCAGAATGTATCTTCAACGATCCGCCTTATGTGTCCGATGCAAACATGTAAAAAGGGTCACTGCACCATTTAACGAGCCGGTCGATGATTGAAGATCTCTGGTACAAGAACTGCGTCATTTACAGCCTCGATCTAGACACCTTCCTGGATGCGAACGGCGACGGAATAGGTGACCTAGACGGACTCATCCGAAGGTTGGACTATCTCCATTCGCTAGGTATAGACGCAATCTGGCTCGCACCATTCCATCCCTCACCGAGCTTTGACAATGAGTACGACATCAAGGACTTCTACGGGGTCGATCAACGCTACGGATCGAGCGGCGACTTCGTCGAATTCATGCATCAGGCCAAAAAAAGAGGGATTCGCGTCCTGATGGACCTGGTGGTAAACCACACCTCGGATCAACATCCCTGGTTTCAAGAAGCACGTAGTGATCCCGAATCCCGATACCACGACTGGTACATCTGGTCGAAGAAACGGCCGCCCAACTGGAATCAGGGAATGGTTTTCCCCGGTGTACAGGAGTCCACCTGGACAAAAGATGAAAAGGCCGGGGCTTACTACTATCATCGGTTCTACAAATTCCAGCCCGACCTCAACATGGATAACCCGGAGGTGCGGCGAGAGGTACGCCGAATAATGGGTTACTGGCTTCAGCAGGGTGTAGCCGGCTTCCGCGTAGATGCCGTTCCGTTTTTAATTGAATCCACCGCCCCGGGGACATCCCAGGGTGAATTGAAATTCGAATACCTGGCCGAGATGCGACGCTTTCTCCAGTGGCGGGCGGGAGACGCCATCCTCCTGGGTGAGGCCAACGTAGTGCCGAAGGAAAACCGCCAGTATTTTGGGAAAGATGGCGGGACGGGCATCCACATGATGTTCAACTTCTTCGTCAACCAGCACCTCTTCTATGCCCTGGCTTCTGGAGACGTCAAACCCCTGATGGACGCGCTTCGTGCGACGAAAAACATTCCGGATACCGCTCAGTGGGCGCAATTCCTGCGGAATCACGACGAGCTCGATCTTGGCAGGCTAACAGAAGACCAGCGTGCACAGGTGTTCGCCCGCTTCGGGCCCGAGCCGGAAATGCAGCTTTACGACCGCGGCATCCGACGCCGCCTTGCGCCGATGCTCGGCGACCGACGGCACATCGAGCTCGCGTACAGCCTCCTCTTTTCACTCCCGGGAACGCCAGTGCTCCGCTACGGTGACGAGATCGGAATGGGAGATGACCTGTCGCTGAAAGAAAGGGATGCCGTCCGAACGCCGATGCAGTGGGAAGATGCGCCAAACGGCGGCTTCTCAACCGCGGAGAAAACCGTTCACCCGGTGGTAAATGGCGGCGTTTACGGCTACCAGGAGGTTAATGTGGCATCTCAACGAAGAGATCCGTCTTCCCTTCTCAATTGGACCGCCCGCATGATTCGGCTACGCAAAGAATGCCCTGAAATCGGATGGGGTGACTGGAAAATACTTCAGACGAACTGTCCTACCGTCCTGGTTATGCAGTATACGTGGAAGGGAGACTCCCTCATTACCATCCACAACTTCGACGAGCGGCCTCACGATGTTCGATTCAAGCCTGATGCCCCGAGTCGTCAACAGCTTTTCGACCTGGTTATCGACCGACGACTCGAGCCGGGAAAATCGGGATCCTACAAAATCGTGCTGGAACCGTACGGGTACCACTGGCTCCGTATCGGTGGGCTCGACTACGGCACCAGCCGGCAGTTGAAGTGAGTTGTGCTACCACCAACGAAGTGGTAGGAGTAGAAGGGCAACAAAGACGAGGAGCGCCAGGATGTAAAAGCCCAATCCTATTGCCGTGTCGTATTCGAGTAAACCAACCTTACTCAGCAAGTAGTGCCAATCGTGGAGGGCGCCGGGAGGTCCAAAAAGGGGTAACGCCTGGATGTGCGCGTCGGCTGCATACACACTTACATTGATCAGGCTCTGACCGAACCACAGAAGCCCCGCTTGAGTGCCCGGTAGGTAGTCATTTCTAAAAAACGACCACGCGATCACAAAGGGAATGAGAAGCTGCATCAGGGTTCCTCCCGCCATCCGTAAGAAAGATCCGAATGGAGAGAAAATGAGGTGTCCTGCTTCATGGATCACGAGGTCCGCCGCGTCCAGCAGGGTATAGTCACCCCGGCTTAGGGCAAAATACACGCAAAATGGTAGCAATATCAGCGAAGACCGCCAGGTACGCAGATGCTCCTTCCATCGCGAATCCGCAACCTTGGCCCGGACGTCTTTCATTATGACCAATGGATTATTAAGCCGGTCAAATACCACACTCACCCAAAGAGATAGTTTTATCCCTTGATATACTCCATCCTTCTTCCGCAGAGATGTGGTAGGTATCGTCCTCTTTGGCTCTAAACCTTAAAACCACGATGTCCCACGTAAAATTAGATGAGCCGTTTGTCGACCTACCACCGAGTAGGTGACGTGGAAAATCGTCCAGTAAGCCGGTCAGTGACATTACCGGGCAGCAAATTGAAAGACAAAACCGTATATGACTTCTGTATCTAAAATTTATTGCACGGAATATCCCCTCTCGGTGTTGCTCATTCAGGAACAGACGGCATCATTCCGGTGGACGTACCTCTGGATGGCCTTTGGCGGGTTGATCCTGGTCCTTTGCGCATTGGCTTTCGTCTATCTCGTGATAAAACGGCGGCGCGACGACTTCGGACGCCTGTTGCAGCACCACGCACTCAGACGCATCGACGAACTATTGAGCAAGTACATCCCGGGAGTATGGACGATCGTCAGACGCCGTTTCACTATCCGCCAATGGCACGGACTGGAACTCACCGTGGCAGTGCTTGTCGGTTCCGTGTCGTTGCTTCTTTTCTTGATGATTACCGAAAGCTGGACCGACCAGGAAACCCTTTACGCCTTCGATCAACAGATATACGAGTGGCTCGTCGGTTCCATGAACGGACAGCTGATCGCATTCATGCGGTTCATCACACACTTTGGCGATGGGTTGACTGCAACCATCATCAGCATCGCCTTAGGTGTTTTTCTGCTATTTCGTCGGCGAAATTGGCTGGCCGTTGCGTTGACGCTTTCGATCGGAGTGGGTTCGGCAATCCTGTGGGGATTGAAGTCGGTTTTCGCACGAGACCGGCCGGGCAACCAGCTCGCAGATGCGCTGGGTCAAAGCTTTCCCAGCGGTCACTCCTTTACCGCAATGGCGCTCTACGGCTTCGTCATTTACCTCGTATGGCGCGTAACCGGGAACGATGTAGTGCGTATCGGTTCCACGATCCTGCTCACGCTTCTCATCTTTTTGATCGGTCTCAGCCGCGTGATCCTACGCGTACATTGGGTATCAGACGTGGCCGGCGGATTGACCCTCGGTCTGGCGTGGCTCGTTTGCAGCCTGATTTTGACACGAACCTTACAGGCACTACTATTCCCAACGAGAGGCTTGCTTCAATCCGAATTGGACCAGGCTGAACAAATCGAGTGATCATACTCATCCACTGACGAAGCTGGCAATACGTCGGCGAGTCCAAAACGGCGTCGATAGAGCACACCCCCCAGATCAGGCTGATATTGCCCAGGTATCCTCAATACGATCTTCTGTCCATCACTGGTTCCGCACCTACGAGCAGACTCTCTGAGGGTCAGAAGCTAAAGAGAAGTCCTCCGACGAGTGAGAATAAGTCTGGGTCACCAATAGTAACCTGTACCTGCACGAAGGGCTTAAGGTTATTGGTAGGAAAAGTGAGTCCTCCAATCAGATTAATTCCCGCTTCAGTGTCACTGTTTTCGCCCGACCCAACCCCGGCCACATCAAGCTCGACGGTGGCACGTGTTAAAGCAATACCGGCCCCAACATAAGGCCTGAAGGACAATTCAGGTAGTGGAAGATCATAAAGTGCATTTACTCCTAGTTGAAAAACCGTCACACTTACGTCAACGCCGGATGCACCTCCACTGTAATCGTCATCAACAAAGAAGTAATCAAGTGTTGGATTGATCCTTACCGGAAGTGACGGTGTAGCGATCCTAACGTCGGCACCGATCAAAAATGATTCATAAGTATCCAGCTCATAACCAACCCTCGGGCCCAGCTCGATCTCGGTTTGCGCAAAGGCCACCGACGTAAGGGCAAAGAATGACACAAAAAAGGCAAGGAGGACTCTAGATTTGTTCATGACGTTGATCGATTGAGGTGAATGGGCAGTGAGAATCGTTATCCTGTACTTCGATTACGAAAAGCAAAGAACAGCACAGATAAGCCACAGAACTGATTTGATCGGAGTGTAGCAAATCCTTTTCAATAATTCGCCTATTTGGGCGACGAAGGCGAAAATAATCCTACCGGCGAACTCGAGGCTGACAATATATCGGCAGCATGCGGATTGACTTTTGACGCAACCTGGTACGCCGGGAAGCCTGCGGGTATTGGCGTATCTTCAGCGATTTCCTTTATCCATTTTACATCACTCAGAAAATCACACCGGCGACATTCATTCGCGCTTTCTACAGAGTTCAATACCAGTCAACAACATAAGAGATGGATACGACAGAGTGGTGTCGTACTCTAAAAGCGGATATGCTATGCGCCGCAATGAAAAACAGGGTATTTGACGGGGTCGTATTTTTCACGACCAGTTTTGACTCAGAGATGGTATGCATCTGACGAATCCAGACGAAAAGATCTACGTGGCGGGGCACCGGGGGCTCG
>CBINFS010000012.1:0-107009 GCA_966250015.1 uncultured bacterium | reverse complement strand
CTACCCGTGATAGCGAGCAGGATGGGGAGTATGGCTTCACTCGTTGAAGACGGAATAACGGGGTTACTCTTCACGCCGATCGACGCTGCCGATCTGGCTTCGAAGGTGGAATGGGCGCTCGATCATCCTGAAGCAATGGTAGTGATGGGACGACACGCCCGAAGAGCCTATGAAGAACGCTTCACTGCGAAAAGAAATTACCAGTTACTGATGGAGATCTACCGGAGCGTTATCGAAGGGAAGGCACAAACGGTGGGACACCTGGGATCCAGTAAAGGTTTTATGCGGGGCACGACAGAATAGACCGGTGCAGGATCTCCATTTGCTCATTTCGAAGAGATCGGCGGGTGTTGTGCGCAAGCGTGGATATGCTGGTCACGACGGTCATCTCAACGGCGATTCGTTCGCGCATGATCGTTCGCAGCAATGAGCCTGTCAACCATTTTCTCGATCGTCAGGCTCTACTCTACATATCGAACCGCCTTTTCCGAGAGGTAAAACTGATTATCCAGTATCTGTTGAACTGGCAGCGGTTGGGGAAACCAGTCTATCTCTACTGCCGATGACAATAAACTACTGATAACGTCACATACGGGTGATGTGTATACAGGAAATTCCACCAGGCGCGATTCGAGGGGACTATGAGCAGAACAAAATAATGGAGCTATCCTCCCTGGAGGTGATCTGAAAACCGTCCTGGAGTATCATTGACGTCCGACAGTTTGACTGCCGAAAGCGTGGTTATGGGTCCATTTTTTCTCGCAATCTCATCTCGACCCACCAGTCGCCATGGTTGGTTTTATTATACCTTTTCCAGTAAACCGGTCCGACATCCGGCACCAGTCTCACTGCGAAATCGATATGGACGAAGTCAGCCCACCGGGTCTGTGTAATGGTAAGGGTGTCCTGCCTGGAGGCGCTTTTCCACGGAATCACGACAGCGAACGTCTCGATGCGGAGGCTATCGCTTAACCAGGCAGTAAACTCCTTTTCTCGCCTTACCGGACCCTGGTCCTGCCAGCCCAGGCTATCATAGTCCGGTGTGTGGAGCCACCACTCCACTCTTCCCTCGATCAATTCTGAAATGACGTACTCGCGGCTCCCATAGGAGCACGCTCCTTCTGAAAGGACTTCCCAGGTCGCGACCCCGAACTCTCTTTTTTCACCATTACTCGAGGGACTGCGGCCAAGGTCAGCCGATTTATAGTCGTATATCCAACGCGTTCCGACCAAGAGTGGATAATAGTTGGTCTCGCCGTCGCCGAGATCGGGAGGACATGCTTCCGAAGTGTCCTCAGTGGTTTGCGAATCGCAAGAAGCGATGACGAGAAGTAGTACTAAAAACCATGACCTGCACATCATTACGGCCTCTCGTAACTGGCCTGGATATTTATGAGAAGCTAGGAAAATGGGCTGAGTTAGTTCAAGTAGATCTTATGGATTACGTGAAACAGACAGTTTCTTCTTTTTGGGTGTGTGAAGCGACCGATGATAACGAATGCTCTCTTCGTGTTTTCGTTGAGGTTGGACTGTGACATTTACGACTGGAACCAGAGGGAATCAGGTTTTCTCGAGAAAATGTACCGCTGCCTCAAGCCCGTCGACCATTCTATCGAGGGTCAGGATAGTCTGCCCGTCATACGGCGGCGGAAAGCGGCCGATGATGTAAAGTGGCTTTGATGGATTTAACACCATAAAAGAGTGCTCAGAGGCGACCTGTCATTCGTTGAAGTAATGCTCACCCTGAACGGTGGCTTTCTGCATATTGTATGGCGCTTACGAGTCCGTTGACCATGTTGTCGAGTGTCAGGTGTTGCTCGACGTATTGGATGGCATTTTTCGAGAAGTACGCCTGGTTGTCCAGAATTTCGCGAACGGCGTTGTAAAGGGCATCGGGATTGTCCCGCTCCACGATTCTTCCGTTTTCGCCGTCGACTATGGATTCGACTTCGGGTCCGTGAAATGGGATGCCAGCGGGCGCTTCCTGGGTCACGATGGGTAAACCCATGGCGAACGCGTGATTGGCCACGAGCCCCACGTAACCCGGCAGCAACATCAGATCGGAGGCAAACAGGTAGGGGGCAGAGTCCTCGAGCCTGGGGATTGAGCCCAGGAAGTGAACGTCCCGGATTCCTTCGTTTGCTACACGCGCTTCAAGGTTTTGACGCTCGGGACCACCGCCAATGACGAAGAGCGTGGCGGGACGCTCCGACCGGAAACGAGAAAACGTATCCAGCAATTCCTCTGTGCCCTTTCGGGCGACGAGCTGGCCCGTAAAGGCGAAAACCGCATGATCTTCCGGAATGCCGAGACGTCGCCGCACCGACGATTTTCCCTCAGCCTCCAGATTTTTTCTGAGCGCAAACAGGGTGTCCGTATCGAGCGTGTTTTGCGCGACGAACAGGCGTTCGTTCGGGATGTATGGGCCGAGCACCTTCTTGACGCCGCGCGTGTAGCAGGCGCACGCCTCGACACGCTTTGCCATCTCGATACGATACCGCTGTAGCGGGTGCTTGATCGAGAACGGGCGAAACACCGAATAAAAGATTCCCCACAGGACACGCCCCGCCCCCTGCCTGCGTGCGTGACGCAGGAGAAAAGGAAGCGTGATTGATCGTGGACTTTCTTCTGCCAGTACGACAGCCGGGGGGCCATACTTCGAAAAAACCTTTCCAAACGGCTGCGCGTGGGCGGTTTCTCCACGGAACCAGTAGTTTTTCAGCCGTACCTGCTCGAACGAGCCCCGGCTTTTCCCCATCAACGTCGACGTGTCGTGAGGGGGCTGCCCGTAGCATACGACGAGTCGTCCGTCCAACCGCTCGTTCAGCCTTTCCATGATGGGAAGACGGTAGGCCGGCAGCATGCGTGTAAAGTAGAAGACCAGGCGATCTGACATAACGCGATCCAAAAAATCAGGCTGGTACAGCTGACGTGTACAAATGGCTAAAAATGGTTTCTGCGTAAGCCGAAGCGACGTTTTCGTGCGCGAACCGGTATGCCGACTCAGCGTCGAACGGATAGGCTGCCGGATCGGTGAGGAAGGTCTGTAGAGCCGCTGCGATTACTTCTGCTTTCGTGGTATCGACGGCAAGGCCAAGCTTTCGCCTTCGGATGTGTTCACCGACGAGTCCATAGTCCGATCCCAGCACAGGCTTTCGTTCTGCAGCCGCCCGTATGAGGACGTTGCTCGACCCGATGTGCCGTTGATAGGTGATAAGCGCCAGATCCGCCCCACGGATCACGCTCTGAATTTCGTGGTCGGCTAAAAATCGGTCGTCGAGGACGATCTGTACTGACGTTGTACGCTCAAGCCGTCGAATCATGTCTACCGCCCGCGCCCGATTATCCTCTTCGAGCTTACCCGACAGCACCAGGCAAAGCTGCTTCTGATAGGATTCAGGAAGAAGGGGTAAGGCTTCGAGAACACGGAAGACCCCTTTCCTGTTACTCAGGGCGCCGAACAGCAGCGCAACTTTTCTTCCCGACTCAACGCCCCAGCGGCGTCGCATTTCTTCGCCCGACAGCTCATCCCCGCTAAAATCGGCCCCGTCCGGTAACGCAACGAACTGTGTGTGCGAAGTCAATTCGCGCAAGAACGGTACGGCGTAAGGATCGAGGCTAAAAAGCGTATGGAGATGGGGATTTCGCAACGCCGCCTTGAGTAGTACGGTTTTTCGGATTTTTCGAGTGCGTTCCTTCAGTGTCGGCCGTGCCTCTCCGAACGAATCGTAGTGGAAGGAGGGGCGGAAGTAGATCCCTGAAATGGCAACGGGGAAATCGAAACGCAGGTCGAACGAAAGGGAAAGCTGAACGTGATCGATCGACATGAGCAGGCAGTGATCCGGCCGGACCCGCTCGACGTATTTCCGGATCATACGCCGGTGGAGGCTGTCGAGGTACAGCAACCTGAACCGGCGATCAGCGGAGAGGTCGACGTCGTCGTCAATGCGAACCAGCTCCAGGCCGGAATCCCGATGTTGTTCGATGAGCGCCGGGATGGAGGGGTATTTTTCGACAAAGAAGCTCGGAACTACAACCGTTAGCCGTCCCTGTAAACCCTGCTGAATCCAGTACAGAAGAAGCTGTTCGATGTACTGCCCGTTGTGACCTCCAGCGTAAAGGTCGTAAAGCATGATGTGCGGATACTTCATAGGGATCAGGCGAAATCAGGAGGGCGTCGGACGGGAGATTTCCTTTTTGCCAAAGAAGGAATTTACGAGCCAGGCAAATGACTCGGCGCGTACCGGGTGAGCCCACAGGGGCGCCGCAACAACGGCTACGTATACCACGATCTGCAAGATGGCGGTGGTTAGTGGCGACCAGCTGGAACGGGTCAATTGATACAGGTAGACAACGATCAACAGGCCGGCAAGCCCGGCCAGGCCAAGGAAGACGTCTCGCTTTTCTAACAACTGGGGGAAATGGATGTCGTGTTCTTTGTGGTAGGCGAGCATGGTGATTGAGCTGCCGGTCATCAGCGCGAGTACCGATCCGACGACCACACCCGTGCCACCATAAACAGAGCCCAACAGGATACCCAGTATTGCGTTGAGAATACCCACGGTGGCGTGGTTGATCACGTTCCACCGAAGCCTTCCAATGCCCAGGTAAGCGAAATACGCAGGGTTGGTCAGGATATTGTAGAACCAGCCGATGAACAGAAGGACGCCGGAAATGACAAAGATGGGTTCGTACGTGCCGATCCACAACCTGGAAACGGCTGGGGTCAGCGCAATGAGCAGCGGAAGCGAAGGTATAACCAGAAAGAGCAGCAGTCGGAAGGACTTTTTATAGATTGCCTCGACGAGCTCGGCGTTGGTCTCTTTCAGATGGGCGATGGCCGGTACGATCGACTGATGTGCCGTTACAATCAGCGATCGAAGCTGCAGAACCATTTTGTGTGCCATCTCAAAGAAAAATACGGCGCCAACCCCACCGAACTTTGAAAAGAGCGACTTCGTTACCGGCTCAAAAAATAGCGTCCAGAACGATATGACCTGGAAGTTCAGGCCGTAAGTAAACATTTCTTTGAAGACGCTCCGGTTCCACCGGTAAGGCAAGATGGGAAGTTTCGGAAGGAGCCGCATGAGAACGATCCATCCGGCGATCACGAGCAAGGTCGACTGAAGAACCTGTGCCCTCGCCAGTCCAATGAGCCCGAAGTGCGGCACGAGTACAATCGTGAGGACCAGGTAGACGACTGACGAGCTCATTACGAGCAAATTGCGCAGGTATACGCGTTGCGTACCATCTATAGACGACTGGATGACGGCTGCGACGGAAGTCAGCCAGAAAGAGCCCATCGCATAGGGCAAGACCGAGAGTGCATCCGGTATGCGGTCAGCCGGCTCGACCAGCTCGCGGATGAGCACCCCGAAAAGAGGATAAAGGAGGGGGAGAATGAGCGCGAGAAAAAGCCCTACGGACAGGATAGACGTCTGAACGACGTCCAGCACGCGCTCGTCGTCCTTTCGTGCAAGGTACTGCGATACAAACTTCACGGCGCCTCCGGCGAGACCAAGGGAAGCAATGCTGCTCGCCGACGTCCACGACAATACCAGCGCCCAGACGCCTGCCAACTCCTCTCCAATGGTCTCGAGCAGGTATCGATACAGAATGAGCAGCGCGGCAGCGTTCACGACGACCTGAACCGCCGACATAAACGCATTGATCATGATGCTGCGCTTATTCGTCATCGCCCGTCTTGGAATAAAAGCAGTTGGAGGGTAGGAACTAAAAAGGTGCGTTCGGCCAGAGGCCGTAGGGGAATCAATTGGCTACGTTTCGATCCTATCCAGTTGCGAACGCTCGTAGGCGCCTCCAGCAATACCGAAGAGGATTGCAAACATGATGATGCCGTCTTTCAGAAAGAGGGGGTTGGAGGTCACCGTCGTCAGGGTAAGCGCGATCAGGCTACAGGCGGCCGCCAGTCCGAACTGCCTGAGCATGAGACTTGCATTCTGATCCCGATATACCTTTAGTCCCCTCCAAATCGAACGAATCCAGACAAACAGGATCAATAGAAGGCCCCACAACCCGAATCGGTACCAGAGCGAGACATACCCGTTATGGATGAAGGAGTCCCTGTCGGTCGACATGTGGGCGAGATCAAAAAAGGTGTAAGGCACGCCCATTCCACGGCCGAGGATCGGATTCTGCACGATGTGCTCCCAAGCAGCTGCCGTTTCGCGAAAGCGATTGACCAGCGAAATGTCGGTTGTAGCGGCCGTACGGAGCGAGGCAAAACGATCGATCAGACCTACAAAAACGAGCTGGACGTAGTCGCCAAAAAAGACGAGACCGATTACCACAACTCCCGTTAGGCCCAATGCGCCCAGAACGATCATGCGTTTCCTGTGCGTGCTGCTGGTTGCGACGAACATGGCAAAGGCGCCCAGCAGAAAGGCCAGCCAGTTTCCACGACTCTGAGTGAGGATCAGGCCTATCAGAATGATTAGGAATACGCCTATGAGTGGAACTATCCTGCGCCAGTTTCGAGTGAGGACCGAAAACACGAGCGCAATCACCGATAACACCATGAGGAGGTTATCGTTCATGACCTCTCTGCCACGGGCAATCTGCCAGGCGTAGGCAGCGTTCGAAAGCCCCTGCTGATACATGTAGATATTCCGGAGGGACACAAAGAGGCCGATCCAGAAGAGGACGAGCAGGATGTATAAGGGGGCTTTGGGGTACCGGATGAGGGCTTCCTTGATCGGGAAATAGAAGAGGATCATCAGGAGTGCGGTCCACTCGCTGATGACCCACCGCATATTCGCGTGATAAAGAATTGAAAGGGGTATCGTGAGCGTTATTCCTATGATAAAAAGCAAAAGAGCCTTCTCTTCAGGGCCGCTGAAAACATGTTCCCGATAAAGCAGAACGCGGGTTATGAACCAGTGTGCGATAAATACTACGAAGTACAGGCCATACAGCACTTCCAGCACGTTTATCCCTTCCGTATGCGCAACGACCAGAACGAATCCGGCCAGTACCGCACAAAGATTTAGGAGGGGGTGTTTGAAAAGATACCAGACACCTATTCCGCCCACTACGACCGGTGGGATAAAGAACAGCAGAAACGGCGCGTTATAGGCGAGATACAATATCAGAAGTATCCCCAGAACGAAGCCGCCAATAAGAATCAGTCGCCCCCAATTCCAGAGTGCACGGGGAGAGAGGCTAAGACTGGATGATTTCGTCGTTCTCATGGAGAAATCGGGATGCTCTCCTCCACCGGATCTGACGTGGCCTCCTGCAATTTTCGTGCGTACACGACGACGTTACGTTTCCACCACGTGTAGACGAGCGCATAAATCACCGAAAGCATAAAGGCAGAAAACGTCGCGACGATCACGATGATCGAGCGCTTCGGGCGGGCTTTTTTGGCGGGGGGGATGGCTTCGTCGACCACCTGGACGGCCTGGATCTCCTTCTCCTCGTCGAATCGGGCCTGCTCGTACATGGGCGCGACGACTTCGAGGATTCGCATCTGCATCAGGCGCTCACGTTCGAGGTCGACGTACCGGCGAGCCACGCCGGGAACGCTTGCCTGGGGAACGGGCAGGATGTCCTCACGGCCTTCGACGGCCCGGCGGTACGACCGGTTGGCGGCCTCCGCGATCTCCCGGAGCTGCTGGACCTGTGCGTTTTCGGCGCCGTATTGCTCGAGGAGCGCCTCGTACTGAATCCTTGCCTGGATCTCATTCGCGCGGAGGGTGGCCAGGTATTCGAGGAAGCCCTGCGTCTGCGTGGGCAGGTCGTAAAGGCCGTACTCACGCTGGAAGGCTTCGGTGGCCGTCAGGACGGAGTCGAGTGCCGCCTGCGCTTCGTAGTACCGTTTTTCGATGAACCGGCGGTAGTTGCTTGCATTGAGCGAGGCAAGCTGGGCGTTCCGCTGGTTCAGCTTGCGGACCATGAAGTTCGTCAGATCAGCCGAGCGCTGCGGGTCGGTGTCGTAGACGGAGACGGAGAGGAATTCGTATTCCGGGTCGATGCTCAGCTCGAGGTTGTCGGAAAACATCTTGATCGCGTCTTCCCGGGGCGTCTTGCTGTCTTTCGTATCGTAGACCTCGATGAGGTTGAAGCTGTCGACGGCGGCTTCGAGCAGGGTGCGGCTCGTCAGGATGGCCAGGTAGCGGGTGTAGTCACCCGAGCCGCCGCCGAGCAGGGCGGAGGCGCTGGAGGGGAGGTTGCTCAGGAGCTGAGCCGCGAGTGGGCTCGAGCTGCCACCTTCGGGCGGCAGGAGGCGGGCCTCGGCGGCGTACCAGTTCGGCAACATCAGGCTGATGACGACCGAAGCGACCGCCACGATACCGGTGGTGACGCCGATGAAGTAGCGCCACCGGACGATCGTGCCGAGCGCCGACCAGAGCGTGGCTTCGGCCTTCGCCTTACGCTGGGACTCGAGGTTCACGTACTTATCTTCCCCGTTCTGTTCTTTCATAGGGTTAACGTCCTGAATGGGGTTCAGGGGTCAAGTTTAATTTCCTCCGGAAAACAGGCCGAGCGCGACGGCGGTCGTCAGGATGCCCGTCAGAGCGGAGACGCCGGCAATGATGGTTTGCGTCGTGAGGATGCGCGTCTGGCGTTTCGAGGCCTGGTCGCTGATGGCGAGCTGGGCCAGCTCGGGATTGTCGGGAATACCTTCGCGGTTGATGAAGACCGTATCGCCGGTGTAGACCGGGGCGTCTTCGCCCCTGCGGACGTTGCCCTTGTTGTCGAATACGTACACGCCGGAAGCAAGGGGGCCTTTGCCGCCGGCCGCCTGGATGTAGTAGGCGGCCGTCTGGCCGGGTACAAACGGGATGTATCCGGATTGCGGTACGTGCCCGGCTACGAACACGGTGCTTTCGTCACGCGGGAAGACGACGGTGTCGCCCGAGTAGAGGACAACGGCCTGGTTGTTCAGGATCGCCTGTTCGACGTTGACGACGAGGCGGTTGCGGCTGAACTCCTGCTGGAGGTAAGCGCGGCTGAAGAGGTCGAGGTCGGTAGCCCGGCCGTCGCCTTTGAAGTAATGGGATTCTCTCCGTTCGATGTACGCCGCGTGGAGGTTGGCTTCGGGTTTGAGGCCGCCGGCAAGGTCGATGAGCTCCTGGAGCGTGGTCTTCCCGCTCTCGATGGGGTAGGTGCCGGGGTAGGTAACAAAGCCGTAAATGGCGGCCGTTTCGACTTCTTCCGTGAGCACGTCGATCCGGTCGCCGGGGCGGACTTCGACGGCCGACGACTCGTTCTGGAGCATGTCCGCAACATTCAGGATCTCGGGTTGACCGGTGGTGGAAGCTCGGATGAGCCGAACCCTCTCAATGGATCGCAGGTCGCGGCTGCCTGAGGCAATACGCAGCAGGTCGAGCACGGTGTCGCCCGGCCGGTAGTCGTAGGCGCCGGGGTACGCCGTTTCGCCGGTCACGAGGACGGCGTCACGCTCCACGTGGTAAGCGGGAACCGTGAGCACGTCGCCGTCGAGCACGTAGGGATTGTGGTCCGTATCGCCCGTGGAAAAGTAGCGGAGGAGGTCCAGCGAGATGGTTTTACCGCCCCGATCGAGGATGACGTTTCGCAGGGATGGTCGGAACTGTTCGCTCAGGTCGGGCCTTTCGGTGGAAGCGGACGAGAGTCCCTGGACCTGGCCTTCGGGGGTGCGCGGTGCGCCGGAGGCTGCCTGGAGGTACGGCAGCCGGGCAGCATACGCGAGCTCGATCACGTCGCTGACGCGTGATACGGGCATCACGAGGTACCGGTTGGCTTCAGGGACGGCGCCCGAGACGTGGACGTAAAACTGGCGGGGCTGGGACAGGGCTACCTCGACGGGCACGTTGCGGAACTGTGCCTGCATGGCCTCGCGCGCTTCGGTCTGGACGTCACGAAGCGGCTTACCGGCAGCGTCGATGGTGGCGATTCCCGGGAGGATCAGCCGGCCGTCAGCCGACACCACGGCCTGCAGGTCGATGGGAGCCGCTCCACCCGCCGAGACGGAAAACTGGTCGCCGGGCCCCACGACGTAGGCGTCGGGATCGAGCGCGCCTTCGAGCGCAAGAGCGCCGGCGGTTCCACTACCGGAAAGCCGCTGCCTCAGCTGCTGAAGCGGGTTCTCGACGGTAATGCCCGGCAGCCTGTTCGGGGAAATGGCCTGCGCGTACAGTCCGGCAGGTACAAGGAATCCGAGTATTAAAAGGCACAATACGGCCGATTTCTGGGGGAGGCGAATACCTGACATAAATAATAGTCCGTGGAGAACGTCAACAGGGCTCCGGGTTCGACCCGGGTGAAAACAACCTGAACGGTTTTTTCGTATCGGTATTCGTATAGGCGAATACGAGAGCGGTCGGTAGAATGGAATTGACTTCGGGTCAATAAAGCTACAATTTACGTCGTTCTCGTGCAACTCAATCCCGGGCGCACAACGAGTGGCCCGCAATACGCATCAGGTATTCACTTGATCCTCGACGACCTCGCGCCTTCAAAAATTAACCTCGGCTTGCACGTCCTGCGCAAGCGCCCGGACGGGTACCACGACCTCGAAACCGTTTTCCTGCGCCTCCCGTGGTCGGACCGGATCACCGTTCAGCCCGCAAACACGATTACGATGACGTGCTCCGATCCCGGATTGCCGGTGGACGAGCGCAACCTGTGCATGCGAGCGGCGCAACTTCTGGCGGATACGTTCAAAGTAAGCGCCGGGGCGGAGATCCACCTGGAAAAGCGAATTCCCTACGGTGCAGGGCTCGGAGGCGGATCGAGCGACGCTGCGACGACGCTCCGGCTGCTGGCCGAGCTGTGGAACCTGGAGGCCAGACCCGAGCAGCTCCACGCGTTGGCCGCGGGGTTGGGCTCGGACGTACCGTTTTTCCTCGGGCCTCCCGTGGCGTACGCGACAGGCAGGGGCGAGCGGCTGGCGCCGTTGGTGAATCCGGACGGCTCCACTTACGTGTTTCCGTTTTACCTGGTCGTCGTGGCGCCGGCCGTTGAAGTATCCACGGCACGTGCCTACAGCCTGGTGACGCCTCGGTCGGACGAGCGGCCTACCCTGCCCGAGGTCGTGCTTTCGAACGACCTCGGGCGTTGGCGAAACGAGCTCGTTAACGACTTCGGTGAACCGATCCGTAAAGCCTACCCGGTGATTGAAGCGGTAGAACGCCTGCTCGAGGAGGCAGGGGCGGGATACGTATCGCTCTCAGGGTCCGGATCGGCTGTGTTCGGTGTGTTCGAGGACGACGTCCGCGCCAGTGCCGCCGCCGAGGCGGCGCGCCTGAGCGGGCACCGCGTCTGGCGCGGCACGGTGTGACCGGTCGCGCTGTTACAGGTCGTCTTCTTCTCGCCGGAGGTGTTCGTCGATCGGGATGTCCAGGTAGGCGAGGAGTTTGTCGAGCGCCCAGGTCTGGTTTTCCACGCCGCTCCACTTGTACCCCGGTTCGACCTCGTGGGCTACCTTAGCCCAGTCGACGGTCCAGTCCTTGTAGACGTGGAAGGAGTACTGCCCGTCGTCGGTTTCGAAATAGAGGGCGCCTTCGGTCGGGTCGTAGATGCAGTCAGCGCCACCGTCTTCTTCGGCGAGCTTCGCGGCGAGTACGATCAGCGGGACCTTGAAGCGGTAATCCATCTTGTGAACCCTTTTGGCCTCGCTGTTCAGGTAGTTGGCGAGCACGACGCACCCGTCGCTGTACTGCATGGCCTCGAGGGCGGCGTCCTTCGTTACCTGATCGGCCTCAACCTTCTCCAGTGCTGCCAGCACGAGGGGCCAGACGGCGCAGGGTTCTTCCTCCGCAGCGACACCTTCCTTACGCGGTATCACCACGGTCATTTCCTCTACGTTCATCTCCGGATTTTTGGTGGTTGTTGTCCTTTTATAACAGTATGACCGTATCTGTTATGAGGGTTCGTCAATCACGGCGAGGGTGCACCGGGAAATGGCGACGAGCCGCCCAGACTCGTCGGACACCCGGATCTCCCACACCTGGGTGGTGCGTCCGATGAACACCGGTTTCCCGGAAGCCCGAAGGGCGCCTTCCCGAACGGGCCGTAGGTGGTTGGCGTTGATTTCCATGCCGAAGGTGACTTTGCCCGGGGCGCAGTTCAGGAATCCTCCGATGCTCGCCACGCTTTCGGCGAGGGCAACCGTAGCGCCACCGTGCAAATAGCCCAGCGGTTGATGGTGACGGGGCGTCACCTGCATCACACCCACGACCTCCTCGGGTTCGAGCTTCTCGTACCGTATGCCCAGGGTATCGTCGAGGCCGACGGATTGTTTAATCAACAGCCTTTTTTCGGCGATGTCCATGCGTTGGTATGCGGCTTTACGATTCCTGCCGTCGAATGGCTTCGAGCTCGACCTCGAGCTCGAGGGCAGCCCTTATGAGGTCGTCTTTGATGGATGCGAGGTGGTCGTGCTGCTCGATGTACTGGCGCATCGATTCTTCCAGCCCGGCATCACGCGTGAGCACGGTACGTCGCTTGCGTTCGATCGGATCCACCGTCCTTTCGATCGAGGCGATACAGTGAGCGCTTTTCAGGGCGTCGCGAATCCGACCGACGTCGATCCGGGGCACCTGCGACTCGTCGATGTGGTACCGGACGCGCACCACGGCGTCGTCGCACGGGTACGTCCGAATCGCCTGGATGATCGTCTCGGTGGGATGAGATGAGTTGCGCGCGTCGACGTGGATGGGGATGAAGGCGCGCGAAGGCGTTTCGACAAACGTGTAGGACGTCTTTTTCTGGCCGTTTTCGACGTCGATGTCGACGAGCACGAACCCCTTCTGGTCGTCACATTCCCTGAAGGTGATCCGCTCGATGCTACTGCTGTAAACGACCGGAGGACGGCCGTCCGGGTTGCGATCCTGAAACTTGTGGATGTGGCCGAGGGCGACGTAGTCGAGCTGGGGCAACGCAAGCTGGCCGACCGTAAACGTTGGTTCGTTGGCGATCATGCTCGTTCGTTCAGACCCGGACATCTCCGCGCCCTGAACGGTGAGGTGGGCGGCCAGGACGGCCGGCAGGGCGGGGTCAAGCTCGGCGACCGCCTGCTGAAGAAAGTCGATGTACACCTGTTCGATGAACTCACGTACCTCGGCCGGCGTCTTCCTGCGATGCTCGTCCTTCGAGAGGATCATGCTTCGAATGGGCCACGGCAGGGCGATCAGCTGAAGCGGACCGCTTTTCGTCGGGATCACGCGTTTGTCCGGCTTCCGAAAGACGTACACGTTGCCCGAAAGGTAGCCGAAGATGTCGATGGCGGAAGCCTTGCCGAAGGATACCGGGTGGTCGTGGTTGCCGACGATCATGACAATCGGGATGCCCCGATCTGCGATTGGTTTGAGGCACTCGGCGAACGTGCGTTGCTGGGTCGGTGTGGGGTCCGCCGTCCGATAGGCATCGCCACAGAAGAGGAAGACGTCGATGTCTTCCTCGATTCCCCTCTTCACCATGAACTCGAACGACCGTTGGAAGTCGAGCAGCCGGGTATTCAAGCCGGTCGCCGGGTCGATTCGGCCGTAGGTATTACTGCCAAGGTGGATGTCGGCGCAATGGAGGATCTTCACGAATCAGCGGTAGATGGTTCGAACGGAAAGCAACGATACCCGGTGTACTTTTTCAAGCCTTCGAGCCCGGCCGCTACCAGCCCACACGGTCCTGCCGCGGGGAGGTTCTTTCGCGCTCGTATTCGACGGGCCCTCTTTCGGGCGGGTAGGTGTCCTGTTGCGGCAAGGAGAACTCTTCGGGCATGGGGAATCGTTCTTTCGATATATTGATGCCCTCCGAAGCCGGTGCACTGGCTGCGGCTTTGAAGAAGTCCCCGACCAGATAGAGGGCGTTGTGGGCGCCCTGTCCCCAGAACTCGGTGCGGAAGGCGATGCGACGGTCGTTGAAGCCTACCCATGCTCCGGTGACGAGGTTCGGGTGCATCATGACGAACCAGCCGTCGGCGGCGTTTTGGGTGGTTCCGGTTTTGGCGGCCAGGTCGTAGTCGCCGAGGCCGAATTGCCAGTTGATTCGTTGCCCCGTACCGTAGTCGATCACGCCCCGCATCATGTCGACGATCGTGTAGGCCGTCTCTTCGTTGAGCGCTTCCTGAGGCGCCGGGACGGCTTCGTAGAGCACGTTTCCGTACCGGTCTTCGATTCGGGTGACGACGGTGGCGTCGTAATAGAGTCCGCCGTTTGCCAGAGTCGCGTAGGCGGAGGTTAGTTCGAGTAGGGTCACGTCGCTCGTGCCGAGCCCGAGGGCAGGGACGGGGTCGAGCTCACTCTTGATCCCCATTCGTCGCGCGTAAAAAGCGACCGTTTCCGGGTTGACGAGCTGTGTGATGACCCGCGCGGTAATCAGGTTGTTCGACGTGGCGAGGGCCTGCCTGAGCGTGAGCATGCGACCGGAGGAACCACCAAAGTTGCCCGGTCTCCAGACCTGCCCGGTGCTTGGGTCGCGCCAGGTGAAGGTGCTGTCGGGTAGCATCGTGTTGGGGGAATAGCCGTTGTCGATGGCGGCCGTGTAGACGAACGGCTTGAACGTAGAGCCCGGCTGGCGTTTGGCAATGGCGACGTGGTCGTACCAGTCCACCTTCAGGCTACGGCCGCCGACCCAGGCTTTGACCTGCCCGTTGTGGGGATCGATCGCCACCAAGCCGGCCTCGAGCCGCGTTTTTTCGGCCTTCAACGAGTCCATGAACGCCTGGTTGTTACGAAGCTGGTTTAGTGCTTCGGAGGCGCTTAGTCCCGCTTCCCGCAGGTTTCTGAAGTGTTCGGATTCCCGAATGAAGGCATCGACGAGATCGCGCTTCGACTCCCAGAAGTACTTGAAGGGCTCGTAATCGGTGCGTGCGACGTAGGGAGCCGTTTCGCTGCCCAGGCTGATGCCGGACTGGCGGCTCCATTCAAAGTCGACGACGGCCTGCAAGCCTTCCATCTGCCGGTCGACCGCTTCGCGGGCGTACTGCTGTAGCCGTGAATCGAGCGTGGTGTATACGACGAGGCCTTCGGCGTAGATGTCGTGTCCGTTCGCTTTCCCCCAGGCGGTCAACCAGTTGCGGACATACTCTGCAAAGTACGGTGCAAACGACTCTGTGATCTCGGACGGATTGAAGTCGGTCACGACCGGGTCGTTGATGTGCTCCTGAAGGAACGCATCGGTGATGTACCCACGCTTTGCCATCTGCTGGAGTACGACGTTACGGCGGCGTTTCGCGTTTTCGGGATTCCGGACGGGATTGTAGTACGTAACCGCCTTGAGCATGCCGATGAGGGTGGCCGACTCGAGCACGTCGAGGTCTTTCGCCTCCTTTCCGAAAAACGTCCGGGCAGCGGCATCGATACCGAAGGCGTTGTTGCCGAACTCGACCGTGTTCAGGTACATCTCGATGATTTCGGGTTTCGTGTAACGCCGTTCGAGCTGTATGGCCGTAACCATCTCCTTGAGCTTCCGGCTGATGGTGACCTCTCGGCCGATTTGCTCGTTGTACAGGTTTCGAGCGAGCTGCTGGGAGATGGTCGAGGCGCCGCGCAGGTCGAACTCGGTTATGACGTCCAGCGCGGCGGAGAGGATGCCCTGAAAATCGATACCCCAGTGTTTGTAGAAGCGGCGATCTTCGGTGGCTATGAGCGCATTGATGGCGTGGGGAGAGATCTCGTCGAAGTTTGCCCACGAGCGGTTCTGCCAGGCGTAACGGGCAAGCTCCTTGCCGTCGGCTGTGTAGGCGACCGTAGCGAGCTGGAAGCTCGGGTTGTCGAGCTGCTCGAACGACGGCATGTCGTCCGAAACCGCAAAAAGGAATATCGCGGTGAAGAGTACCACGAGAAGAATGGCGCCGGTCAGGATAGACAGCACAAAAGCTGCCTGAACCTTCATCGGGTCACCGAAGCGCCGGTAGAGGTAGCCCCGGAATCCCTTCTGAGGTGGGTTCTTGTGAGGAGAACCGGACCCGTCGCCGTTCAACCTACCCCGACGGCGAACGACCGGGTTCGCGAAATACTGATTCAACTCCTCATCCGTATAGGGCCAACTGGACATATTGAAATCCGGATATTGGTCGTATCACTGCACGGGCGTTCCTCTCGTACGCACCATTAGCCGCTCAACTTTAGTTCTCGAATGGGCGGGCGGGACGCCATCCTTCCATGCCCGCTACTACTTCGACGGAGCGCGTACCGTTCCACCGGAGGAGGAGCAGGCCTTGCTCGTCGAGCGCGGCATACGTCTGCGTATGGCGCCACGAGCCGGGATTGACGTACCGGCCTTCTGGCCACTCGACCGAATCCGACGCGTGGCTGTGCCCCATCACAACAAGGTCAGCGGGCGTCTCCTTAAGAACGTTTAGCGCGTGCCTTCTCAGTGCGTTAATCGTACTCTCCTTGATTTCTTCATCGCCCTGCACCCGGTTCACCCACTTGGCCAGTCCCATCCCAAAATCTCCCGGAAGGAGGGTCCGATAGATCCAGACGGGCAGGGGATGCCGGAGCCACGGCCTTAGCAGACGGTAGGTACGATCACTGGGATCGACTCCGTCGCCATGTTCGAGGTAAACGTTATGGTTGACTAGAGGTTCGAGGATGGGACCTCGGCAAACCCGAACGCCGAGCTCGCGTTCGAAGTAGTCGCGGTGCCATGGATCGTGGTTGCCGATCAGGTACGTGACCGGAATGCCCCGATCCGACCATTCGGCCAGAATCGACTGAAAACGGACGAACCCCTTCGGTACGAGGTGGCGGTATTCGATGTACTCGTCGAACACGTCACCGAGCAGGTAGAGCCTTTCGACCGATCCTTCCTGCGACCGCAGGCATTCGATCAGGGCGCGTTCGACCTCCCGGTCGCGTCCGTATCTGAGGTGGATGTCGGAGAAAAAGAGTACCACGGACAACGGCGTGAATCGATCGGTCTGATAGACTACGTAGTCAAGCAATCAACGGTCAAGATAGGACTTTTCGCCTTTGCATTTCCCTGAAATCTATCGGAGCGCCAGGCATCTGTCTTCAGCCGGTTATTACGGTGCAGGACGTGGTCTGATGTGGGTACTGTCTTTTTCGTCGTCCAAGGGCTTCAGCGATTCCCCGGTCAGCCGTTTCATCACCTGATCGACTGGTTCAACGTCTTTTTCGGCTGGTTCACGAAGACGATCGCGGAGGGCTTCCTCGAGGTCTCTTTCCCACCGGTCCGAACGGTCGAGGGTGCCGTCAAACTCCGATGATACTTTGTCTGGGTAAGCGTGAAGCGAATCCCTGCTGATACGGAGCGCGCGTTCGACGTCGGCTTCGAGCCAGAAAAGCGAATCCCGAGTCCGGAAGGAGGGCTCGTCGAGGGAATCCGCAGAAAATCCGGTCCTTCTCACGTACGCATCGGTGGATAGCGTGTCGTCGAGCAGGTCGTATTGATAGGCGTCGTAATACGAACTTGCCGAATCCGGCGGCATGGGTTCACGGTAGCCGGGAGGAGGGATGAACCTGGTCTCTGGAAGCAACGAATGGCTGACCAGCCGCTTGTAGAAGTCTCCGACGACGTTCAGGGCGTTGTGGGCGCCCTGTCCCCAGTACGACGATCGAAACGCGATCCTGCGATCGTTGAACCCGACCCACGCGCCGGTGATCAGGCGGGGATGCATCAGGACGAACCACCCGTCGGCGTTGTGCTGCGTCGTGCCCGTTTTGCCGGCGAGGTCACCCTCGAGCCCGTACTTCCACCGGATCGCCGAGCCGGTGCCGTGGTCGACGACGCCACGCAGGATGTCGAGCACGGTGTAGGCCGTTTGCATTGAGACGGCCTTCCTGGATTCCGGCTGGGCGGTATACAGGACGCGCCCGTTCTGGTCTTCGATTCGGGTGACAAAAACGGGCTCGCGGTAGGTGCCGTAGTTTGCCAGGGTGTTGTAAACCGAAACGAGCTCGAGGAGGGTCACCTCGCTCGTCCCCAGGCCGATCGACAGGACGCGGTTGAGTTCGCTCTTGATGCCCATTCGCCTGGCGTAGTTGGCGATCTGATGGGGGCCGAGGAGGTTCACGAGGTGGGCGGTAACCGTGTTTTTTGAGAAGGTTAGACCGTCGTGCAGGGTAACATCCTCCTCGGAAAAGCCGCCCCCGGCATTTCGAGGCGTCCAGGATTGCCGGGAGTCGGCGAGCTGGAAGGTCGTCAGGGTGTCCCGGATGGTGTAGTAAGGCGAGTAGCCGAAGTCGATGGCAGCCGTGTACACAACGGGTTTGAACGTGGAGCCGGGCTGCCTTCTAGCGAGGGCGACTTTATCGTACTGGTCCTTCGTGAAGTCCCGCCCGCCAACCCACGCCTTTACCTCAGCCTTGACGGGGTCGACGGCAACCAACCCCACCTCGAGCCTCGTTCTGGCGGTGCGAAGTGAATCCATGAAAATTGGGTCGTCCTTGAGCTGATTCAGGGCTTGTTCGGGACTTGCACCCTCGCGCAACAAGTTGCGGTAGCGATCCGTATCGCGGATGTACGCGTTCACAAGGTCGCGCTGGGTATTCCAGAAGTAAGAGAAGGGGGTAAATCGTCCGGCATCCCTGTAGCGTTCGTAAACTTTTATATCGGAGCCCAGGAAGTAGTCGGAAGCGCGGCTCCATTCGAAGTCGACGACAGCCTGCAATCCCTTCATCTGTTCTTCCACCGCGGCGTTTGCCAGCTCCTGCACGGCAGGATCGAGGGTCGTATAAACTTTTAGTCCGTCCGCATAAATGTCGTGGCCGCGCCCGGCCGCCCATTCGTGCAGCCAGCCCCTGACGTACTCGGCGAAGTGGGGCGCGATGTTCGACGACGGGGAGGGAGGCTCAAAGATTAGCTCGATGGGTTTTTCCCGGATTTCGGCATAGGTGGTCTGCGGGATGTAGCCGTGCCGCACCATCTGGGCCAGCACGACGTTTCGCCGGGCTCTTGCGAGATCGGGATTTCTGACGGGGTTATACCGGGACGTGGCCTTCAACATGCCGATGAGGGTGGCGCTCTGTTCGAGGTCGAGCGCAGCGGCAGACCGTGCGAAGTAGGTTCTGGCGGCGGCTTCGACGCCGAACGCGTTGTACCCGAACGGCACGGTGTTCAGGTACATCTCGATGATCTCTCGTTTGTCGTAGTGCCGCTCGATCTTGAATGCCGTCAGGATTTCTTTGAGCTTGCGGGCAACGGGCCACGATCCGCCGACTTCCGGGTAGAGGTTTCGGGCGAGCTGCATGGTGATCGTTGAGCCACCCTGCCGGTTGCCGCGTGCCGTTTTGTAGGCAGAGGAAATCATCCGGGAGAGATCGACCCCGTGATGATCGAAGAACCGGTGGTCTTCGGTGGCGACGAGGGCATCGACGAGAGAAGGGGCTATCTGGTCGTACGTAACCCAGATGCGGTTTTTCCTGTAGAAGCGGGTGATCTCGGTTCCGTCCGCGGCGTAGATCGTGGTGGCGAGCTCGATCTCGGGATTCCGGATGTCGCGCAGTTGCGGAAGGTCCGGTATTAGCGTCAGGGTATACAGTCCGATAATGACCGTAAGAGAAACGACGATCAGGCACGCGCCCCCCAGGACGACCGCCAAGATGGGCCGCCGTTTCCGCCCGTTTCTATCAGGCGATTCCCGGGAATCGTTACTTCTCTGGGACGTCATTTATATATTGCCGACGTAGAATGACCGTTTTGCCGTTTTTTGGAACGGAACGAGCATTGGCCTCCTTCGTGATCGCCCTGACTGATACGGGAAAAACCCTGCACCGAGCCGATCCTTTTGTTATAAAACGAATACAACTTCAGGATCTGTGAAGCAGCGAACACGAATCGAGGCATTCATTTACCTCCGATCACAAACGACCTGGTGACCTCTCTTCGGCCGGCGCCGGAGTTTTAACATATACTGCGCATGTATCAAGACACGTATCGGCCGCCTACCCAGTTTTCTGTATTTCCGCCCGTCATCAAGAATCTTTTGATTCTCAACGGGCTGTTTTTTATGGCACAGATCGTTCCCTCGACGGCGGCGCTGCTCATGGAATGGCTGGCGTTGTGGCCGATCGGTATTCCGGATCTGCCGGGATACCCGTCGTTCTACCCGTGGCAGATGGTGAGCTATTCCTTTCTGCACGGGGGATTCGGGCACCTGTTTTTTAATATGTTCGCCCTGTGGATGTTTGGCGTCCAGGTCGAGAACTCGTGGGGATCGCGCCGCTTCGCCATTTTTTACTTCGTCTGTGTGATCGGTGCTGCGCTGGCGCAGCTGGTCGTGGCGAGCATGGATTCGGTGATCTACCCGACCGTCGGAGCTTCCGGCGGCGTCTTCGGTATCCTGCTCGCTTTCGGGATGATGTTTCCGAATCAACCCATCTACATCTACTTCCTTTTCCCGATCAAGGCGAAGTGGCTGGTGATCGGATACGGCGTGATCGAGCTGTGGGCCGGGATCACGGGGACCCAGGCGGGCGTGGCCCACTTCGCGCACCTGGGAGGAATGCTCTTTGGGTTTTTGCTCATCCAGTACTGGAGAGGCCGCCTGCCCGTGAGGCCGAAGCAAAAGATGTACTGGTAAAAACGGCCGAATGTAACCCCGATTTTCACGTACACCGGTTGGGTGTATGGTTCGGTTTCTTAAGGGAGTGAACAAAACCTTCAAGCTTCTGACTGGTAATACTCAAGTCAGTGGTAAGTGTGAACAGCCTGTCCGGACGGTCGTAACAGGTTGTGTGTCCGTTAGAAGGAGAGATCATCCGTGAACCAATTTCAATCCTGGTATTCGAGACAGCCGGTTGCCTTACGAGCACTTCTGACGATCAACGTAGTCATCTACGTGCTCTGGCAGATTTTCCTGATTTTCAGGGTTGAGTCGGTGGCGTCGTTCGTGTTCGGCCACCTTGCGCTGCACCCCCAGATACCGAACATTTTGTTCGAGCCGTGGCAGCTCGTGACGTACAACTTCCTGCACCTCGGCACCGGGTTCGGCGGATTCCTCCACATTCTGTTCAATATGCTGTGGCTGGTGTGGATCGGTCGTGAGTATGAGGAGATGCACGGGTCGCACAAGTTGATGGCGGTCTATTTGCTGGCGGGGATCGGTGGTGGTTTGCTGACGGTTCTCCTGCACCTGGTTTTCCCGAGTTTTGGTCCTTTCGGGGGCATTGTTTATGGGGCCTCAGCGTCGGTTCTCGGAGTTCTGATGGCGGTCGCGACGCTCTATCCGTACAAAAGCGTTGCGATGCTGTTCATCGGAACGATTCGCCTCATCCATCTGGTCATCGCCTTCCTCGTTCTCGATTTGCTCCTATCGGCCGGCAGCGACACGTCGGTGTCGGCGCACCTGGGTGGCGCCCTGTTCGGATTCCTGTACGCAAAGGCTGAACGGTCTGGAATCGATCTGGCGTCGTGGGCGCGGGTGTTCTTCCCGGAGCGAAAGCGAGGCCGAAGAGCCTATTCGAAACGCCAGCAGAAGGAAACGGTGCTGAACCGGATGGAAGCCTGGCTCGGTTCGAAAAACCGTGAAAAAGAGACTTCACCGCAGAAGTCGGTCTCAAGTCCGTTACGGCGGTACGAGGCGTCGGTCGAGGTCGAGAGCACGTCGTTACAGAGCGAAGTGGATCGCATTCTCGACAAGATCAGCGAGAAGGGGTACGAGGCGCTGACGGAAGAAGAGAAGCGGACGCTTTACGAGGCCAGTCGCAGGTAATCGTTGTGAGAATCGTTCGTCGGCTGGCGTGGGCAGTTTTCCTTTTTCTGGACGTCGTTCTGGTTGTCCTGTTTGGTGCGGGTTACCTGGCGAGGTACGTTCATACTGGCCTGTTCTGGTGGGGTGAGCTGATAGCCATCGTACTGCCGTACCTGTCGATAGCGGTTGTCCTGGTTACCCTTCTGGTTGCCGCGTTGCGACGCTGGAAGCTCCTGGCGTTCCACGCCGTTCTGCTTCTGCTCATCGCAGTGCGCTTCTGGCCTGGTTTTCTGTCTGGTTCGCGGGCTGACGCTTCCTCCACACCCCTCACGATCCTGACGTTCAATGCCCCCGACTACTGGGGCGGATTTGATCCGGACACGCGAAAGGCGCGCATGGCAGCCCTGGTTGAATCCGTGAGTCCCGATCTTTTTGCCATGCAGGAGGCTGGCACGGTGTTCGTGCCGGGTAGGAACGGCCCCCGGGCGCAGCCTTACGTACGAGTGCTGGTCGATTCGCTCGGCTATCATTCGGTGCGACCCTCCGGACGAGGAGTGATCCGGTCCAACTTGCCAGTCTTCGGGCGAATTCCCTTGTCGCAGGCCGAGGTCCGTGACGTCCGCTATTCTCCACAGGACCCGGACTTGACGGAGATCATGCGGGTTGAGTTTGAATGGGAGGGGCGCAGTGCCGTGCTCTACAACATCCACCTGCGGAGCTTCGGCCAGGATAAGCCCTGGAACGACCAGCAACGTCTGATCCATAATCCTTCGCAGTGGATACCCTACCTGAGGCGGTACAAACACTCCTTTCTGATACGCACGTGGGAAGGCCAGCGGATCAGGGAGATGATCGAGCGGGAATCGCTCCCGGTCATCGTAACGGGGGATTTCAACAGCACGGCGCACAATTACGTTTACCGTCAGATCAGCGAGAGCAAAAAGCTTCGGGATGCGTTCAAGGTGGCCGGGCGAAGCTGGGGCGGGACCTATCACTCTCGAATTCCGTTTGCCCGTATCGATTTTGTGCTCGTTTCGCCGGAATGGGATGTGGTGCATGCGGAGGTTCCGGCCGTCGAGCTTTCGGACCACCGGCCGCTGATGGTAAAGCTTCGGTGGCGCGAGTAGGGTGGAGCCCCATTAGCTCTCGTTAGGGGTACTGTAGAATACGTTAATTGAATAAAAAAGAGTATTTAATATATGAAACGACCTCGCCGCATTTCCCGCCCCGTCATGGTGGGACCCGTTCAGATTGGTGGCGGTGCGCCGATCTCCGTGCAGTCCATGACGATGTCAAAAACGCACGACGTGGCGGCAACGCTCGCCGAAGTGGAGGCGCTGGCTACAGCCGGGGCAGACATCGTCCGCGTGGCGGTGCCCCGTCCGGAAGATGCCGAAGCACTGCCGGACATCGTCCAGGGCTCCCGGGTGCCGATCGTCGCCGACATTCACTTCAATTACCAGTACGCCCTGAAGGCTATCGATGCGGGTGTGGCCAAGGTGCGGATCAATCCGGGCAACATCGGAAAGCCGGAGTGGGAGCGCGAAGTGCTGCTCGCGGCCAAAGAGAAGGGTATCCCGATCCGGATCGGGGTGAATTCTGGCTCGCTCGAACGGGACATCCTGGACAAGTACGGGTATCCGCAGCCCGAGGCGCTCTACGAGAGCGCCATGCGGCACATCGAGATCTGCACGAAAAACGGATTCGAGGACATCGTCGTCTCGGTCAAACACTCGGACGTGTTCTTCATGATCCAGGCGTACAAGCTGCTTGCGGAGCGGACGGACTACCCGCTCCACCTTGGGGTTACGGAGTCCGGTACTCTGCGGAGTGGATCGGTGAAGAGCTCGATCGGGATCGGGGCGCTGCTGGCCGAAGGGATCGGCGACACGATCCGGGTGTCGCTGACGACCGATTCGGTGAAGGAGGTGGAGCTCGGCCACGAAATCCTCAAGGCGCTCCGGCTGGGGCGGCCGGGGGTCAACATCATTGCATGCCCCACCTGTGGACGGCTGGAGGTGGACCTGATCAAAATCGCCGAGGAAGTGGAAACGGCGGTGCGCGCGCGTAACTTTACGAAAGACCTCAACGTCGCACTGATGGGTTGTGCGGTGAACGGTCCGGGCGAAGCGGCCGGTGCCGACCTCGGCGTGTCGTGCGGACGGGGCCGCGCACACCTGTTCAAGCACGGGAAGAACATTCGGACCGTGCCGGAAGACCAGATCGTCGAGGCGATCCTCGACACGATCGAAAACTGGGAGGACGAAGAGCCGGCGGCTGCATCGCCGGAGTGATGACGAATCGGTAGTTCACGACGCAGCCAAATCTATTCATCACGTAAACCGGAGCGTTCACCATGTCTCGTTCGGCCGGGATTGTAACGGGGCTCGTGGGTTTCATGCTGTTTCTTTTTGCTGTTGGCGGATGTGCTCCCCGGCCGATCGAGGAGCCGGCAGAACCGGTTGCGGAAGAGGATAGGATATGGCCTGAAACGGGTACCTGGGCGGCCGAAGAGCTGGCTCGGCTCACGCTCGAGCAAAAGGTATCGCAGCTCTTTTCGGTCCCGGCTTACGGCCGCTACACGAACATGGACGATCCGGAGGTTCGCAAGCTGCTGGACCTCGTTGAGCAGTTCGGCGTCGGCGGCATCATTTTCTTCCAGGGGGAACCGCACGCGCAGGCCGTGCTGGCCAATACGTTGCAGGAACGCGCCGACATCCCCCTTCTGATGTCTCAGGACATGGAATGGGGAGCCGGTATGCGCGTCGAGGGGGCGACGACGTTCCCGCGCACCATGGCGATCGGCGCTACCCGCAATCCCGAGCTGGCGTATGCGGCTGGATGGATCACCGCCACGGAGGCGCGGGCGCTCGGCGTGCGGCACATTTTCGCGCCGGTGGCCGACGTTAACAACAACCCGCTCAACCCGATCATCAACGTCCGCTCGTTCGGCGAGGACCCGGCGCTCGTGGCGGAGATGGTGAATGCATTTGTGCATGGCGTGCAGGATGCCGGCGCCATCGCCACGATCAAACATTTTCCGGGGCACGGGGACACGGCCACCGATTCGCACGCGGATTTGCCGATCCTGCCCTTCGGCCCCGAGCGGCTGGATACCCTCGAGCTGGTTCCTTTTCGGGCCGCCATAGCAAGCGGGGTCAAAAGTATCATGACGGGCCATCTGGCGCTGCCCCGGATCGAGCCCGATTCGACCGTCCCGGCGTCGCTCTCCCCCCGGATTTCGACGGATCTGCTTCGCGAAAAGCTCGGATTCGAGGGGCTCGTCGTGACCGACGCCCTCAACATGAGCGGCGTCACGAAAAATTTCGACACGGGTGAGATCGCCGTTCGTGCTCTGCTTGCGGGTGCGGACATGCTGCTGATGTCAGAGGACCCTTACGCCGCACGGTCGGCGATACTCGATGCGGTCAGGGCAGGGCGGATCACGGAGGCGCGCATCGACGAATCCGTCATGCGGATTCTGAGGGCGAAAGAATGGCTGGGCTTACAGGACGACCGGTTGGTGGATCTTGAGCAAGTGAGCCGGCTGGTCGGCACCGTCGAACACCGCGTGGTAAGCGAGCACATCGCGCGCGAATCGCTCACGTTGCTCCGCAACGAGGGCGGGCTGTTGCCGCTGATCGGCAAGCCCCGGCAGATTCTGAATCTCACGCTCAGCGACAGCGACGACGAACAGGTCGGGCAGTACTTCGCCGAGCAGCTCCGCGCGTCCGGCGGCCGGAATGTGATCACCGCCCGCACAATCACGCCGGGGGTCAGTCAGGATGAGGTTGTAGCCGTCTTGAACGAGGTGGCCCGCCACGACGTCGTGGTAATCTCGGCCTTCGTATACGTCAGAGCGTGGACCGGTCGAATCAGCCTGGCGCCCGATCAGCAGGCGCTGATCCGGCAGGTCGTCCGAACGGGGAAGCCCGTCATCTTGATCTCTTTCGGTAATCCTTACATCATTACCGGCATCGAGCCGCCAGATACTTATCTGGCTGCGTACAGCGGCTCCGAGGCGTCGCAGAAGGCCGTTGCCCAGGCGCTCTTCGGGAAAAGCCCGGTACACGGCAGGCTGCCGATAGAGATCCCCGGGCTGTATGCATTCGGGGAGGGCATGGACCTCGAACAGGTGATCCCGAGGGAAGGCTATCCCGAAGAGATCGGGATGATCGGGGAGGAGATCGGCAGGATCGACTCGTTGATGATTGCGTCCATCGACAGCGGCGCGTTTCCGGGAGCGGCTTTGGCCGTCGGCCGTGACGGCGTGATCGTAAAGCTCGACGGCTACGGGTACTACACCTACGAAGGGGGGGCGGAGGTGACGCCGGAGTCGGTGTTCGACCTGGCGTCGCTGACCAAAGTGATCGCGACCACCACGGCGGCCATGAAGCTCTTTGAAGAAGGCCGCCTCGACCTCGATGCTCCGGTAGTGCGGTATCTCCCCGCATTCGGGCAGAACGGCAAGGAGCGGGTGACGATACGTCAGCTGCTCACCCACACGTCCGGACTCATTCCCTTCCGGCCTTTCCACACCGAAGGTCTGACCAGCCGTAAAAAGGTGATCGACGCGATTATGGCCGAGCCGCTGATCTACGAGCCGGATACGGAATCTCGCTACAGCGATCTGGGGCTCATCACGCTTGCCCTGGTCATAGAGCGGATCACCGGGCGTGACTTTGGAAGCTACGTCCGGGAAGAGATCTTCGAACCGCTCGGTATGGTGTCGACGGGATTCCGTGGGGTGGGCGTGACCGATTCGACGATTGTGCCGACGGAGTACGACGCTACGTTCCGGAAGCGGCTCGTCCAGGGAGAGGTGCACGACGAGACCGCTTGGATTCTCGGAGGTACGGCCGGCCACGCCGGGTTGTTTTCGACGGCAGAGGACCTGGTCCGGTTTGCTTACATGCTGGCGAACGAGGGGCGATTCGGGGGGCAGCAATTCCTCAAAGCGGAGACGATCAGGCTTTTCACGACCCCCTTCGCACCGGATCTGCATACACGCGCCCTCGGGTGGGATTCGCGCAGCCCTGAAGGGTATTCATCGGCCGGCGCACTGTTCGGTCCGCGCAGCTTTGGCCATACAGGGTTTACCGGAACCTCGATCTGGATCGATCCGGATCAGCGGTTGTTCGTCATTTTACTGACCAACCGGGTTTATCCAACCCGGAATAATCAAGGCATCACGGCGGTCAGGCCACAAGTAGCAGATCTATCGTACGGCTCGATTGCCGGTTCACCCCGGCCGCTGCTCCTCGATCGCCTGAGCCGAACACGGTTGCTGACGGAAAGGGACTGATATGAAGGGAAAGGGTATTCGCGAGTGCCCATCTTGACGTGGATCGTCCGGATGCCTAAAATACCGTTCATTTTACGTTTGCCGTGCTCCGTGTAGTTCTCTTAGCCATTTATCCAGCGGAGAAAGGGGTAAGTACTTATGGCGGTAGACAAAAGGAAGGGAGTTGCCGCCGGAGCGGCCTTTCTGCTATTCATCATACTTGCCGGTTCGGCCGGGATGGCGCTCTCGAAGCGATACCCTTCGCAGCTGGCTACGGCTGCCGAAAGGACCATTTCTGAAAAAGATTTTCTCTCGCGCTACGGTGAGTTTCTGCTCAAGTTTGGTCTTCCCGACAATGCCGAGAGACGGCGCCAGTTTCTCGACAACCTGATCGACTATCACCTCGCCATCCAGGCCGCGTACGACGAAGGGATCGAGAAGACCGAAGCCTACCGTTTCCGGAAAGAGACGGTCGAACAAAAGCTGCTCGTTGACCTGTACGTCGAAAAAACGCTGTTCGACACGCTGGACGTCACGGAAAACGACCTCCGTGAGATGTTCGTCCGGATCAATACCTCGTTAAAAGCACGGCATCTGTATGCGCGTACCCGCGAGCGGGCCGACTCACTCTACGCGCGGCTCCAGCAGGGCGAGCGGTTCGAGGATCTGGCCCGGGAGGTCTTTGCCGACAGTGCGCTGGCAAACAGCGGCGGGTCGCTGGGCTATTTCGGCTTCGACGAGACGGACCCGGCGTTCGAGGAGGCGGCCTATAACCTGGAGGTTGGCGCCATCTCGAAGCCGGTTCGGACGGCCACCGGCTATTCGATCATTCAGGTTGAGGACCGGAAAGTGAATCCCGTCCTGACCGAGGCCGAATACGAGTCGAAAAAGGGCGGCATGCGCTGGTTGATTCTCGATAGAAAGCGACAGGAGGCCAGGTCGCGTTTTGCGCAGGAGTTGGCGCAGGAACTGAACCTCGAGTTTGACGAGGCGGCCCTCAATCGGCTTCTGGCTCAGATACAGGGGGAACTGCTCGTACCAGAAACGGAAATTGGGGACGCAGCTACGCTCGTTACCTTTGTGGCTGACGGCGAGCCCGTTACCTGGAACGTGGACGATTTCAGGACGCGAGCGCGCTATACGTCGGAGGAACAGCGTGCCGGCGTGACGGACGTGGAATCGTTGAAGAACATGATCTCCGGTCTGGCCGTTCGTGAAGTGATGTTGAGGCGCGCGCGGGAGCTCGACCTCAACGAGAGCCCGGCGTTCGATGAGCGGTTACAGAATGCGCTGGATGAATGGGTGTACGCCGAGGTTCGAAACCGATTCGAACGCGAAGTGGAGGTTCCTGAGGACTCCGTTCGCGCGCATTTCGAGGCGAATCGGGAGGCTTACGTGATCCCGGAGAAGGTGCAGGTTTCGGAGATCCTGCTCGAAACGAAGGCGGAAGCCGATCGCGTTAAGACGCTTCTCAGCGACTACTCCTTCTCGGAGCTGGCGAGACGCTACTCGATTCGTCCGGGTGCGGATGCCAGCGGGGGTAACCTCGGATTTGTCAGCCGGGAGCAGCTCGGCAGCCTTGCGGAATCCGTATTTTCCGCATCGGAAGGCGAGGTTCTGGGGCCGCTGGAAATTGCGGGGCGCTATGCTTTACTTGCCGTGGGCGAGCGGCAGGCGTCACGCCCGGCCCGGTTCGAAGAGGTTAGCGCCGAAATTGCGTCCTCGATGAAACCGCGGCTGGCACGTGAGACCTTCTACGCGTACCTGAAGCAGCTGCGCGATCGGTACGACGTTACGATGGACGAGCTCGCTCTGATGTCTCTCGATGTGGGGCTAAAATAAACAGAATAATGGTTTTCATGAGCAAATCGATACGGGTCAAATCTATCCTTTTGGTAGCTCTGCTGAGTCTGTTTGCTCCGGTTACGGTTTTTTCGCAGAGCGGCAAGATTGCCGGTCGGGTAACGGACGCGGCAACCGGCGATCCGCTACCCGGGGTCAACGTGATTATCGATGGGACCACGCTTGGCACGGCTACGGGTCCTGACGGTGACTACGTGATCATCGGCGTTCGCCCCGGCACGTACACCATAACGGCTTCCTTTATTGGATACACGACCCAGAAACGAGAAGACGTCCGGGTCAGCGTCGATCTGACGACCACCGTCGATTTTGAGCTGGGAGAGGAAGTGCTGGAGGGTGAGGAGATCGTCGTTACCGCAGAGTATGAAGTCGTCAGAAAAGACCTGACCAGCTCGGAATCTCGTGTGACGGCGGAGACGATAGAGAACTTGCCTGTGCAGGAGGTTGGCGACCTGCTGTCCGCTCAGGCCGGCGTAACGATGCGTGGTGGAGGCCTGCACATACGTGGCGGCCGGTCGAGCGAGGTGGCCTACTTCATCGACGGCGTGCGCGTGTCCGACGCCTACGACGGATCGATCTCTGTCGAAGTGGAAAACGACGCGATCGAAGAACTGCAGGTGATCTCGGGTACGTTCAACGCCGAGTATGGTCAGGCAATGTCCGGGATCATCAACGTCGTGACCAAGGAAGGTGGGCGGAGGCTGGGAGGCAGCTTCGAGGCCTACACGGGCAGCTACCTTCCCGACAAGGGAGAGGTAGGTGAGGACTTCCTCGTCGGTCGGAACCGTGAGCAATACGTCGTCGACGGCATCGAGTACCGAAATGCCGAACCCTTCGGTTACCTGCCTTTCAACGCCACGCACTACTACAACCTCCAGGGCACCCTTCACGGCCCACTCGTTTCGGATCGGCTCACGTTCCACACCTTCGTGCGGTACTTCACGAATGAAGGATGGTTGTACGGCGCCAATCTGTTCGACATTAATGGGCAGCGCGGTGACTCGTCGCTCGTACCGATGAACCCTTACGAAAAGCTCAGCGGCCAGACCAACCTGCGCTTCCGGCTCAACAACAATATGACGTTGAACGTGATCGCGTTGGCCTCGACGGCGGAAGGGCAATATTACGATCACTCGTGGCGATGGGCGCCCTCCGGGAGACCCACCTTCTACGACCGGGGATACAACGTGAATCTGAAGTTTACCCACACCCTGAGCGCGCGGTCGTTCTACACGCTGAATCTGGCCAGGTATTACACGGATTATAAACGGCACCTCTTTGAGGATCCATTTGACCCCCGGTATAACGATTTCCTGATCAACACACCGGATACCGTGGTGACCGGGGGACAGCGTTTTCTCCGTGGCGGTACGGACCTCCGGCGCTTCGAACGGAGCACGGTTGCCCACCTGTTGAAGTTTGACTTTACGAGGCAGTTTGGGAACCATCACCTCGTCAAATTCGGCGCGGAAGGCCGCCTCGACCAGCTGAAGCTCAGGGATTATGAGCTCATAGGGGCTCCTGATGCTGGCGAAGACGTACCGTTCATTCCGATCATTCCAGACTCGACCACCAGCCGCCACAACCGATTCGACGTCGACCCGCTGACGTTCAGCGGCTTCATTCAGGACAAGATTGAGTTTGAAACCTTCATCGTAAACGCCGGCCTGCGCTTCGACTGGTTCAACGCCCGGTCTCGCGTGCCCGCCGACCCGGAAGATCCGAACATTTACAACCCATTTAAGGACAAGAATCGATACCGCGACCTGAACGGAAACAATGATATCGATCCGGAAGAAAAGCGAGAGGACAACTTGAAGACGGTCGAAGAACGGGAGGCGTACTGGTGGAAAGAAACCACTCCCAAATTCCAGCTTTCTCCGAGGCTAGGGGTGGCCTATCCGATAACGGCTGAAGGGGTAATTCACTTCTCGTACGGACATTTCCTCCAGATTCCCACCTTCAACCGGTTGTTCGACAATTCGCTTTACAAGGTTACCACCGAGGGTACTCTCTTCGGTCCATTCGGCAATCCAGACCTGGCAGCCGAAAAAACCGTCATGTACGAGCTGGGACTCCAGCAGGGGATTGGAGACTTCCTCGTGGACCTAACCGGGTTCTATCGGGATGTCCGGAACTGGGTCTCGACGTCCGTACCCATTGAATCGGAGCTGGCGGGTACCGCATACGTCATTTATGCCAACCGTGACTATTCGAACGTCCGCGGCGTGACGCTCAAGCTGTCGAAACGGTTCTCCAACCACTACTCGTTCGACGTTAACTACACGTTCCAGGTGGCGGAGGGGTCCAATTCATCGCCTGACGAAGAGTTTTTCTCTCGTCAGAACAACGAGCAACCCACGATAGCGTTGCTGCCGCTCAACTGGGATCAGCGGCACACGGCGTCGGCGTCGATTTTGGTTGGAGGAAGCGGCTGGGGCATCTCGACGTTGACTCGGTTCGGATCAGGCTACCCGTACACGCCATTCTTCGGCCAGGCCGAAACGCGCGGGCAGAACGTCACGAGCAACTTCCCGCGCAACAGCCGGCGCATCGCGCCGACGCTCGACGTCGACCTCTACGCCTTCAAGGACTTCGACCTGGGTCCGATCAGTCCACGCGTATTCGTGCAGGTTTACAACGCCCTGGACCGGGGGAACGAGGAGAATGTGTTTGCCGATACGGGGGCGCCGGACGTGACGATCGAGCAGAAGCGCATCGGCGCCTTCGACCCGGGATGGTTCGTCCGGCCGGATTTCTACGCGGAGCCCCGGCGAATCCAGATCGGGATGGACATTCGATTCTGACGGTCCCCGGCACGTCAACTTGCTTCATCACACATGAATTTATCCGCAATGAGCAGTCGCATGTTTGATCGAACGGCCGCAGCGGCATTTTTACTTCTACTATTTATCCCACTCGCTTTCACACGGGTCTACGCTCAGGGACAGATTGATCGCAATCACGAGCCGAGCAAGGAGCGCGTCAGTGTCTTCGAACGGCTCAAGGGCGACATCGACGGGAATAACCTGCGGGCAACCATTTTTAACACCGGACTGACTGGTCGAACGGGGGCCGTTCCGGGGGAGATACCCTACGAATGGCCCAAAAATACGCGCCGGCACTACATCGCCCTGACGGGTTTGTTTGTTGGGGCAGAAGTGATTGGGGAAAACGGCCAGCCTACCTGGCTGGTGGATCTTCCGCGATTCCGCAACAACCCCAACCAGGAGAACGTGTCGTGGTCGTTCGAACCGATACCGGGATACGCAAATACCAGTATCGAATCTAAAACCATTGCCCGTTCGGACGATCCGAATACCTGGCCGAACTGCTGGCCGGACAAGATGGACGACCCGATCGACGCCGGTTGGTGCGGCTCGTGGAATGGTTTTTTCGGCAAAGACGTATTCAATGCCGACCAGGAGCTCTACTACAAAATGGGTGACGACACGTACGGCAGGCATCCGTACTATCCGGACACCACCGATCTTACCCGGCGTGGACTCGGCCTGATCGTGGAGACGCGCGTGCTGGCGTGGAGCCAGGTCCTCATCAACGACGTGCTCTTCGTCATCCACAACGTCAAAAACGACGGTACGAAGGATCTCGACAAGGTCGGTGTGACGCTCTGGCTTGCGGACCTCGTAGGTGGTGACGGCGACTCGTCGGACGACATGCCGTTCTACGACCTCCTCGAGGACGTCGCATTTATGACGGACCTGGACGGCATCGGGAATCCCCAGTTCCAGAACACGCCGGTTGGGGCGGCTGCCGCCGTATTCCTCGAGACACCCGGTAATGCCGTCGATCGCATCGACAACGACGGTGATGGAACGACGGGGGATGACGTTACGGTAGCCGTCGGCGAGCCCGGGAGCCCGGTGATCACCGCCGAGATGCTGGAAGGGGAGAATCCGACGAACGGGATCGACGACAACGGCAACGGGCTGATCGACGAGAACGAGACGCACGTACCCTTTGCGGCGGGACCCGGCCAGATTGCTCAAAAGGGTGTCGGATACGCCGATTACATCGACAATGATGGAGACGGTGAGGCGAATAGCCCGGTGGTGACGCAGGAAATGATTTCGGCTGCCGCCGGAGATCGCTGGCACCGGTGGCCACCCAATCCGAACCTCGCCGCGGGTGAGCGGGTCCACCTGATCGGTGTCGGGACGGAAGACCTTGGGGCAGGGTTCAAGGACGGCGTGGACAACGACAACTCGTGCGACAATCCCGGCCTAATCCTGAGTGAGCCGGGATCTCCCAAGGTGACTCAGGAAATGATCGATGCAGCGCGTAACGATCCCTACGGCCGCTACCGTGTGCCTGGCACGTCGGTCGTGCTCTATCAGCTCGGTCCCGAAGACCTGGGCAAGTGCTACGCGGACGGGATCGACAACGACGGCGACGGCGCGATCGACGAAGGAATCGACGAAAACATCGACGAGATGATCGACGAGAGCCGGGCGGACGGGATCGACAACGACGGAGACTGGCGGCCCGGCCTGGACGACGTTGGCCTCGACGGGGCTGACTTCACGAGCGACTTCGGCGAGGGGGACGGCCGCCCGACCAGCGGCGCCGGCACCGACTTCCCCGGCGAGCCAAACATCGACGTGACCGACGTTTCCGAGTCGGACCAGATCGGTATTACCAACGTGCAGTACGATCCGGCAGGAGGGATCGACTACCAGCGGATCTCCGACAAGGAGCTCTTCAACCGGTTCATGATTCCCGGCCAGTTCTTCGATCCGAGCGTGCTCGAACAGGGAGGTGACTTCGACCTGTTCGTATCGAGCGGCATTTTCCCGCTTCGAGCCGGCCAAACGGAGCGGATTTCCTACGCCGTCATACTCGGCGAGGATAACCGGAGTGCTGCTGCTTTCCAGGATCGTTTCCGGGACATCCTGACGAAACGCAACAATGCGGTGAACGCCTATCAGGCGGACTACCGGTTTGCCCAGGCGCCTCTGACGCCCACAGTGACAGCCGTTCCGGGAGACGGAAAGGTCACCCTGTACTGGGATTCCAAGGCAGAGGATACGTTCGACAACTTCATGGCCGACATTGGTTTCCCTGCGAGAGACTTCGAGGGATACCGCGTCTACCGTGCGACCGACCCGGCTTTTCTGGACGCCAAGGTAATCACGGACGGTTTCGGAAACGCGCAGTTCCTGCGGCCTTTGGCCCAGTTCGACCTGATCAACGGGAACCAGGGTTTCCACCCGGTCGCGATCAACGGTACGCAGTTTTACCTGGGTAACGACATGCAAGACCCGGGAGAAGCAGGGAACGGGCTCGCCCACGTGTTCGTCGACTCGACGGTAACGAACGGGGTGCGCTACTTCTACGCGGTGACCTCTTACGACTTCGGCGCGGCCGCTGCCAACATCGCGCCGAGCGAGTCGCCCATCCGTATCCGCTTCGAAGCGGACGGCACGATTACGACGGGACCGAACGTCGTGGAGGTGACCCCGACCTCGTCGCCTTCGGGCGTCATAGGGGCGACGCTGGACGACGGCGGGCAGGGATTCCTCCCGAGGGTGCAGGGTAACACGACCAGCCGTATCGGGTACGAGATCGTCGATCCAACGCAGATTCGCGACGGGCACCAGTACCGGATCATTTTTGAGGACACCCTCATCGTCTCGACGTCTTCGACCGCTGCCGACACGCTCACGACGAAAAACTTCTCCCTCATCGACGTGACGGACGGACGCACCGTGATCAACCGGTCACAGGCGTTCCGGGCGGGTCAGGAAGCCGCCGTCGTGGATGGGTTCCGCCTCAAGTTCTTTGCGGATCCGTTCATCGTGCTCGACCGGGCCAACACGTCGTGGAAGGATACTCAGGCTTACCCGATCGTGCTGGAGCCCTACGTGGCGCCGCCCCGCATTCGGGGGTTCCGCAATCCACAGGACTACCGGGTGGTTGTTGGGGAAGATGGGTCGGGGCACTCGATCGAGCTTAACGTGGGCAGCAGCACGCTCCCGGCAAGGCCGACCAACTTCAGGGTGATCAACGCGATCACCGGGGAAGAGGTCGATTACGGCTTTGCCGACCGCGACAACAGCGACGGTGGGGTCAGCGCCACGTCTCCGGCGCGGCTGACGGCTGATCCCTCCGGTGAACGGAGCGACTTCATCATCCTCTACGAAAGGATGCCAAACGGGGAGATGGGTATCACGTGGCGTATCTCGCTGGACTTCACGCATACCGATAAGCAAAACCCGGCGGCGGGGAATGAGGCGCTGATCGTCACGAAGAAGCCGTTCCTGTCGTGGGACGTGTTCGAGTTTACGGCAAAGGGTCCGACGGTGGACGAGGCGCTGGCAGCAGAACAGCTCGACCAGATTCGTGTGGTGCCCAATCCATATCGGGGCGCCAGCCTCTTCGAAGGGACCAATCCTTACTCGACCGGGCGTGGAGAGCGGGAGATCCGGTTTATTCACCTCCCACCCAGGTGTACGATTCGAATCTACACGGTCAGCGGGCATCTCGTGCAGGTGCTCGAGCACAACATGGGCTCGAATGAGAACCTGACGGCGGATGCCCTGCTGAACGGTGAGGTGGCCTGGAATCTCGAATCCCGAGACAACCTCTCGGTTTCGTACGGGGTCTACGTCTACCACGTGGATGCCCCAGGCATCGGTGAGAAGACCGGAACGTTTGCGATCATCAAATAAGCGTGACCTGAACCGACATGAATACCAGGATAAAGACTTCGGACAACAGGCAGTGGTTCGGGTGGAGTGACGCGGGCCGGGTATTCGTGGCCTTCGTACTGCTGGTCGTTCCGCTTGCTCTTACGGCACAAGCTCAGTCGGGCGACGTGGGGCGACAGGTGACGAAGGTCGGTACGACCTCGGCCGATTTCCTCAGCATACCGGTCGGCGCCCGGGCCACGGCCATGGGAGGCGCCGTCAGTGCGGTCGTCGACGACGGCACGTCGATATACTGGAACCCGGCGGGTCTTGCCGGCATCCGGAACGGCATCTTTACGGTGGAAAATGCCGAGTGGATTGCAGACATCACGTTCAACTACCTTTCCGTCATTCTGCCTGCCGGCTCCGGCACGATGGGCTTCGGCGTGACGGCGCTCAGAACCGGCGAGATGGAAGTGACGACGGAAGAGCAACAGGACGGCACCGGCGAGACGTTTCGCGCGGGCTCCTACGCGTTTGCCCTGTCGTACGGCCGCTCCTTGACCGACCGGTTTTCGATCGGCGCGAACGTCAAGCTGATTACCGAACACATTTCGAACTCGACGGCAAACGGCGTCGCGCTGGACATCGGTACGTTGTTTACGACGCCGTTCAGGGGGATACGCCTGGGCGCCTCTATTTCCAACTTTGGCACAAAGATGAAGATGTCCGGCGACGATCTTCTGGTTCCGGTTGACATCGCGCCGGGTATGGAGGGGAACAACCAGAGCACGAGGGGGCGGATAACGACGGATCCGTTCGACCTTCCGCTCATGATGCGGATAGGCCTTGCCGGAGAGGTTTACGAGACGGGGAATAGCCGAATCACCGTGGCGGTTGATGCGCTCAATCCGAACAACAACCAGCAGTACGTGAATGTGGGGTCGGAGATCGCGCTGCTGGGAGAGGTGGTGCTGCTACGGGGAGGGTACAGCGAGCTGTTTCTGGAAGACAGCGAGCGGTCGTTTACGGCAGGCGCAGGCCTCCGGTACGGGTTCGGCTCGTTGGACGTAGCGTTCGACTACGCGTACGAAGCCCACGAAAACTTGAACGGGGTAAATAGATTTACCTTGATGGTGCGTTTTTAATCTTCGTCCGTTCGCAGTAAGTTCACGGATAAACGCTGATGATGAAGGCCTGGCCTGTGGAAGAGAAAGAGCTTGGTGCGACGGCGTTCTCTGTTCTTCATTATTTGCTTTCGTTTCATCAACCAGAATGAGGGTGCTTCATGCGATCATTTACGAAGTTATGGCTTCTACCGGCACTGCTGGTGCTGGCTGGAATGATTAGCGGGACGGCGTTTGCGCAGCGTACCGTCACGTTGCAGCTAAACACCGCCACCCTTCCCGACACTTTGGACGCGGCAGACATCATCCAGGTACGTGGCGCGATCGGAGGAACCGCACCGTTTACGCTTCCCGACGGCAACGTGATCGCCTGGGATGATGCCACGCAACTGACGGCAACGAACGTGGAGGGAGACTACTGGACCATTTCGTTCCAGATTCCGGACGATCAGGAGCTTCAGTACAAGTTCTTTAGCCCGCTTGCACAGGAACATCAGATAGACGGATGGGAAAGTGGTGACAACCACGTGCTCGAGGCCGGAACGGGTGACGTCGAGCTGCCGCTCCACTTCTTCGCACGCCAGAGCGATCTGGAGTACGACTGGCGGCCGTGGGAGGAGAAGGAGGACAGCGTAGCGGTCTGGTTCCGCGTGTTCATGAATACCGTCAACGCGGTTGAAAAAGGCTACGATCCGGAAGCCGAAGGGTTGGTGATCGGGCTGCGAGGTGATCCTGCGCTCGGCGGCACGGGCGCAGGCGGTGAGATGATCGACTGGGGCGGCGTGGTGCCACTGAGCCGCGAATCAGACGACCCCAACCATCCGGGCTATCACCTATGGTCGGGTGTGATGTACCTGCCCGAGACCGCCGTTGGGGAGACGCAGAATTACAAGTTCTACATGGACGGTCTCAACCTGGGTGACGGGGGCTACGAGGATGGAAATAACCGCACCTTCGTCGTTCCGGAGACTGACACCACCCTGCATTGGGTCTACTTCAGCAATTCGACTCCGGTCGAAGGCGGCGCCCAGCTTGTGACGGCCAACGTGATCTTCACCGTGGACATCACCCCGCTCGAGGACGTCGGTGTATTCAGCCGGGTGCGCGGCGACACGATGATCGTGCGCGGCGGCTTCAACGGATGGGGCAACTGCCTCCAGGATGCGTCGGCCAACCCGGACGACTGCATGCTCTTTGAAGGCGTGGAGGCTACCCAGTTCTCCAACACCATCCCGGTCACGGCTTTCGCCAATAATGTGGTCTCGTACAAGTTCTACGTGGACTTCCAGACCGAAGAAGGACACCCGCTCAGCGGTGACGCTGGCTACGAAGAACCACTGGACTTTGGCGGCGGCAACCGGACGTTCGTATTTACCGGCGTTGACGACCAGGACCTCGGCATCCAGTATTTCAACAGCATCCGCCCGGGTAACGTGCTGACCGCCGACGACGAAGTCGAGGTCACGTTCCAGGTCGACATGACCCCGGCGTTGACGTTCACAACCAAGGAGGTCTTTGATCCCGCTACCGACTCGGTGCGCGTGAATTTCGAAGACGGCATCTGGCGGTATACCCAGCAGCTCGCTCACGACGTGGAAACCCTTGAACCCGTGGTTCTTGAGGACCCGGATGGCGACATGATCTACACCGGTACCTACCTGTTGAAAGGTCCGACGTACAACGCGCTTCCGTATCGGTACGAATACGGCAATTCCGTTGACGGCTACATTCAGGAAGGTTCGGGTGGATACGATCCCGGCCGCCGTCGTTACCAGTACGTGCTGCCGAACCAGGACGGCTCGTGGCCGGCTGCTTACACGCTGCCGCTCGTGCAGATCGTGGAATCGGGCGCCGTACCGTTCGAGTGCAATCCGACGGCCGAAAACCTGCCGCAGAACATCCTGGATCTCTGCTATGAGGCCGGCACCAGCCCGACGGGCATCGAGGTAGTCGATTCGGAGCTTCCGAAGAGCATCTCGCTCTCGCAGAACTACCCGAACCCGTTCAACCCCTCGACGACGTTCGAGTACACGATCACTCAGACGCAGCACGTAAAAGTCCGCGTGTTCGACCTGATGGGTCGTCTCGTCGCCACGCTCGTGGACGGCGTCCAGCCTGCCTCGACGTACCGCGTGACGTTCGACGCGTCGCACCTGTCGAGCGGTCTGTACCTGTACCAGCTGCAGACGCCGACGCAGACCATAACCAAACGGATGATCCTGGTCAAATAGGATCCGTCCGGGTGGATGAGCACGAAAAAAGCGGGGCCGGTGGCGTTTTTTCACCGGCCCCGCCGTGTTTCCAGGAATCCGATCACCACCTTGTCCCTTCTCTCCATGTCGATGAGAATCTTACTTCTTGTCCTGCTTTGTCTCCCGTTTCTATCCGTTCGTGCTCAGGAGGCGGGGCCTTCGGTGGACGTCCCGGAGTGGGCTAAGGAGGCCGTATGGTACCAGATCTTTCCCGAACGTTTCCGTAACGGCGACCCCTCGAACGACCCTACGCTGGAGGACATCCGCGGCTCGTGGCCGCACATTCAACCGGAGAACTGGCGCATTGCCTCGTGGACGGCCGACTGGTACGCGCGGGCGGACTGGGAAAAGGACACGTCGGACGAGTTCTACGTGACCGTTCAGCTTCGTAGGTACGGCGGTGATCTTCAGGGCATCATTGACAAGCTCGACTATCTCGATTCGCTCGGTGTAACGGCGCTCTACCTCAATCCGATCTTCGAATCCCCCAGTCTCCACAAATACGACGGCTCGTTTTTCCACCACGTGGACAACAACTTCGGTCCCGACCCGGCCAGCGACCGTGCGCTCTGGGAGCAGGAGGACCCACTCGACCCCGCGACTTGGAAGTGGACGGCGGCTGACCGGTTGTTCCTCGAGCTGGTCGAAAAAGTCCACGCCAGGGGAATGAAGATCATCCTCGATGGAGTGTTCAACCACATGGGATTGCGGTCGTTTGCCTTCGAGGACGTGGTGCGTAACCAGCAGCAGTCTCGCTTTGCCGACTGGTTTACGATTACGTCCTGGGACAATCCAGCCACGCCTGATCGGAACGAGTTTGCTTACGAAGGATGGATGGGCGTCGCCGAGCTGCCGGAGCTGCGGGAGGATGAAAACGGCCTGATCGAGCCGATTCGTGATTACGTGTTTGCGTCGGTACGGCGGTGGATGGACCCGAACGGCGACGGCGACCCGTCTGACGGGATCGACGGCTGGCGGCTCGACGTCGCGGAGATGGTCAGTATCCGGTTCTGGGAGGCATTCCGGGATACGGTTCGGGCGATCAATCCGGAGGCGTACCTGGTAGGAGAGGTTTGGTGGGAGGACTGGCGGAACCGGAAGATCTTCAACGCCAGGCCGTGGCTCGAAGGGGATGCCTTCGACGCGGTGATGAACTACCGCTGGGCAGTAGCGGCCCGTAAGCTCTTTTTGGGAGCCGATCTAGAAGAAGGTGAGGCATACGGCCCCTCTGATTTCGCACGCGAAATCTCGGACCTGCTGGACGACTACCCGCCCGAGATCAACTACGTGTTGATGAACACCCTCGGGACGCACGATACCGACCGGCTGGCGTCCCAGGTGGTGAATCCGGAGACGTATTTCGACCATGGGATCGGCGTTCGCGACAACCCGGACTATCGGGTACGTAAGCCGAATGCGGAAGAACGCGCGTTGCAGCGGTTAATACTCGCGCATCAGTTCACCTTCGTCGGCGCGCCGCACCTGTTTTACGGGGACGAAGCCGGGATGTGGGGCGCGGACGATCCGGACGAGCGTAAGCCGATGGTCTGGGACGATCTCGTCTACGATGACGAGGCCTCGCATCCCCTGGGGATCGAACGCCCACGGGATCCGGTTGCCTTCGACCGGGACCTTTTCGCGTATTACCGGAGCCTGGCCAACCTGCGGCGAAGCAAGCCGGCGCTCCAGCGTGGGAGCCTTACGTTCCTCCTGGCTGACGACGAGCGGCGCGTGCTGGCGTACGAACGGCGCTTCGGGACCGAGTTCGTATGGGTGGCCTTCAACCTGGGCAGCGAGAGCGCCGACGTCAGGCTGGACGTGGAGACCACCCTTGCGCCTGCCGGGCATACGCCGGCCGTCCGGCTCGCCGGCCGCACCGTTTACGACCCGATCAACGATCTGACGGCTACGCTCGGCGAAGGCACGTTGCAGTTTGAAATTCCTCCAGGGTCCGTGCGGGTGTGGGTGCTCCGATAGACGTGTCGTTCTTAACAGAAAGTAATCAATCAGGAAGAAGCCGGGCGTACTATGAAGTGGTTTACTCTCTCGCTCCTGACTGTCGTTTTTACCGTATTTGCCGGTACTGCCTCGGCGCAGGTCGTGACGTACGAACCGGCGTTCCCGACAATTGACGACCCGATCACGGTCTACTTTCACGCAGATGAGGGTAATCGCGGGCTGCAAGGGTTCACGGGGGACGTGTACGCGCATACGGGGGTGATCACATCGTCCAGCACGAGCCCATCCGACTGGCGGTACGTCAAGACGAACTGGGGGCAGAATACGCCCGACACGAAGCTGGAACGGATCGGTCCGGACCTCTATCGCTTTCACATCGAGGACATCCGCGCGTATTACGGCATTCCGGTGAGCGAAGAGGTTCTCCGGCTGGCTTTCGTTTTTCGGAGCGCCGACACGTCGAGGGAGGGTAAAGACGTCGGAAACGCCGACATTTTCATCGATCTGTTCTCATCCGGGGTTCGGGTGCGGATGGTCGAGCCGGCAACCCGCCCGATCGATCCGGTCATCGCGAACCGCGATACGACGCTTCACATTCTGGCCGTGGCGGGGCCCGACACCTCGATCGCCTTTATCAGCCTGTTCGTCGACGGCGAAGAAGTCAGCCGTGTGGAGAACGACACGCTCACGTACGACCTGGTCCTCGATGCGGCCGGACGGCTGGACGTGCTCGCGATTGCCGAGGACCACAGCGGCGACCGGGATAGCTCCGCCTTCTACGTCGTCAGAAACCCGGAGATCGTCGACGTGCCGCTACCGGAGGGTATTCAGGACGGGATCAACGTCGATCAGGCAAATCCGACTTCCGTCACGTTTTCGCTGTTTGCTCCGGGGAAGGAGTTCGTGTACCTGATCGGCGACTTTACCGGCTGGCAGGTCGATACCGAGTATTTTCTGAACAGGGATTCCATCCGGGCGGACAGCGTGCGCTGGTGGATCACGCTGGACAACCTCGATCCTGACCGTGAGTATGCCTTCCAGTATCTGGTCGACGGGGAGATCCGGGTCGCGGATCCGTATTCTACGCAGGTGCTCGATCCGTTCAACGATGCCTTTATTACGGATGATACCTATCCGGACCTTAAGCCCTATCCGACCGGACTGACGGAACACGCCGTATCCGTCTTCAGGACGAGCACCGACGAGTACGAGTGGGAGGTTGAGGATTTTGAACGGCCTCCTCAGCACGAGCTCGTCATTTACGAGCTTCTGCTACGGGACTTCCTGGCGGCGCACGATTTCAAGACGCTGATCGACACGTTGGACTACCTGGACCGCCTCGGCGTCAATGCGATCGAGCTGATGCCGGTCGCGGAGTTCGACGGAAACTCGAGCTGGGGGTACAATCCCGCGTTTCACCTGGCCGTCGACAAGTACTACGGGCCTGCGGACGATCTGAAGCGGTTCGTGGACGAAGCACACCGCCGGGGCATCGCGGTGATCCTGGACGTCGTCTACAACCACATGACCGGCGCGGCGCCTTTCGTCCGGCTATACAACGACGGCGACTACGGTGCTCCGACGCCGGACAACCCGTGGGTGAATCGAACGGCTCGCCACCCCTTCAACGTCTTCAACGACGTCAATCACGAGAGTACCGGAACGCAATACTGGCTCGACCGGGCCAATGCGTACTGGCTTGAAGAGTTTCGGGTCGACGGCTTCCGGTTCGACCTGTCGAAGGGGTTCACGCAGACCTTCACCGGGAACAACGTGGGGCAGTGGGGGGCGTACGATGCCTCGCGCGTCCGGCTGCTGAAACGTATGGCCGACCGGATCTGGGAGATCGATCCGAAGGCGTACGTGATCCTGGAGCACTTTGCTGAAAACCGGGAGGAAAAGGAGTTGGCGGAGTACCGCACGGACGAAGAGCTGCCGGGCATGATGCTGTGGGGCAACCTGAACGCCGCCTACAACGAGGCCACGATGGGCTGGCACGACAACGGCATATCAGACTTCTCAGGTGGGTATTACCGGGCGCGCGGCTGGACGGTGCCAAACCTGATCACGTACATGGAAAGCCACGACGAGCAGCGCCTGATGTTCAAAAACCTCCGGTTCGGCAACCGGAGGGGCGACTACGACGTCAAGCAGTTGCCCATAGCGTTGGACCGTATGAAGATGGCGGGGGCGTTTTTCTTTACGATTCCGGGACCCAAGATGATGTGGCAGTTCGGCGAGCTTGGCTACGACGTGGACATCGAGTTCAACGGTCGGACCGGGGAGAAGCCTCCTGCCTGGGGCCACCTGAACGACCCGTTACGGGTGAAGCTCTACAAGACCTGGCAGGCGTTGCTGACGTTACGCAATGAAAACGAAGTTTTCAGAAGCCCGGAAACCGAGGTCACACAGCGGGTGCGTGGCGCGGTGAAGTCGATCGTGCTCACCCATCCCACCATGGATGCGGTGATCGTGGGGAATTTCGGGGTGGACAGCCTCAGCACGACGCTCGAGTTCCCTGCGACCGGGACATGGTACAGCTACTTCTCCGGAGATACGCTCGAAGTGGCGGAAGAGGAAGTGTCGTTTCGTCTGGCTCCGGGCGAGTTTTACATCTATACGAGCCTGCCTGTCGGTAGTCCTGAAGAAGGGTTGATCACGGTGGGCGTGGATGAGGAGGTGGGTAGCGAGGTTCCGGAGGCGTTTGTGCTCCATCAGAACTATCCGAATCCATTCAACCCCACGACGACGATCGCCTTTTCCGTACCCGAAGCAGGGCGTGTGAAGATCGACGTGTTCGACCTGACGGGTAGGCTGGTTGCAACGGTCGTCGACGGGGTATACCTTCCGGGTAGTCACACCGTCACGTTTGATGCACGGAACCTGTCGTCCGGTGTTTACCTGTATCGTTTACAGTCTGGAACGCAGGTCATCACGCAGAAAATGACCCTGGTGAAGTGAGGAAGTGGGAGTTTGCGGTCGAGGAGAGCGGTGATCCGTTCCTGCCAAAGCACCGTTAACGAACCCGACAACGATCCATGAAGCGATCCATTCTCGTATTACTCCTGGCAGCGGGCGTGTGGGTTGGATGCGAAGCACCCGCACCGGAACAGACTGTACCGGTCACTCCGGAGAATAGGGTGCCGGACTGGGCCGCCGACGCCATCTTCTACCAGATCTTTCCCGAACGTTTTCGAAACGGCGATCCAACGAACGACCCGACGAGGGAGTCGCTTGAGACGCCCATCGTCCCCTCCGAAGCGTGGGAAATCTCACCGTGGACGGGTGACTGGTACGCCCGGGCAGATTGGGAGCAAGAGCTGGGGGACGACTTCTACGAAGACGGTGTATTCCACCGCCGGTACGGAGGCGACCTCCAGGGGGTGATCGATAAGCTCGATTACCTGAAAGAGCTCGGGATCAACGCGATCTACTTCAATCCGGTCTTTTACGCCCGTTCGCTGCACAAGTACGACGGGAATACCTACCACCACATCGATCCGTATTTCGGACCCGATCCGGAGGGGGATTTTGCGCTGATGGCCGAGGAGACTAGCGACCCCGATACGTGGCACTTCACCGCAGCCGATCGGCTCTTTCTCCAGTTGATCGAAGAAGCCCACAACCGGGGCATCCGCGTCATCATCGACGGCGTGTGGAACCATACGGGCCGCGATTTCTTTGCGTTCGACGACATTCGGAAGAACCAGGCCGAATCGCCGTATCGCGACTGGTACATAGTCGAGCAGTTCGACGACCCCTACACGCCGGAGAACGAGTTCAGATACAAAGGCTGGTGGGGCGTCGAATCGTTGCCCGAGTTTGCCGATACTGAAGACGGTACGGATCTCCACCCGGGCCCGAAGGAATATATATTCGACGCCACCGCACGATGGATGGACCCGAACGGCGACGGAGACCCGTCGGATGGGATCGATGGGTGGCGGCTCGACGTGGCCAATGAGGTCCCGATCAGGTTCTGGGCGGATTGGAACGCGCACGTCCGCAGCCTGAACCCGCAGGCGTACACCGTCACGGAGATCTGGGAGAACGCCGCTTCCTTCATCGAAAACGGTGGTTTTTCAGCGACGATGAACTACTACGGGTTTGCCTTCCCGGTAAAGGGGTTCCTGATCGACAATGCGATTCCGCCGTCCAGATTTGTGGAGTTGATCGAGGAGCGACGCAGCGAGTACCAGGCGGCGGATCAGTACGCGCTCCAGAACCTGATCGACTCCCACGACACCGACCGGCTGGCGTCGATGATCGTAAACGCCGGGAAGAGGGAGTTCGAGCAGCCCGAACGGTTTGATTACGACGTCGGCAGCAGGGTGTCGCCGCGGAATACCGATTCGTACGACGTCCGAAAACCGAACGAACGGGAGCGCCGGATTCAGCGCCTCGTGGCACTGTTCCAGATGACGTACGTCGGGGCGCCGATGATCTACTACGGCACCGAAGCCGGTATGTGGGGCGCCGACGATCCGGACGACCGCATGCCAATGGTGTGGGACGACCTGACGTACGAACCGCAGAGAGCCGCTCCCCGGGGCCTTACGCGTCCTGTCGACGAGGTGACCTTCGACCGTGAGCTCTTCGATTATTACAAGTCGCTCGTATCGTTGCGAAAGGGGGCCGAGGCACTGCGAAGGGGTGATTTCCAGGTGCTCGTGGCCGACGACGAGCGAAATGTACTGGCCTTCAGCCGAACGGCAGGCGGGGAGACGGTGGTGATCGTGTTGAACCGGAGTGAAGAAGCCCACAGCATCCGGATCCCTCTGCCGGAGGCCCTGCGGAAAACGTACGAGGTGGCCTTAATGACCCGGGACGACGCGCACAGGGTACAGCAGGACAGTGAAGCGCTCCTTCTGGAAGTGCCTGCGCTGGCCGGGATGGTGTTGAAGGAGGTTGCCGAATAGGCAGGCCATGAAGAGTAAGCCGAAACCGGGCGGGAAGTCCGCACCCGAAAAGCCGGAGCTGACGCGGAAGCAGCGCCTCATTTTTACGGCGGTGATGGTGCTGATCCCCTTTGCGTTTTTCGGCTTGCTCGAAGGCGCCCTGCGCATCGCCGGCTACGGCGAGGATTACCCCCTGTTCGTCCCAATGGAGGGGAAGGAGGAGTACCTGTATCAGAATCGGCAGGTCGCGCGGCGCTACTTCTCACGGATACGGCAGGTCCCTACCGGGCTCCTCGATTTTTTCAAAGCTGAAAAGGATAGCAGCACCTTTCGGATTTTCGTTCAGGGAGGGTCGACTGCGGCGGGCTTCCCGTATTACTACGGCGGAAGCTTCTCGAGGATGCTCGAGCAGCGGCTTCTCCAGACGTTCCCGGGCCGGGCGATCGAGGTCATCAACACGTCGATGTCGGCGGTGAACAGCTTCACACTGCTCGACCTGGTGGAGGAGATTCTGGAGCAGAAGCCCGATCTCGTGTTGATCTACGCCGGCCACAACGAGTACTACGGGGCATTAGGGGTGGGCAGCATCGAGCAGCTTGGCGGTGCGGCCTGGCTCGTCCGGACGTACCTTCGTCTGATCGACTGGAGGACGGTCCAGCTCATCCGAAACGTCCTTTCCGGCGCCGCCGGTCTGCTTTCGGGACAGGAGTCGAATGGAGAGCCGACCGGTACACTGATGGAGCGGATGGTTGGCCGGCAGCGGATCCCGTACGGTACGGCGCTGTACCGGCAGGGTGAGGAGCAATTCCGGAGCAATCTCCGGGCGATACTGAAGCGTTACCGCGAGCGCGGCATTCCGGTGCTGATCGGGACGCTGGCGTCGAACGAGCGCCACCACCGGCCGTTCATCAGCGGCCATGCGGATGGAGTCGATCTTCAGGCCTGGCAGGCGGCGTACGACAGGGGCGTCGAGGCGTTGGAGCGGGGCGACCTGGAGGTGGCACTGGCAGCCCTAGACGAGGCGGCGCAGATCGACAGCCTCTCGGCCGAGACGTTTTATACACGTGCGACGGTGCTCGATAGTCTGGGACGGTACGAGGAGGCGAGGGCCGATTACCTGCGGGCAAAGGACCGCGACGAGCTGCGCTTCCGCGCTCCGGAGTCCTTCAACCGGATCATTCGGGAGGAGGCCGAGCGCGCCGGCGCGGTGGTCGTTGACGTACAGGCCGCCCTGGCGGAAGCGTCGCCCGGTGGGATCATAGGATCCGAGCTGATGCTAGAGCACCTGCACCCAAACGTGGAGGGTTACCTGCGCATCGCGGACGCGTACTACCGCGCGATGAAGGAGAACAGTCTGATCGGAGCGTGGGAGAAGGAGGTGCCGCTAGACGTCGCACGGTCGGAGATATTGCTCACGCCCGTCGATTCCATGGTGGGCATGCTACGGCTCAGGCAGCTGAAAGCCCGGTGGCCGTTTCAGCCGCCAGGGGTCGTCGACCGGTCGGCGGACTCCATACGCGTGAACCATCCCGTTGAAAAACTGGCGGTCGACCTGTATCTGAACAAGCTGAACTGGCGCGAAGCCAACGAGGCGCTGCGGCAATACTATGAAGCTACGGGAGATTATCACCGTGCCTTGCAGGCGACGCTGGTACATATCCAGGAGTATCCCTTTATTCCATCAGGGTACCTCGCGGCGGGTAACAACCTGATCAAGCAGGGTCGTTACGACGAGGCATTGGCTTATTTCGAAGCCGCGAATGACCTGGAGGAGAGCTCTCCCGCTCAGACGATGATCGGCAGTATCCTGTTGCGGCGAGGTGAGCACGAAAAAGCGATCGAGCATCTGGGCCGGGCGGTAGCCCTCGATCCGGAAAACGAGCAGGCGCTCTACAATCTGAGCGGGGCATATGCCCTCGTGGGCCGGATCGACGAGGCGAGGCGGACAGCCGAGCGGCTCCTCGAGGTTGATCCAGACCACGATGCCGGCAAACGTCTCCTGGCAGGCCTCCCCGTTGAAGGTGCGCCCACAGCGAACCAGTACGGCGAATAGACCATGAAACGCTTCGTTTTGATATTCGCTTTTCTCCTGGCAGGCGCCGTCTTCTCCGGTTGCAGGGAGCAGGATGGCCGGGTTCACATCACCATCTGGCATCAAAAGATCGGGGCTGAGCGGGAGTTTTTTGAGGAAGTGATCCGGGATTACAACCGAAGTCACCCGGACCGGGTGGTAGACCTGCTCTATCGAGAGACCGAAGAGCTGCGCAACCTGTTCATCGTGTCGTCGGTCGGAGGGAAAGGTCCCGACCTGGTATTCGGCCCCTCGGACAACGTCTCGGTGTTTGCGCTGACCGGGTCGATCATGCCGATCGACAGTGTGCTCCCCCGGGCGTATCTGGAGCAGTTCGACGAGTCTGGCGTGATCACGTGGGAAGGCAAACCGTGGATGATCGCTGACCAGGTCGGCAACCACCTGACGTTTGTCTACAACCGGGAACTGATGCCCGAGCCTCCCGAGACTACCGACGAAATGATCGAGATGCTTCAGGCGCTGACGGCCGATATCGACGGGGACGGGCGGATCGACCGGTACGGGCTCACGTGGAACTACACCGAACCGTTTTTCTTCATCCCGTTCCTGAAAGGCTTTGGCGGCTCGGTGATGGACGAGGAGGGGAATCCAACGCTCGATACCGAGGCGACAGTAAAGGCCATCCAGTTCATCCTCGACCTTCGGGACCGGTACCGCGTCATTCCCGGCGAGAGTGACTACAACGTCGCCGAGACCCTGTTCAAGGAAGGCCGTGCGGCGAGCATCATCAACGGTCCCTGGTCGTGGGATGGATACGCGAGTGCGGGGGTGGACTATTATCTGTCTCCAATCCCCAAAATGTCGGAGACGGGCCTCTGGTGCGCGCCATACATATCTTCGAAGGGTTATTCGATCAATGTCAATCTTCCCCGTGAGAAGTTTCCATACGTTCGTGAGGTGCTCGAATATCTGACGAGTGTGGAGATGCAGACCAGGATGGCGGAGAAGCTGGCGACCATACCGGTCATCGAGGCCGCGCGGAATGCGCCCGCCGTTCAGGCGAACCCGATCCTGCAGGCTTCGCTCCGGCAGGTCGAGGTCGGGGAGCCGATGCCTACGGCGCCGCAGATGCGCCAGATCTGGGATGGGATGCGGGGGCCTTACCAGCTCGTCATGAACGGCGCCATCACGGCGGAAGCCGGCGCCCGGCTCATGCAACAGGAGGTCGAAAAGCGTATTGCCGACACGTTCCTCTAACCACAGCCCATGGCCTCCGGGATCGGAGGCGGCAACAGTATGCAAGGCGAATCAGACGTAACAGCCGGAGTTCAGGCCGGGAAAAAAGCAAAAGAGGCAGGGGCGGACTCACTGCCTGGTCGGATATCCCCGGCACGTGATACGCGCACATACAACCGCGAGAAGCGCCACCTGCGATGGTTTCTTCTCTTTCTGCTCGGCCCGACGATCCTCATCGTCCTGACGGTGGTGGCCTACCCCTTCGTGTACAACGTCGTGCTGAGCTTTTCCAACATGAATATCTACCACATTCGTGACTGGGAAATCGTAGGCTTGCAGCAGTACCTCGCGGTGGTATCCGAGCCGGCGTTCTGGAGTGTGTTTTTGAAGACGATCGTGTGGACCGTCGTCAACGTCGCTTTTCACGTAGCGATCGGCGTTTTCCTGGCGGTGCTCCTGCACCAGAAATTTGTCGTGGGTAAGCCGGCGTGGCGGGTGCTCCTCATTCTTCCCTGGGCGCTTCCCCAGTACATTACCGCGCTTACCTGGCGGGGTATGTTCAACTACGAATACGGTGCAGTAAACCTGCTCATCACGAAGTACCTGCACCTGTCGCCCGTCGCGTGGTTGACGTCGCCTTTCGAGGCATTCCTGGCCGTAATAATCACGAATGTCTGGCTTGGTTTTCCGTTTATGATGGTGGTGGCGCTGGGCGGGCTGCAGTCCATACCAAATGAGCTTTACGAAGCGGCAGACGTGGACGGGGCATCGGCATGGACGAAGTTCTGGACGATCACCGCACCGCTTCTCCGGCCGGTGATGATCCCTGCGATCACGTTGGGAATCGTCTGGACGTTCAATAACATCAACGTCGTCTGGCTCGTGTCGAACGGCGGCGAGCCCAACGATCAGACTCACATCCTCGTCTCGTACGTCTACGAGGCGGCATTTACGATGTATCGCTTCGGGTGGGCCGCCGCCCTGTCGATGATCATCTTCTTCATCCTGTTCACGTTTACGCAGGTATTTTTGAAGCGGACCAGGGCTACCGAGGCGCTTTATTGAGCTTCTGAGCAATTTTGCCGGAGGGCGATTTTGATATGGATTACGCTACACGTATTCGCAAGCTGGCTGGAGTCGTCGCGACGTACGGCGTGCTCGTAGTTTTTGCCATCATCACGGTGTACCCGGTGCTGGGCATCCTGACGGTATCGCTCCGCCCGGGCGACCGGTTGCTTTCCACCTCGCTGGCGTTGATTCCGGAAGATGCGACGCTGGACAACTTCCGCGTCCTGTTGTTTGAAACACCTTTCTTGAGATGGCTTCTCAATTCGGTTATCGTGTCGGCGGTGGTCACGGTAACGGGTGTTGCGCTGGCTTCGACGGCTGGCTACGCCCTTTCGCGTTTCAAGTTTACCGGCCGGGGGACGCTGCTGAGCGGACTACTCGTCACGCAGATGTTTCCGGCGACGATGCTGCTCCTGCCGCTCTACGTCATGCTCATCAATCTGCGGCTGCTTGATTCTTACCTCGGGATCGTCATCATTTATACGGCCACTGCGCTTCCTTTTTGCGTGTGGCAGATGAAGGGCTACTACGACACGATCCCTGTTGCGCTCGAGGAGGCCGCACGGATCGACGGCTGTACGTACTGGCAGTCTTTCTACCGGGTCGTCTTTCCACTGGCGGCGCCAGCGCTCGTCATCACCGCGCTTTTTTCGTTCATGACGGCCTGGAACGAGTACGTCGTCGCCAACGTCGTGCTGCAGGACGTCGAGATGTTCACGCTGCCTCTCGGGCTGAAGCTGTTTCAGGCGAGCATGACGACGCAGTGGGGGCTCTACGCAGCCGGTGCGCTTCTGGTCTCTATTCCGGTCGTAGTGCTATTCCTGGTGCTCAGCCGATACCTGATTTCCGGGCTTACCCTGGGTTCCGTCAAGGGTTGATCGCAGACCTCCGTTAAAACCAATCGATCCCTTGCGCGTACTTCAGGGTCTGGTACCTTTCTTTTACGTGCACAGTCATCATGTCGGAACAGCAAACTGCTGATCAGGAAAAACTATATCAATTGCTGGGGAAATTCTGGACGTTCGCGAACGTGCTCAGTCTCGTCCGGTTGATCCTGGTCGTTCCGATCTTTTTTCTGATTCTGACAGACGGGCCTTTTTCGCTGCTTTTCGGGCTGCTTTTACTGGCCATCGTGACCGATTGGTTCGACGGTTGGCTGGCGCGTTGGTCGCATACGGTGTCGGAGTGGGGGAAGGTGCTGGATCCGGTGGCGGACAAGGTGGCGGCGGGGTTCATCGTGCTCGCGCTGACGATCCGTGGGAGCCTGCCCGTCTGGTTTCTGATTCTCATCGTGGTCCGCGACGCACTGATCGTGCTGGGGAGCGTTGTGCTGACGCGAAAGATTCGCCGGGTTGCCATCAGTCTCTGGTTTGGCAAAGCGGCTGTCACGGCGTTAGCGATCACCGTCCTGGCCGCACTGCTGAAGGCAGACGAGCCCATCCTCACCTTTTGCATCTGGGCCACCACATTCCTGCTCGTACTATCGTGGATTTTATACGGCGTCCGATACGTGCGTCTGACGCGGCAGGCGAGGCTGGAACGGGAGCAGGCAGTTGAAAACGGAAAAGCGCCAAAGGCGCCGTCGTTGTCGATCCACACGACAAAACAACAGCATTTTTAATCAACAGTAGATGACCCGACATGGGATTTTTTGATCGGTTTAAAAAGCAGGAACAGGAACGCCTGGAGGAAGGGCTCGAAAAGACGAGAACGAGTCTTTTTGGCAAGCTTGAGCGGCTCGTACGGGGCAAGGACCAGGTCGACGACGAGATTCTCGACCAGCTTGAAGAGGTGCTCGTTACCAGTGACGTAGGGGTTGCCACGACGCTGGAGGTTATAAAACGAGTCGAGAAGCGGGTAGCCACCGATCGGTACGTCTCGACGAAGGAGCTTACCGGGATGATCCGATCCGAAATAGCGGATCTGCTACTGGCGCACGAGCCCGACCGGCCGGCCGAATTCGACGCAGACCTACCGGTGAAGCCGTACGTCATCATGGTAGTCGGTGTAAACGGCGTAGGGAAGACGACGACCATCGGCAAAATGGCCTACCGGTACAAACAGGCGGGCAAAACGGTCTTGCTGGGTGCGGCCGACACCTTCCGTGCTGCGGCTACCGAGCAGCTCGACATCTGGGCGGATCGTGCCGGTGTGCCAATCATCAAGCAGGGGCACGGCGCCGACCCGGCGGCCGTTGCCTTCGATACGCTGGCCGCTGCAAAAACTCGTGACATCGATGTAGTGATAATTGATACCGCCGGCCGTCTACACACAAAGGGAGGGCTCATGGACGAGCTCGCCAAGATCAAACGTGTGATGGATCGTCAGATAGCAGGCGCACCCCACGAAGTCCTGCTCATTCTGGATGCATCGACGGGCCAAAATGCCATCCGTCAGGCTGAGGAGTTCACCAGGAGCGTCGACATCACCGGCCTGGTCCTGACGAAACTGGACGGAACGGCAAAAGGGGGTATTGCGATTGGTATTTCCAACGAGTTCAAAATACCCGTAAAATATATCGGAGTGGGAGAACGGATAGAGGATCTACAGATTTTCGACCGCCGGCGGTTCGTTGACGCGCTGTTCCGTTGAGCCGGTTTCCGTTCAATCCGGCCCAGGTACCGTTCAGGTTACGTTTTTGACCATCCGTACGATCTGCATGGATTTAGCTGTGCGGGTTTGCGATACTGGAACGTGACGCGTACCGGGTGTCTCGTAAGGTTGCTTTTTTCTACGTGAGGTTATGCTCCGTAGACTCGTTCATCCGATCTCCGGATACGACCGGCGATGGCGGGATGCGCGGGGGAACGCTCCTCCTGGAAAGGGGATGTACATGGCGAACTGTTGCAAATTAATAGGCGCCACACTACTTACGTGCCTCGTCGCTAGTTTGCTCGTTGCAGCCAGACCTGCAATGGGGCAAGCTACCGTTCCCGAGTTTGAATTCGACGTAGTCAGCGCACTTGCTGAAGGATCGGAGGGAACGACGCGCCTCGACATCTATACCAGTATTCCTTTCTCGCACCTGCAATTCGTCAATGCGGGTGAGTACTTTTCGGCCAATTACGACCTCTCTGCTTCTCTTTACCGGCTCAGTGAAAGAGACCGGCGGCAGGATCTGGTGCAGACTCGCTCCTGGCGTCGCAGTGTGACCGCGCCGGCCTTCGATCTGACCCGATCAGGCAATACCTACGACCGGGCGATGCATTCACTCGAGGTGGAACCCGGAAGGTATCTGCTCGAGCTTCGCATCGAGGACCGGGCGACGGGGCAGGTGTTCGAACAAAGCCGGCCCGTCCTCGCTCGAGACCTGGTTAAGTTGGTAGCCGTCAGCGACCTCATCCTGCTTGATTCGTTCGACGAGGCGAAGAATGCAATCACGCCCAACGTGGCGAACACGGTCGGTACCGACCAGGAAGCCTTTCGGGTCTTTTACGAGCTGTACGCCACGGCTCCGCAGCGTGTACGCCTGATCCGTGAAGTCATCAAGCTCTCGCAGCGTGGAGGACTGATCTCGATGCGGTCGCTCTTCGGGCTGGGTGACAAGGACGACGAGGAAGCCGGTGAGATCACGTACACCAAAGTAGAGGCAACACCCTTGAAGGCAGGGCGCAATCAGGCGGTCGTGGAGATCCCCACCACCGACATGAAGGCCGGTGATTACAGGGTCAGGGTCAGGGTGGAAAGCGAATCCGGCGAGCTGCTGGACTTCGCGGAAAAGGTGTTTACGGTCGAATGGAACGGCCTCGATCGGTACGTACAGGATATCGACGCCGCGATCGCCCAGCTCAAGTACATCGCCAAGGAGAAGGACCTCCGGTACATGAGCTCGGGCAAAACGAAGGAGGAACGTCTCGCCCGTTTCCGCGAATTCTGGGCGAAGCGTGATCCCACGCCGGGCACCGAACGTAACGAGCGGATGGAGGAGTACTACTTCCGCATCTCGTATGCCAACAACGCCTTCAGCAACATCTCCGAGGGGTGGAAAACCGATCGCGGCCACGTCTCCATTCTGTTCGGTGAGCCCGATCAGATCGAACAGAACACGCAAAGTGCGGACAACAAATCGTACGAGATTTGGTATTACCGGAGAATAGGCCGACGGTTTGTCTTCATCGACCGGACGGGCAGGGGAGACTTTGAGCTGCTTCTGCCGATCTGGGACGAGAAAACGTACATACGCTGATCCATTCTTTAGCCGATACCCTGGCGGTGGTCCTATCGAGGATCACCGCTTTTTTATGAGTGCGCGCGCGGCACGTCGAGTCGTATCTTTATGCCTCTCGTCACGTATTCCATTTTCCGGCCGGTGCGATTGCGCAATTCCGAACGGGGATGACAAGTACAGAACGTGTATGCACCAGGCGCGGCCTCGGTATTCCGTCAAGGGAGTTGATCTGAGATTACTGGCATCGCTGGTAATCGGGGTTTTTATGGGCGCCGTCGATCTGACGATTCTGGCGCCTGCGTTGCCGCGTATCGGGGACAGCTTTGGCGTGACGCCGTCCGCCGTCGTGCTGGCATTTTCGCTCTACGCCGTGTTTTATGCGGCTTCGGTGCCGCTGATGAGCAAGCTGGCCGACGTACGGGGCTACAAAAAGATCTACCGCATCTCGATGGCGCTGTTTGCGGCGGGAAGCGCCGGAGCCGCCCTGTCCCCTTCTCTGGCCTGGCTCGTTGGGGCCAGGGCGTTGCAGGGGGTCGGTGGAGGAGGATTGTTTCCCGTGGCGCAGGCGATCGTCGGGGTAGCGTTGCCTGAACGTCTCCGGGGGCAGACGCTCAGCATCCTCCTGGGTACGTTTGCCGCAGGCGGCGTGCTCGGCCCAAACCTGGGTGGCTTCCTCGTACAACACGCAAACTGGCACTGGATCTTCTGGATCAACGTGCCACTGGGTTTTCTCGGGATCATCCTGCTCGCGCCCATATCGATACCCGTGGTAGTGCAGAAGCACCGAATCGACTGGGCGGGGGCTATCCTCGTGGCGCTCACCTTCGGCAGCCTCGTGCTGGGTGTGGAGGGCTTGCGTGCGCTGGATCAGGTAGGGTTCTTCAGCCTTGAGATAGGCGGCATGTTTTTGCTCACGATCGGCGGGCTGGCCGCCCTCGTGTACATCGAGCGAAAGAAGCCTGAACCGGTCCTCGACTTTCGCCTGATCGCGTCTGTGGAAATCGCTCCGCTGATCTCGGTATCGCTCCTGATTGGATTTGCCCTTTTAAGCAGCGTCGTGTTTGCGCCGACGTACGCACAGGTCATGTTCGGTGCATCCATGTTGGGTTCCGGCGCCGTCCTGAATGCGGCAGCCGTTGGCCTCGGCTTGAGCAGCTGGGCTGCAGCGCTCTATACGAGCCGTACCGGAGGCAAGCCGCTGGTCATTCTGGGCACGGCGTCGACGGCGCTGGGTATCGGGATCATGATCCTGTTGGCTTCTTCGCTCTGGGGAATACTCGCAGGACTGGTATTTTTAGGTGCGGGGCTGGGACTTTCACAGGGGCCGTTGAGCTTTATGGCGCTCGGGCTGGCGCCGGCCAAGGATCAGGGGCAGGTATCTGGCCTGATTTCGATCACCCGAAGTATGGGCGGTGCAACCGGCATCACGATTGCCGGCGTGACGCTCGGCAGGGCGTCCAGGCTGCTCGGCGTCCGGCCGGAAGTCGATCTATCCGGGCTGGACGTTCAGGCCTGGGGTTCGACGAGCAGCCTGCGCGCGCTTCAGGAGGCGCCGGCCGAGGTGCAGGAAACGGTTCGGCAGGCTCTGGGTACAGGGATCGTCAACGGATGGTATTGGGCTCTTGGAGCCGCACTGATCGGATTGGGCATTGCCTTTTTGCTGCGGAACACGCATACCGCACACGACGAGTAGGAGCCGGATCAACCGCATTAAAAACCAGCAGTCGTCACCATGCGCATCATTTTCATGGGTACGCCGGAGTTTGCCGTTCCTTCGCTCCGGCGGCTCGTAGAAAACGGATACAAACCCGTAGCCGTAGTCACCGGTCCTGATCGGCCGAGGGGGCGCGGACTGAACGTGATCCCGACGCCTGTAAAAACGGCAGCGCTGGAGGCCGGAATCGATCTCATTCTGCAGCCGGAATCGGTCAAGGACCCGGAGTTTGCGCGACAGGTCGCTTCGTTGGAGCCGGACCTCATCGTCGTGGTTGCTTTCAGGATACTGCCTCCGGCAGTTTTTGAAGCTGCGCGACTGGGCGCCTTCAACCTGCATGGATCGTTGCTGCCTCGCTACCGGGGCGCGGCTCCGATAAACCGGGCGATCATGACGGGAGAGACCGAGACGGGCGTCACCACGTTTTTTCTGAAGCAGGACGTCGATACGGGCAACATCATCCTGCAACGGTCCATGCCGATCGGACCGGAGGAAACCGCAGGTGAGGTACACGACCGGATGATGGAGATCGGCGCGGACGTCGTGCTGGAGACCGTGAAGCTCATCGAGGCTGGAAAAGCCGTGGCAACGCCGCAGGACGAAAGCCTCGCGAGCCCGGCGCCGAAGATCTTCAAGGAGGACTGTCGCATACCCTGGCAGAAGCCCTCGCTGGAGGTTCACAACCACATTCGCGGCCTTTCTCCTCATCCCGGCGCGTGGACGACGAGTGGGGACCGGGTATTGAAGATTTATCGCTCGCGCGTGGTAGAGGGCTCCGGCGACCCCGGCCAAATTCTCGATACGGAAGGCCGGCTTGTCGTAGCGTGCGGGACGGGTGCGGTCGAAGTGCTGGAGCTTCAGCAGGAAGGCCGGCGGAGGTTGCCCGCCGACGAGTTTTTGCGGGGTTTCGAATGGGGGGCTCTGCGCCTAGAATAAAAGAGCCGCCTAAAGCGTGCGTTCCCCTGTAGTAGCCGGCATTTCCATCCCGTTACCGCTTAAAGCGTCCGGGGTAATCTGATATTCGCTCATGGCCGGAGCGTATCGGTAGAGGAGGGCGGGCAGGAGAATGATGTTGGAGACCAGGGCTGCGCCGAGGGTGAACGACGTCAGGATCCCCATGTTGGCCGTACCTCCGAAGCTCGACAGGGTGAACACCAGGAAGCCGCCCATCAAAACGAGCGCAGCGAAGAGCATCGCTTTGCCCGTCTCTCTGAGCGTCGTACGGATGGCGTCTTCGTTTTCGATCCCCATACGCCTCAAGATCCGGTACTTTGCGAGGAAATGGATCGTGGAATCGACGGCGATGCCGAAAGCCAGGGAGAAGATGAGCGCAGTGGAGGGCTTCAGGTTGATTCCGGCAAAACCCATCACGGCGCCAACCAGGAGAAGCGGGATCACGTTGGGGATCAGGCTGATTACGGTCAGCCTGAGCGTCTTGAACATGAGCGCCATGATCACTGAAATGAGCACCAGGGCAACGATAAGGCTGCCTATCAGATTGCTGACCAGATTCTCACCCGAGCGGGTGGACGTGATGGCGGACCCCGTCACGAAAACCTCGTACTGATCCGCGGGGAACAGGGCGGCCGCTCTGGCCTGTGCCGAATCCGCGAGGGCGTTCATCGCCGTCGTTCCGATGTCGCTCACGCCCAGGAAAACCCGAGTCGTCGAAAACGTCGAGTCTACGATGGTCGGGATGTTCCGCGTGATATTGGAGTGACCCTCCTGAGAGAGGAGTGATTTCAGCGCCGTTTGCAGGAAGGGTAGCTCGTAGTTTGATGGGAGCCGGAAGGCTGCGGCGTTGCCTCCGAAATACGCCTGATTGGCGTATTTGACCAGGTCGACGGCCGTGAGCGAGCGTCCAACCGGCTCGAACGCTTCCAGGTCCTCTTGAAGGCTTTCCAACCGGCGCAGATTACCCAGCGAGCGGAACTGCCCCGGCTTTTTTGCTTCTATGATCACCTCCATCGGCAGCACACCGCCGAAGTGTTTCTCAAAAACCGCGAGCTCCTGCCGCACAGGATCGTCCTCGTAGAAATCGGAGAAAACGAAGATGTCCGACGAGATCCGGGATACGCCGACGACGCCAGAAATGACGATCAGCAGTGTGGCGACGTAGACGGCAAGGGCATACCGTTTGATCAGGATGGCAAGACGGTCGAACAGATCGGAGAAGAAGCCGTGGGTGGAAAGGGCCGTCCTCTGCCTCGTTACGGGGATCTTGAGGTAGGCGATCGGTAACAACGTGATGGCAAGGCCGTAGAGCAGCATAATGCCCGCGGCGGCGAAGATGCCGAAAACGACGAGCAGTCTCGATCCCGACAGGGCCAGCACGGCAAAACCAATCGCCGTGGTCAGTGCGGTCAGGAAGGTGGCCAGGCCTACCGTGTGGACGGTTTGAATGAGGGCCTTTCGCCTGTCGCCGAGCAGTACGTACTGGTCGTAATACCGCGTGCTGAGGTGGATCGTCGTCGCGATACCGATGACGACGATCAGGGCAGGCAAAACCGCCGTCACAATGTTGAGCCGGTGATCGAAAAGCGAAACCAGGCCCACGGTCCAGATGATGGCGAGTATCACGATCAACATCGGAAGGAAGACCGATCGCCATGCCCTGAACGTGAAATACAGAATGATGAGGGAAACGAGCAGCGCAAGGAGGGTAAAAAGGGGCGTTTCGAAAGAAACCCGTGTAGCATACTGCGTCCTCAGGTACGGATAACCGGCCAAAGCCACCCGATCATTCAGAACTCGGGCTTCCTGCTGTATGCGGCGGACCAGGTCGACGCGCTCGGGTGTATCGTTGAACGCGGCATCGATCTGCACGGTCAGTAAGGGCGTACTACCGTCATTCGACAGCAGCAAGCCACGGAGGAAGGGCTGGCTGCGGAGACGTTCGGCGATAACCGCCGGTTCGAGCTCCGGCGAAAAAAGTGGCTGGGGCTCAATGGACTGGCCGCTCCGCACCAGATAGGGTACATTGGTCAGGCTGAGGACGTTTTCTACTCCCTCGAACGTGGCGATTTTCCGGGTGAGGGAATCCAGGCGGTGCAAGAATGTGACGTCGAACGGATCGGAGCCTTCGAAGACGAGGTAAAGGAAGGTCTGGCTTTGACCGAATACCCTGCCGGCCCGCCTGTAATCCTGGACTTCTTTCGAATCCGCCGAAAGAAACTGTCCGGCCGTGTGGTCCGTTTCGACTCTCACCGCCCAGTATCCCAGGAAAAGTGTCGAGATTCCGACAAAAAGCAGAATGGGTACGGGGTGGTTCAGGATCCAGGCGGTGAAACGAGCCCACATACAGTTTTACCGGCGAAATGCACGTAAAAGGCGGTGTTGATCAGGTTTTTTACCCAATTCCTGTCAAACGGACAAAAAGTGTTTCGAAAGTAAACCCGCGCAACATAGATTGAAAATCCTTCGGGCTGGCAGCCGTGCGGTAATCTAAAGCGTATGCCGAAATACCGGTTCCGCGAGGGAAAATATCGCTGGAAAATCCACAGTACATGCTACTTGAAAGGGATAATATGTATCGATGCGTCGCGTCGGACCGAAACGATCGAACGGACGCATTGTTACCGTCAGGAATGCCTGCACGAAATGCCCGGAGCTGGTCCCACGGAAGCGGGTCGTACATCGGAGAGTTAGGGCACGACGACTGAGACGTATTCTATGCTTACCAATCCCATTCGACCCGGGCGTCCGGTAGCTCCCCCCTTCATCAAGCCGTATCTGGATGCGTTGAACCGAATGCAGGAACAACAATACCTGCTGCCGGAAGAAACGACGGACAGGGCGCGAGCCTTGCTGACGGAGAAGTATGGAGAAAGTGAGTCGCCGGTCGAAGTTTCCTTCGCGTACGGTCCGGCTGGCTTGATGAGTGACCACACGCACTACTTCGACGGGTTTGCGCTGTTCATGCCGCTACGCTTCGGGACCGGCGTCGCCGTCCGGTACACCTCTGCGCGTTTTTCTCGAGTGGTTTTTGAAGCGGGAAGTGGGCCGTGGGTGTTCGATGCTTCGACTGAGGCGCCCGGCAAGGACGTCAAAAGCGACGCGCCGTTCTGGGCGCGGGTGGCGCAGGAGGTCGTCCGACGCCTGTCCACCCGAGACCGGCAGTTCGAGATCGCGGTGGTCAGCTCGGTCCCTTCGGCATGTATCGAAGCCTACCTTTCGGCCCTCGGCGTCGCCGTGGCACGTTCCATCCAGGCGCTCACCGAAAGCAAAGTGAAGACGGCAGCGCTGCTGAAGCACGTTCAGGAGGGAATCGCGAACTCCTTTGAGATACCGTTCAGCATCGGGTACGTGGTAGCTGCGGATGCGGGCAGGCCGAACTACTTCACGCTCGTTGACGCTTCGAACCTCGAGCATCTGCCGCTCGAAGCGCCAACGCGGGAGGTTCTCGGGTGGGGGCTTGCGAGCACGGTTTCCGAGGTTGGGCGCCCCCTGTCGTTCTACCCCAAAATGCTCGATAAGGCGAACGAGGCGGTCGACCACCTGACAAAGCATGGGTATCCGCATATGACCTCGCTTCGCGATCTCGACCACAGCGAGCTGCAACGGGCGCTGGGCATTCTGCCTCGACCGCTCCGCCCGATCGTCCGCTATCTGGTAACGGAGAACAGACGGGTGAACAAGATGGTATTTGCCGTTCGGAACAAGGACTGGCAAATGTTCGGTGCCTTGCTTCTCATGTCGCACGCGTCCCGCCGGAACGATTTCGGTGCGTCGAACGAGCAGGCCGACTTCATTGTGGAGCAGGTTGAGGTCATGAGCCTGGAAGGTATGTACGGTGCATCGCTCAGCGGCCGTGGCCGCAGTGTGCTCATTGCCGGCCAGCCTTTCATCATTCCACAGTGCCTCGATACGGTACAGTCCAGTTTTGAGCAACGCTTCGACGTCCGCCCCGACGTGATGTTGCTGTAGGCGACAAACCGAACGATCGATTCGTATTTATTGCGTTCAATCTATCCTGATAGTCACACCATGCCCGCATTTGACCTGGCACTCATCAACGACCGTATAGCGCGTGAGAGCGCTTTTCTCGACGACCTGCTGGCCGAGCTTGGCCGTGTGGTGGTCGGGCAGCAGTACATGATCGAGCGGTTGCTCGTCGGGTTGCTCGCAGGAGGGCACGTCTTGCTCGAAGGCGTCCCGGGGCTGGCCAAAACCCTTACCGTCAGCTCCCTCGCGCAGGCTATCGGCACCCGCTTCCAGCGAATCCAGTTCACCCCCGACCTGCTTCCCGCCGACCTGCTCGGGACCCTGGTATTCAATCCGAAGGAAGGGACCTTCTCGATCAAGAAGGGGCCGATATTCGCCAACATCATCCTTGCGGACGAGATCAACCGTTCACCCGCAAAGGTTCAGAGCGCCCTGCTCGAGAGCATGCAGGAGCGCCAGGTCACCATCGGGGAGACGACCTTCCCGCTCGAAGAACCATTTCTCGTTCTTGCCACGCAGAACCCGATCGAACAGGAGGGCACCTACCCGCTCCCCGAGGCGCAGGTGGACCGGTTCATGCTGAAGATCAAGGTGGATTATCCCTCCAGGACGGAAGAGCTCGAAATCATGCGGCGGATGGCCCGTACGGGTGAACGGGTGCAGACCCGGACCGTCGTGCAGCCCGAGCAGATCCTGGCGGCTCGCGCCGTTTTGAACGAGCTGTACGTGGATGAACGGGTTGAGCAATACATCGTCGACCTGGTCGTTGCCTCGCGCGAGCCGTCGAAGTACCGGCTCCAGTCCCTGGAGTCGTTGATCGAGTACGGGGCGTCGCCTCGGGCGAGCATCAACCTGAATCTCGCCGCACGCGCCCACGCTTTTCTCCGCCACCGCGCCTACATCACCCCCGACGACGTACGTTCGGTTGCCATGGACGTCCTGCGCCACCGGATCGCTCCAACGTTCGAGGCGGAGGCGGAGGAAATCACCAGCGAGGAGATCGTCCAGAAGATTCTGGATACGGTTGAGGTGCCCTGAGGAACGCGGCTAAGACAACAATTCCGGTAACCCGGCGTTGACACGCCCATAGCCTGTACAGCTGTTCACACAATTGAACGTTGACTCGTTCAACTCCCCGGGTTTTCCAGTCAATCCTTTTCGATCCATGCCACATCAGCCGAAGACCTTCAAGAAGGAGTTCATCACGGTGCAGTTTATGGTGGAGCAGCTCAACAGCACCGTCAACCTCGCTGTTGAGGCCGTAAACGACGTCGATGCCAGTGGGCGCAACGTGACCGAGAGCAACCTCCACCGGCCTGGCCTGGCGCTTGCAGGGTACGTAGACCTGTTTACGTACCAGCGCGTGCAGATCCTGGGGAATACCGAGAACCAGTACCTCGAGCATCTTTCAAAGGAAGCCAGGATCGAGGCGTTCAAAAACCTGATCCAGTTTCCCATCCCCTGCATCGTGCTGACGGAAGGCAACGAGCTGGATCCCGATCTCGTCGAGCTGGCCACAGAAGCCGGCGTGCCCGTCTACCGGACCAACGTGCCGTCGACCCAGTTCATGGCGCTTCTGCGGGATTTCCTGAACGATCAGTTCTCGTTGCAGCAGACCGTTCACGGATCGCTCGTAGACGTGTACGGCATCGGCCTGCTTCTCATCGGGAAGGCAGGTATAGGTAAGAGTGAGGTTGCCCTCGACCTCGTCGAACGCGGTCACCGGCTGGTGGCAGACGACGTCGTGATCGTGACGAAAAAGGAAGAGCAGCTACTCATCGGTTCGGGGACCGACCTCGTCCAGCACTTCATGGAGATCCGCGGGCTCGGGCTGGTCGACGTGCGCGCGATGTTCGGTATCCGGGCGATTCGATTCCAGAAACGCGTCGAGGTCGTCGTGAACATGCAGCTCTGGGACCCGAACGAGGAATACACGCGGCTGGGTATGGTAGAGGACGTCTACCCGATTCTAGGTGTCGATCTTCCGATGGTTAAGCTTCCCATCACGCCGGGCAAGAATGTCACCGTGATCTGCGAAGTGATTGCGATGAATTACCTCCTCCGGCACTACGGATACGATCCGGCTGAAGTTTTCGCACGCCGGCTGGCAGAGCGGATCCAGCGAAAGGGGGCTACCATACCTTCTCGTGGGATCGAATACTTCGAGCACGATTATGAATAGAAATTGGTTTTTTCGCAAAGATGCCTCACATAGTGTGGCTTTCATTGCGATTACGGCCAATTTATCCGTAGTTAAGCTCACAGATGCTTTCAATCCTTCCTGGACAAAAGTGTTGACACCTGTAGGTCGAGGTTCTATATTCGGGTGACGTTGTTGTGACAAGTGGCGTGAAGGCGGTTTTCTGGGAGGGTCGGTTTTCTTGGCCGCCATCCGAATTTGCTTTTTGAGCGCCCGGGACTGGTCGGAAACGTTATTATTTGCTTTTTTCACATCCGGCCTTGCCCCAGCTAATAGACTCGTGGATGGGATGTGGGAGTGATCTCGTGAAATCCGATTCGATGCAAAAAATGGCGACTTATGGCTGGTAACCGCTACTACTACTACGACCAAGAGACGTGTACCTTTCTTGAGATTAAGACCGGCCGCAAGAAGCTCGTGTACCAGGTGGTGGCGGTGCTAGTCACGTCCATCTTCCTGACCGGATTGCTCATGTGGGGTGTCGACGAGATCTATGGCACGCCACAGGAGCTGGCCTTAGAAAATGAGAACGAGTTTCTCCAGGAACAGCTCAAGCAGCTCGAGAGCCGGTTAGAAGCCTACGCACAGCAGCTCAACGAATTTGCTGAGACCGATCAGAATCTTTATCGTACCCTTCTGGAAGCGGATCCAATCCCGGAGGATGTCCGCCAGGTCGGTGTAGGTGGCTCGGATCCGTACGAATCGTTCAGCCGCTTTGGCCTTTCGACGGCCGGGCTGCTCAGGGAAACTTCGCGCAAGCTGGACAAGCTCGAGCGGCAGATCAGCCTCCAAAGCTCCAGCTATCGAGAGCTGTCGAAGCTGGCTGAAGAGCGCAAGAACTGGATGGCTGAATTACCCGCCATCATACCGGCTGACGGTCCCATCGTCTCAGGATTTGGGCTGCGCATTCACCCGATCCTCCGCGTGAGGAAGATGCACGAAGGGGTCGACGTTCTCGTACGCACCGGTTCGCCCGTGGTGGCGAGCGGGAACGGGGTCGTCCGTGAAGCGGGACAGAACCCGACTTTCGGAAAACACGTCATAATCGAACATAAAACGGCAGGCTATCGCACGCTGTACGCTCACCTGTCGGAGATCGCACCGGGCATTCGGCCTGGCAAAAAGGTTGAGCGAGGCGAGAAAATCGGCCTGAGCGGCAACACGGGCCGTTCGACCGGACCGCATCTGCACTACGAAGTTCACGACCTGGAGGGCAATCCAATCAACCCGGTGCACTTTTTCGCTCCGAGCCTGACGCCGCAGCGTTATCAGGCGCTTCTAAAGGCAGCGGAGGAGTCCAACATCGCTCTGGATTGATCGACGGTCTGCTTGTGGGTTTCTCGGGTTCCTGTCTTTTGAGCAGGAACCTATTTTTTTGTAGAGGTTTGTCGGAAATATAAAGGCAACTACTTGCAATTTTTTTATCTGCGCCCTATAGTGCCTGCCCGTTGGCCATCCGCGTTCCGTGTTCGTGGTCAATATGTGGGTATTAATTAATGACCTAATTATTTATTTTGCGGCTTATGTACTGGACTCTGGAACTGGCTTCGTACCTGGAAGACGCACCCTGGCCGGCGACAAAGGAAGAGCTGATCGATTACGCCGAGCGTACGGGCGCTCCCATCGAAGTCATCGAGAACCTCCGCGCCATGGAGGATGACGGTGAGCCTTACGAAAGCATCGAGGAGATGTGGCCGGACTACCCGACGGCCGACGATGACTTTTACTTCGAGGAGGAGTAGGACCGGAGGGAGTCCGGCTCCGACTCGTTGCCGCGGAGCCGGTATAACCTGTAGTAGTATCGGGGACATGCTCCGGGGTGGTAAGGTCCGTGCACTCGATGTATAGAACACCCTGCGGCATTTTTCTGAGCCTGATTCTCATCGCAACGGCTTCTCACGTACAGGCTCAACCCACGCCCACCGCTCCGGACACCACGCAGCCGCCGCTCGTCAGCGAAGTGCGATTCGAGGGGAACGAGCTTTTTTCCGACGAAGTGCTATCGCTGCGTGTGCGCACGACCGCCAACCGGCGTTTTCTCGGCGTACCCGGTTTCACCTGGTGGCTCTGGCTTTACCGGGCGGGTTCGTCGGGAGCGCTCGGCAGACGGTTGGGCAACGCCTTGATGGCCAGCGGAGAAGCGCCTGCCTATCTCGACGCCTCCGTGCTGAACGCCGACGTCGAACGGATCCGCCTGTTCTACTTACAGGAAGGATTCCGTGACGCCCGGGTAAGCGCAGTCGTGGACACGTTTCGGAACAACCGCCTCGTCCGGGTCACCTTCCGGATCGATCAAGGCCAACCCACCTTCATCCGGCAGGTGACGTACGACGGGCTCGATGTGCTTACGCCAGATCAACGGTTTCGCCTGATGCGCGAATCCCTGCTTCGTCCCGAATCGATCGACACGTCTGGAACGCCAGGATTCAGGCTCAGCGGCAGGCGCTACTCGGAAACGGACCTTCTCGAAGAACGCAGGCGGCTGCTGTCGTTTTTAAGGGATGAGGGGTTTGCCTCGGTCACACGCGACTCGATCCGCGCCATCGTCCACCCGATACGGCCCGATTCGTTCGACATAGTTTTTCGCATACGTCCCGGCGAACGGTTCCGGTTTGGCGACGTGCAGTTCGTGGTGGAGGGCCCGGATCGAGATGCACCACCGTACTCGGACACGTTGATGGTGGTGCCGGGAAACGGTTCGTCTGAAGGCGGGGTGGTAACGTCACGCGTCAGGAACGAGGCCACGCTGGAAGGGTCGCTCCTCCGGCGTGCGCTTCGATTTTCGCCGGGGGAGTGGTACGACCAGTCGCAGCTGCTCGCGACCAAGCGGCGGCTCGATGCGACGGGTGTTTTTGCGTTTACGGACATCCTCCCACTGGCAGGCGACACGCTTCGCACGTTCGATACCGCGCCCCGGCTGTCGCACCGGGTGGACCTGCGAACCCGGCGGCGACGCCAGATGCGCTTCGAGACGTTCATGCTCCAGCGAAGCGGCGTTCTCTCCGGCAGCGACAGCGAGCTGGGCACCGGCGTAGGTGTGACGTACGAAAACCTGAACCTGCTCGGCGGGGGAGAGTCGTTTCAGGTGCGCGCTACCGGATCGATTGCGGCGGACGGCCTGAGCGACTCGACGCTGGCAGCTCAGGCGGAGGTCTCAACCTCCATCACGTACCCTTACCTCATTGCGCCATTCCGGGGGCTCGACCGCCTCCTCGGCCTGTACGACGCTCGTACACGGGTTTCGCTGAGCCTCCTGACGGCGCGGCGCGACGAGCTGAAGCTGATCATTCGCGGGCGTGGGGTCGCGCGGCTGCGCATCGAGATGGCGCACAGTCCGACCGTTGCGTCCCTCGTCGACGTGCTGGACGTTAGCCTGAGCAACCCGGACACGCTTGCGGGCTTCCGGAGCGCCTTCCTCGATCACATCCTCGGCCGGGGCGACAGCCTGATCGTAGAGGACCCTGTGCAGCGTGCGCAGATCATCGAGGACTACACACAACCGCAGGTCAACAGCGCCCTCCGGTACACTTTCCGATCGGCCCGGTTCAACCCGCTGCGGCGGGAGCAGGGATACAGCTACGAAGGGTCGTTCGAGATCGGGAGCAACCTGCCGTACTTGCTGGATCGGTTCGTATTTACGCCCGACTCACTGGAAGGCAGCCTGCCGGGCCTTCCGGTTTTTGCGGGGGATCGAGCGGGCAACCGGCTGGCTTACCGCCAGTACGTCCGTTTCCTCGCCGACCTGAGGCGTTACCGGCGGTCGTCGCGGGGGACAGTGCTGGCGATGAAGTTCATTGGCGGGATCGCGCACCCGACGGGCAAGGCCGACGTGGTGCCCTTCGACCGGCGTTTTTACAGCGGCGGGGCCACGAGCGTCCGGGGTTGGGGCCTTCGTGAGCTCGGGCCGGGCAAGTCGGATCTAATGGCCCGCACCGACTCGACGAGTGGCTACACGACGAACATCCTCGGCGGCGACATCAAGCTCGAGGTGGGCGTCGAAGCCCGGAGGGTCCTGCTGCACAATTTGTTTGCCGCCGACTGGCTCGGCGTGACGTTCCTCGATGCCGGCAACGTTTGGACGGGCCCGCGCAACCCCGGTGTGCCGGAGGGCCGGTTTCGATTCGGATCGTTTTACCGCGAGTTTGGGGCTGGAACGGGCTTTGGGCTACGGGCCGCCTGGGAGTACCTGATTTTGCGCCTGGATTTTGCGTACAAGCTGTACGATCCGGCGCGTTCAGGTAAAGGTCCGTTCCCGGACGGCCTTCGTCGCCCAATCGTGCACTTCGGTATCGGCCACGCGTTTTAGCGTGTGCGGATGTTGATGCTGCCGCCGGTCGTTCTGAGGGAGAGCAGCGGTCCGCCGCCGTTTACCTCGCCGCGGAGGCGTCCCCGTTCAAGGGTGCCTGCGACGGGAAGGTCGCTGTTCACGCGGCCGCCGGTAGCCTCGGCGTCGAGCGTCACGTTTATGTCGGGGTCCACGCCTACGGTGACCGAGCCGCCGCTGGTTTTCAGCTTGATCGGTCTACCCCGGTGGTCGTATAGGTCGGCCGTGACACTGCCGCCGGAGGTGCTGGCGTCGACCTCGCCCATGATGGATTTGAGGCGGATGCTGCCCCCGGAGGTGTGCGCCATCAGGTTACCGGCGATCTCACTGGCGGTGATGCTGCCGCCCGACGTATTGCACTCGGCGTCTCCGTCGATCCCTTCGACGTTGATGCTGCCGCCGGACGTATGGAGGGTTGCCTCACCCGCGATGTTGGTCGCGGAGATGCTGCCGCCGCTCGTGTTGGCGGTGAGGTGGCCGTTGACATCCGACGCCTTGATTGAACCACCGGAAGTCGCCAAACGTGCATCACCTCCGATCCTTTCGATCGAGATGCTGCCTCCGTTCGTCGAAAGAGTGACGTGCATTTCGTCCGGGATGCGGATCTCGTAGCGCACGTGCAGGCCGCGGCGGAACCGCCAGAATCTGCCGCGCTCATAGTCGCCCCGGATCTCAACACCCCTTCCGTTTTCGTCGAAGGTGACCCGGAAGCGATCGAACAGTTCTTCAGCCTCGTCCCTGTCCACGTCGTTGACGCCCTTGATGATGCGTACGTCGATCGTGTTAGCGCCTGGTGCGCCGAAAACCTCGATCGAGCCGAGGTCGGACTTTACGGTCAGGGTTTCACCCCGGCGAGCGGGGATCTGCTTTTCGACAACCTCTTCGTAGTCGAAGCGCTGCTGACCTGCGGCGACGCCAGTGAAAGCGATGGCAAGGAACAGCGCGAAGTAGAAGGAATGCTTTATGGTGGACATAATCGTGGTGAGCTGGAGGAGAGATATAAATCACTCCACGAGACGGAAAATCTTCACACAAGTTGCGTCTGCCGTCACAATAGTGCGTTTTTTGACTGACTGAATAACGACAGGCCGGAAACGCAAGGCTGGTCCACGAATACAAAACCCTTCATTCGGAAGGAGTTAACAAAAAGGATAAATGGAATGGACAGGAAGCGCGGGGAGTATCCTGAGCCGCTAAGCGGATCAGAGATCGGTTCGTTCGCACACAACACGATCATCGAGCGGCTGCCGGTCATCGCGAGCCGGGTGCTCGAAGAAAATGAACTTCCGCAAACGGCAATTGAGCGGATGAACGCGCTGATCCGGGAGCTTCCAGGCGGTCCCATCCGGCCGCTGTTGGACACTCATGGCCCGGATTACGAGGATTGGAACGAGTACGTCGCACCGTACGAGGGGTGGGGCTGGCTGGACGTGCCCTTTTTCTTTGCCGAGACGTATTTCTACCGGCGCATCATCGAGGCGGTGGGGTATTTCGAGGCCGACCCGACGGAACGGATCGATCCATTCCTTTTGCAGAAGAACCTCGGGTTGGAGACCACACAGGTGGAGATCCGCCGGCTGAGCCGACAGCTCGGCGGGTGGCTAGAAAGCCGGACGTGGAGGCGTGAGGTCTTCGAGCGGCTGGTATACTTGGACTTGTGGGGCAACCAGGCCGACCTCAGCCTCTGGCCTGCAGGGGACGAGGGGCAGCCCCGTCACGACGACTTCGAGGCGGCTCGCGCACACCTGATCGCCGACGAAACGTCCGCTGCCTCCGCGTACGTGGCTTCGTGGCAGACCAACGGTGAGCGCCGGGTGGACTTCCTCGTCGACAACGCAGGGTTCGAGTTCATTGGCGACCTGCTGCTGGCCGATTACCTGCTCGAAACCAACGTTGCAGGTGAGGTAATCCTACACGTGAAGCGCCACCCGACGTTCGTGTCCGACGCCGTCGTGGAAGACGTATTCCGGACGGTGACGTTCCTCGGAGGCGACGCCGATCCGGCTACACGAGCTTTCGGGCATCGGCTGCGGGCGCACCTCGTTGCGAGCCGAATGCGGCTCGACGATGACCTGTACTGGACGTCGCCGCTCAGCGGGTGGGAGATGCCCGAGCGGGTACGGGAGGTACTCAGCCGGGCAGACCTCGTCGTCAGCAAGGGGGACGCAAACTACCGGCGCCTGTTAGGAGACCGGCGGTGGCCGTTCGAGACTTCGTTCCAGGAAGCGGTAAGCTATTTCCCCGCACCGTTGCTGGCCCTACGCACGCTGAAGTCAGACCTGGCGGTAGGCGTGCCCGAGGGCGAGACCGAGGTGCTTTTCGAGCGGGATCCCGCCTGGCGTACCTCGGGGCGGTGGGGCGTCGTCCACTTTTTACCGCCGGCAGAATCATAGACGGTGTGACGGCGGGCTGTCACGGTGCGGTGTCATATATTCCATCTCGTTCGGTCTGGTCTCAAATACACGAAAAGGGGTTAATACGTGGTAAACGGGTTGTTATATCATCCTGAAGAGGCGATCGAGGTCCTGACGAAGGCCGACGCGACGCTGGGGCGCGTGATCGGCATGCTGGGGCCATTTGGGCTGGAGGGAAGGGGGATGGCGAGCCCTTTCCGTACGCTCCTGCGCGCGATTGCCGGGCAACAGCTTTCACGGAAAGCTGCCGACACAATCTTCGGGCGCCTGATGGCGCTGCTGCCGGAGGACGAGACCTTGCAGCCGAAGGCCGTGCTCGCGCTGCCGGACGAGTCGCTGCGCGCGGCCGGGCTCTCACGGGCGAAAACGCTTGCGATCAAGGACCTGGCGCTCAAAACGATCGAAGGCGTCGTGCCGCCGATGCAGGCACTCCTAGAAATGAGCGACGACGAGATCATCGCGCACCTCACGAAGGTCCGCGGCGTGGGTCGATGGACTGTCGAGATGCTGCTGATCTTCCACCTGGGCCGCCCGGACGTGCTACCGGTGGACGACCTTGGCCTCAGGAAAGGCTATCAGATTGCATACGGCTTACCAGAACTCCCCCCGCCGAAAGCCGTGCTGGCCTACGGCGACCGCTGGCGCCCGTATCGCTCGGTGGCGAGCTGGTACCTCTGGCGCGTCCTCGACAGCGGGGTTAACATTGCGTGAGGACAGGAGAAGCCTTCACAACATTAATCACGGTACGGGCACCTTGTCTCCGAATCGGATGTGAGTCTTCAGGCAGCCCGTTCGAAGGGTTCGATGTTATCGAGCTGATGCTGGATCGCCTCACGGGCAACTTCCAAGTCGTACCGTTTCTGCAGATTCAACCAGAACTCGGGTGTCATACCGAAAAAACGGCCTAAACGAAGCGCCATTTCTGCCGTAACGGACCGACGCCCACGCACGATCTCATTGACTGTTCGTACGCTTACGTCAAGGCGACGGGCCAGGTCATTCTGGCTGATTTTCATCGGGTTGAGCAATTCCTCCAGCAGGTACGTACCCGGGTGGAGCGGGCCAAAATCACGAGCCTCTCCCTGACTTTTCCCGAGCAATTCCTTTCGAGATATCATTACAGGCATGGTTGTCAGCGTGTCGGGTATTAGCGCTTGTAAAGAGAAAGTCAGTGATAATCCACAATCTCCACGTCATAGGCATCTCCATCAACCCAACGAAAGCAGATACGCCACCGTTCGCTGATCCGGACTGAGTGTTGTCCTTTTCTATTTCCTTTGAGCGCCTCCAGGTGATTACCCGGGGGTATTCGCAAATCATCCAGCGCGGATGCTGCGCCAAGTGCATGCAGGCGAACGAAAGCGCGGTATTGTATGTCGTCTGGTAGTTTGCGGCTTCGGTTACCCTCAAAGATTCGAGCTGCCTCGCGGTCAAAAAACGTTTTAATCATGATCCGGGCCGTGCGAACCATATCCTGTTACGCAACAGGATATGAACAGTTTCCGTGATTTGTTCTGGCCACGACGGGAAATGTAAGCCCCGGACACGAATCCAGTTATTCAGGCAAACGCTCTACCCTACTGTTCTGACCATTTTCCAATCGGTTTGCTTCCAAGTGGTTGCACTTTTACATTCAAAAAGGTGAAGAAAGCGCGTGTTGCGGGGCTAAGTTCTTTAACCTGACCTTTGTACCCCCATGCAGCGATTATTTATCTTTGCCCTGCCATTCTTGCTTTTCGGTTGCGCGTCCTCAAAGGAGGGCGACAAGGTGACGTCGCCCGAGCCGATGACCGTCTGCATCGAAAACGCCACCGTAGGCCGCGACGCCAACCTCATTGCGCGGGCGCGGACGGTGACCTTCAACGTCGATGCCGGCAAGACGGTCTGCAAAGACCTGAACGAATACGGACCGAAAGTCCCGCTGAGAGCCGGTGGTTTTTCGGTCGAGATCGATCCATTCACGAGCAGCTGCTGGCACTGGAAGATCATGAACACGTCGGAGAGCCTGCTGACGTGTGAAGCCGCAAAAGTGACGGCAAAGGCCGGATCGTGATTGTCCGGTTCTCACTTTTGAGCGTGGTACTCGCTTTGCCCCTTGACGACGATCAGTCCGGTTCTCAGGCTTCTTACAGGCTCATCTCTGGTGAGGGGCGCGTTTTGAGGGGGACGAGGAATCCACGAGGTGGGGTACTTGAACCTTCAACGGGGAGCGTCACGCCGCGCTCGCTTGTTACGCTGCCCGTTTTGCTTTTTCTGGTGCTTCCGTTGTTCGGGTGTGAGGAGGATTTGGTGATGGTCGTCGGCACCGAGCGGCTATACAACGCCGTTCTGCCGACGTACCACCGGTTCGACGTGTCGGTGGAGCGCCCGTTCGACTTCGGTGCGGTGGACCTGACCCTGCTCGGCAGCCTGATCAACGTCTACGATCGACGCAATATCTTCTCCGTGTATCTCTTCACGCTCAGGCGGGTGGACCAGCTCCCGTTCATCCCGTCTTTCGGGTTGCGGGTGGGGTTCAATTGAAGGCCGTCAGTCTGGAGTCGTGCGGCACATGAACCGCATCCAGACGGCGAGGGCGTGCCAGGAATGGCCGAAGGGCGATCCGTGCAGCTCGTATGCTTTCTGACCGAAAGCGACCGCTTCGAGGGCGCTGGCCGATCCCGTCGTAACCGCCCGATGGTAAGTGTTCCACGTCTCGTCCAAAAGGGTCATCGTCTGGTTCAGGGTCGTAGTTTTCCTGATCATACGTTCCCAATGCCTCCCTCGTCCTCTGGTACAACTTCACTTATCCTCATCACCGGTGAGCGGCAGGGGGGTACGCTACAGGTATTCGGACCTGATCGACGCTAATAGTCTTACGTTCAGAAATTACATATGCGCGGGGTCATGTTGTTACGATGCGGTTATTAGAGGAGTTTTTAGGGTTTAAACAAAATGATGCAGGCTGATGACGGGGGGTTGGGTAACTGAATCCATAAAAACCGTCATCCCGGCCGCCGAGCCGGGATCCATGTGAGCGTGCGGCCCTCCTCTACGGTATTACATAAAGCGTTAAGTTACCCCTCAATCGCTCCGCGACAACACTTCACGTAACGAGTACATGCAGTCCCGTCCAGGGGGGCATTTTGTTGCGCATTTGTTCACTGAGGTGCCAACCTACAAGGTTTCACTTCGGGAAGATTCCTCACCCGCAAAGCGGGTGAGGAATGACACTATGAAAGGTTCAGGCAGGTATTTGGCTTCACGGCAATCGCTGTCGCCTCACTTTGTCATCCCGTGGAGCCGTGCGACGAGGGATCTTTATGGAACGCAACCATCAACGTGGCCAGTGAGGACACGTACAGCATTCTTCCCAAAATGAGCCTGTCGCGCCTTCGCGTCTTTGCGTGATATACAAACGTTTAGGTTAAGGTACAGGGGTGACGGTGAGGGTGCCGGTGGCGGTGCGGGCGAAGGTTTCGGGGCGGTACATCATCTCGGCGCGCGCCGGGGGGTGGACGAACGTGCCGGGGGTGGTGGCGCGGGCTACATAGACGAACGTGTGCTCGCCCCGGTTGAGGTAGTCGGCGAAGAGGAGCACGCGGTCGTCGCGGAACTCGGTATGGTTGAAGGTGCTCCAGCGGTAGTTCTCGTCCTCCCGCGCGCGTTCGACGAGCTGCCGGTCGGTTGTTTCGAAGGCGGTGTTGAGCGCTTCGAGCCCGGCTGGCAGGGCATCGTCCACGACGACGTAGTTGCGGTCGGTGGGCGTCGAGACGCGCAGCGTCACGCGGACGAGGTCGCCCGCGTTCAGGCGGACGTCCGCTTCGCCGGTACGGACGGCCTCCCCAATCGGGTTTCCGCGTTCGTCGAGTCGTTCGATCCGGCGTTCGATGCTCAATCCTTGGCGGGCGGCAGGCAGGGGCTCCTTGCTGAAGGTTTCGAGGAGGAGTGAATAGTAGGCCTGACCGGCGCCCTGCTTCGTGATCTCGATGGGTACGTCGGGTTGCTGGGGCAGCGTTTCGACGGGCCTGGAGACCCCCTCCACGCGCAGGGTGCGCCCTTCGAAGGAGGCGGCAAGCAGCTCACGTCCGGCGAGGCGGATCTCCGCCGTGAAGGCGGGGGTCTCGCGTTCGAACGCCCGATAGTAGGCGCGGAAAGCGTCGACGATGGCGGCGTTCTCCTGGGTGGAGGCCCAATGGCCGTTCTGCCGCTGCTGCATCAGGTAGCGGATCATCCGTGCGCCGAGCTGCCGGACGTCGTCGCTGGGGTCAGCCTCGACGAGGGCGGCGAGGCCGAGCGCGGTGGCGCGGGCATCGCTCGAGAAGACCCAGTCGTGGCTATCGCCGGGGGACGCAAGGTAAGCGGAGGTGCTCTCGACGTGTACCTGTTGCCGGAGGTAGCTCACGAGGGGTTCCCGGAAGCGGCGCAGGGCGGGGCGGTCGCCAAGCGTGACGGTGCGGAGCAGGTAGGCGACGCCTTCGACGCTCACGGGACTGCGTCCGGGGCTGACCTCGCCGGCCAGTGCAGCAATCTCACCGTCGAGGAAGCGGCCGTGGCGGGCCAGGGCGTAAAGCATAAGCACGCGGGTGTCCTCCCAGGCGATGGGGTCGTAGTACTCGGGCCGATCACTGCGCCTGCGCACCAGCTCCTCGAGTCGATCGACCGCCCGGGTGACCAGCGCCTCGGGGACCGGATACCCCGCGGCGCGGGCTTCGGCAAGTGCAAGCACGACGTACGCACTGACGTAAGGGTGAGGGGTGTACGATCCCGGCCACATGCTGAAGCCACTCTCGGTCCAGAAGTCCTGGAGCTCGCCGAGCCATTCGTCGACGGCTCGTTGCCGGTCGAATCCCGGCACGTCGAGGTTGAAGGCGTCGAGCAGGTCGCCAGCGATCAGTAGGGGCCGTACGGCGGAGGTGACCTGTTCGAGGCAGCCGTAGGGGTAGCTGAAGAGGTAGCGCACGGCGCCGTCGAGGCCGACGAGGGCGGTTCCGGACAGGCGCGCCTCGAACCGCCCGAGCCCCGGCACGCGGTTTGGCGGCAGGCTCAGCGCCTCCCGAGCGATTGAGTCGGTGACGGCAAACGTGGCCGAGACGTCCCGCGCGAGCGGCACGGCGATCTCGAGCGGAACGGTGAAAGCGTCGCGCTCATTCCCGAGCGTGGCGTCGAAGCGCAGGGTTGAAGCGCCCGGATTGTCTACGGCCCAGTTGAACCGGACCTCGCGCGTCTCGCCGGCGGCCAGCGAAACCGTACGGGAGGCGGGGCCGGTGAGCCGGATGCCTTCGGCGCGAGCGGTGACCGTCGCCTCTCCGGGCTCGCCGGTCAGGTTGCTGACCAGGACGCCGGCCTCGAACGAATCGTCGAGCCGGACGAAGCGGGGCAATGCAGGCTGGAGCACGAGGGGTTGCGTGACGACGACGTCCGTCCGGCTCGCGCCGAAACGGTCGTCGGCCGTGAGGGCCGTGGCCATCAGGCGGAAGGTCGTCAGGCTTTCGGGCAGGCGGAACGTGATGCGTGCGCGGCCACGCCGGTCGGTACGGATGGCCGGCTCCCAGTGGGCGAGCGGGCGGAAGTCCTGCCGGAGGAGGAAGCTGCGGTCGCCTCCGCCGCCGATGATGTCCTCTTCTTTCTGGCCGTAGTTTCGCTGCTCGATCAGGTTGGACCGGCTTTCGCTCGTCGTGACGCCGAGTGGGCGGGGGCCGTAGAAGGTGTCGAACGGGTCAGGCATTGCGTAGCCGATCAGGTTCAGGACGCCAGCGTCTGCGGCGCTGAAGGCGATCTCGCCCGGGACGCCGTTGCCGCCCGCGTCGCGGATCCGGAGGTCGACGGTCACTTCGTCGCCGGGCCGGTACTGCTTTTTGTCGGGGATGACTTCCACCTGGAGCCGGCGGGTGCCCGGGTCGACGTGCAGGCTAGCGTAGCCGATCTTGAAGCCGGGCTTGCCGACGTCGGTGGTTGCGCCCGGCGGGGTGGTACGCCCGTTCAGCAGGATCACACTCACGAACACGTTCGGCATGTGGGCTTCGGTGAGGGGCACAGTGATCTGCGGTGCGCTGCCGCGCAGGGTCTCGACCCGGCTCGACAGGATCCCCTCACGTTCGACGGTGATCAGGGCGGTCGCTTCTTCGTAGGGCGACTGGACCATCAGGCGGGCAGTTTCGCCCGGGCGATAGTTGGTGCGTTCGGGCACGAGGTCGATGCGGTCGTCGTCGGTCCGCTCCCACGCGACGTATCCCGAGCCGGTGGCGTAGAAGAAGGCTTCCGTCCGGATGGTGTTGCCCCGGACGTCGCGGCTGGTGGCCCGGATGACGTAGCTCCCGCCTTCCTCGACGGGCATTTTCAGCCGCATGGCGTTGCGGGCTTTCGTTTCGATCCGGTGCGACCCGATGAGCTCCTCGGTGCGCTCGCTTCGCCAGACGAGCCTCCCGTCGGATCCGGTCTCACGGACGCTGAGCCATTGCTGCCGGAGCAGCTCCACGTCGACGGCTTTGTCGCCGACGGGCAGGCCGGAAGGGTCCACGGTAATGACGTCGACAGTCATCTCCCGTTCGCGGTTCAGGTCGATGAACGTCGTTCGGGGCTTGAGCCCCACGTAGAACTGTCCGGGGTGGAGGGTGATGAGGCGTCGGGCACCCTGTTCCTGCCGGGCCGGGTCCTGCACGACGCCGGTCCAGGTGAGGCGCATCGGCATGCCGATCTGGTTGCCCTCGAGCTGGATGCGTGCATAGGTAATCCCTTCGGCGTCGAGGACGGTGTCGGCTTCGAGCAGCATTCTATAGACGCCTCCCCGCGAGCCGTCGTCGAAGCTCCCGAAGCGGTAGCCGGGATAGCCCTCGGGCTCGAAGCTGCCGGGGGACTGCATCAGGCTGTAGCGGACGGGCTGCCCGCCCATCGTAGCGCCGAAGAGGTAGCGCCCGGAGATGCTTCCCTCGAAGAAATCGCCCGCTACGTACTCGTCCGTAGCGCTGGAGGCGGTGACGGCAAACGTGGCCGTTCGAAACGCATCGACCCTGAACTCACCCCGCGCCACGTCGCCGGGCTCCCAGATCTCACGGTTTACGGCGGCGGTGTCGGACGCATGGACGACGCGGACCATGTAGACGCCCTGCGTGGCGCCGGTCGGCGACGTCCACGCAAAGTCGAACGTGCCGAGCTCGCTTGGGCGGTAATAGCGGTCGAATACGATCTGGTCGCGGGGGTCGTGGATGAGGACGCGGAGGCTGTCGGTGACGGGCCGCCAGTCGCCGTCGGTCTTGCTGCGGAGGATGCCTTTGACGAAGACCTCCTCCCCGGCGCGGTAAAGGCCACGGTCCGAAAAGATGCTGCCGGTTTCGGTGACGGCGTCCGGTCGCCAGTCGTAGGCGATGTCGAAGCGGTACGGCTCGATGCCGTCCTGGTAGACGCTGCTCGTAAAGGCCACGTCGCCGTCTTTTTCGACGAAGGCGAACTGAACCGGGTTGTCCCATACGCTGGTTCGCTCGACGCCGAGGTCACTCCAGCCGGGCGTGGCGGCGCGTCCCTGCTCGTCGGTGACGCCCTGCCAGAGTACGCGGTTTTTCAGGTCGCGGATCGTGACGGAGGCGCCGGGTACTGGCCGGGCGGTGCCGAGCTCGGTCACGAAGATCAGGTTCTGGTGGGGGCTGAACTTGGCGGTGATGCCCAGCCGCGTGACCTGCGCCAGCCCGGTGAAGGACAGGTCGGAGCGTTCGTGCCCCAGCCCGGGTGCGACGAGGTTGTAGCCGATCAGGCCGGTTCCGCCGCTGAGGAGTGAATCCAGGCGAAGGGCGACGACGCCCGGCCGGTTGCGTTCCAGCCCGAGCGACACCGTGCGGGCGGCCGGAACGGGGTCGGGAAGCTTCGAATAGTCGGTATCGCCGTAATAATGCTGGCGGTCGTACGTCCGGATGACCGGAATGATCTGATCGGGGCCGAGCCGGACCAGACCAAGACGAAGGTCGGGCGGATTCGTCGCACGGACCGGGACGGCCGCCTGAAGATCGGCTTCAAAGATGGCAATTCCTTCCGGCACGCGGACCGACGGCGCGAAGGCGGCCGTGCGGAACGACGCGGACGCCTCTTCGAGACGCTGCCCGAACTGATCGGTAAGGCTGGAAACGGCCACGGTGTAGCGCGTTTCCGGTTCGAGCCGGACGGTCAGCGTGTGGGTTGCGCTGACGACGTCGTCCTGCGCTTCGATGCCAGGAGGGAGGTCAAGCGCGGGGGTGAAGGACAGGGCGTTTCGCAGGTCACGGAAGCGCACGGGGGTTGTAAAGGTGAGCGTGACGCCGCGTTCAGGGTTGAACGTTTCCGGCTGTTCCTCCCACGGGGCGTGTGGCTGACCGACTTCGACGAGGCGGAGCCGGTCGTACGTCGTGAAGCGGACGAACGTCGTATCGGCCATGCCGAGCCTTCCGGCTGCGGCTGGAAGACCGGGGAGGAGGAGCAGCTCGTAGGACGTGCCCTGCTGCAAGGGGCGGGTGGGGCGCACGATCAGCGTGCTGTCGCCTCGGCCCTGGATCTGGATTTCGGCGGTGCGGGCATCTTCGACGGTCCGGAGCCGCACGTACGAGCGGGTGTCGTTCGTCCGGATCGCCTGATTGAACCGGAGCAGGAACGACTGGCCGGGGTCGACGAAACGGGCGTCCGGGGCGGGGTCCGAGTCGACGAGCATCGGGCGTGGGGTCTCGAACGTCCAGGTGAAGGCTTCTTCCAGCCTGTCGCCGTTCAGCGCCGTGAGGCCGGAGGCGATGCGAACGCGAAAGGCTGTGGCGGTGGGAAGCGGCTCGTCGGGATGAAAGACGAGGGTTTGAGTGCCTTCCCAAGTTAGCCTTCCGGTACGTTCGGGTTCGATACTGAATACGCCCTTCGGTACCTCGGGTGTTTCGCCGAGGGCAACCATCGGTCGGCTGAAGGTAACGGTTATGGCCTGGTACGTCCCCATCCCGGCCATCGGCCCGAAAGGTGTGGCGCTCATCACCCGCAGGGGGCCGTCGAGCTCGGGCACGAAGGCGCGCGGCTCGGCCGGAAGCTCAAGCCCGACGGTTTCGACCGAGAAGTCGCCCTCGCCTTGATCCGTACACGACGCCGTCAGGAATGCGGCAAGAAGGAAGAGGATGAAGAATCCCGTGCGGGAGGGCGCGAAGGCGTTCATCATTACGAAGGTGAAGATGGCGAAAGGCGGCCGATGAGCGATCCGGTCGGTGTTCGTTTCATCAGCACTTACCGAACGGCAGCGTAAGGGGTCGTACAACCGGAAGCAACGGGTGTTTCGACCGAGAATGGTGCGGCTTTCGGCCGCTCAGGAAAATTTCTGCCCTTTGGAGATCATCTCGATGGCCTTCTGGACCCTGCGCTCGCGGGTTTCCGGCTTTTTCGCCTCAACGATCCACTGGACGTATTCTTTCTGGTGGGTGTAGGCCATCGCGTTGAAGGTGGCCGCGAGGTCCGGCTGCCGGCTGAACACCTCGACGAGCTCGGGAGGGAGCGTCACGGTTCTGGGCTCGGTGTCTTCTTGCACTTCGACGTGCACCGTGTCGCCAGCCGTTTTGCCGATTTTTTCGCGGATGGCCTTTACGACGATGAGAAAGTGACCCTCGCCCCCCATCGAAGAAAGGACGCCCCGGTACGGCTCGCCGTCGATGGTAGCCTTGATCTTTACCTGCCCCTTTTTCCCGAACACTTCCGGCACCGAAAACGGCACCTTTACGAACATTCCCCCTCGGCCGGCTTCCTCAATGATCGCGTCAAAAACATGCGTGGCCATAGCGTGTGTGGTCAATACCGGAAGTGGATGCCCGTATGAACCGTTGCACCGGGCATGGGATAGCCGAAGTTAATCTGGTACTTCTGATTGAGCAAGTTGTCGCCGCGAACGAACACCTCGACGAACGGATTCGGCCTAAAGAGCAGCCCGGCCCCAACGAGAGTGTACGTTTCGCGTGACGACGCCTGGACGTTCGTGATTAGCCCGGCCACGTGATGCAGATTGCTGGAAAGCGTAAACCGACCGATTGCGTAGGAGGCCTCCAGGAAAAGCTGGTGTACTGGAGCCGAGGTGATGGGGCGCTCGGTGTGCAGGTAGCTGTAGCTCGCTCCAAGACGGAGGTTCCGGTCAACGAAGTACGTCCCCAGCCACTCGAATCCTTTATGCGTAAACGAGCCCGTGTTACGGTAAACGAGGTTCGGGAACTGGCCGGTGATCTGGATCAGGTTATCGCCGTCGCTGATGAACCCGGTGAGCTCGCTGCTGTACCGCGGGGTCGACGTAAGGATGCCAGCCTCAAAGTTCCACATCCGCTCTGGTTCGAGGTCCGGGTTGGGAGCGGGGAAGAGGTAGAGCTCGCGGATGGTCGGGCTTCGGAATCCCCGGGAAGCCGAACCCTTCAGCGTGACGGACTCGGTCAGGTGATACGCAAAGCCGGCCTGGGGGACCGCAATAGACCCGAAGAGCGAGTGGTTCTCGATCCGAAGTCCGCCGTTGAGGATCACGCGGTTGGCAAGGAATTGCTGGACGAAGGCGTATCCACCAATCTCGTCGATCCAGTGCTCGCCGAAATCGAGGTTGTTGACGTCATTGCGCGCCTTGCCGCCGTACCGTTTGTAGTCGAGCCCGATGGTTACCACGTTTCCGGGAAAGAACCGGATGCCCTGGTAAAACATCAATCCACCGTTGGCGTCGTTGGAATTGAACCCGTCGTAGATGGTGTGCTCGCCGAAGTTGTAGAAAAATTTGAAGCCTCCTTCGGCGTGTCCGAAGTTGTTCTGGAGCGTAACGGCGCCTCGTCCGCGGAGGATGTCCACCCAGTGTGAAGCGTCGGCGTACGGCTGCGACACCGGGCCGGGGTCGTAGGACTTAAACTTCGTCAGGCCGCCGTCGACGAGCAGCCGCAGCTCGTTCGTGAGGTCGTATCCGGCTTTGAGGTACCCGTTGGTAATGTTGAAGTCCGACGCGTCGCGGTGGCCATCCGTCCGGTCATGGTTGATCGAGCCGAAGAAGTCGAAACCATTCACCCGATAGCCACCGCTGCCGCTATACTTCTGGGTGTTGTAGGAGCCGAAGGAGGCGCTGCCGCTTGCCGATCCGCCTTCGGTTTCCTGCCGCCGGGTGATGATGTTGATGACCCCTCCCATGGCGTTGGTGCCGTAGAGGATCGAAGCCGGACCACGGACCACCTCGACCCGTTCGGCATCCGATGCGACGTACGAGTCGGGCAGAGGATGCCCCATGAGGCCCATAAACTGCGGATGCCCGTCGATCAGCACGAGCACGTTCGTATTGGGCGAGCTGCCGATGCCACGTACGGTGATCTGCCCGGCTGCCCCTTCCGCAACGCCGAAGCCCGTCATGCCCCTTTCGGTCACGAAAAGCCCCGGGATACGGCCTGACAGGACAGGCAACAGGTTGGACTCGCCGCTCTGCCGGATCTCCTGTTCCGACACACTCGCAACCGTCATTGGCACGTTCGAGCGCGTAACCTCGACGCGCGTGCCAGTCACGACGACGGGGTCGAGCTCGTAAACGCGGCTCGTGTCGATCTGCCCGTTAGCCGGCAAAGCGGCAAGAAAAAGCAGCGAAAGGGCAATTGCCGGCTTAATCCAAGTGCGCATTCTTCTTTCACTCCCGGCCGATTTAGGTGAGGTGATCCTTGAACCGGTGTAAAGGTTGTTTTCGTTCGACTGTTCCCCAGGTCGGGTGACCGGGCTAATCAGCCATTCAGGCTGCGCCCACTTCGGTCATCTGCAAGGTGTTAGTTCCGCAGGATCTTATCCATCGACTTGCCCTTTGCCAGCTCGTCGATCAGCTTGTCCAGGTAACGGATCTCTCGCATCAGGGGTTCTTCGATGTTTTCCACCCGTATGCCGCAGACACACCCTGTAATCAGATTTCGGGCGGGATTGAGCTGTGGGGCCTCCGCAAAGAAGGCTTCGAAGCTTTTTTTATCGTTCAGCTGTGCTTCCAGTTGTTCCTGGCTGTATCCCGTCAGCCAGCGAATGATTTCATCGACCTCCTCCTTCGTCCGCCCCTTCTTCTCGGCTTTGGCCACGTAATGGGGATATACACTGGCCACACTCATCGAGTAGATGCGGTTGTTTGCCATGACGTATCCTGGGCTGGGTTTGTAGATAAGGCCCGCTACCCGTGGAGGGTAGCGGGCGTGTGATCGAGGGTCAATTGGCGCCGGCAACCTCGAACGGTTGGCCGTAGTCGATCTCAACCGGTGGTTTTTCGCCGCCCGGGCCCTTCAGGTAGTGCTCCATCCACCGAAGGGACCGGAGGGTGTAGTCGAAGCGGGCCGTCGAGTTGCGGTTGCCGTGGCCTTCACCGGGGTAGAGGACGAGGCGGACGGGCGCCTTGCCGTGCAGCTTCAGGTGCCGGTAGAGCTCGTGCGACTGGCCCGGGTTGACGCGTGGGTCTTCCTTTCCGTGCAGGATCAGGAGCGGCGTGCGGGCATTTTCGGCGTAGTAGATCGGACTTCTTTCGAGGAAGAACTGCCAGTTCTCCCACGGCCGCTTGCGGGCGTGGACGAGGAACTCTTCGTTCGGAATGTCGGTGGTGCCGACCTTCGAGATCTTGTTGCTGATGCCGACGAACATGACGCCGGCGGCGAACCGGTCGGAATAGCGTGTGGAGAGCCACGCCGTGGCGTAGCCTCCGTAGGAGCCACCCGTCACGCCCACTTTGTCGCGGTCGACTAGGCCGATCTCGATCAGGTGGTCGACGGCGTCGACGAGGTCGTCAAATTCGAGTCCGGCGGGGTCGCCCTGGCTGAGCTTCGAAAAGGCGACGCCGCGGCCGGTGCTGCCCCGGTAGTTGGGATAGAAGACGGCAAATCCTCGGGCAGCGGCGAGCTGTCCGAAGCTCGAATAACCGGTCAGCCACCCATTTTTGTAGTGGGACTCCGGCCCACCGTGAACCACGAGAATCAGCGGCACCCGTTCGGAACCACGGCGTTCGAGCGGGTGGATGAGTATCCCTTCGAGCTCGAGCCCATCCTTCGCCTTGAACTTCACAACTTCCTGCCGGGCGAGCCGGAGACCGGAGAGCCACGGGTTGCTATCGGTGAGGCGCTTGAGCCCGTTCTGGCCGGGGTTCCAGGAAAAGGCTTCATTGGGATGGGAGGGGCTGTCGGCGGTAAACGATACCACGCGGCCATCCCGTGACATGGAAAACGCAAGCAGGCTGGCGTCACCCGGATCGAGAAGCTGGGTCCGGCCGCTGCCGTCGGCTCCGATCTGCTCGAAGTACGTTTCGACGCCGCGAACGGTTGTGTAACGCAGGGTGGAAGCGTCGAGCCACTCGAAGTCCTCGACGTCGCCTTCGTAACCGGGTAGAAGCTCCGTGGGTTTACCGCCGGAAGCCGGCACGACCATGAGCCGGCCGGCTGCAGGATCGTTGATGTCCGCCCCGGAGATGAGCGCCAGCTTGCTGCCGTCGGGGCTCCACGCGAACTTGCCAAGCTTGCCCGGATTTTCGATCTCACTGACGACGGCGCCCGTCCCGGCGTCGACCACCTTTACGCGCTGGTACATGTAGTAGTCGTCGATGTAGGGCGACGGAGCTACGGCAATGGCGATCTGGTCGCTGACCGGATTCCATCTCGCGTTGTAGGCGGAGCCTTCAACGTTCAGCATCCTCGGCTCGACGTCGGAAAAGGCGGTCGTCACCCAGACGCGGCGCTGTGGTGTTTCCTCCTCGTAGATTTCCGGCTTATAGGGCAGGTCCGAGCGCTTGTCTTTAGGCTCTTCAGCAATGAAAACCAGCCGTTCGCCGTCCGGGTGCCAGTCGTATGCAAGTATTGATGTGCGGAAGCTTGCAGCCTTCCGGGCTTCGCCTCCGTTCACCGGGATGACGTACAGCGACGTGGTATTGTCCCCTGAACGCCTGGAGAGGAACGATATTGACTGGCCGTCCGGAGTCCAGGAAATCTGGCTGACAGAGTTTTTGCCCGTGATGTACGGCTGATCGTCCCCGGTGGCGGTATCAACGATGTGCAGTTCGGTCCACGCCGGTCCATTCTCTTCGTAAGGGTCTCTCGGGACGCTCAGGGTGTAGGCTATTTTGCTGCCGTCCGGAGACACAGCCGTCGCACCGACCAGACGCATTTTTGCGATGTGGTACGGTGTAAATACGTCGTCGGACTGCGCCTGCACGTCGAAAAGCGGCGCAAGCAGCAACGCGGCAAGCAATACGACGACCCGGATCCGTGTCATTGCGGAGTATGCTTTCGTGTACATGCTTATTACCAGTGCTGAATTTGACAAGACATTCGGTTTTGCCGGGAGGACCGTGCAATCGGCTGAGGGGTCCATTGTTGGCAAAAGTTCGACAGGATTCAACCTATCGTCAACAGGATGATGCCGCCGATGGTCATCAGGGTACCAAGGACGAGCTTCAGGGTCAGTGGCTCACCTCCGAGCATTACGCCGAGCAGGGCTCCCCATAACGGCGAGGTGAACGCAATCGGCATCACGCGGGTGAGCGGGGCGCCTTTGATTGCCGCGTAGAAGCAAAGCATACCCACCGATCCGGCAACGACTCCGCCTCCAATCACCATGTAGAGCAGGGCTCTCGGGCTCGCTTCCGCGACGGTCTTCCACTGGGGAAAGCTGACGAAGGACAAAACAACGAGCGCGACGGCGGTGCGTATGGTGATCCCCATCTGCGGCGACAGGTTGCCCATGTGGAGCCCCTTCTTTTCGAAATAGCCGCCAATGCCCCACGCCATGGAGGTCAGGATCGCAAAAAGGACAGGTTTCATCAGGGTTCGGCCTGGAAAATGAGTACTGAAACGGAAAGAAACGAGATGTCGTGCTGGCTTCCAAGACCGGGGCGTGAGATCGTGGCGAAAAAAGTCGGAGGCGCTCAGCCGGAATCCCTGACGTGAATCGTGACGGGCCGGCTGCGATAGGACTCTCCATGATGGCCATGGGCGCGCAGCTCGATCCGGTGTGTTCCCGGCGTAAGCATCCAGGTTGCCTTGTCAAAGCTCGTGCTCAGTAGCTGATCGTCTACCCACCAGGAGACGTCTGTGAGCGAGCGGTCGGCGTTCCCGACGAGCCGTACATGTTGGTATTCCGGCCGAAGGACGGGGTCGATCTGGAAAGTGGCCCCTGAAGTGGGATACTGAATGATGAGGCGATCCGTGTATCGCAGAGAATCATTGCCGGCAGCGACGAGCGTCGTGTACGCAACCGGAGGCAGGCGCATTCCCTGCTCTTGCATCCAGGGATGGTACTCGGGGGAGTAAACCGTAAATAGCTCCGACACGACTTCTGATTCGGGTGTATCGTTGCCGGCAAGCAGGCCGGTTCGTCGGTCAATACGCAGAATTTGGTGGACGTTGCACGTATCCGGGGGGACGGTGCCGGCCAGGAAGACCTCGGTCCGGGCTCCCGGGCACGCCGCGCCCGGCTGGAGACCGCTTGCGGGGCAGATCTGCGCTTTGACGGTGCGCGGGTGTTCCTCGAACGCGCCGCCCGATCCCAAAAGCTGAAAAACGGCTTTGAAGATCGGTGCTGCCCCGGTGACGCCGCTGATCCACTGCATCGGGCTGCCGTCGAAGTTGCCCACCCAAACGGCAACGGTGTGACGCGGAGTATACCCGACGGTCCAGTTGTCGCGGTAATCCTTCGAGGTGCCGGTCTTGACGGCGCAAGGGAACGGCAGCTCGAGGGGCCCACCACGTCCAAAGGCCGGCTCACGCGCTTCAGAGTCGCTCAAAATGTCGGTAATCAGGTGGGCTATCGCAGGATCGATGCCTGTGGGATGGGGTGTGCCCGAATCGGCATAAAGCGTGTCACCTGCTTCCGTGACGCGGTGGATTTCATAGCGAACGGGTGGGAGCGATCCTCCCCGGGCAAGGCCTGCATAGGCGCGGGCCAGCTCGATCAGCCGTACCTCCCCGTTTCCAAGCGTCAGTCCGATGCCATAAAAGTCGGGAGGACGGTTGAGCGACTCGAAGCCGCTTTGCCGGAGTGTGCGCAGGAGAGCGGGTGCGCCGAACTCCCGGGCGAGCCGTACGGCCGGGATGTTGTAGCTGCACGCAAGGGCCTGGCGCAACGGGGTGGGCCCGTGGTACTGCTCGTCGTAGTTCCGTGGAGAGAACGCTCCGCCTGCTTCCGGGACCTGTAGCTCGATGTCGGGCAGGATAGAGGCGGGGGTGTACCGCCCCGACGCCAGGGCATGGGCATAGGTGAATGGCTTCAGCGCACTGCCCGGCTGCCGGAGCATCTGCACGCCATCGTTCTGTCCGCCGTTCCGCGAATCCCAGAAGTCGACGCTTCCTGCGTAGGCGAGCACGTCGCCGGTGGCGTTGTCGAGCACGACCACGGCGGCATTGGTAGCGCCTCGCGAGCGGAGCCGTCCCATGTGCCCCCGCATCAGCTCTTCGACGGCCTGCTGGAACGGCCAGTCGATCGTGGTGCGGATCTCGACGGGCCGGTTTCGATCGGCGGGCAACCCGGCGATCAAGCCCTCGGTCAGGTGCGGTGCACGGAAGATCGGCCGGGCACGGGCAAGGTTGATGGGAAGAGCTTCAATCTCTTCTCGCCGCGATTCGTCCAGCCGTCCCGTTTGCACCATGGCGTCGAGCACCCGTTTCTGACGGGCAAGGGCAAGGTCGAATGCTCGGTAGGGGTTATACCGGGTGGGACTCTGGGGGAGACCGATGAGGAATGCAGCTTCGGCCGTGCTGAGGTCCCGGGCAGGTTTTCCGAAGTACAGTTGCGAAGCTGCTTCGATGCCGTACGTCTGATTGCCGAAGGGAACGCGGTTGAGCCAGAGCGCCAGGATTTCGTCCTTTGAAAGATGAACCTCGAGCCTGAGGGCGAGGTGTATCTCTGCGAGCTTGTCCCAGAGGGCGTTGTTTGAGCGGCCTCGGAGCGTGCGCGCCACCTGCATCGTGATCGTCGACCCGCCGCTGACGATCCTGCCCGCCCGGAGGTTGGCAATAGCCGACCGGACGAAGGAAAAAGGGTTGATTCCGGGATGCGAGTGGAAGTGCCGGTCTTCGGTGGCGATAAGAGCGGCTACTGCGTCGGGGGCGATTTCGTCGAGCGGGATAGGGCGCCCTCTTCCATCCGGACGCACCTCACGGAGGAGGTAGCCGTTTCTGTCGGTAATCCGCAGGCTCTGAACGCTGCCGTTTCGCAGGCGATCGCCCGATACCGGCCAAATCAGCGACAAAAAACAGCCTGCTACGAGAACGGCTGCGACGCCGCCGACCCACCGTTTTCTCATTCGTCGATTGATCTTCAGGACCGTTAATTAACCCATCCGATGCCGTCTTGTATAGCGGGAGAAGGGGGAGCGTTCCCGGAAACGAGGCCCTTTTCGGGGTTAACTGAACCATGATCGCCGAAGTGCGTTGGGTACTTGTTTTAATCCCATTCATCAACGTACGAGGGAACCAGTGGCACAGGCAAAGCAGGGCGACGTAGTGGCCGTCAACTACACGGGTAGACTGAAAGACGGGACCGTTTTTGATTCAAACGTGGGGGGCGATCCGCTGTTTTTTACTCTTGGCGCAGGCCAGGTCATTTCGGGTTTTGAGGAGGCCGTGGCGGGGATGTCGGTCGGAGAGACGAAGACGGCGACGATCCCGTCCGAACAGGCCTACGGGGCACGTCGCGAGGACATGGTGTTCACCGTCGATCGCGACCGGTTGCCCCCCGATCTACACCCGGAGATCGGGCAGGAGCTTCAGCTCAGGACGCAGGACAACCAGGCAGTACCGGTACTCATCACGGGGCTCACGGAAACCGACGTCACGATCGATGCCAACCACCCGCTGGCGGGTATGGATCTGATTTTCGACATCGAGCTGGTTGGAATCGAATAATCTACCGCTGCAAAAAACGCCCCTACACCTCGAAGGAGGGTAGGGGCGTTCGGCGTTGTAGAGCGGGATCTATCGCTCACTCATTTCCCCACAGATCGGACGCGTTGCCCTGGCTCTGACGCCACGCGTGCCGCCATTTATGGATCTCGACGGCGCCGATGAACGGTTTCGGGCGGCGCGCCTCACGGTCCGGCAGCGGCGGGAAGAGCTTGTGCGTGCCTTCCTGGTACCAGTACGCGACCGAGGCGATGTCGAGCGTCAGGTTGTTGTTGTGCCCGTGCTCGATGGTGAACCGCAGTGACTCGTTAAAGTAGATCGGGTCCGTGATGTGGAACCGATAGACGTGGGTTCTTCCCAGCCATCCGTGGTCCTGGTTGACCCGGCCGTAGCCGTAGTACGGGTGTGAGAACAAGTCGTTCGGTGACCACGAAGTATTGAAGTAGTCCTCGGTGCCCGTACCGTGGAGGGAAGGCGGCCAGCTTTCGCCGTCGATGAAGATCATGTCGTCCCCTTCGCCGTACCACATCGGAGAAGGTGAGTGGACGTAGTAGTTCACCCCTACGAAATGGCCTTTTCCTTCGATGTCGGCGATCAGGTAGTTATCGGCTCCGGTCGTGTTTTCACGTTGAGGGCCGAGCACGCCCCATTCGTTTTCGCCGTCTGGCAGCGCATCGGTCAGCTCGTGGTTGTACCAGGCGTGGAAGCGTCCCATGCCCTCGGGCAGCTCGTCGAGCTCGACGTAGTCGATGTAGTAGTAAAAGGCGTCGATGTTACGGCCGGTGTCGTTTTCGATTTCGATGCGGGCGCCGTTGGCGAAAGGCATCATGAAGTAGCTCACGAGGCCGCGCCCGTCGCGCGGACCAGCCGCAAGGGGTAGCGACGAAAAGTCATAGCTTTCATTCCACCCCTGTCCGAAGAACGGCCCTATGGGTGACTCGACGGAAGGCGTTTCGCTGCCGTCCCAATACATCCGCAGGATGATGTCGTTGCGGCTGAGGTCTGGAGGGGGCGGCGCGATGGTGATCCAGATGTGGTTGATGATACCGGCGCCGCTCACTTCAAAGATCGTACGCCGTTCGCCATCGGGGATGTTTTCGAAGCGGTCGTTGTTGCCGCCGGTACGGTCGTACGAGCTTACCCGTTTGCTCCTGGCGTTATTCTGAATGCGCGTCAGATTGAGCAGTGTGCTTTCAACGCCCTGCCCCAGAGCCATTTCGAACGGAAAAAGGACAGCACTCAGTAATAAGGCGACGATCCAGTAGCGAATTCTGATTCTCATTTTATCCTCCTGAATGGTTGGCTGGTAGTCAGGAGGATAGTATAACGGAGAAGCTTCAGACGTGAAACGGGTGCCCGTACAAAATGGCACGACCGCGCCCGATACGTCTCAGATTCATTTGCGGGCCATACCCTGGCCGTTGCCTACTAAGGCCGGTTCGGAGTGTCCTGGCAGGCCTCCGAAGCGTCGTTCACGTTTCCGGAAGGTGGCAATTGCAAGTTCGAGATCGCGTTTGTCGAAATCCGGCCACATACGCCTGGTGAAATAGAGCTCGGCATACGAGCACTCCCAGAGCAGGAAGTTGGAGAGGCGTTGCTCGCCGCCGGTTCGGATGAGGAGGTCGACGTCGGGCGCTTCGTACGCGTGGTTCGCCTGGGCTAGAGTCCGGGCAAAGGTGGCGTGATCGACGGGACCGTCTTTGGGTAACAACCGGGCAGCGGCGATGATGGAGTCACGCGAAGAGTAGTCGACCGCTACGCGCAGGTTCAACGTTTTACCATTTGCGGTAGCCGCTTCACTCTGCTCTATGGCGGCGAGCAGCTTGTCGGAGAACCTGTCCCTCCGGCCAATGATGTTCAGCCGTACCCCGTTCTCACACAGCTTCGGGGTTTCCTTGCGGAGGTTGTGGAGGAAAAGGTGCATCAGGGTGGACACCTCCTCGAACGGCCGCTTCCAGTTTTCGCACGAGAAGGCGTACAGGGTGAGGGTTCCGACGCCGACTTTGGGTGCGGCTTCGACTACACGCCTGACGGCTTCCGCGCCCGCTTTGTGGCCGGCCGTACGTGGGAGGTTACGGGCGCTTGCCCACCTCCCATTTCCATCCATGATGATCGCGACGTGAATGGGCGGCTCCGAAGTGGCCTGATTATTTACGTACATACACTTTTACCGTATCGAATTGGCAGGCCGGCTATTGCGTGCCGCCTGGATGATGCGCTCCATCTGATCGAGATACCCTTCGAGCGCCTTTCTTCCTTCACGGGTGAGCTCGTACTCCGTTTTCGGGGTCCGGTCGTCGAACGATTTGGTGCAGGTGATGTAGCCGGCTTCTTCGAGCTTGCGGGCGTGTACGCTCAGGTTGCCGTCCGTCGTATTCAGAAGGGTTTTCAGCGCATTGAAGCTCAGCACTTCACCGGTCGCCAGGGCGCTCACGATGCCGAGCCGGATTCGTTCGTGGATGATCCGGTCCAGCTCGACCGCGAAGACGTCCGCGTTCATATGGGAGCGGTGGACAGACTTACGAGGCCTGATTTTATCCGCCATGACGTTTTGCGATGATCAAACCAAAAAGAATGTGCAGGCCGCCGAATCCGGCTGCCAGGAGGACGTTGGCCCACCAGAATGGGACGAGCAGGGCAACCGCTCCTACGAGCATGAAGGAGAACCCGGTAAGGGGCACAGCCTTGACCGAAAACGCCCCTCCCGTTACCGTTCCGGCGCCGTAGAGCAGGAGCCAGAGGCCGGGGAGCAGTGAAATTTCTCCGGCACGCCAGAGGGCGGCCGTCAGAACGACGCCTGCGAGCATAGAGGGTACCAGGCTCAGCACGTACTTGCGGCCTGCTCCGGAATTGAGCGGGGTGCCGACGCGCCGGGCTTTCAGGACGAGCGCTGCGGTGCCGATGCCTACGGCAAGTGTCGCCTCGACGAACCAGGTCAGGAGCCAGATCTCCGGCGACTTTTGCGCCATGGCGATGGGGGCTGCGATCAGCGCAGTGAGCCCCATGATGACGCTGCCCCACCCGGGCACGGCCGTGAACGACCCCGAGCGTGCCATGACGTCCCGGATGAAACGCAGATGCTCCTCAGCGTGCTCTTCGAGCGGCTTGTCTTGAGGCGCCGGACGTACGATCGGCGGCCGGTCTTTCCACCTGTCGGGCATGTTGGTATTCTCCGGTGGTTGAAACAAAGCGCTTTACGATATAAAGTAAATGGGTGTTCCGTGGACGCATCGGTTTTTTCTTATTCATTCACCGCCGCCAGCGCTTCGTCGAACCTGACCCCGACGAGACTCGACACTCCCTGCTCCTGCATGGTCACGCCATACATCCGGTCGGCCGCTTCCATCGTACGTTTGTTGTGGGTAACGAGGATGAACTGGGTCCTCGACGAAAAGTCGCGGATCAGGCGCATAAACCGTTCGACGTTCGCATCGTCGAGCGGGGCATCCACCTCGTCGAGAATGCAGAATGGGCTTGGCTTTACGAGATAGATGGCGAAGAGGAGGGCGATCGCCGTAAGCGTTTTTTCTCCACCAGAAAGCTGGGTGATGGTGGTCGGCCGCTTTCCTCGCGGTTTTGCCATGATCTCGATGGCGGATTCAAGCGGATCGCCTGGGTCGTTCATTTCGAGTCCCGCCGTTGCGCCCTCGCCGAAGAGCTCGGTGAAAATGCGGACGAAGTTCGACTGGATGAGGTCGTAGGTTTCCAGGAATCGTGCAGCCGCCGTTTCATTGATCTCTTTGATCGTCTGAAGGAGGGTGGATTCTGCACGTTCGAGGTCGTTCCGCTGGCTGACCAGGAAGTCGAGGCGTTCCTTCTCCTCTTCGTAGTTTTCGAGCGCCAGCTCGTTCACTCCGCCGAGCGACCGGATCTTTTCACGGAGCTCCTGAACTTCCTGCCGGGCTGACATCTCGTCCAGGTCGTCGCTGAGTGGTACTCGTTGTTCGTGAAGCGAAAACTGGTAATCATCCTCGATGTTCTGGACGAGGTCGGCGATGCGGGTCTGAACTTCGGCCAGCCTGACGGCGTGGCTGTTCTCTTCGCGGATGTACTGCTCCCGTTGTTGCCGGATCGTTCGTAACGATGCCTCGACCTCGGCGATCTCGGATCGGGTTTCCCTCAAAGCCATCTCCATCGACTCCACGGCTTCCCTGAGCCCCGTGTGGTCTTCGCTGACGGTCTTGATCTGTTCTTCGAGCGCTGCGTGGTGCTCACGATCGGCCGCGATCTTCTGACGGAGCTCTTCGATCTGCGCCTGCCGGCTATTTGCAGTTTCGTGGAGCTCGTGCAGGCTCTGGCGGAGCCTGTCGACTTCGCGTTTCAGGTTGTCGTACCGGTTGCGGGCCTGCACGACAGCCACAGTGGCTTCGTTGTATCGGTCGAGCGTGAGCCGGCTTTCGGCTTCGGCCGACTGGAACCTTTCTTCCGCCAGTGCTCGCTCGGATCGGATTGCCTGTAGGTTTTCGTCGGCCGATCGGGCTGCCAGCTCAAGCTCACCGATCTGCGCGCGTCCGGACTCGATCTCTCGTTCGAGTGTTTTGATGCGGTCGGTAAGCTCGTCCGCACGCTGGGCGACGTTCCGGGCTTCGATGGCGACACGCTCGTTTTCTTTTTCCGCTTCGGTAAGGGCTCGCTCCAGCTTCGTTACCTCTGCTCGGCACGTTTCATACGGGATCGAGCCTAGCTCTTTGCGCAACGTATCGACCTCTACCTGGCTCTCGGCGAGGGTGTCCTCGACTTTTTGCAGGTCGAGGCGGAGTGCGGCAAGCTGTTCCCTTCTGCCCATCCGGTCGATCACCGGCGAGGTTGCGTCGGACGTGCTGCCGGCGCGAAGCAGGCCGCTCGAATCGAACCAGTCCCCGGTGCGGGCGAAAAATCGGGCGGGGGGCTCGGCCTGAGCGGCAGCCTCACGGGCTTCTTCCTCGGTATCGACGACGTAGCAATCATGCAGGAGCAGCGCGGCCAGGCACCTGTAGGCGGGATCGGATACCTTGATCACGTCCAGCAAGGGCTGAAAAGATATTCCTTCAGGCCGGACTGTGGTAGAGGTGGAGGGTAGACCCTTTAGCTGGTCGAGCACCAGGAACGTAGCACGGCCTTTCTGCTCGGACCGGAGCAGGTTGACCGCCTGACGGGCTTCATCGTGCGAGCGAACAACGATGCAGGAGGCGAAGTCGCCGAGTGCGGCGTCGAGTGCGAAGCGATCGCGTTCGTCGCACGCGAGCACGTCGGAAACGGTCTGCAATTCGCCGGCCCGCCAGTCGGGGGTGTGGGCCAGGAACTGGACGGCATCCGGGAACGCTTCATACGACGCGACGAGGCTTTCAAGGAGGCCCACCTCTGCCGCCACTGCATCGCGTTGCCTTTCGAGGAGCTGGAGTTTCTCAGTGGCGGAGGCCAGAGCCGTTTTTTTCTGTTCGAGCGCCTCGGCGGCTTTTTCAAAGGCTTTTCGGGCGGTGTCCAGCGCGATCCGGGCTTCCTCGAGTCCTCGCGAGGCGAGGCGCCGGCGTGCTTCGATTTCGCCTGACGCTTCATCTGCACTGGATGCCTTGGCGACCGTCCGCTCGTGATCCTGTTCGAGCATCTCCAGGCGGCTCGTGAGGCGGTCGAGCCGGCTGCGGGTTTCCGAGCGTGCCTCGTCGGCTTTTCGTTCTTTCGCTCGGAGAGCCTGTACCGTTTCGCGCTGTTCGTCGGCGACGGCGCGGGCGTTATCGCGCGCTTCCTGCGCTTTCTGCTGAAGACGTATCGATTCTTCGAGCAGGGGAGCAGCCGCGGCAAGGTCCTTTTCGCATTGCTCGAGGGCTGCATGAGTTGCCTCGCGGCGCTCTTTGGCCTCTTCTTTCTCGCGAAGCAGCCGATCGAGTTCGCGCCGGGAGGCGTCGAGGCGTTCCTGGTCGAGGCGCACTTCGGATTCGAGGCTGCGAACGGACTCGAGGTAAGCGTTCAAAGCGCGCCGTCGCCCGGACAGGCTCTGCTCTTGATCGGTGAGCTTAACCTTGAGCGCCTCGAGTCGCGCTTCTTCGGTTGCCAGCAGGGTGGTGTAGCGTTCGATCTCGACGCGCGCCCTGGCGGCGTCGGTCTCGAGGGCGTCCCGGGTTGCCGTCAGGCGGTCGTATTCGATCTGGGCTAGCGCCCGTTCGAGCTCTTCGAGCCGCTGCGAGAGCTCCTTGTATTTTGCGGCTCGTTCCGCCTGCCGTTTCAAGCCACGGACTCGTTTTTCGATCTCGTCGGTCAGATCACGCAGCCTGATCAGGTCGGCCTGTGTGCTGTCGAGCTTCCCGTACGCCTGCTTCCGGCGGAGCTTGTACTTTGTGATGCCGGCGGCTTCTTCGAACAAACGGCGACGGTCCTGAGCATTCTCCGACAGGATCTCCTCGATCATCTTGAGCTCGATCACCGAGTAGGCTCCGGCGCCCATGCCGGTATCCATGAAGAGGTCCGTAATGTCCTGAAGCCTGCATTTGACCCCGTTCAAAAGATATTCGGACTCGCCGGAGCGGTAGAGCCTTCGGCCCAGGGTCACTTCGGAGTACTCGATGGGGAGGATCCCGTGCGTGTTCTCGATGGTCAACAGCACCTCTGCCATGCCCAAGGCCTTGCGCTTCGACGTGCCGTTGAAGATGACGTTCTCCATCTTGTCGGAGCGAAGGATACGGGCACGCTGCTCGCCGATCACCCAGCGGACCGCGTCGACGATGTTTGACTTCCCGCACCCGTTCGGACCCACGATCGCCGTAATACCGGGGTCGAAGGTGACCACCGTGCGTTGGGCAAAGCTTTTAAATCCTTGTAATTCGAGCTTGCTGAGGTACATGCTGCCTTTTCGGCTTCACGGAATTCCTATACCAAACCAACCTTCTGGCCGGGCGGTAATAAACGCAGGCATGAACCGCCAAGCAAGCCATGAGTTGCCGCGAACCGCGTGGTCTGTCGGATAAGCAGGATATTCATTAAAAGGTAAGGATTGCTCCTGCCGTTTCGCGTGAAAAACGTATGGGTAGGTACAGGGCAATAAAAAAGGGGGCCGAAGCCCCCGATTTTCTGCATCACGCTACCGGTTCGGCTTCTCCCACCCGGTCGAACGACAGGGCGTCGCCTTTCAAGTCGATTTCAATGTGCTCTCCATCGTGGATTTTGCCGGAGAGGATCTGCTCGGCGAGCCGGTTGGCTACCTCACGTTGCAGTACCCGCTTGAGCGGGCGTGCACCGAAGATGGGATCGTAACCCTGCTCGGCAAGCCAGTCCCTGGCCGAATCGGTGAGTGAAAGGTCGATGCGGTGGTTCTTCCACGCCATCTGCTTGATCCGGGCGAACTGGATCTCGACGATCTCGCGTATCTGTTCCTTGCCGAGCGGTCGGAACATGACGATCTCGTCGATACGGTTGAGGAACTCGGGCCGCATGCGTTGTTTGAGCATGTTCATCAGCTCGTCCTGGAGCCGGTTTTCCTCTTCGGGGGGCATCTCACCCTTGAACGCCTGCATCCGGTCGCGGATGATGTCTGAGCCCAGGTTGCTGGTCATGATGATGATGGCGTTCCGGAAGTCGGCGGTCCGGCCCTTGTTGTCGGTCAGGCGGCCGTCGTCGAGCACCTGGAGCAGGATGTTGAAGACCTCCGGGTGGGCCTTTTCGATCTCGTCGAGCAAGACGACAGAATAGGGTCTGCGGTGGACGGCTTCGGTGAGCTGCCCGCCCTCCTCGTAGCCGACGTATCCCGGAGGTGCACCGACCAGGCGGCTGACGGTGTGGCGCTCCTGGTACTCGCTCATGTCGATTCGCACGATCGCGTTCTCGTCGTTGAACAGGAACTCGGCGAGCGCCTTGGCCAGTTCGGTCTTTCCGACACCCGTCGTTCCGAGGAAGATGAAGGACCCGATCGGACGGCTTTCCTCCTGAAGACCGGCACGCCCCCGCCGAACGGCATTGGAGACGGCCTTGAGCGCTTCGGGCTGGCCGACGACGCGTTTCTCGAGCGCGTCTTCCATGCGCAGCAGCTTCATACGCTCACTTTCGAGCATTCGAGCAACCGGGATGCCCGTCCACTTCGACACGATGCTCGCGATGTCTTCGGCGTCGATCTCTTCCTTAAGCAGGGCGCCCTGCGCCTGGATTTCGGCCAGCCTCGCGTTGATTTCTTCGATTTCGTGCTCGAGCTGCGGGATGCGGCCGTAGCGTAGCTCGGCAACGCCTCCGTATTCGCCTTTCCGTTCGAGGTTTTCAGCTTCCACGCGGAGCTGGTCGATCTGCTCTTTTGCCTTTTGCACGCGCTGGATCAGCTCTTTTTCCTGCTGCCAGCGGGCGCGGAGCTCCTGCCGCTCGGCGTCGAGATTGGCGATCTGCTCGTTTATTCGGGAGAGCTTTTCATCGTCCTTATCCCGCTTGACGGCTTCGCGTTCGATCTCGAGCTGACGGATCTGGCGTTCGAGCTGGTCGAGGTCCTCGGGCAGCGAATCGATCTCGATGCGAAGGCGGGCCGCCGCTTCGTCGATCAGGTCGATGGCCTTATCGGGGAGGAAGCGGTCGGTGATGTACCGGTGGCTGAGCTCGGCGGCGGCGACCAGCGCGGCGTCGTTGATCCGGATGCCGTGGTGCACCTCGTACCGTTCTTTGATGCCCCGCAGGATGGAGATCGTATCCTCGACGGACGGTTCGTCGACGAGTACCGTCTGGAACCGGCGTTCGAGCGCCTTGTCCTTTTCGAGGTGCTTGCGGTACTCGTCGAGGGTCGTGGCGCCTATGGCGCGCAGCTCGCCGCGTGCGAGGGCGGGCTTCAGGATGTTGGCCGCATCCATCGCCCCTTCGGCCGCGCCGGCGCCCACCAGGGTGTGGATCTCGTCGATGAACAGGATGACCTCTCCGTCTGAGTCGGTCACTTCCTTCACGACGGCCTTGAGCCGGTCTTCGAACTCACCCCGGTATTTCGCTCCGGCGATGAGGGCGCCCATGTCGAGCGCTGCGATACGTTTGTCCTTGAGCCCTTCGGGTACGTCGCCCTGGACGATTCGGATGGCGATGCCTTCGGCAATCGCGGTTTTTCCGACGCCCGGCTCGCCGACGAGCACGGGGTTGTTTTTCGTTCGCCTCGATAGAATTTGCAGCACGCGGCGGATCTCCTCGTCGCGACCAATCACCGGATCGATCTTGCCACGCCGGGCCAGGTCGTTCAGGTCGCGGGCGTACCGTTTGAGCGCTTCGTACCGGTTCTCGGCGTACGGGTCGATGACGCGCTGGTTGCCCCTGATCTCCCGGAGCACGTTGAGCACTTGCTCTTTCGTAACGCCCTGATCGCGTAGCGCCTGTCCGACCCGGTCCTTCGATTCAGCCAGGGCGACAAACAGGTGCTCGCTGGAGATGTACTCGTCCTTGAGCAGCTCGGCTTCGGCCAGAGCGCGGTCGAATACCTTTTTCAGGTCCTGCCCGACGTACTGCCCTGAGACGCTGGCGCCAGTGACGACCGGAAGCTTCTCGAGCGCCTCGTCGATTTGTCGGTTCAGGAGATCCAGGTTGGTCTCGAGCTTCCGGAGAATCGAGACCACGATGCTGTTTTCATCCTGGAGAAAGGCCTTCATCAGGTGCGGCGGCTCGATCCCCTGGTGATTGCGGGACGCCGCGATCTCCATGGCCTGTTGAACGGCCTCCTGGGCCTTGACGGTAAATTTTTGCAGGTTCATTCTATCAAATGCAATGATCTATAGTCTCGTTCAGGCCCGGAACGGCGGTAGTGCCGGAAGGATAGGATTATTCCGGGCGTCCCCCGCCAAGGTTCCAAAAGCGTACCAGTCAATCCTTCCTGACAGGATGGCATACCTGCCTTTCGTAACGGTACGTACCAGATTCGACAAATTTCATGACAGGCACCCTGAACACATTTGAAAAGAAAAAGGGCAGCGGTTCGATCACTGCCCTTTTTCAGAAATTGTGATGGTATATATGACTCAGGACCGAACGACGATGGTTCCGTGCTGCATGTCCATTCCGCACGAGAAGGTGAACTCGCCGCCTTCAGTTGGGGTGAATTCGATGGTGACGGGCTCATTCAACGGGAGGTCCGTTTTTTCGATTCCGAGCGAGGGGATCTGAACCTGCTCGAGGCACTCCGACTCGGTCGTACGGGTGAAGATGATGCGGGCGGGGACGCCGCTTTGAAGGGCAAAACGGCCGGGCTCGAAGCCGTTGTCGCCGGCGGTCACTTCGATAACCTGGACGCCGTCCTCCTGCCGCGCCTCTGCAACGGCGGGTTCCTCAGTCTGTTCGGTGGCCTCCCGGGTGGCCGATTCAACTGCCGTTTCTTCCTCGCTCGTACACGCCGAGAAAAAGAGCCCGGAGACGAGCAGCGTCAAAACGAGCCAGCGTGCGGTAAGACGGGGTGGGTTCATGATTTCACTGTAGGTTGTGATGGGTGGGTGATCAGTTTCACAACTTACTGCAAAGCGTGATTACCGGGCAACATTGGCCTCCGTCTTTACTGAGGTGAATCAGGAGCGCTCCGGATTGATGTTCTTGCGGCGTAAGACGTTGGCGTTGGTCACGACGGTGACCGAGCTCGTCGCCATCGCAATTTCGGCAAGCACGGGGTGCATCCAGCCGACAATCGCGAGCGGGATCATGACGACGTTGTAGAAAAACGCCCAGAAGAGGTTTTGCTTGATCTTTTTGAACGTCTCTCGGCTGAGGTTGACGGCGCTGACGACGCCGGAGAGGTCGCCGCGTACGAGGGTGACGTCGCTCGCTTCGATGGCGACGTCTGTTCCCGTCCCGATGGCAATGCCGACGTTGGCCTGCGATAGCGCGGGGGCGTCGTTGATGCCGTCTCCGACGAACGCGACCGTCCCAAACCGTTCCTGAAGCCGCTGGACCTCAGCCACCTTTCCGTCGGGCAGGACCTCGGCGAGTACGTGGTCGATGCCGACGCGCCGTGCGATGGCCTCGGCGGTGCGCCGGTTGTCGCCGGTGATCATGGCCGTCTGGATGCCCATCCGGTGCAGCAGGGCGACCGCTTCGGCGGAATCGTCCTTGAGCGTGTCAGCGACGGCGATGATACCTGCGGGAGCGCCGTCGACCGCCACCATCATGGCCGTCCGCGCTTCGTTTTCCAACCGCTCCATCTCTGCCGTCAACACGCTGGTATCGATGCCCTCGTCCTCCATCAGGCGGCGCGAGCCGACGAGCACCCTGCGGCCGTCGATCGTGGCGAGGATGCCTTTGCCGCGGATCGACTGGAAATCGGCGGGGTAAGCCGGGTCGATCCCGTCCCGTTTCGCTCGTTCGACGATGGCCTGCCCAAGTGGATGCTCGCTGCCCCGTTCTGCCGCAGCGGCCAGTGCGATCAATTCATTCGGATCGAAGCCGTTCACCGGGACGACGTCGGTGACCGAGGGTTTGCCCTTCGTGAGGGTGCCGGTCTTGTCGAAAACGACGACCTTCACGTCCTTCAGGGTTTGAATGGCTTCTCCGGAGCGGATCAGGATGCCGTTTTCGGCGCCCATGCCGCTACCCACCATCAAGGCCGTCGGGGTGGCGAGACCGAGCGCGCACGGGCAGGCGATCACGAGCACGGCGACAACAGACACGATGGCCAGCGTCAGCACACCAAGATTGGGGTTGACCCATGGGAGGAAAGCGCCTGCCTCCGCGAACGAACGCATGACGTCCGGGAACGCCAGCCAGGCCACGAACGAGGCGAGCGCGATGGCCATCACGATGGGCACGAAAACTCCCGTAATGCGGTCGGCGAAGGCCTGTATGGGTACTTTGGTGCCCTGCGCTTCTTCGACCAGCCGGATGACCTGCGCGAGGAAGGTGTCTTTGCCGACGCGGCGGGCTTCGACCTTCAGCAGGCCGGCCTGGTTTACAGTGGCGCCGATGACCTCGTCGCCGGGGTGCTTGCCGACCGGCATGGACTCGCCGGTGGCCATCGACTCGTCGACCGCGCTTTCGCCCTCCACGACGACGCCGTCCGTCGGGATTTTTTCGCCAGGCCGCACGATCATGACGTCGCCGGGCTGCACGTCCTCGATCGGCACCTCGATCTCCCGTCCGTTCTGGAGGATACGGGCCGTTTTTGCGCCGAGCTCGAGCAGCTTTCGGATGGCCTGGGATGCGCGGCCTTTGGCCGATTCCTCGATGTAACGTCCGGTCAGGTGGAAGGCCATGATCATCCCCGATACGCCGGCGTAGTTGGCTACGGGGAAGAAGAAGGATGCCGGCCCGGTCAGCAGCGAGACGCCGGTGCCGAGCATGATGAGCGTATCCATGCTGGCCGATCCGTGCCGGATCGCCGCCCAGCCCGCCCGATAAGTCCGCCTGCCCACCCAGAACAGGACCGGCAGGGAAAGGACGATCATGCCGAGATTGTGGATCGTGTGTGTCGGCCACATGACGCCGAACAGCATCTCGGGGATCATCCAGACGATGATGACCGACGTAAACAGCCAGGCGACGGCCATTCGGAAGCGGGCGTCGCGCAGCTTCCGCTCGGACTCGTCTTCAGTTGTGGCAGGGGCATCGGCCTGTTCGACCAGCTCGTAGCCTGCGGCAGAAACCGCACGTTTGAAGTCCGGAAGGCCGGTGATGCCCGGGATGAAGGTGATCCGAGCTTTTTCCGTCGCCAGGTTGACGTTGACGTCGACAACCCCCTCCAGCTTTTCGAGTACGCGGCCGACGCGGTTGACACAGGAGGCGCACGTCATGCCGCGGATGGGAACCGTGACCGTTTCGGTCGCGACGTCGTATCCGGAAGCGCGAACGGCGTCGAGCAGCACCGGGAGCGAAACATCCCCGTTTGAAAAGGTGACCATGGCCTTTTCGGTCGCGAAGTTAACGTTCGTTTCCTCCACGCCGGGCACCTTACTCAACGCGCGACTCACCCGGTTTGCACACGAGGCGCAGGTCATACCCGTCACCGGTAAGTCCACCCGCTTTCTGACTTCTGCTCTTTCCGTCGTCTCCTGGTCCATACTTCCACTCGAGAGCTGATCTCCTTGAGATCAGTATATTCCTTAGTGGTAATCCATTTCCGGACGTGTTACGCGCATGCCCGCTGGAAGTGCCCGGGAAAGAGCAGTATGGAAAGTCAATGGCAGTGAAAAATGCAGTAATCAGTCTGTGCGAGACTCTATCGCGGTATTAATGGAGCGGAATGGAGGTGTACAGTCCAATCCTGTTCATTCATATCCAGAACAAGGCTGTCGTCTTTTCATTTCGTGCTGACGAGTGCACCGGGCGTCGAATCGAGGCGTCGGATGAGCTCGCGGTACGGGAGGTAGAGCGCGGAGCGTTCAGCCTGAGCAGTCTTCACTTCCGATTCGACCATCTGCCTGAACGATTCGTCCACGATCAGATTACCGAGGGCGCGTTCCACGTGGTCGACTCGCTCGTTGAGCACGGACCGAACGAACTGGTGGAGCTGTTCGCTTTGCTGGGTCGGGTGGGTTCGGGCAGCCTTGTTGATGAACCGTTCGATGAAGTGCCACGACGCGCCGGTATGCGTTGCGAGCAACATCGGCAGCAGGCTGAGACTGATGACCCCCGTGCCGAACAGGGATATCCATGCAACTCCGACGATTATCAGCAACACGGTAGCAACACCGACGCGCTGCCAGACACCCTGCCGGAGGGAGGTGGTAATGTGAATCGAACGGTCGTCGCGCCAGCACCGATCGGCCGTTTCGGTGACCGATTCGTGCAGGCGATTGATCGCGACGTCGGCGGGAAGAAGGGCCGGAGAGGGACCGTCGGCCGGAGCCTGATTTAAAAAAGCCGCCCGGTTTCGGCCAATCAAAAGCGAAGCGCCACCCGGACGAATGGTCCCCGACGGGGGCACAAAGTAGCGAGCGGGCTCACGCAGGGAACCCCGCATCAGCGATGCAGCCCAGTTGACCGACCACGAAGCCTGCTTCGCACGCGGATATTTTTTCCGCCGGACGTTCCAGACGGTAAGGACACTCTCGTTAAGCAAAGGCCTGCAACGTTCCCACTCGTCGAGGAGCAAGTCACGCGTGCGCTCGATGTGCTCGCGGAATCGCCTGTGTACCTCCGGCAGCGTTTTTTCGAAGAAGGTTTCCACGATCGTCTTGTTCCACTGCTCGATGTACCCGGGCTCCTGAACGTGACAGAGGAAGGTAACCGGGGAAATGAGCGGGCGGCCGGTTTTGGGAGAAGGAACCGCGACTTTTCTGCCACGGATGCGCATGTACAGGCCTTCCAGGCGTGCGAGCTCCGCAGTCGTGCTTTCGGGTTTGAATCCAAAGGTTCGTTCAAACGTCCGGTCGGCCCGTGCTATCAGCCGCGCCTCGAGCAGCGTTCGGGTGCGCTCCAGCCAGCCGGCAAGGGGTTTGCCGGCTACCTCGGCGACTCGTCTGAGGGGCACGTCTGCCGGTGCATGACCACACGCAATCGTGCGAAGCAGAGAGAGGATACGGGGTGGCGGAGGTGGAATGACAAGCGCTGACGTGTCGGTCTCCTCCGTAACCGCAGAGGACTTTCCGGCACGCTCGTGGGCATATTCGACGATTTGGCCCAGAAACACGAGGAGCCTGTCGGCAGCCTGTTCAGCTTCGGGCGGGCACGGTGCCACGACAGCCTCCTGATCCGAGCGCGACTTTTCCGAAATCTCTTCCAGCAGATGCCGGATCGAGTGCGAGAACCGTTTGAACTGCCGGTCGAGGTCTTCCGAGAGCTCCCGGCGGAATTCTGCTTGCTTCCAGCGGCCTTCAAGCACGCGGTCGACGAACCCTTCGAAATGCGACAGTATGACGCGCCGCATGGCCTCGATGAAGCGGGTGTGCTGCCGTTGCCGCTCGAGCTTGCCACCGTGGAAAAAGCGACTCCTGACTTCGAGCCGTACCGGAGCCGTCGTGCCTTCGAGCAAGACGCCTTTCTGGTTGAAATAGAGCGCAAAGGGTGTTATCCGGTCGAGCTTGCCGCCCGTCGCCTGCTGCATTTCGTTCAGATACTCGCGCCATTCGGGTTTGGGTATCGAATCCATGTGGGTCACGACGCAGAGGAATGGCAGCCCGAGCTCGTGCCGTTGGAGGCGATCGAGGACCGCGTTCATCTCGGCGATCGAATCCGCATCGCCCGCTCGGATCACCCACATGATGACGTCGGATTCCCAGCCATAGCTGTCTATTTCGGATGCAGGGATCTCCGCCAGGGCTATGTTTTCCGAAAGGTCCGGCGCCTTGATGGTCCAGACGATACGTTCTATGGAAGCCGTTGAAGGGTCAGCGTGAAGACGCTCAGCCTGTTCGATCGAGAGGATCTCGGCGCGTTCGGGCGCATTGTGGCGGTAGATTTCGGCATATTCGTGGGCGCCCGTCGCGGCTTTATAGACGTTGATCCAACCAGTTTCAGCTTCCCCAGCCCGGGCAATGGCACTGCCGGCCAGGGCATTGATGACCGTAGATTTGCCGGCCGAGCGATTCCCGACCACAGAGAACAGCAGCGGCCCGTCGGCGCTCGCAGCGCGGCGTTTGATGATGGCCGCTTCGTTTTGCAGTCCCAGCGCCCGGGCTCCCTCGTACAGAACGTCGAACTCGTCAGAGGCGACGAACGATTTTGATTTCATGGCAACAAGGCGTCTCGATACGATTCGATAGCCGGATGAACGCAGAATACCGGCTTGCTGCCCTAGAGTCTATCAAAAACGAAGCCCGCCGGATTTTGAACGGCAAAGAGCGCAAATACTGGCAGAATTGGAGATTTGAGGGGTCGCGAGCGTGAAAGTTGTTCCGCTCAACGGCGTTTTCTGCCGCCGACGGTTAGCGGCGACCTGCAAGGATGAGAACGAATCGGTGCCCGTCGTGTATAAGCCAGTCCTTTGCATTTAAACAGCATACGACGGAATGCACAAGATCACAGCTGCAAATCAGGAATGGTGGAGCCGTTTCAAGGATCTCCTCGACGGGCAAAATGAGTGGCCGACGGATTACATTTTCAAGTTCATCGTGCCCCGGGCAGGTCAGGCCCAGCTAACGGAAGTGTTCGGCGATCATCCCGTGACGGTCCGTGCATCCAATAAAGGCCGGTACGTGAGCGTAACCGCAACCATGGAGATGACATCGAGCGACGACGTTATCCGTGTATACCGCGAGGCGAGCCAGGTAGAAGGGGTCATCTCATTGTAAGTCCTAAATTCGAGTTTTTTCCGGCGAAGGCACTTCGTTAACGGATGTTATGGGCCTGCAGTCCGCGAAGGATGCCGAAGTACGTTGGAGAATTTTTTGAAGGGGTAGACCGAAAGCGGGACGTTAAGCACTTCCAAAAACGCAAAAATAACGTCATTCCGGCCCCCGAGCCGGGAAGAGCGCAGCGACTGACGAAGTAAATCCAGGCAAGGGTAATTCAAGGCAGAAAGGTGGAGGATCGCTGTATGTTTTCCTGGATCTCCGCCTTCGCGGAGATGGCATGTTGGTTAGGGGTGCAACAGGAGTACATATCCCGCCTTCGGTTCACGTCTATCAAGTCATCAACGGCGCTAATCTGCGGTCATCTGCGAATTGTAGTTTTCCCTAAAATCCTTCGCGCCTTCGCGTGAATACACATTCGGGTGAGGGGTGCCGTATTCGTCGGTAGTATAGACGGCTAGTCAAGTTACTGCACTTTCCGGGTTACCAGCCGAAACGCTCGCGCTGCCGGTCGTTATCGGCATTTCGGGCGGCATGCTCGCGTTCTCTCTCCCTTTCTTCCTCTTGGCGTTCTTCGGCTTCTTCCTCGGCGCGCTCCTGCATTTCCCTCAGCTCTTCGCGCGAGCGCTCACGTTCAGCACGGCGCCGTTCTCGACGCGCTTCACGTTCCCACTCCTCCTCATCGACGTCATCCGACCATTCCAACTCGCGTCGTTCGTCTTCTGACTGGTTCTCGCCTCGACGTTCGTCGGACCTGTCTCGGCCGAAAAAGCCTTCGAGGCGACGAAGGGTTCTGTTTACCCAATCCTCCACGTTGTGCTCGTGATCGTCGAGGTAATCGTCATAGTAATATGGCCGTGGAAAGGTCGATCTGCGATCTATAAGGTTGTTCCGGAAAGCCTGGCGGTAGACGTCGCCCACGACGTACAGGGCGTTGTGAGCGCCCTGCCCCCAGTAATCGGTGCGAAAGGTGATGCGCTGGTCGTTGAACCCGACCCACGCACCGCCGACGAGCTCAGGATGCATGAGGATGAACCAGCCATCCACGTTGTTCTGCGTGGTTCCGGTCTTGCCTGCGACGTCGGCGTCGATTCCAAAGGTCGTACGGATTCGCTGGCCGGTGCCGTAGTCGATGACACCCCGCATCATGTCGGTCAGGGTGAGCGCGGTTCTTCTGCTAAGCGCCTCCTCGGACGTTTCTTCGAAGGTGGCCAGGACGTTGCCGTTGGCGTCGTCAATTCGGGTGACGACGATGGGCTTGTGATACGTTCCGCCGTTGGCGATGGTGCTGTAGGCCGACACCATTTCGAGCAGCGTGACGGAGCTCGTACCCAGCGCAAGCGACGGCACCTCCTCGAGCTTACTGGTGCGTATACCCATCCGCCTGGCGTGGTCGGCAACCGATGACGGTCCCACCGCTTCCATGAGCTGAGCGGTGATGGTGTTCTTCGACAGCGCGATACCGTCGCGAAGCGTCAGGTCTTCACCGGTGACGCCCTCGGAGTTGGACGGTCGCCACACCTTTCCATTACCCAGTGAGATGGAGACGGCCCGATCGGGGAAGGTGTCGTCGGGGTGGAAGCCCTTATCCAGCGCCGAGGCATAGACAAAAGGTTTAAAGGTCGAGCCCGCCTGGCGCCTGGCCGTGACCACGTGATCGTACGGCCCCAGTGCGTAGTCGCGGCTGCCCACCCAGACTTTCACGTGTCCGTTTTTCGGGTTGATGCCTACAAAGCCGGTTTCGAGCCTGGTCTTTTCGGCGCGGAGGGCGTTCATGAATTCGGCATCATTCCGCAAAGTCTCGATCGCTGCCTCGTGGCTTTTCCCTGACGCACGCTCCTGGCGATAGGCCTCGGTCTCCTGGATGAAACTGTCGACGAGATCCTTTCGGGACGCCCAGAAGTGGGCGAAGGGCTCCACTTTGTCTTTCTGCTTCGAATAGGCTCGCGCATCGGAGGAGATGAACCGGACGGAGGCCGAGCTCCATTCGACGTCCGCGACGTCTTGAAGTAGATTGAGCTGCCGCTCGACGGCTTCCTCGGCGATTTTCTGAAGGTCGAGGTCGAGCGTCGTGTGGATCACGAGGCCGTCCGAATACAGGTTGTACCCGTTCCGGTCGAGCCAATCCTTCAGGACCTCCCGGACGTACGCCGTAAAGTGCGGGGCGCGGCTCCTGCGATAAGCACGGGGATTAAAATCGAGCGCGATGGGCTCGTCGCGAAGCTCGTGGTACCGATCTTCATCGAGCACGCCGCGTTTCACCATTTGCGCGAGAACGACGTTGCGCCGGGCGAGAGCGCGTTCCGGGTTACGCGCAGGGTTATACAGCGCGGTGCCTTTGAGCATGCCGACCAGCGTGGCGCTTTCGAGCAGGTCGAGGTCGGAAGCGGATTTGTTGAAGTAGGTTCGGGCCGCACGTTCGATTCCGGTGGCGTTGTAAAGGAAGGGGACGGAATTGAGATACGACACCAGGATCTCTTCTTTCGTGTATACCCGCTCGATTTTCAGCGCGGTAATGATCTCTTTGAGCTTTCGCGTAATCGGGTCTGCCTGCCCGATCTCTTCCGGGAAGAGGTTTCGGGCGAGCTGCATGGTCAGGGTCGAGGCGCCCTGCGGGCTGCCGACGAGCGTGCGGAGGCTCGACGTGATCAGCCTCCGTGTGTCGACCCCACGGTGATTGTAGAAGCGATGATCCTCTGTTGCGATCAGGGCTTCGACGACGTGGGGAGATATCTCGTCGAGATCCACCCACGTGCGATCGATTCGCTGATAGCGCGTGATCTCCTCGCCATCCGCATCGAGCACGATGCTTGCTTTTTCGGTCCGGAGCGAGCGGAGTTCGGAAAGTGTGGGGGTGAAGGGGATCAGGATAAGGCCATAAACGAGAACGAGCGTCAGTATGAGGCCCGCCAGGCTCAACAGCCCGCCTGCTGCATACCGTAACCTTGTAGTCAGTGGCGTCTTCCTGGCGGTCAACACATCGAAATAGCGCCGAAATCGGCCGGATTTCCGCTTTCCGGTCTTTCGGCGCGTCTTTCCATTCTTCTTCGAACTCATTACTTCAACCCGACAAATGGCACAGGTTACCAGCTAACAAACGCTCGAGAAAGATCCGTAGTATGTGGCGGCGTAAACCTTCAAGCAGGCCGCATTGTTCGTCCAGATCCTGGTACGAATGGAGGGGTGGACGGTTACACCGGAGCTCAGGTCGTGACTTGGTCATAATGGTAAAGCTGCACTCCGCAGAAGGGGCTGGTGTTCGTGTATGATTTTTGGAGTCGAGGTGGACCGAGGGCGGAACGATATATTCAATTTGAACCTTATTTAGT
>CBINFS010000011.1:0-111687 GCA_966250015.1 uncultured bacterium | reverse complement strand
ACGTCTTTGCTAGGCAGGAACACTTCGGTGGTTTTCTTTCTTGAGGGTCAGTTTTTCTAGATGAATTTGCCATTCTGACCCGTCCATACCTCTGCGACTAATCTTCCGGCTCCAGCTCGCGTATCCAGATGTTGCGGTAACGGACGGGGTCCCCGTGGTCTTGCAGCATCAGCGGGAGCTTCGGGTCGTGCATGCTGTACCGGCGGAGCAACCCTGCCGTAGGCCCCTTTACCTCGACGGCGTTGTGGATGAGCACACCGTTGTGGAAGACCGTTAGGCGAGCGGGCGCCTTCAGCCGGCCGTTCGGCGAAAAGCGCGGGGCGCGGAAGATGATGTCGAACGATTGCCACGTCCCCGGCGGGAGGCTTGCGTTAACCCGGGGAGGATACTGCCCGTACACCGCTCCGGCCTGCCCCACGGCGTACGTCGAGTTCTCGTACGAGTCGAGCACCTGCACCTCGTAGAGGCCCATGAGCTTGATGCCGCTGTTACCCCGGCCCTGGCCGCTCCCTTTCGGCGGTGTGGGGGATGACCACTCGACGTGAAGCTGCACATCGCCGAACGAAGCCGCCGTGTAGATCGAGCCGGAACCCGGGATCACCTCCATGTACCCGTTTTCGACTTTCCACCGGGCAGGGCGTCCCGTCTTGTCGATCCATTGCGAAAGGTCGGCGCCGTCGAAGAGGACGATCGCATCCGACGGCGGCGCCGTCGTCTGGATCTGCGTGGCGGCCGAACCCGGGTCGATGGCCGGAGGCTCAACGCCGCCGCCGCATAATCCGTAGCACGAGGAGAGCAAGAGACTCGCTCCAACAAGCAGGAGCTTTGAAGCGTTCATCCGGCGAGAAAAAGGGCGTGTGATCCGGTTACAAGGCTTTCTGCGGGCTCTTCGTGTTAAGATAAGGCGAATTCTCAGAATAGAGGGCGGTTCATTGGTATAATGTCCTCAAGTTTGTTACGTATTAACAGGGACTGCGTGACGCGCGCTTTGTTGCGTACTGTGGCTTAAGCGTCGGGAATAGTCTGTTGAGGGAGGCATTGAAGTTGGTACGGCGGTACACGAATAGCTGTAATCTCAAGAACTGACCAGTATTCATGGCAAAGGAGTCATCCATTGCATCCGGAAGGCAGTATGGGAACGACATGAGGAGAATCCGGGAGCTGCACGGCGTCACGCTGGACGACGTTTACGAACAGACACGCGTGCGTTTCGAGCTGATCAGGGCCTTTGAGGAGAGTGCGTTGTTCGGAAATGAGCACTTCAACCGGGTTTACCTGCGTGCTTTCGCCGGGCGTTACGCAGAAGCGATTGGGGTCGATCGGCAGCTGGCGCTGGATTGTCTGGATGAAGCGATTGCCGGCAACTATTCAGGACGGCTTAGCCGGGAATATCTGGGATCGGCTGAAGACGAGCCCGTTGAGGGAGACGAGCGGCCTCATCGCCACGGGCGCGTTCACAAAAACTCGAAAACACGGAACCTGGACCGATCGGACGATCTGTTCGTCGAAGTGGCTTCGAGGTAAGGATCAGTTCTGAGCACCCTGCTGCATCTGGCTGAAGAGCCACGCCTGCGCCATGGCCCATCCACGCTTGACGGTTGCCGGTGAGATGTCGAGGGCTACGGCCGTTTCTTCCACCGTCATCCCCCCGAAAAACCGGCACTCGACGATCTTGGCCTGTCGCTCGCTGATACGGGCGAGACGGGCGAGTGCTTCGTCGAGCGCCACCACGGTGTCGGCTTGCTCGTCCGACCAGGCAATACCCCCCGCCGCCTGCTCAAACACGTCTTCGAGCGACACCTTCTGGATGTTTCCTCCACGCTTTTCTCTGCTACGCCCTTTGGCGTAGTCGACCAGGATGTGCCGCATGGCTCGGGCTGCGACGGCAAGGAAGTGGGCGCGGTCCTGATACACCGCCTCTTCCTGATCGACCAGCTTGATGTACGCCTCGTGCACGAGTGCGGTGGTGTTGAGGGTGTAGTCACCGTGCCAACGCCGGCGCTGGGCCTGCGCCTGCGCGTGGAGGGACTCGTAAATCAGCGGGAAAAGCTGGTTGATCACGTCCCGATTGCCTCCTTCCAGCTCCTTGAGCATCCGCGTTACTTCTTGCTGCGTGGGGTGCGTCATTTCATCTCCACCGTTCTTCTGGTCGGGTTCTCGTCATAACACAATTTCGTTATAAAAATCGAAAATCGAATCACTGTCCGGCCAGAAATCGAACGGTGTTGTCACTACAGCTAGGGAGAGCTAAAAAAGAACGGCGCAAAGGGGGCAGGACATCCCTTCGCGCCGTTCCGGTGCTCAGTGTCATTAGCGGTTATAGCGGGCAACTCGTTGCTTCACCGATCCGAGCTGCTGGTCGCGTGTGATCAGTCCCTGGCGGTTGGGTAGGGAGGCTGCCTGCCGTTCGACGTCGCGTATACGGTCCTGCGTGAGGGGGTGGGTTGCGAAGAAACGCTCGACTGAGCTTGAACCGCGTCCCTCCTCGGCAAGCAGCTTGCCAAAGAACGAGGCCATCCCGTCCGGGTTGTATCCCGCCGCGTGCATGTAGCGCACGCCCAGTTGATCGGCCTCACGCTCGGCGCCGCGTGACATGCTGGCCACGGTCCCCGTACCGACCACCTGCGCCACGATCTGCTCGAGAATGTCCGGGTTCTGCCCGAGCACCAGGCTCGCAATGACGTTCAGGCCATACACCTGGGTGATTCGCTCGGTGCCGTGGCGCTCCACGCCATGGGCGATCTCGTGTGCCATGACGCCCGCCAGCTCGGACACGTTATCTGCCGCCGCGATCAGTCCGGTATTTACGTAAACGTGTCCGCCGGGGACGTTAAAGGCGTTGATCGCCGGGTCCGCCACGATGTGGAACTTCCAGGGCAAGTTTGCCATCGGCGTCTGGCTGACGATACGCTGCCCGATGGAGTTGATGTAAGCGTTTGCGGTGGCGTCGTTGACCAACGTAAGCTCGCTGGCGATTTGACGCTCGAGCTGCTGGCCCATCTGCCATTCTTCCTCGATCGAGATGAGGTTGAAGCCCCCCAGCCCGAGCCCCGACGCACAGCCCGAAACGGCCGCCAAAAGAAAAACAGTGATGGCCAGTGAATACCGGCTGATAATTCGACTCACTGCCGATCTTATATCGTTGTAAGTATTGTTCATATCTAACCCTGGTTCGAATCTCTACAATTAACCTTCGGAATAAACACGCAGGCTTACCGGCGCGTTCACTCCGGCTTCACGTCGAAGGTTCTCTCAATCAGCAGGCCATTACAGAATCAGGGCAAATAGCCCGAAATCAGGGTGTGCAAGGCCTGAAAAGTGACCAGAATATTGGACGAAAAGGGGATTACTCACGCGAAGGCGCGAAGACGCGAAGGATATTGCCCGCAGGTGGATGCAGAGGTCCGCCAATGGTTTATGAGGGTATGTATAACGGAGGCGGGACGTTTCGTGCTTCCTATTGCTCTAAACAATTACGTCATCTCCGCGAAGGCGGAGATCCAGGCAACGGTTCCCTCAGGCTGAACGGTTCTGCCTTGCGTGGCCATTTTCTGGATTTACTTGGTCAGTCACTTCGTTCGGGTCTGTCTTCGCAGGAATGACTTGTTATTAAAGGATCTAGTCTAATAAAGAAGTTGCCTTCTAATATCACCAAAACCTTAATAAATACGTCATCCCGGCCGCCGAGCCGGGATCCACGTAAGCATGCGGTGTGCCTCCACGGTCTTACATAAAGCAATCGATCTACCCATCAGTCGCTCCGCGACAGCTCCCTCCGCATCGAGTGCGGAGCAGGCCCGTCCAGGGGAGCAATTTGTTGTGCCTTTCTCAACCGTTGGAGCCGGTCCGTAAGGCCTCACTTCAGGAAGATTCCTCGCTGGCGCTCGGAATGACAATATGTGACGTAACGGCAACCATCCGGGCCTACTGCTACCGCCAGCGCCCCACTCTGTCATCCCGAGGCACAAAGTGCCGAGGGATCTTTATGAAACGCAGCCCTGTGAATAGGAAGCCAGGACACGCACAGCCCCCCACCAACAACTAAGTCTTTCTTCGCGTCTTCGCGCCTTCGCGTGAGGAAAAACGGAGCTGAACCCGCCTCTTAGGAGTGATTCAGTCGCGTCAGCTCGTAGATGCCCTGGAGGACGAGGTCGGGCTCGACCTTGTCGATGGAGGGGACGTGCGTGGAGAGCAGGGGGGCCCAGCCGCCGGTGGCAACGACAAAGGTTGGGCCGGATACTTCATGGATTACCCGTTGCAGGAGGCCTCGTACGCTTTCGATGAACCCGAACATGACGCCCGATTGAATGGCTTCGTGCGTAGAGCGACCGATCAGGCGCACCGGAAGGCTCGTCTCGACGTTCGGGAGCTGCGCTGTACCCAGGCTGAGTGCTCTTGCCGTAAGCGAAGGGCCGGGGCTGATGATACCACCCCTGTAGACGCCGCTTTTTTCGACGATCTCTAAAGTCACCGCCGTTCCTGCGTCGACCACGATCACGTTGCGGGGCGGTTCGGCGCTGCGACCAAACCGAATCCATGCGCCCGCAGCAGCGGCTAGCCGGTCCGTTCCCAGCGTCTCGGGGGTGAGGTAGTCGAGCGAAAACGGAAGGGTGATCCGGGGTGAGATCAGAAGCGGGTCGCTGTCCGTGAAGTCCTGAAGGGCAGACTGGACCTCTGCGGTAACGTGCGGGACCACCGAGGCCAAGCCGAACCGGTCTAAATGCTCACCGGCGAGAGCGTCGACGAAAAATGTAGGCCAATCGGGCGTGTCCGATGTGACGATGGTCGGGGCGCGGAAGATCCGAACCAGCTCGGCGCCTTTGAACAGCCCGCACTTGACGGTCGAGTTGCCGATGTCGACGGCCAGAATCGACGGGCGATCCGCTTGCTTCATGGCTCGACCCCGTGGGTGGTGACGTCGCCAGCGTAGAATGTTCGCACGCCGTTGTCTGTTTCCAGGAGGAGGGCGCCGTCGTCAGCAATTCCGAGAAGTACGCCGGTGACGACCTCGCCGCCCTGCGTATGCCGGAGGGTGATCCGTTCGCCAAAACGGTCCAGCATCGACGTGTATTCCGATCGGATGCCCGCCTCGTCGCCTTCGAGCAACCGGTCGTAGTAAACTTCGAGCTCGGACAGCAGCGAGGCCAGCAGGGGAGCGCGAGGGAAGGGACGGCCGGCCGCGAGCAGTAACGACGTAGGCGGCACGTTCATGTTGGGAGGAAAAGTATCCTGGTTGACGTTGAGGCCGATGCCGAGGACTACGGCCTCGACGCGGTCTCCGCCGGATTGTCCCAACGAGGATTCGAGGAGCATCCCGCAGCACTTCCTCCCTTCGAGTAGGACGTCGTTGGGCCACTTGATCCGGACGTCGACAGCGGGAAGGAATGACTGGAGGAAGCTTGCGACGGCCGTTCCGGCGGTGAGCGTGACGAGCCCGAGCCGGTGGGGAGGCAGGTCAGGACGCAGGACCAGGGTGAAGGTCAGGTTTTTACCAGCGTCAGCGACCCACGAGCGGCCCATCCGTCCCTTACCGGCGATCTGCTCGTCGGCCACGACGAGGCTGCCGTCCGGTGCACCTTCGGCAGCCCACTGCATCGCGGCGGTATTAGTCGAGGTGATCTGGCGGTATCCACGTATCGACCGTCCGAAGCGTTTCGTACGCAAAAGGGGCGTAAGCTCGTGGGTGAAGGACGTGCTGTGTTCCATTCAGTTCAGACCTGTAGCAAAAGGTGCACGAAAAATACGTCAGATAAGCATTAAATTGTGATTTGAAGGGTGGAACGAAGTTTGATGATAAAAATCTGGATGTCTGTTCAGTATCTCATCGTTATTGACGTCACAGGCGTAACATGTTCCAAAGAGGGATTATTTGCACCGGCGTGGTCATCGCCCTGCTGGTCTGGTCGGGGCTGGTGCAGGATGCATCCGCCCAGAACCCACGTCCTTCGGCGTTGAACATTCAGTTTCACCGGGCCGAGACGGCTTGGCGAAGTGGCACCAGCGTCCTCGAGGCCAAGACCCGCGTCGACCGTGTCCTGCGCGAGCTCCCCAACGACCAGGCGGCGCTCAAGCTGCGCGCTCAGATCCTGATGTCGATGAACCGGCCGTCCGATGCACTGGCGGACGCACGACGCGCGGTGGAGCTGTCGCCAAACGACGGTGAGGCGCACCTGATCCTGGCCGAAGCGGCGCTGCTCAACGGCGACCGCGCCCTGGCCGGCAAAGAAGTGGAAGCCGCCGCCGAGCGGCTCCTCGAAAACGCCGGTCATCACCTGCGGCTCTCCTGGATCGCACTACGGCTCGGCAACCTGGACGAAGCCGAAGCCTTCGCCCGCATCGCCCTTGCCCTCGATGGCCGCCAGCCGGCTGCCTACTATCAGCTCGCGCAGATTTTCGTCCTCCAAGAGCGGCCAGACGACGCCGTTGCCATCCTGCTCAGAGGCTTCGAAGCCTCGGTGATCGACCCGAACGCCGTCCGCAGGGACTCGACGCTTTCGCGGCTCGTAACGCACCCGAGCCTTGCGCCCTATTTCAAGTAAGGGGCCGTATTAAACCGGCCCGCCCGAATAGTCCGTAAAGGTGGACTCGGTTGCAAAGCGCAAGTCGGAGAGGAGGGGCAGGCGGAGATCTATGGTCGTACGAAGCGAACCCGGAACCAGCCGGTTGCCCGGACCTTCCGTCAGCGCGGCGAACACCGCTGTCCGTTCGGATAAGAGCAGGGTTTTGCTCACTCGTTCCATGTAGAAGCCGATGAGCCTACCGGTTTCCGGCTCGACGTAGTGCCGGACGTAGCGGATGGGGAAGTCACCCGTCGTTTCAGGACGTACGCGGACCTCGATCGTTTTCACCAGCCGCCCCGCAAGGACCGTGTCGGCCGTAGTCTCAAACGTGTATGCTTCGAGATTGCGTGCCTGGAGGTAGGGCAGCTCTTCCGGCAAAAGGAACTCGCTCACGTCAGCCGGCTCCGATGGCGCCTCTTGCTTTGTGACCAAACCCTCGAAAAATCCGTAATCGAACCGCCCCGTCGAGTCGATTGAGAGCAGGGTGGTTTCGAACGCATCGTCTTTTCTTTCGTATCGAATCTTTTCAACCTTTCGCGCGAGCACCTCGCCGGAAGCCGACGTCTGTACCGTTTGGATTTCCCGAACGAAGGAATACAACGAGAGGCTCTCGAAAGCATCCCGGAACGAGGCGACGTCGACCGTCTGAAGGAATGTAAATTCGGGATCCGGCTCGCGAGAGGTTGGAGCGCTGGACGGTTCTTCGCTGGCCGTGCAGCCGGACAGAGCGAGTAGGGTGGCAAGCAGAAACAGAATGGGTGCGCTCGGATTCTTCATGAAATAACGGATCTGCGCCGGATTATGTTGGATCGTTGTACGGGTTGTAGTCGTTCTGGCGGCGGAACCAGGCAGACGGGCGATAGCCCGATTACCTGCCCCCTAATCTAATTGACGGAATGGAATCAGGGACAAGGATGACCGGGCCGAACGGCCGGTACGACGAGCTCGACTTTGCCCGGGACGTGGCGGTTGAGGCTGCATACCAGGCGGCCTACGTCATCCGCTCGTATGCTGGACGCATCAACCGCGAAGATGTTCGCAGCAAGGGTAAACACGACATCGTGACGGCAGCCGACGAGGAATCGCAGCGCCTCATCATCAGTATCCTCAGGTCTCATTTCCCTGAGGACGAGATTCTCGCAGAGGAAGGCACCGATCAGGCTGCGTCTCTTTCGGCCGCCGCACGGCATCGGCGATGGATCGTCGACCCGATCGACGGCACGACCAACTTTGCCAACGGCATCCCGCCGTATGCCGTTAGCATCGGGCTTCAGGAGAAGGACGATATGGTCGTGGGGGTGGTACTGGACGTTGCTCGCGGCGAGCTTTTTACGGCTGTCAAAGGGAGGGGGCTGTACGTAAACGGCCGCCCGGCGCACGTCAGCACGGCGCCAACGCTCGACGAGAGCGTGCTGACGACAGGCTTTCCGTACCGCGTTTACGGACACATCGACGAATACCTGCTCGTCCTGCGCCGGTTCATGCAGGAAGCCCGGGGTGTGCGGCGTCCGGGCTCGGCCTCGGTCGATCTGGCGTACGTGGCATCGGGGCGGTTCGACGGATTCTTCGAATCGGGGCTATCCCCCTGGGACGTGGCCGCCGGCGTCCTGCTCGTACAGGAGGGCGGCGGGCGCGTGACCGACTACCGGAACCGGCCGGAGTCCATCTTCAGCGGCCAGATCGTGGCCTCTAACGGGCTCATCCACGACGCCATGATCGACGTGGTCAAACCGCTTCAAAACGCCAATCCTTTCCGCGAGGTGGATTCACCCGCTTTTCCCCGGAGTGAGTCGTAGTAAACGTCGGCAAAGATTGCTACCTTGACCGCGCCTCATTAGAAAAGCCAATTATTACCCTTTCGAAAATGGAAAAAACGGGATTCGGATTACTCAAAGGAAAAAAAGGCCTGATCTTCGGGGCGCTCATCGAAAGCAGCCTGGCGTGGGCCATCGCCGAAGCCGCCTATCGGGAGGGGGCACAATTTGCACTGTCGAACGCACCCTTCGCGAAGCGAATAGGAAAAACCGATCAGCTTGCTGAAGTAACCGGAAGCCCCGTGCTGTGGGCGGACGTGACGAAGGATGAGGACCTGCAAAACCTCATGCAGGCGGTCAAAGACGAGTACGGGAAGATCGACTTCATCGTACACTCGATCGGGATGGGTCTGAACGTCCGGAAGGACCGGCCGTACGAGGACCTGAACTACGAATGGTACCACCAAACCCTCGACATTTCCGCGATCAGCCTGCACCGGATCCTGCACTACGCACTCGAGGCGGACCTTCTGAACGATGGCGGGTCCATCGTAGCCCTCACGTATCTGGGCGCGCAGCGCATCTTTTCGCATTACAGTGAAATGGGCGACGCCAAGGCGCTGCTCGAAAGTATCGTCCGTTCGTTTGGATACCGGCTGGGAAAACGTGGCATCCGCATCAACTCGATCTCGCAGAGCCCGACGAAAACGGTCGCCGGTTCGGGGATCAAGGGATTCGACGCGCTCTACGAGTTCACCGACAGGCTCGCCCCACTCGGCAACGCCGATGCGCAAAGTCTCGCCGACTACACGGTCACGTTGCTCAGTGACCTGACGCGGAAGGTAACCATGCAGACGCTCTTCCACGATGGCGGATTCAGCGCCATGGGCATGTCGTCGGAACTTGTTTCCATTCTGGGCGAAGCTTTTGAACCTAAGGATAAGTGAAGTTGGAGCCGATCGTACGCCTTTTTGTATCCGATATCGACGGATGCCTGACAGAACCCTACCGCCCATTTGATCTGGAGCGTTTTTTGCATATCGCAGAATACGTAAAGAAGGGAGGAAAGACGCTTCATCCGTATCACTACCCTGCTTTGTCGCTCTGTTCGGGGCGCGGGTATCTCTACGTCGAGGCCGTCGTACAGGCGCTGGGCATTCAGGTACCGGTCCTCTTCGAGAGCGGAGGGGGTATGTTCGATCCGAGGGCGGGCGTCGTCACGTGGAATCCGAACTTCAACGAGAGCCTTGCCGCTCAGATCGAGGAGGTCCACCACTGGATCGTGAAGGAATGCATCCCGGGTACCACGATGATGTACGACCACAGCAGGCAAACCCATACGGGTTTGGTCGGGCCGAACGAAGAAGAAATTGCCAGGGCGGTCCCGCGGATCGAGCAGTTCGTGGCCGAAAATTTTCCGGGTTTGGCCGTGTTTCATACGCCGATATCGATCGACGTCGTAGTGAATAACATCACGAAGCGCCAGGCGATGCACTGGCTGGCGGACGTGATGGGTATATCGGTCGATGAGATGGCGTACATCGGTGATACCAACGGCGACATCGGCGCCCTCGAAGAAGTGGGGTTCTCCTTTGCGCCCGCCAACGGGACGGATGCCGTACGCGAAACCGCTGCGTACGTCACGCGGGGCCGGGTGATCGAAGGCGTCATCGAAGCGTACGACTGGTGCCTGGAGCACAACCGTGAGGTACTTGCCCGTGCGAGTTCGACCGATCAGGCTGACGGGTCGGAAATGGACGGTGCAAGTGCGTAACATATGTCGTTATTTCGTAACGCCGTGCTTGATTCTCAAACGGATGTGTTGTTTTTTCCCGCAGGTTACTCCTGGTAGTGTTGGTGTTTGCCGGTACTTATGAAGAAGTCGTTTCTCTTGATCCTGCTTTTCAGTTGCTGTTACGTCGGCTCTCTCTTTGCCCAGGCGACGAGCGATACGCAGCCGCTCTACTACATCGTCGAGCGCAATGCTGCCATGCACGCCCAACCGGACGGGTCCTCCGAAAAGGTCGGCAATTTCTCGTTCAGAGAGCCCGTTTATCTGGTGAAGCGCGTCGGGTTGTGGTCGCAGGTTCGGACGAAGGACGGCCAGGAAGGATTCGTGAGGAACTCGACCATTTCAAACGTGTGGATTCGCGTCTCGAAGAGCACCCAGACCATCTACGTGTATGAAGGGACGAAGCTTCTGAAGGAAATACCGGCCGACCTGGGCTACAACAGCTTTGCGGATAAGGAGCGGCGCGGAAGCCTGCGCGATCGGGACCACTGGCGCACGCCTGAAGGGACGTTTTTTGTGACGAAAAAGAACGATCGAAGCCAGTATTACAAGGCCTTCGTTCTGAACTATCCCTCGAGGGAGGACGCCGAGCGTGGGCTCAAGCAGGGGCTGATCACCCGGGAGGAATATCACGCCATCGCACGCGCCGAAGCTATGTTCGAAACCCCTCCGATGAATACGGCGCTCGGCGGCATGATTGAAATCCATGGAAAAGGTACCGGTGCCCGGAACAACTGGACGCAGGGCTGCGTGGCGATTCCCAATGAAGAAATGGACGACCTTTGGAACCTGGTAAAGGTTGGGACGCCCGTGCTGATCACCCAGTAAGCCCGTCCAGACTACCGTATGGCCGAACCACGCAACGATTCCGAATACTACTCCAACAATCATCGCAAATACAACTCCGGTAGCCGGCTGTACGAGTGGCACTTGCAAGCTTTCAAGGAGACCCTTTATGGCCTCGTGGAGCAGTCCGGCGGTAATACGGTGCTAGATGCAGGATGTGGAGAGGGGTACGTCGTCAATTACCTGGCAGGAAAAAACCCCACACTCCAGCTAACGGGGGTTGACCTCAGCAACGACGCGGTCAACTACGCGAAGGAGCACTTCGGCGACAAAGCCCGCTTCCGAACCGGCAGCATCTATAAGCTTCCTTTCTCGGATCGATCGTTTGACCTGGTCATTTGCAGTGAGGTGCTCGAGCACCTCGACGATCCTGCCACCGCCGTGAAGGAGCTCAAACGTGTGGCAAGAATGGCCATCCTGATCACGGTTCCACTCGAGCCTTACTTCCAGTGGCTCAACAATCTGGGCCAGTGGCTAGGCCTGAGCCAGGACCCGGGACACGTCAACTTCTGGACGAAAAAGTCCTTTCAGAACTTCATCCACTCCAACTTCGACGCCCCCGTGTTTGCCTGGAAGCACATCTACCAGCTCGCTCTCGTGAAGGTTTGATACTCCGGGCCGGGTATAGCCGCGAGCGAATGCACGAAGGAAAGCGCATGGTTTCTTTAGATGCATGCTGTGCGCGTCCGGATTGCCAATCTCGGAGGCCGCGTTTCATGAAGATCCCTCACCCACTTCGAGGGATTCGGGATGACAAGGTGGGGGTATGTCCTTACCGGTGAGGTCACTTACTTGCCCAAACCTCTCAACTTGTCATTCCGAGCGCCAGCGAGGAATCATCCCGAAGCGCGGCCTTTCCAGTTTGCCCTATCGGTGATAGAAAAAATGCTCCCCTGGACAGGCCTGTCCCGCGCTCGACGCGGGAGGAGCTGTCGCGGAGCGACTGAGGGGTAGATTAGAGTTGTTGTCTGGATCTCCGCCTTCGCGGAGATGACGTAGTTGTGTTGTGCGCTGAGTAGCAAAAGACGCCGTGCCTTCGATCCACGTCGATACAAAAAATATCCGTGCTAATCAGCGCCATCAGTGGACTTGAATAGCGCCTTGTGAAACGTTGCGCAATTGCGATACGGCTATTTTACGAACCTTCCGGGCATACTAACGTACCGGAAGTATGGATAATCACTACCAGGTTGCGCGATGAAACGGCTCCGACTCCTTTCTCATCTATTTGCGGTGCTGCTTCTGGCTGTCGCCGTACCGGTTCAGGGGCAGGACCGCGAACCTAAGCCGCTTCGTTTCGATCAGGAAGCGGCAGGATCCGGGCCGGTTTACGTCGTACCGGTTGACGGTATGATCGATAAAGGACTGGCCATGTACCTCGAACGGGCGCTTGGTGATGCCGTTTCGGCGGAGGCGCCCGTCGTCATTTTACACGTCGATACGTTCGGCGGGCTGGTCGATGCGGCCGACCGTATCCGCAAAACGCTGCTGAATGCCGAAGTGCCGACTGTGGCGCTGATCGACAAGAATGCGGCGTCGGCGGGAGCCTTGATCTCGTACGCCGCCGACCGGATCGTCATGGTCCCCGGCGCTTCGATTGGCGCCGCGACAGTCGTCGAAGGCGGGAGCGGGGAGGCGGCTCCGGATAAGTACCAAAGCTACATGCGGGGTCTCATGCGGTCGACGGCCGAGGCCAACGGCCGCGACCCGCGCATCGCCGAAGCCATGGTCGACGAATCGCTGGAAGTGGAAGGCGTGTCACCGGCCGGACAGGTGCTCACGCTGTCGTCGAGCGAGGCGTTACGCCTGGGTGTCGCCGATGCCGTCCTGCCCGACGTCTCCGCGTTGATCGAAGAGCTGGGCTACTCCGAACGCGAGATCGTGATGCATCATTCGACCTGGGCTGAACGTCTGCTGCGGTTCTTCGGCTCACCGGTCGTCCAGTCCATCCTCATGCTTATGATGATGGGCGGGTTGTACTTCGAGTTGCAGACCCCGGGCGTCGGGTTGGCAGGGGCGGTTGCCCTCATCGGCGGCGCGCTGTTCTTCGCACCGCATTACATGCTGGGGCTCGTGGAAAGCTGGGAGATCGTCCTGTTTGGGATCGGGGTTGCCCTATTGCTCGTCGAGATTTTCATAACCCCGGGTTTCGGCGTCGCCGGAATCGCTGGCCTCGTGCTGGTCGTGTTTTCGCTGGTGGCGGCGCTGATACCGAATATCGGCTTACAGTTTCCGTCGCTGCATGCAATCTCGTCGGCCATTATCACGATGGCGATAACGATGATATTGCTGGTGGTGCTTATCTTTTCGTTAGGCCGGTACCTGCCGCGATCCGAACGGTTCAACCAGCTCGTTCTGGCGCCCGAATTGTCGAGTGTTGCGGGTTACACGGCAGCGGAAACGATCGAGGAACTGACCGGCCGCACGGGAGTGACGCTGACGCCCCTTCGCCCCTCCGGAGTGGCTGAAATTGACGGGAAACGGGTGGACGTGATAACGCCGGGCGAGTTCGTTCCGGCGCAGACGCTGGTGGAGGTCACGCACGTACGGGGTAGCAGGGTCGAGGTGCGCCCCGTTCGTGATAAACCTGCACCCTCTGAAACATCTGTCGCCTGATTCGTAAACGTACAGGTGTTACGATCTTGTATGAAATAGCGAATGTGATCCCTTGAGCCTGCTGATACCCATATTGATCATTCTGCTCGGTCTCGCCCTCGTCATGGTCGAGGTCTACCTGGTCCCGGGCTTCAACATCATCGGCATCGCGGGAGTCCTGCTGATCATTTTTTCGATAGGATACACGTTTACGGAACGGGGGTTCAGCGGTGGCGTGATGGTGCTGGTAGGCACCCTCGTCGTGGGGGGAGGAGTGTTTTACCTGATGTGGACGTCCGGGGCGTGGGAACGGTTCGTTCTGGCCACGAGCCTTCGTTCGGACGATCTGCTTGCTCAGCGGGAAAGTGAAGATCGTGCGCGCTACCTCGGCAAGTCGGGTGTAGCGCTTACGCCGTTACGGCCGACCGGAGTAGCGGAGATTGAGGGTGAACGCATCGAGGTCGTAACGGAGGGAGACTTTATCGCGGCTGGGAGTAAGGTACGCGTGGTGGCCATGGACCGGCGCAGGTATTTCGTACGTCTGGCCGGGCAGGTATCGCAGACGTCATCTTCCGCAACGGTCTGAGCGGGCACCGCTTCAGATCGTCTAAACACACCGGGTTCATCCATGCGAACGCGACTCCTTTCTGCGTACATCCTCGTTCCTATACTTCTGGTCCTTTTTTCGGCCTGCAAGCAGGAAGAGGAGGCCATACCGATTGGTCCACCGGAGGGATGGGTGGTCGAAGGAAACCGGTGGTGGGTCGAGGGAGCGGATACCAGCGGCGTGTTTCGAGATCTCGAGACGCTGCTGTCGATGAACGTGCCGAACGTCGAGTACTTTTCCCCTTCAGCATTCACTGCAACGCGGCAGCCTGGTGGAAACAGGCGGCCGTTCGTGAATGCCGTCAAACAGAGCCTGATCCGCCTGTACCGGAACAACCCCGAGGTGGTTGATTCATTGTTCGAGCGGTACGTCACGCCGGAGATCGAAAAGGCGACGGTTGGCGAAGACGTCGAAGCCTTTGTCGAACAGTACAAGCGCCGCGGCTACGAGCTCATACGAAGCCACTTCCGCGAGCCAATGCTGGCCAAGCAGATCGGGAAGGACATTCCCATGCCGCCGTACCCGGACAGCCTCCGTGAAAAGCAGATCGAAGGAACCGTCCGGATGCAGATCTATCTCGATAGCGATGGGAAGCCGCTCACGATCTCACGTCTGGAGGGCGTACATCCTACGCTCGATCAGATGGCGATGAATGCCACGACGCAGATGGAGTGGAGCCCCGCTTATTACCTGCGCAAGGGAAGCTGGCGGCCGGGACCCTCGTGGGTCCGGTACAACATCACGTTCCGCGCACCCGAACGTTGAGCCGGGGTTCCATCACCGGGTAAGGTCTTTCCAAACCTTCACGCGGCTACGTCCAGGATGTAGTATACGTAGCCCATGTAGGTGAAGAGGAGAAATCCACCCTCCCAGCGATTCAGGCGGAAACCCGACCACAGGAGCGGTATCAGGACGATCACGAGGATCACCATCAAGCCGAGGTCCACCAGTCCGATTCCGGCGGAAAAGAGGGGGCTGATGATCGCCGTGATGCCCAGGATGCTCATGATGTTGAAAATGTTCGATCCGATCACGTTGCCGATCGCAATGTCTCCTTCTCCTTTCAACGCAGCGACGGCAGAAGTGGCAAGCTCGGGCAGGCTCGTGCCCAATGCAACGATCGTCAGGCCGATCGTTGCCTCGCTGACGCCAAAAAACCGGGCGATTGCCACGGCGCCATCGACGAACAGGTTCGCACCGAAAACGAGCATTCCCAGACCGATCAAAATCAGGAAAATGTCCTTGAAGAGCCCGCCTACCGTGGAAGGGAGAGCTTCGGCAAACTCTTCCCGGACCGCCTGTTGCGATCTGCGTGCTATTTGAAGACTGATCGCAATGTAGACGAGTAGGCTGGCAAAAAGAATAAGGCCTTCTAACCTGCCAAGTGACCCATCCGATAGAAACCAGAAGAGCACAATCGAGGAAACGAGCACGACGGGGACGTCGAAGCGAAGGAGCTGTGAATCGACGATCACAGGCCGGATTACGGCCGTCAGGCCGAGAATCAACGCAACGTTACAAATGTTCGAACCGACGACGTTGCCGACTGCGAGGTCGCCGCTACCCGACAGGGATGCGTTGATGCTCACGACCAGCTCGGGGCTGCTCGTGCCGAAAGCTACGATCGTAAGGCCGACCACGAGCGGAGTCAGGCCGAGGCGTAGCGCGATCGATACGCCGCCGCGAATGAGCCATTCGGCGCCGAAGTAAAGCAGCAAAAACCCTGCTACCATTAAAACGATCGTCAGAAGCATGAGCTCGGGCCGACGTTAAAATGGTTCAGGGTAGCTGCGCATCATTTCGGTATTAACAAAAACGACCTTTACCGTTGTGGGAACGGCAAAGGTCGCGAAAAACTTCTCTATCAAAATACACTGCATGAGTTGATGCACACCGAAAGTAAACGAAGCAACTTCGCTCAGGCGAAGGCAACTATTTCAGAATGCATTTAATATCGGTATGCAGTCAACAATGTTTCAAACGTCACTTGAGCAGCACCATGGTTCGCGTGACGGTCATGTCAGGCGTGCGCAGGCGATAGAGGTACAGGCCTGAGGGGACCTGCCGACCGGCGGCGTCGCGGCCTTCCCAGACGGTCTCGTGAACACCTGCCGGTTGGTACCCGTCGACCAGCACGGCAACCTCCGCACCGAGCACGTTGTAAACCGCAACGTGGACTTGAGTGTCAGTTTCCAGGCTGTACCGGATGGTGGTCTGCGGGTTGAACGGGTTCGGGAAGTTGTCGAGGATCAGGTCTTTACCGGGACGCGAACCTGCGTTGATACGTCCGATCCCGAGGATGCGCGGGCCGGTGGTAAAGGTCGAAGCCGTTCCGGTGTAGTCGACCGCCTGGACGCTCCAGTAATAATCCTTGTAAGGGTCGAGGCCGACGAAGGTTATCGTGGTGTTGAGGCCGGTATTTCCAGGCCCGGGGACGAGCCTCGTGCCGTCGGGGAGCGCCATACCCGAGACGATGTTTCCGGCGCCGGGCTGCGTGCCGATCCGAATGTTATAGGTTACCAGAGCGGGTACGGTATCGGTTTCCGAGGTGTAGGGGCTCCACGAAAGGGTCATGACGTCCCCTCTCAGGTAGCCGTCGAGCCGTACGGGTGGCGGTGGTGTTTTAGTCCGGGCGGGGGCTTCGTTCCGGAGCCAGGTCACCTGCGGGGTCGTGGTTTTACCGGCGATCACGCGACCGGTCATCAGCACGTCCAGGTCTCCGTCCCGGTCGATGTCGCCCGTGACGATGTCGCCGAACCAGACGCCGGGCAACCGGTCGGGCAGTGCTTCAAAGCCCTGTTCACCTTGCCGGTAGAACCGGATGAACGTGCCTTCCACGTCCGAGCCGTTGACGAACACGTCGAGCTTGCCGTCGCCGTTGAAGTCCATCCAGTCGGCGTAGGCAGCCTGGACGAAGGTATCAGCCGTTTTGACGAAGGTCTCCCCGTCGTTGCGGTAGATCCCGCTGATGGCGGCATTGTCGGTCAGCGGGCTGTTGCTCATGATGAGCACGTCGAGGTCCCGGTCGTTGTCGTAATCGGCCCAGGCGACGGAGCCTGAACGGATGCCGGGGAGGACGGCGCCGGATTCATTGAACCCGAGGGCTCGATCGTTCCGGTAGATGCGGGTGAACGGTTCACCCTGGAGCGGCCGGTGAACGAGGAGGATGTCGAGGTCGCCGTCGCCGTCGTAGTCGCCCCACGCGACTGTGGGGCTCGTCAGCGGTGGTAGGGTGACGCCGGCGTCGACGAACCGGTCGTTGCCTTCGTTGCGGAAGATGGTGGTCTTCGATGGATGCCCGACGAGGATGTCGAGGTCGCCGTCACGGTCGTAATCGCCCCATACTGCGGCGGGGGCGTTGACCACCTCCCAAATGTAGCTGCCGGGTGACGTGTTGCCGGCGACCCATACGGTAAAACCGGTGAAACCAGCCGCACCGTCATTTCTGTAGATGATGACTCCCTGGCTGCCAGAGTACAGGAGGTCGATGTCGCCGTCGTTGTCGTAGTCCCCTGCTTCGAGAGAGGGGTTTTTGAGGGCTTTGAATTCGTGTTGCGCGTTGCGGAGGATGACGCGGCCGTCAACGGAGAGGCTGTCGTTGAGGTACAGTTTGGTAACGAGCTTCGGGTTGGCGGCTTCACTGCCGGTCATCAGAACGTCGAGGAAGCCGTCGGCGTCGAAGTCCGCCGTGACGATTCCGCCGAACACCATGGGTTCTACGCTCAGGGGAACGGGCGTAAACGGCTGCCCGAAGGCAGGGGCCGCAATCACCAGTATGAGCGTTAGAAGCGCAGTAACAGATTTACATTTCATTTGAGGAAGGTACAACATGTGGTCGGGAGAGACGGAAAGCCGCCTGTCGCTGGAGGCTCCGTCCTTCTTTAATACACCGCACATGTGAAGAATGACGAATGTGTAACAACATATAAAGTCAATTTTAGGCAGATCACCACGCCAGGCGTACCGCCAGCGTTGCGATACGGGGCAAGAGCGTTCTCGGCACCTTTTCGATGAAGGTCTGGCCTTCGGTTTGTACCGGGCGGGCGGTCCAGTCGGCCGTATTGTCGCGGTCGAGGACGTTCAGCACGTCCAGCCGTAACTGGAGGGCGGCGACGTCGAAATCGAGCGAATAGGCGAGCCCTACGTCGAGCTGATAGATCGGCTCTAGCCGGTGATCGTCTGGGTGCAGGAAGTTGATGTCACCGATCTGGTGGGTCGGGACAGGGTAGGTGGCGAGGTAATCGTAGTATGATTGCCGAAAGCCCCAGCGCCGTCCCCAGGCGCCCGTCCAGCGAACGGTCGCCGAGAAGGGTTTGATCGGAGACCAGTCGACGGCGACGTCGATTCGGTGAGGTTCATTCCACGGGACCTGCTCGTACCGGCTCGCCGAGCTTTCTACCGCCGGGTCGGACTCCTCTGCTGTCAGCGCCGAGGCAGTATTGGTTTCCGTGGTGTTGTCCGGGAGCAGGGTCCGCGTTCGCCTCGCCACGTTGAAGTTGTACCGAACCATGAACCTCAGGTACGTCGTCGTGTACTCCGCCGAGAGCGTGCCGCCGTAAGCAAAACCATTGCCGTCCCGGATGAACGACTGCTGGCCGGTGCTCGTGGTATCGACCACGTTCAGCTCGAGGTCGGGCTTGAGCGCAGGATAATCGATCGTCAGCAGGTGGGGCTGCTTCTTATAGTACGATTCGAGCCGGAGCGACAGCCTGGACGAGGGTGAATATCCGGCGCCGGCGGCAAAGTGGTAGGCTTTGGGCGGTGTGACGGTGGAGTCGACCGGCAGCCAGAATCGGATCGACGAGAGCAACGCGCTCGGGCTGAGCACGCTCATGCTGAACTGGTTGATGAACTGGCGGTAGATCCCCGTCGAGAGGTTCCACGTCCACCTCCCTCCCCGTCCGGGTTTCCTGCCGAGACTCAACCGGGGTTCCAGGAAGACCGGCTCCTGCTGCGACAGGCTCGTAGCCCGCAGGCCGGCGGTCACCTCGACACCATTGCCTATCAGGGCACGTTCCTGGATGAAGCCGGCCACTCGCCAGTCGTTGGCCTCGTGTGTGATGGGACGCGAAAACACGTCCTCGATGCTGAACCGGGAGTCCGTCCGGACGGCTTCCACGCCGACCTCGAAGAGGTGGCGCCGGTGCGGTGCGAAATCGAGCGTCGCTTCGACGCCGGCCTCACTGATACCGTTGCCGTCGTCGGTGGCCCGGGTGCCCGATACGTAGCGGATGGGCAGGAACGATCCGTCAGGCATCGGAATCCCCTGGATGCCCGATTCGCTCGTGTTGTACGTGTGCGAGAGCCGGTAGCGGCTGCCGTGGAGGCGGAGCTTGGCGGCGACGCGCGGGCTCCATGCCCCCGTGTATTCCAGGAGGCCGAGCGAGTTCGTCCAGCCGTACTCGTCGGTGCTCAACGAAGCCTCGCCTTCAGCGGCTTTCTTGGGAAACGGGTCTTCTTCGACGTCGAGGCCGTCGCCGCTGCTTTCGAGGTGGATGAGGGTCTGGTTACCGTTGAGCCGGTTCAAACCACGATAAAAAGAGGTGTAGATACGGTGAGAGGGTCCGAACTGGAGCCGGGCAACCGCGTGGAGGTCGGTGAATTCGAGGGCGGGCTCACTCAGCGGCGAGATGCGCAGCGTGTCGAGGCTGGGCAATCCGTCGATCAGGCTTTCGTCGATCACCTTCAGGGCGTAAAGGGAGTACTGAGGCAGGAAGGTGTCCGGCGTATTCCACTCCTTGAGCAGGTTTTTGAAAGCGTCGGGTTGGTAGACGTCCCACAGGCTTCTGCGTAAGGTCGCCATAAAACGGCCGGTGAATCCGCCGGGTTTACCGACGGCGCCGTACAGGCGTCCATTGAAGCTCAGCGGATCGACCTGGAGATCGAGGTTTCGATTGGGGGGTCCGGTGACGGAATGCTCGGCGAGCAGGACGCCGGAGAGATGGCTCCCGAACGGAGCACCGAAGCCGGCTTTGTGTACCGTGATTCGCTGGATTGCAAACGGGCTGAAGGCGCCAAGCAGGCCGCGAAGGTGCACGGGCTCGAAGATCGGCACGCCGTCCAGCCTGAACTGATGCTCTCCCGATTCACCGCCCTGAACGTGGACGTCCGCTGTGGCGTCGCCCACGCGGACGCCCATCAGCTGATTGAGTCCGAGCACCACGTCCGGCCGGCCCATCGCCTGGAAAGCGAAGTTCCCGAAGCCATCGACCAAGCCGGAGGTTTCGTGCGGATCGTGCGTGCCTTCGACGACGAGCGGGGCGATGATCAGCGCCTGGGGTTCGAGGGCAATCTCCACCACGGTGCGCTGGTCAGGAATGACCTGCACGGTATCGATCACGGTGTTGTACCCCAGGAATCGGGCCAGGACGTAATGCTGGCCGGGCTCGACACGGTTGAACGAAAAGAGGCCCCGGTCGTCAGTGGCCGTACCGGCGGACGCGTCGGCCAGCAGCACGTGGGCATTTGGCAGCGGCTCGCCGGTCTCCCGATCGATGATCGAACCCTCGACGGCGCCGTACAGCACGCGGGGTTGAACGACCCTTCGGATGACCTGGTACGTACCAGAAGGCAGGCGGCGATAATCGAGGTGGGTGTCGGCGAGCAGACGCCGAAGCATGTCCTCGAAGGGGATGTTTTGCAGCTCGACCGACGTCGTGAGGCCTTCCGTGAGCTCCGGGTCGTAGATCAGGTCGACGTGGTGCAGGGAAGCCAGCTCAGTCAGGACGTCGCCAAGGGGACGCTCACCACTCTCGTGTTGGTTGGTGCTCTGCGCCTGTACGGGAACCACGATCCCCAGTGACAGCAGGATGCAACAAAGCATCAGCATCCATAGGGAAACGAGCGAGCGCCGGTGGTTCATCGAGAATCGTCGGGTAGAGGGGGCTTACAGTACCGTCGGGGAGAATGGTAGACCGTGTCAACCTTGTTTAACGGGTGGAAGTTGTCTGGAACGAACGGTTGCTCGTTGCAGCTTCCAAAGATACCGGTGCGGTACAGGTATCCCAAAAGCCGCCGTGATTATTCAAAAAAGAACGAAGTATCCAGATAGTAATGATACGAAAAAGGGGGTGCACCGGAACGATGCACCCCCTTTTCAAAGGAAATTAGCAGTTGGGTCGTCAGGGCAGCGGGTGAAGCTCGAAACCGCCATCTACAGGCTTGACCGTGCAGTTTTTCAGCACGCAGATGTCGTTCAAAATCGTTTCGGCGCCATCTTTTTTCTCGTAGCTCAGCGAGAGGGAGCCTTCGAGGATCTGCGCGGACCTGTGGTTGATGCTGATGTCGTACCGCCGTTCGAGCTCGTCGAGGACCGACGTGACGCTCTGGTTCGTAGCGACGAAGCGGCCGCTGCGCCACGCCAGTGCGTCGGACACACCGACAGCCGCCGGCATTGCCGGTGCGGAGGCCTCGGCGATCACACGGCTGCTCTGGCCAGGCTCCAGCGTGACGGCGTTGCTCCTGTCGCTGAGCGATGCGAGCCGGACGGAGCCGGATGCCAGCACGACCTCCGTAAAGGCGGAAGGCTCGTTCTTCCAGGAGCGGACGTTAAACTCGGTGCCAAGAACGGTCACGACGGCGTTGAACGTGGTCGCGTTGAAGGGGACTTTGCTGGAGGCGACGTCGAAGAAGGCTTCGCCTTCCAGGTAGACGTTGCGTCCCTTGCTTGAGAAGAATCGGGGATAGGTGAGCGTGGAGCCACTGTTCAGCTCGACGTGAGAGCCGTCGGGAAGGTCGATTGATGCCGTCTGGCCGTAGGGAGCAGTAACTGTGATCGGTTGCAGATAAAAAATGGTTCCGATGGCAACCAGCAGGGCAATGGAGGCGGCGATGGCCACCGCGCGGTACGTATTGACGCGGACGAGGCGGAGGGGGGACCGGCGGGTCTCCCGGCCAATTGCAGCTTCCAGGTTTTGCCAGATCTGATCGCCCGCACGCGAGAAGTCCGGTCCGTGTGCGGGGTCATCCAGGAGGCGGCCGGCAACATCCCAGGCGCGGAGTAACTCCTCCCGTTCCGCATCGCTCGACGGAGCGATTTCCGCCAGCACCTCGGGGGGAAGTGCGGGCGGGCGGACAGGCGGAGCGCCGAGCCTTTTTGGGGCCGATTCCGGCATGTCGCTGGTTTTACTCATCGTTGTTCGGATGTTTCTTCTAGCTGCCCGATCCGCATTCGCAGGTCTTTGAGGGCGAGCACGATATGGGTATTTACCGTTCGGGGCGTCAGATTCATTACCTGTGCTATCTCCTCGTGGCTCAGGCCGTGGTTGCGGCTCAGCAGGAAGGCCTCGCGGCGGCGTTCCGGCATGTCCTCCACCCAGCGTTTCATCGACCGGTCGAGGATTTCCGCGTCGATCACCTCGTCAACCGGGGTGTCATTATCGGATCTCCACGCGTCGGTATCCTCGGTAGGAGTGGCGTGCTGTGAGCTCGCGCGGAGATGGTTCAGCGCGAGGTTTCGCACGATCCGGTACAGGTAAGCCTTCAAAGAGCGATCGTCGTCGAGCGTTTCACGGACTTGCCACAGCTTCAGAAACGTATCCTGCACGATGTCCTGTGCGGCCGCCTCGTCACCGGTCAGGCGCCACGCGTATCGAAGCAGCGGCTCGTTCAACACCCGAAATACTTCAGCGAAAGCAGCTCTGTCCGACGCCCGGAGCCTGCGGCTCCACCGGCCAAAGACATCGCCGGATTCCGGTTCTGATTTCCGTAACAAACGCATCGTCGATGGTACTCGATTCTATTACACGCAATGGGTGAAGTATGACGAACCGGAGTGAAAAAATGTCAGACCTCCTGCACCCGGGGAGCAGGAGGCCGCATCGTCTGAGTCACCTGATAGGGCGCCGACGCCATCATGGACCGGCACAGAATAATACTGATAATGCCCTTTATTAACAACGTGGTAAACCGGTCAGCCGGGTGCGATCGGAGTGCATCAGGTGGCCAGGATGGATGGCCACACCAGATACGAAAGAGTACGATAAAATCTTTAGAAGTGGGGAAATTCAGCCCGTCGTTTGATCAAATGTCCACATACCTACGATAGCGCCACGTCCAGGATCATCATCACGGTGAATCCGCCCATCACGCCCAGGGTGGCGAGGTCGGTGTTTTTGTTCTGCTGCGACTCGGGGATGAGCTCCTCGACGACGACGTAGATCATGGCGCCGGCAGCAAACGCGAGGGCATACGGAAGGATCGGCTGAACGGTCAGCACCGCCGTAGCGCCGAAGACGGCCGAAATCGGTTCGACGATGCCGGAGAGCTGCCCGTACCAGAAGCTCTTGAGCCTCGTGAGCCCCTCGCCCCTCAGCGGCATTGCGACGGCAATCCCCTCCGGGAAGTTTTGCAGGCCGATACCGATCGCGAGCGAGATGGCGCCCGCAAGCGTCGCGCCCTCACCGAGGTCGAGCGCCAGACCGGCCGCGCCGAACGCCACCCCCACGGCGAGTCCTTCGGGGATGTTGTGCAGGGTGATGGCAAGCACGAGCAACGTCGCCCGCCGCCACGACGTCCTGGGTCCCTCGGCTTCTGCCAGGCGCAGGCCGGGATGGAGGTGGGGCAGAAAATGGTCGCCGAGCCGAAGGAAAATGCCGCCCAGCAGGAATCCGACGGTGGCGGGCAGCCACTTCGGGATACCCTGCATCTCGGCCATGTCGATCGAGGGAACGAGCAGCGACCAGAAGCTGGCGGCGATCATCACGCCAGCCGCAAACCCGAGCATCGTATCGAGCACAGCCCGGTTGAATCTTCGGGTAAAAAAGACCTGTCCGGCGCCGAGTGCGGTTACGGCCCACGTGAACAATCCTGCAATCAGCGCCTGGATTACCGGGTCAAATTGATTGAACCAATCTATCATAATCTCTCCGTTGATTTAACAGGAATGCCTCCGCACGCCGGAAACCGGGCCGTCAGCCGACCAGCACCCCGGCTATCGCAGCCGTCATCAAGTTCGCCAGGGTGCCGGCCAGTACGGCACGCAGGCCCAGCCTGGCCAGTTCCGACGTCCGGGAAGGGGCAAGCGGACCAATCCCTCCGATCTGGATTGCTATCGAGGAGAAATTCGCGAAGCCGCAAAGTGCAAACGTAGCCATGACGATTGTTTTGGGAAGCAACGCGGCGGCTTCGATACTGTCCGCAAGACCGAGGTAGGCTACAAATTCATTGACGACTATTTTCGTTCCAAGCAGCGAACCGAACGACACGGCGTCCGCCCACGGCACCCCTACCAGCCACGCGATGGGAGCGAGCACCCAGCCGAAGAGCTGCTGCAGGGTGACCACCGTTCCGAAGAATCCTGACACCCATCCGATGATGTAATTGATCATCGCAATCAGCGCGATGAAGGCGATCAGCATACCGCCCACGTTGAGGGCGAGCTTGAGGCCGTCGGCAGCCCCGCTGGCGGCCGCGTCGATGACATTCTTCTGCGTTCGTTCGATCTGGACCTGCACCTTACCCTTCGTTTCGGGCGTTTCGGTTTCAGGGATGAGGATCTTTGAGAGTACGAGCGCGGCGGGGGCAGCCATCACGCTGGCGCCGAGAAGCTGCTCGGCAAACAGCAGACGAGCAGCGTCGAGGTCCAGGCCCTGCGCCTGAGCGAAGGAGTTGCCGAGCATCTGGATGTACGCCGCCATCACGCCTCCGGCGATCGTCGCCATCCCGCCCGTCATGACGGCCATCAGCTCGGAATAGGTCATTTTTTCGAGGAACGGCCGGATGACCAGCGGCGCCTCGGTCTGCCCGACGAAGATGTTGGCGGTTACCGATAGCGATTCCGCGCCGCTCGTACCGAGGAAGCGGCTCACGGCCCACGCCATACCCTGCACCACACGCTGCATGATGCCCAGGTAATACAGGATGGACATGAGCGCGCTGAAGAAGATGATGGTCGGCAGGACCTGGAAGGCAAAGAAGCTCCCCAGGCTGCCCTCGCTGCCGGGGCTGACGGCCAGGTCGCCAAAGACGAAACGGGCGCCTTCGGTCGTGAAGTTCAGCACGAGGACGAAGAACGAGCTGACCCAGGAGAAAAACGCCTTCGGCCAGCCGAGCGGCGCAAAGAAAGCTCCCATCTCCTCCCCCTTGAGGATGAACACAGCCAGGATGATCTGGAGGAGTAAACCCGCACCGACGAGTCTCCAGTTGATGTTCCGGCGGCCACGGGAAAGGAGAAAGGCAATGGACAGAATGACGGCCAGGCCGAGGATACCCCGTAAGAGTGTGATGAGCACCATTGAAAAATCGGTTCTGCGCGAACGCGCCGGAAACGGCACGGCACACGGTCGAAGATTGGATGGAACGCGCAAATATAGTCACGCGCCCCATCTTTTATCTGCCGATTTTTCGTGATGCTCCGGAAGAAGTGTTTTACCCTTACTTTTTCAGGGGCAGATCAACGGCCGGTCGGCGCCGGGTCTGTGCCGGTCCCGGGAGAAGGGGTCCAGAGATTGTTGTTCCGGTTGATGTCGGGGAGCTTGCCTTCGGGGTCGAGGACGGCGCGTACGATGCCGGTGGCCGGCACCTGCACCTCCGTCTGATTGCCCGTTGCCCAGGTTTCGACGGGAATGGTGAAGCGCAGGTCTCGTCCGTCCGTGAGTGTGACGGACAGCTCGGCCGGCATGACGACGCCGCCGAGGTTCGCCACACGGATACTGGTTCCGTCCGCCGTGCTCGTGACGGCTTCAACGGCCTGATCGAGCCGGCCGGTGCCGAAGATCCAGCCGCGCCAGAACCAGTCCAGGTCTTCGCCGGCCACGCTCTCCATGGTGCGGAAGAAGTCGGCCGGTTGTGGGTGTTTGAATGCCCACCGCCGGATGTACTCGCGAAAGGCTGTGTCGAACCGTTCTTCGCCGAGGACGTGTTCTCTCAGCAGCATCAGGGCGGCGGCGGGTTTGTAGTACGCGAGAAGGCCGAGACCGCCTCCCTGGATGCGGTCGGGCCCGGTGTAAACGGGTTGTTGGCTAGCCCGGGAAAGCATGGCGCCGGTAAACGAAGAGGGGTCATTCTCTGTGTTTTCGTCGGCGCCGTAGTATGCCACCGTGGAGTAGTAGTTGATGAAGGTGTCGAACCCCTCGTCCATCCACGCGTGACGCCGTTCGTCGTTTCCGACGATCATGGGGAACCAGAAGTGGCCGATCTCGTGGTCGGTGACGTCAAAGAGCGCCTGCCCGCGTGCGCGCACCGAGCAGAAGACGATCATTGGATACTCCATGCCGCCGACGATGCCCGCCACGTTGATCGCCACCGGGTAAGGGTACCGGTACCACGTCCCCGAATAGTACGAGATCGAATGGCGCACGTACTCGGTCGACTTTTCCCATCCGGGTCTCGTCGGGTCGGCGCCGTCGCCGAGGCCTTCGTGGGGGTACGCCGACATCACGAGCACGTCTTCCCACGATGCGGCGTCCCAGATGAAGGCCTGTGACGCAGCCCACGCGAAGTCCCGCACGTTCTCGGCGCGGAAACGCCAGGTGAGCGGTTCATCGCCGTCCGGCCGGTAGGCGGCCGTGCCGACCTCCTCCGGGCGGGCAATAAAGACCGTCTCGGCGCTCTTGCGCGCCTCTTCGAGCCGGGCGCGTTGCTCGGCGGTCAGCACGTCCTCTTCGTTTTGCAGCATTCCGGTGGCGACGACGACGAAGTCGCGTGGGACGGTGATCTCGACCTCGAAGTCGCCGTACTCGAGGTAGAACTCACCCTGGCCGAGGTAGGGCAACGTATTCCACCCGTTGACGTCGTCGTAGACGGCCATACGGGGGTACCACTGGGCGAGCTGGTAGACGGTCCCGCGGGAAACGTCGAGCCTGCCCATTCTGTCGGCTCCGTACGGGGGCACGACGAATGAGAAGTCTATTTCAAGGTCGAGCGTCGATCCTCCCGGCGGCAGAGGCTCGCCGAGCGTGACGCGCATGCGCGTATCGTCGATGAAGTACCCGGGCGACTCCCTGCCTTCCTGACGGGCCACTTCGACGCGGGTGATCTCGAACCCGCCCTCGTCGATCGCACCGCGCCAGCGCGACCTGCCGGAGTTCAGCGATGCGCCGCGGCTTTCGGGTGAAAACAGGTTTTGATCGAGCTGGAGCCATAGGAAGCCGAGTGTGTCCGGCGAGTTGTTCGTGTAGGTGATTTTCACCGTTCCTGACACCCGGTGCGTCGACGGGTCGAGATTCACCGAGATCTTGTAGTCCGCACGCTGTTGCCAGTACGCGGGTCCCGGTGCGCCCGAAGCGGTGCGATACAAATTCGGCTCGGGCAGGTCGAGCGGTTCGAACAGCTCGGCGCTCGAGGCCGTATGGCTGCCGGGCGCCGTCTGCCCGAAGCCATAAATCGAGACTCCGAACGTCAGGAGAAAGAGAAAGTGAAGTCGTACGAAGCGGCGCATTCGTCATTCGGATTTTTTAGGAGGTCGATGTTTTATTTAGATTCCCCGACAGGGTTTCAATTCCCGTCGAAATATCGAAGTCAAAGGGCGTTATTCTTCGCCCGGGCGGCACGCTCGGGAAGAAAGCCTGTTGAAAGGAAACAGTTCAGCGGCCGGTTGCTTATCTTGACTCGTCACGGAACGGCGCCGCCGGTCTGCCGTGAGAGAGCATGTCGTGCCACCCGGCGTGGTTTTCGTCTTAATTCAGTGTAGAGGTTGTACCCAATAATTTGTCCAGCATGCGCCAGTATCAGCTTTCGTTTGACGGGGGTGAATCGAACAAAAAGACGGAGGAGGCCGAGCTGATCCTCCAGGGGCTCAACCCCGAACAACAGGAGGCCGTTCTGGCGACCGACGGGCCCGTTCTGATCATTGCAGGCCCGGGCTCCGGCAAAACCCGGACGCTGACCCACCGGATTGCCTACCTGATCGCGAACGGAAAGGCACGCTCCTCCGAGATCATTGCGCTCACGTTCACCAACAAGGCAGCGCGTGAGATGAAGGAGCGCATCCTGCGTCTCGTCGGCGAGGAGCGGGCAAAGGGCATGTGGATGGGTACGTTCCACTCGATGTTTGCGCGCGTGCTCAGGCGAGAGGCCGATCACATCGGGTACACGTCGGACTTCAGCATCTACGACACCGACGATACCGAGCGTATCCTTCGGGACCTGATGCACCAGTTCAACATCGACAGCAAGACGTTCAGCGTCCAGTCCATGCGGAGCCTGATCTCGAGCGCGAAGAACCAGCTCGTCAGCCCCGAAGAGTACGCCCGTGTGGCGGCGACGCCTGCCCAGGAGAAAGCCGCTCTCTTATTCGGCCCTTACGAGAACGCACTCCGCCGGTCGAACGCGCTGGACTTCGACGACCTGCTGGTCCGCCCCATCGAGCTGTTCGAGCGGCATCCTGACGTGCTCGAAAAGTACCAGCGGATGTGGAAATACGTCCACATCGACGAGTATCAGGATACCAACCACGCCCAGTACGTGCTCGCGAAGATGCTCGCGGCCAAACATCGCAACATTTGCGTCGTGGGGGACGACGCGCAGAGCATCTACGCCTTCCGCGGCGCCGACATCGGCAACATCCTCTCGTTCCAGCGGGATTACCCGAACGCCACGACGGTCCGACTCGAGCGCAATTACCGCTCCACCCAGCGTATCCTGAAGCTGGCGGGATCGATCATCAAACACAACAAGGACCAGCTAGAAAAGTCGCTGTGGACTGAAAACCGGGAAGGCGACTACGTGACGCTGATGGAGGCGATCTCGGAAAAAGACGAGGCGCAAAAAGTCGAACGGACGATACGGGACCTTCAGGTGCGCCTCGGGCACCCCTTCCGAGACTACGCGGTGCTCTACCGGACCAACGCACAGAGCCGCTCGCTCGAAGACGCCCTGCGGCGAGGCGGCATCCCGTATCGAATCATCGGCGGCACGTCGTTCTACCAGCGGCGCGAGATCAAGGACGTCCTCGCGTACCTGCGCCTGATCGTGAACCCGAACGACACGGCGAGCCTCCGGCGTGTAATCAACTACCCGACCCGTGGCATCGGCGACAAAACGCAGGACCAGATCGAGGACTACGCCCGCCGGCACGGCCTATCGATGTGGCAGGCCATCGAGCGCATCGAGGACGTCGGGCTCACGCCACGAGCGCAGGCGGCGGTCGAAAAATTCCACGCGCTGATTGCGACCTACGTCAACAGCCAGGCGGCGGTTAAGAGCCCGCCGGACGTGGTGGCGCGGGACCTCATCGAGGAAACCGGAATCCTGCGCGAGTTCAGGCAGGAAAACACGCAGGAGAGCCTCGTCCGCTGGGAGAACGTCCAGGAGCTCATCAGCGCCATCGCGGAGTACACCGAGGCCAACGAAAACGCGACGCTGAGTGGGTTCCTCCAGGAGGTATCGCTCCTTACGGACGCCGACCAGGAGGACGGCGACGAGAACAAAGTGACGCTGATGACCCTCCATGCCTCGAAAGGCCTCGAGTTCCCCGTCGTGTTCATCACGGGCCTCGAGGAGGGGCTTTTCCCACTTGCACAGGCGGCTCAGGACCGGAAGCAGCTCGAAGAGGAGCGCCGGTTGTTCTACGTGGGCGTCACACGGGCGGAGGAGCGGCTGTACCTCTCGTACGCCCGCAGCCGCTTCCGGTACGGGGATCAGCAGGCGTGCGTAAGGAGCCGCTTTCTCGACGAAGTCGAAGGAGACGTCATTCGGACCGAAGCAGGCGTGGCCTTCTCCGGGAACAGGAGCCGATTCACGCTTTCGGACGAGGGTGGGTATTCGTACGAGGAGATCGACCCTCACTACTACAGGAAGAGCCTTCGGATGGGCGCTCCGGCGTCGGGACCCGCGCGAAGACCGGAGCGAAATGGTCAGCGCGTCGTGATGTACGACGAAGGCGAGGCCGAAATCGTACCGGGGGCACGCGTCGAGCACCACCTGTTCGGCGAGGGGAAGGTGCTCTCCATGGAGGGCACGGGGGATCAGGCAAAGGCGGTCGTGTTTTTCCCGACGGTCGGGCAGAAAAAACTCGCACTCAAGTTTGCCCGTCTGAAACGCATCGCGTAGAACACCTTACGGCCTGGATTTTCGAATCTACTCAAGGTATAGATGGCCATCGACGCACCGAACGTGCAGTATCTCTGGGCTAAGCTGATCGTGGAAGAGCTGCTGCGGTCGGGAGCCGGCCATTTTTTTCTCGCGCCCGGCTCGCGCAGCACGCCGCTGGCGCTGGCCGTGGCGCGAAACAGGCGCGCCCGGTATCACGTGCACTTCGACGAGCGAGGCACGGCCTTCGCAGCGCTCGGCTACGGGAGAGCTACGGGAAAGCCCGCCGTTTGGATCACGACCTCCGGCACGGCGGTGGCCAACGGCCTGCCTGCCGTCGTCGAAGCCGCCACCGACGGTGTGCCCCTCATTCTGCTGACGGCAGACCGCCCTCCCGAGCTGCGCGAAACCGGCGCAAACCAGACGATCGACCAGGCCAAGATCTTCGGGGACTACGTGCGGTGGCAGCTCGACCTGCCCGTACCAGACCCGGCCATCGATCCGGCCTTCGTTTTGACGACGGTGGACCAGGCGGTTTACCGTTCCCTTCGTGCGCCGGCCGGGCCGGTCCATCTCAACTGTATGTTCCGCGAACCCCTCGTCCCATCGGCCGAACTCGCATTGCCATCCAGCCTCGAAGCCTGGGGATCGGGAGAGACGCCTTATACGACCTACTCCGTCTCGAACGTGCTGCCTGAACCTCAAGATTTACGACGCCTCACCGGACTGCTGACCGAGAGCGAGCGGACGTTGCTGATCGCAGGCAGGCTGCCGACGGTTGCGGAAGGCAGGGCCGTTGCGGAGCTGGCCACACGGCTGGGCGTGCCGTTTTTGCCCGACGTCGGGTCGCAGGTCAGGCTCGGAGCCGGCGATTATCCGGGCGCCGTACCGTACTACGACCAGGTCCTGTTGTCTAAAGACTTCGCACAGGCGCACCGGCCCGAGGTGGTGGTTTATTTCGGGAGCCGGGGCGCCTCGAAACGGCTGCAGCAGTTCGTCACGCAGAGCCGTCCCCGTCATCTGATCGTCGTCCGCAATTCCCCCGCCCGTTTCGATCCGGACCACCGGGTCACGTGGCACGTCGAAGCCTCCGTGGCGGCGCTTTGCGAGGCGCTTACCGACTATTTACCCGAACGGATTGGGCGGGCGACTGAATGGACCTCGTCGTGGGTAGCCGCGTCGAAAAAGGCCGGTGAAACGCTCAATCGTTACTTTGAGGAGGCAAGTGAGCTTTCCGAGCCGCTGGTGGCCCGGCTGATCTCAGGATTGATCCCCGAGGGGCACGGGCTCTTTCTGGGGAGCAGCATGCCCGTCCGGGACATGGACCGATTTGGAACGGCCGTAGGACCGGAGGTACGGGTGGCCGCTAACCGGGGTGCGAGCGGCATCGACGGCACGGCGGCGACCGCCGCCGGTTTCGCTTTAGGTCTGAAAAAGCCGGTGACGCTGGTGCTCGGCGACCTGGCCTTGCTCCACGACCTGAACTCGCTCGCCCTGCTGCGCAAGCTGCCCGTCCCCGTAGTCGTGGTCGTCGTCAATAACGACGGAGGCGGCATCTTTTCTTTTCTTCCCCAGGCCGGTCAGGACGATGTGTTCGAGCCGCTCTTCGGCACGCCCCACGGGTACACCTTCGAAGCAGCCGCCCGGATGTTCGGTCTCGAGTACCACCACCCCGACACACCGGAGGCTTTTATCGAGGCTTACCATGCGGCAAGCAGCGGCGACCGTCCCGTCCTGATCGAAGTCACCACCGATCGTGCCGCAAACTACCGGCTCCACTGCCAGCTTGACGCGCTAGTGCGGTGACCGTTTACCTATTAAAGCGCTTACGCAATGTCGACGTACAGAAGGTGGCCTTCGACGTGCGTGGGGTAGACCGTCAGCGGCAGAGCGGCGGGTCCTGATACTACTTCACCTTCGACCGTGTAAGTCGATTTCCCCACGCTACAGCATTGCAAGTACTCGGTCCCGGGCACCGGGTCGAGATGTCGGCCGCCGTGATTGCAGTGGTTGCAGTAGGCCCTGTAGTTTCCTTCGGCGTCTCGGACGACCAGGATCCGCCTGGGCAGCGTGCTGGCTTCGATGCGGAGGGCTCCGTAGGGTTGTGACAGCTCGGGGGCGCGGTCGAGGTCGACCACGATTCTTTTAGTATCGTCCGTCCAGCAACCAGAGTCGAGCGGTAGCGTCGTGGCGGGTTTGCCCAGAAGGCGCTGGAAGAAGGATCGTTTGAGTGACGGCCTGTTCATTTGGGTGGGGTGGGCGTGTTGAAAGACTGTACATGAGAAATGTACTCCAGGGCGAGGTCACATGTGGGTATAAAGGTCCAGTTGCCGAAGAAAAAAGCCCTCCACGCCGGATGGCGCGGAGGGCCGGGTGAACGTGAATCGGGATCTATCAGTAGCCGTTGCCCGTGGTGAAGGTCTTTTGCCCGGCAGGGTCGGGGCGCCAGGACTGGAGGACCTTCATGTAGTTCGCGCGCTCAAAGGCGGCGGGTTCGTTGACGTGCTGCTGGCTCATGCTGCCGCGGGCCTGTGCCAGCGACTCGTACTCGTGCTCCTCGAGCCAGTTCTTGACCTCGTGCTCGAGCGTGGCGATCTGGTCGATGCCGTATTGCAGGAGGAGCGACGCCATCATCACGACGTTGGCGCCGGCCATCACACCCTTGAGCACGTCGGTATAGTTGTGCACGCCGCTCGTGATGGCGTAGTCCACCTTGACCCGACCGTAGAGCAGAGCCACCCAGCGGAGAGGCAGCCGCATTTCGTGCGCGCTGCTGAGCACCAGGTTGGGCACGACCTTCAGCTCGTCCAGGTCGATGTCGGGCTGGTAGAACCGGTTGAAGAGTACGAGGCCGTCGGCGCCGGCATCTGCAAGCTGCTGCGCCACGTTTGCCATCGCGCTGAAGTAGGGACTCAGCTTGACCGCAAGGGGGATCGAGATGCTGTTTCTGACGTCCCGGACGACGTCCACGTACATCTTCTCGACGTCGGCGCCGGTCATGCGGGGGTCGGTCGGGATGTAGTAGATGTTCAGCTCGAGGGCGTCGGCGCCGGCTTCCTGGATGTTCCGGGCGTATTCGATCCACCCACCGCTCGATACGCCGTTCAGGCTGCCGATGATCGGGATGTCGACCGCCTCCTTGGCTTCGCGTATGCGATTGAGGTATCCCTCGGGGCCTACGTTGTAGTCCTCCATCTCGGGGAACCAGCTCAAGGCCTCGGCGAAGCTGTCGGTGTATGAGCTGAGGTAATGGTCGAGCTGCCGACTCTCGTGTGTGAGCTGCTCTTCGAAGAGCGAGTGCATCACGATGGCAGCGGCTCCCGCGTCCTCCATCCGCCGGATGTTGTCCAGTTCGTGTGAGAGGGGAGAGGCCGACGGCACGAGCGGGTTCTTCAGCTTCATGCCGAGGTAGGTTGTGCTAAGATCCATACGGGTTTCTCGATTAGACTACAGAGACATTCTTCTATTTTTGCGGGGGCCGGTTGCCGTTTTTCGGCGGACCTGCCGGCCGGACGGGTACTCCCGGGACCTTCGCCGGAGGGAGCTTGCCGGGCAGCATCTCCTTCGGGCTCTTCGGGGGAGCCGGAGCCGGTCCGGCAGCCCCATCCCCGCCTGCCGACGCCATCCGTTCGTACGCACGCCACTTTTCGTTGACCGCTTCCTGCGCTTTCTTCAAGAATTGGGCGGCAACCTCCGGATTCGTGGCACGGACCAGGCGGTACCGGTTCTCGTTGTAAATATAGTCCTCGAGGGGGATTTTGGGTGGACGCGAATCGAGCTGGAGGGGTGGTTTATTTTCGGCCTTGCGTCGCGGATCGAAGCGGAAGAGCGGCCAGTATCCCGAATCGACTGCAAGCTCCTGCTGGTGCATACCTTTCGCCATGTCGATACCGTGGGCGATGCACTGGCAGTAAGCAATGATGATTGACGGTCCGTCGTACGACTCGGCTTCCAGGAAGGCCTTGATGGCCTGGTTGTCGTTGGCTCCTAACGCCACCTGCGCGACGTAGACGTACCCGTACGACATCGCCATACGGGCAAGATCCTTCTTCGGTGTCGGTTTGCCGCCTGCGGCGAACTTGGCGGAGGCACCCAGGCCTGTCGCTTTCGACGCCTGCCCGCCGGTATTCGAGTACACCTCGGTGTCGAGCACGAGCAGGTTCACGTTTCGCCCGGTCGCCAGGACGTGGTCGAGACCGCCGTAGCCGATGTCGTACGCCCAGCCGTCGCCGCCGATGATCCAGACGCTCTTGCTGACGAGCGAGTCCAGTACGGCTTCGAGGTCCCGGGCTTCGGGCAGCGTATACTCTCCAATCCTGCGTCGGAGCTGCTCGACCCGCTTCCGTTGTTCCTCGATGCCGGTTTCCGTCGTCTGGTCGGCGTGGATGATCGCTTCGGCGAGGTCGTCGCCGATCCATTCACGGAGTCGCTCCACCAGCTCGAGGCCGTATTGCCGTTGCTTGTCGATGGCGAGTCGCATGCCGAGGCCGAACTCGGCGGCATCTTCGAAGAGCGAGTTGTTCCACGTCGGGCCGCGGCCTTCGCGGTTTTTGGTCCAGGGCGTCGTCGGCAGATTTCCGCCGTAGATGCTCGAGCACCCCGTAGCATTGGCCATGATGGCGCGGTCGCCGAAGAGCTGGCTCAAGAGCCGGAGGTAGGGTGTCTCGCCGCACCCCGCGCACGCGCTCGAAAATTCGAAGAGCGGCTGGAGCAGCTGCACGTCCTTGACCTTCGTGAACTTGAGCAGCGGCTCGTTGCCGTTCGAGCCGGTGCGCGGGAAGTCGGGCAGGCTCAGGAAGAAGTCCCAGTTGACCCGTTCGCGCTCGCGGATCGGAAGCTGGGGCTCCATATTCAAGGCCTTGTGGCTTACGTCGGACTTCGATTTTGCCGGACAGATCTCGACGCACAGCTTGCAGCCGGTGCAATCCTCCGGTGCGACGGCGAGGACGTACTTCATCCCCGGCAGCTCGCGCCACGAGGCGTCGCTGACGAGGAACGAATCGGGTTTACCGACGAGGTCACGATCCGAGACGACCTTTGCCCTGATCGACGCGTGCGGGCACACCATGACGCACTTGCCGCACTGGATGCAGATCTCCGGGTCCCACACGGGGATCTCCTGCGCGATGTTGCGTTTCTCCCACTGCGTCGTGCCCGTCGGGTACGTCCCGTCGCTGGGAAAGGCGCTGACGGGCAAATCGTCCCCACGGCCGGCAATCATCGGGGCGAGCACTTCGCGGACGAACGACGGCGCCTCGGCGGGTACGACTGGCGGACGCTCGATCCGGCTCGTGACGACACCCGGCACTTTGACTTCGTACAGGTTCGCGAGCGTTCCGTCGACGGCTTCGTAGTTCATCCGAACGACCGCCTCGCCACGCCTGCCATACGTCTTTTTGATGGCATTTTTGATCTTCTCGATTGCCTCCTCGCGAGGGAGCACGCCGCTCAGGGCAAAAAACGCCGTCTGCATGATCGTGTTGATGCGTACCCCCAGGCCCACCTCGCGGGCTACTGAGTACGCGTCGATCACGTAGAACCGGAGCTTTTTGTTGACGATCTGTTCCTGGACCGACCGCGGCAGCTTGTCCCACACCTCGTCGGGACCGTAGGGGCTGTTCAGCAGGAACGTGGCGCCTTCGACGGCGGCGTCGAGTATGTCGTACTGTTCGAGGAAGCCAAACTGGTGGCAGGCGACGAAGTTGGCGCGGCTGATCTGGTAGGTGCTCTGGATCGGCCTGGGGCCAAACCGCAGGTGCGAGATGGTCCTGGCCCCTGCCTTTTTCGAGTCGTAGACGAAATAGCCCTGGGCGAAGAAATCGGTTTCCTCGCCGATGATCTTGATCGAGTTTTTGTTGGCGCCGACGGTTCCATCGGACCCGAGGCCCCAGAAGACCGCACGCGTGACCTCGTCCGGCTCGATGTCGAACGAGGGGTCGTAGTCGACGCTCTTGTGTGAGACGTCGTCTTTGATCCCGACGGTGAAGTGGTTTTTCGGGGTCTCCCGTTTCATCTCGTCGAAGACTCCCTTGACCATAGCGGGTGTAAACTCTTTCGACGACAGGCCATAGCGCCCGCCGATCACATTGATGGGCTTGCGGTTGTTCAGGCCGTTGTTTATGTCTCCTTCGTGCAGCGCGGTGAGGACGTCCTGGTACAGCGGCTCGCCCGCCGATCCGGGCTCCTTGGTGCGGTCGAGCACGGCGATCACCCGGACGGATTTGGGGAGGGCGTTCAGGAAGTGCCGGACGGAGAAGGGACGGAAGAGCCGGACCTTGACGAGTCCCACCTTCTCGCCTTGGGCAGCCAGGTACTCCACCGTTTCCTCCGCTGCCTCGCACCCCGATCCCATCATCACGATCACCCGTTCGGCATCCGGCGCGCCGGTGTAGCCGAAAAGCTTGTACTGCCGTCCGACGAGACCGGCGAACCTGTCCATCACGTCCTGCACGATGCCCGGAACGACGGCGTAATACGGGTTGATGGCCTCACGCGCCTGGAAGAAGGTGTCGGGGTTCTGAGCCGTGCCCCGGAGGATCGGCCGGTCGGGCGTCATGGCGCGGTTGCGGAAATCCCGGATGGCGTCCTCGGGAGTCATTGCGCGGATGACCTCGTCGGAGAGCTGCTCGATCTTTTGCACTTCGTGCGACGTGCGGAAGCCGTCGAAGACGTGCAGGAACGGCACGCGGGAGAGGAGTGTGGCCGTCTGCGCGATGAGGGCGAAGTCCATCACCTCCTGGACCGAGTTGGAGAAGAGCATCGCCCAGCCTGTGGCGCGCGCCGCCATGACGTCGCTGTGGTCGCCGAAGATCGAGAGCGCCTGGGTTGCCACCGTACGCGCCGAGATGTGAAAGACCGTCGGGAGGAGCTCACCCGCGATTTTGTACATGTTGGGGAGCATCAGGAGGAGTCCCTGGCTGGCGGTGAAGGTCGTCGTCAGCGCGCCGGCCTGGAGGGAGCCGTGCGCGCTCCCCGCCGCACCCGCCTCGGATTGCAGCTCGATCACGTCCGGAACGCTACCCCAGATGTTCTTCACGCCGACGGCGGACCACTGGTCGGCCAGCTCACCCATCGGCGAAGCCGGCGTGATGGGATAAATGGCGATGACCTCGTTCGTCTTGTGCGCCACGTAGGCAGCCGCCTCATTGCCGTCGATGGTGACCTTCTGACTTACCATGGGTTTTATCCTCCTTGGTATCGGTGCGTGATCAGGTGGGGGTGGAATCGAGAAATGGAACGGCACAATATTCCGTTACTAAGTAGGGAGGGAATCCTTCAATTCATGACAGGTCTTTTCTGCCTCGTCTGTAGGTCGTTTGCTGATACTTTTGTGAGGGGAATGCTCACAATCACGAAAAACACGGATGGAATCGGGTGTATCGATATCCTTCTTTTTAGCTGGTTTTAGACCAGTTCTTGATTACGGCGGCTCTCAAACCTTTTATCTGGAGAGTTTGTATCATGGGAAAAGGGTCGCGGTCGATTGGTCGCTTTTGTGCCCTTTAATATGAGTCCTCAGGCGGGCTTCATTTTGGAATGACGGAAAAAGACGACATACTAAGAGACGAGTGCGCCGAGTGCGGATCGTGTGCGGAACTGATCCACGAGGCTGTGGCGAGCGAGCAGGGGGTGGCAGGAGTCGAGCTCGACGTGCTGAGAGGCGCCGTACGCCTGGATTATGACGGGAAGCGGCTCTCCGACGGCAGCGCCGTCGAGCTCGTGAACCGGATTGCCCTCCCGCTCGGAGGCAGGCACAAGGCGTGTTCAATGCGCATCAGCCGGCGCGGAGGCCGGGCGTGCGAGTCGTGCGCGGTGGCGCTCGAGCGAAGGCTGCAAAGCCTGCCGGGTGTCCGGCAGGCGTCGGTCAGCTTCCGGGGCGGTATCCTAAAGCTCGTCTACGACGAATCGATCGTCTCGACCGACCATCTGTACCGTGAGATCCGGGGCATGGGCATCGAGCCTGTGGCCGTTTCACCCGTCCCGTCGGAAGCTGAGGAACCACTCCGGTCTCGTCTGTGGACGCGCCTGTCAGCTATACCGCCGGAGGTGTACCTGACGGCCGCGGCGTTCGTCACGATGCTGGCCGGATTCGTCGCGGAACGGGCCGGAGGGCAGGCGCTGACCTCCACGGTCTTTTACGTCATTTCGTACGTCACGGGTGGTGTTTTCGGCCTGAAGGCGAGCCTGGAGTCGCTCAAACACGGCACGGTAGACATCGACCTGTTGATGATCCTGGCTGCCCTCGGGGCCGCCGTCGTGGGCGCGCCTTTCGAGGGCGCGATGCTCCTGTTCCTCTTTTCACTTTCGAATGCGCTCCAGGACTACGCGCTCGGCCGTACCCGGAACGCCATCAAGGAGCTGATGAAGCTCCGGCCCGATACGGCGCTCGTCCGGAAAAACGGCGAGCTCGTGCAGGTCCCGATCGACGCGGTGCAGGTGGGTGATACGTTTGTCTTGCGCCCCGGGGACCGCATCCCGCTCGACGGGACCGTGTTGACGGGTGAGAGTGCGGTCGACCAGTCGTCGGTCACCGGCGAGTCGATGCCGGTGAGCAAGGCGCCGGGGGATGGTGTTTTTGCAGGGACCATCAACCAGCAGGGCGCCCTCGAGGTCCAGGTGACGCGCCCTGCGAGCGACTCGACGATCGCCCGCCTGGTCCGAATGGTCGAAGAAGCGCAGAGCGAAAAGGCCGAGACGCAGCGGTTCATCGACACCGCCGAGCAGCGGTACGCCCTCGCCGTGATCGTCCTGACGTTCGTCGCCATCGTTTTTCCGCAACTCTTTTTGAAAGAGTCGTTTGAGACGGCATTTTACCGGGCGATGACGCTGATGGTGGCCGCATCGCCTTGTGCGCTCGTCATCAGCACGCCTGCGACGATCCTCTCCGCCATTGGCAACGGGGCGCGCCGCGGAATCCTGTTCAAGGGAGGCGCCTACGTCGAGCAGGCCGCTACGGTAAAGGCAATTGCCTTCGACAAGACTGGCACCCTCACGTATGGGAAGCCGGTCGTGACGGACGTGAAGCTGATCGGATCCTCCGCACGGGTGCCTTCGGAGGGTGTCCTGCTCGGGCTGGCCGCGTCGGTGCAGTCACACTCGGAACACGCGCTGGCGGGCGCCACCGTCGAGGCGGCCCGGTCGAGAGGCATCGAGTTTGGAGAAGCTTCGGGGTTTCAGTCGGTCACGGGTAAAGGTGTGCGGGCGAGCGTGGGCGACGTCGAGGTGCACATCGGCAACGTGCGCTATTACGAAGAGGTTGGACCGGACGTCGTGGGTTGCGTCGAGCGAGAGGTGCGCGTCCTGGAAGACGAGGCGAAGACGTCGGTGATCGTTGCAATCCGGGAATCCGTTGAAGACGCGCTCCAGCCGGTGGGACTGATTGCTTTTGCCGACGTTTTGCGGCCGGACGTTAAGGAAGTGGTTGCGGAGCTCAAGCGGCACGGCGTCGAGCACGTCGTGATGCTCACCGGGGACAATCGGCGCGTAGCCGCGCAAATATCGGCCCGCGCGGGCATCGACGAGTATTACGCGGAGCTCCTTCCCGAGGACAAATTGCGGATCCTCAGGGAGCTCAGGGAGCGCTATGGTACGGTGGCGATGGTAGGCGACGGCGTCAACGACGCACCGGCACTCGCGGCCGCCTCGCTCGGCATCGCCATGGGCGCAGCCGGCACTGACGTGGCGCTCGAAACCGCCGACGTCGTGCTCATGGCCGACGACCTCAAGAAGATTCCTTACCTGATTTCGCTCAGCCACCGGACACGTCGCACGCTCGTCGCCAACCTGGGGTTTGCGCTCGCGATGATCATCGTGATGATCGTGGCCATCCTGACCAGGGGCATTCCGCTTCCGCTGGCCGTGATCGGCCACGAAGGCAGCACGGTCCTCGTTTCGCTGAACGGACTCCGGCTCCTCGGGTACCGGCAGCCCCGGTGATGGAGTAGACGAGATGGTCGACATTTTCGACGAGATGGTCGAATGAGGCTTATCTTATGGCGCTGCGGGCGTCCGTCTCGCTGTGTGGAGTGCGGCACCTTCTTTGATTCTATTCCAGTACGATGGTGTCTGTGGACTATGAGCGCGACATGTTGAGAAGGCTGATCATATTCTTCTTTTTGATGACCGCCGGTGTCGTCGGGGAGCCGGTGTTCGGGCAGGCGGCCGGTCCGCCGGCGCAGCGGGATACCACCCTTATCTTGATTCGCGGGCACGGCCGCGGCTTCGTGGATGCCGACGGAGACGGGTACAACGACAACGCACCCGACCACGACGGCGACGGCATCCCCAACGGCCTCGATCCGGACTTTCAGCGGTTTCGCCGTATGAGGGGCCGCGTCCTGGTGGACGCCGATAGCAACGGGTTCGACGATCGCCTCCCTGACTTCGACAGCGATGGCATCCCGAACCGGTTTGACCCGGATTTTGTGGGCCCCCGCACCCGTAACGGAGGTCGGGGATACGTGGGGGTGGACGGCCGGAGGCCAATGTGGGGCCGTGGGATGGGGCCAGGCGGCCGCAGAGGCGCCGGAGCGCGGCAGGGGCCGAGGGCAAACGGCCGGAATTAGCAATCCCGATCCACCCTAAACCAGTGCCGTCCGGCCGAACACGCCACGTCCCATGCCGCCGTCCGACCTGCCTCGTCCATTCGATTTCCTCCGCCGGTTCTCGCTGTCGCCCCGATTGCTCGTGACGCTGTTCGTCACGCTAAGCCTGCTCGTAGTTGGGTCGGCCTTGATCGAGATGGCCCAGGCCCGGCGTGAGGTCATGGCCTTGATGGAGCAGCAAGCCCATTCGCTGCTCGAGAGCATCCTGGCAGCATCGGACAACTCCCTGAATGCCACCGACCAGGTGCGCGCGCTCGCCCGGCAACGGTTGCTCGACAACGCCGGCTTTGTTCGGAGCTTCTACGACGCCGGGCAGGTCGACGATACGATGCTCGCCCGCCTGAGCCGGTCGCACGGCGGTTTCCGCGCCTACGTCGTGAGACCTGACGGGCGGATCGCCTATTCGAGCCATTCCGCCGACGCCGTCACACCGGATGAGTGGGAAGTCCTTCACACGGCGCTCGCGCCGATCTATGCAGGCCAGACCGATACGCTGCTGATCGGTGTAACTGGCGATGCCTATACGCTCGCCCTTGCCGCTCGCGACCGGAATGCGGTGCTCCTTCAGATGGACGCCCGGCAGATCCGCGCGTTCGAAAGGGAAATCGGTTTCGGGCCGTTCTTAAGACGCATTGGCGACCATCCGGAGCTCGTCTACGTGGCGTTGCAGGACACCCAGGTAATCCTCGCGGCGGGAGGACAGACGGAGTTGCTCGAACCGATCGAGGATACGGGGTTTCTGGCCGAAGTGCTATCGGATACCTCGTTGCTTGCCCGGCAGCGGATCGTGCCGTACGGGGATACCGAGGTGCTCGAGGTCGTTCTACCGTTTTTTTACCGGGAGGTACCGGTAGGAGTGTTTCGGCTCGGGGTTTCGCTCGAGCCGCTGCGCGACATCAATGCACGGATCGTGCGGCGCCTCATCCTCATTGCCCTGGTCATTCTCGGCGCCGGGTTCGTCGTATTGACGCTGATCGTGGCGCGTCAGAACGCCGACCTCCTCGAACGGCAGTACAGGGCCGTCGAAACGTACTCCCGGCGTGTGATCGAAAACGTAAGCGACGGGATCGTCGTCTACGACGCCGGTGGTCGTATACGGACGATCAACCAGGCGGCGCAGGAGCTTTTCGGTCTATCGGCCGGCGATGCCCTGGAACGTCCAATTCGCGAAGTGTTGGACGACGAAAACTTTCTCACCTTTCTCGACTCTCCCGCGCTTCAGGCGCCCGTGACGTTCCGGCGTTCGGACCGAGTGCTCCACCTGTTGGGGGTCAAAAGTGATTTTGCCGACGAGAAAGGGGAGATCAACGGCCTGCTGGTCTTCCGCGATCTGACGCGGCAGCGGCAGCTCGAAGCCCAGAACCAGGAGCGGGCGCGCCTGAGCACACTCGGGGAGATGGCAGGTGGTTTCGCACACGAGATACGCAATCCGCTCAATGCGGTCGGCACCCTCGTACAGCAGCTCCGAACGGACTTCAAACCCGTCGAAAATGCCGAAGAATACGACGAGCTGATGGGGATCGTGCACCAGGAGGTGCGCCGGATAAACGAGTCGGTCCAGACCTTCCTTCGCATGGTACGTCCTGAGCCGGTCAGGAGAGAACCCTTCGAGCTGGGGAGCCTGGTCAGGTTCGTCCGGCAGGAGTACCTTCCAACCGTGCAGGAGCGGGGCATCGATCTGGAAGTCAATACCGAGTGGGACGGTGAGGTCGTCTGGGATCGGCAGCAGATGCAGCAGGTACTCGGCAATCTCGTGCAGAACGCCGTCGAGGCAACCCCGAAGGGTGGGCGAATCACGGTGACGGTGACACAACCCGGCATCGACCGGGTCGAGATTCGCGTGCACGACACGGGACCCGGCATCCCCGAGGCGATCCGACACCGGGTGTTCGACCTCTACTACACCACAAAGCCCGGCGGAACCGGCATCGGCCTGAGCCTCGTCCAGCGGATCGTCAACGACCACGGCGGGACCGTCGTGGTGGAAAGTGGCGAGGGAGCGGGCACGTCCTTTATACTGCGGATGCCCCGTCGGGGCGGCGCTGCGGCCGCCGTGCATCGGGAGAGCGGGTCGCCCGAATCCATCGAATCGTAAGGAACGCCATGCAGAACCCCTTTTCCATCCTCCTGATCGACGACGAGAAGGCACAGCTGCTCTCGCTGAAACGATTCCTTGCGCGGCGCGGGTACGAGGTTTACACGGCCGAAAACGGGCAGGAGGGGCTGGACGTCGCATCGAGCAAGACGATCGATCTGGTGCTCACGGATTTTCGAATGCCCGGTTGGAACGGCCTCGAGACGATGCAGCGGATCAAGGCGCTCAACCCGGAGATCGAGGTCGTCGTGCTGACGGCGTACGGCAGCATCGAAGACGCCGTCGAGATCATGAAGCAGGGCGCCTACGACTACCTGACCAAACCCATCGATCTCGACGAGCTCGAAGCTCTGGTCCAAAGAGTCCGGGAAAAGCGGCAGCTCGTGGCCGAGAACCGGATGCTCCGGGAGCAGCTTTCAAGGCAGTATCGCTTTGAAGCGATCGTGTCGAAGAGCGACCTCATGGAAGAAGCGCTGAACATGGCCGCAAGGGTTGCCTCGACGCGTACCACCGTGCTCATCCGGGGCGACAGCGGGACCGGGAAGGAGCTCGTCGCCCGCGCGATCCACCAGGCGAGCCCACTGCGGGACAGGCCGTTCGTCGTCGTCCACGTCGCGGCGCTGAACGAAGAGCTCGTCGAAAGCGAGCTCTTCGGGCACGAGAAGGGCGCGTTCACCGGCGCGAGCGAGCGCCGGATCGGAAGACTCGAACAGGCCGACGGCGGGACGCTTTTTCTCGACGAGCTCGGCGACATTCCCCCTTCCGTACAGGTCAAGCTGCTCCGGTTCCTCCAGTTCGGCCAGATCGAAAGGGTCGGGAGCAACCAGCCGATCGAGGTGGACGTCCGCATCCTCGCCGCCACTCACCGCAACCTGGAGGAGATGATCCGGGAGGGCACGTTCCGCGAAGACCTCTTTTACCGCCTCAACGTGGTCACGATCTGGATCCCTCCCCTCCGCAGGCGCAAAGAGGACATTCCACCACTGGTCGACCACTTCATCAAAAAGTACTCGGAAAGGCACGGCCGCCCCATCGTGGGCGTAACGCGGGAGGCGATGGATCGGCTGATGAAGTACGACTATCCCGGCAACGTGCGCGAGCTCGAAAACCTGATCGAGCGCGGGGTCGTCCTCGCCCGGGGCGAGTACATAACGGCGCAGGATCTGCCGGTTCACCTGGACCCCGTGCCGGAGAAGGACGTCTTCGATCCGCGAAACCTGGAGGAAGGCCACGAGGCCAAGATGCGGGCGTTTGAAGCGGCAATGCTTCGGGAAGCCCTCGACCGGACGGGTGGCAACCAGAGCGCTGCCGCAAGGCTGCTCGGGATCTCCGAGCGCCACTTCCGCTATCGAATGGAAAAGCTCGACCTGCGCTGACGAATCATTCGGTAGGCCGCAGGGCTACGCCGTCGTAAAATAGCGAAACGAGCGAACGGGCTGTCTGCCGTGCGTCGAGTGTAGCAAGCGCCGCCCGTTCTTTCTCTTCAAAGACCAGCTTCAGATAGCCCTGTACCAGGCCGGAGAAGAGGTAGGCGAGGACCATCGGATCGACGTCCTTTATCTCTCTGCGTTCGACGGCAAAGCCGAAAAACCGCGCCAGCAGGATCAGGACTTCGTGCAGCCGATCGTTCCACGTCCGCTGGTCGCCCTCCGCACTGCCGGGCAGGTCGCGGTCGGCTTCTTTCAGTGACACGATGAAGAGCTCCCGGTTTTTCGCAACGATGCCGATGAGTTCGACGACGTGATCTTCGAGCAACGTTCGGCTGTGGGTGGCTGACGCGTCGGCCGTAACGACGAGCCTCTCCACGGGCTCGCGGATCTCGTCGTACAGCTCGTCCAGGAGGGTCGATAGGATTTCCTGCTTCCCTCCCTTGAAGTACAGGTAAATCGTTCCTTTGCCGAACTGCGCCCGTTCGGCAATCTCTTCGACCGTTGCGTCGGCGTAGGACTTCTCGGCAAAGACAGCCCGGGCGGCTTCGAGCATCGTGCGGCGATTTTTCAGGCGTTCACGCTCGCGCCGCGTCATACGGCGACCTTCCGTCGGTTTTTCTTTCACGGGTACAAGAGGGATGAAACCTTTACGTCGTTCAGTTTGTTTAATGACGGCTGAACGAATTGAATGAAGGCCCGGTTTCCTGCATGAATGACATTTCCAAAGAGTTCATCGAACGAATGGGCCTGTTGATCGAGCGCGAGGCCGGCTTTTCGCGGATAGCCGGCAGGATGCTCGGTTTCTTCCTGCTCGACGGCACGCCGCGCACACTCGACGAGCTCGCGGAAATGCTCCAGATCAGCAAAGCATCCGCGAGCACGAATGCACGGATACTCGAGCAAATCGGCCTGCTCGAGCGCTTCCGGACCTTCGGCGACCGCCGCGACTACTACCGCATCGGCGATTCCCCGTGGGAGAATCTGTTCGAAGTGGCCAGGCGGCGAAACGAAGCGGTGCTGAACCTTCTCGAAGACACGGCAAACGGCCTTCCGGCTGAGATGGAAGCGTCCCGATTGAGGCTCGAGGAATGGCGCGACTTCTACCGTTTCATTCTTGAAGGCCAGGCGGATTATGCAGCACGCTGGAGGCAGAAAGTGGCCGAAAAAAGGGCGCTTGAAGCCACGCGTTCCTGAATCGTCGGCCTTTTCGATCCCTTCATTTTTTCTTAATGCAACATGGATGCGGCATTGTCGTATCGCAGCGAAAACTTTCAGTACGCATAGAGTTTTTTGAGTTTTACAACTGGCGCAAAAAAAGTGGCGGAGACCGAATCGGAACGGGAAGGCGTGCGCGAACGGGTGGCTCAGGAAGCCACGAGGCTCTTCACGCGCTATGGCGTGCGAAGCGTCAAGATGGACGACATCGCGGAGGAGATGCACATCTCGAAGCGAACCATCTACGAGCATTTTCGCGACAAGGACGAGCTGTTGATGCTCTGTATGAAACAGCTGCTCACTCACCACCGCCGCCAGCGGGATGAGATTATCAGCTCGTCCGCAAACGTCATCGAAGGGATTTTCGGCATCATCCGCCACGCGGCGCAGATCATCCAGCAAACCAATCCCTCGCTCCTGCGCGAGATCGAACGGTATCATCCACGCGTGCTCGACATGATCAGGCAGTACCGGGAGGAGTACGAATACCGGAATACGGTGGCCATGATCGAGCGCGGAATCGAACAGGGGTTATTCCTGGACTCGGTGGATGCCGACATCGCAGCGAGGCTTTTACTCACTCAATTCGAGGTCATTTCGAACGAAACGGTCTTTCCCCCGGAAAAGTACGCACCCATTGATCTCATACAGTTCATCATCGTCAACTTCATTCGCGGCATAGCAACGGAAAAAGGCCGCACACTCGTGGACGGGCTGGCCAAAGAGCTCGTCGGTAGTACACGCCATTAACCATATGACACGATACAGCAGACTACGGGCCATACTGTTGGCCTTTCTTCTCATAGCATGGTTTGCCGCCACGCCGGCGCGTGCGCAGGAAACCATGACGCTCACGCTTCAGCGTGCGCTGGCCCTCGCGAGGGATAACAGCCAGCGCATACGCCAGGCAACCGCCGACGTCCGCCGGGCGGAGCTGGCGGTTCGTGAGGCACAGTATGGCCGTCTGCCGACCCTGTCGGTGGACGCGCAGTATGCGAACAACGTCCGCACCCCGGTCATCTTCCTTCCCGAGGGGAGCCCGTTCGGAAACGTGCTGAGGATTGGCTCGCGGCACAACTTCAACGCGTCGGCAGCGGCGAGCATGCCGATCTACAACGCCCGGCTCGACCGGTCGATCGAGCTCTCGAAGGCGATGGAAAACCTGAACGAGGCCATTCTGTCGGTCACGGAGCGCGAGGTGGAGATCGAGGTGCAGCGTGCCTACCTGAATGGTCTGATGACCCGTGAGGCGCTCGCCGTGCTCCGAGAGAGCTATGAGACGCGTTTGCGCAACCTGGAGCTCGTCCGCGCCCTCTGCGAAGAGGGGGTTTCACCCGAGTACGATTTGATCCGTACCGAAGTCCAGGTCGAGAACATCCAGCCGGAGGTGGTGCGGGCAGAGAATGACCACGAGGGTGCGCTCAACTACATAAAGCTGCTGACGGGTATTTCGATGGAGACCAGAATCGAGCTCGACGGCTCGCTCGAAGAGATGTACGCGGCGCTCCCGGAGATCGTGGTAGACCCCGATTTCGAGCAGAACGCCGGTCTCATCCAGATCGAAGCGCAGCGGGAGATAGCCGAGCGGCAGCTCGCCCTCGAACGCGCCGCGTACCTGCCCAGTCTTTCGTCGTTTGGCCAGTACACCTACCAGTCGCAGTCCAACCACCTGAGGGTGACCGACTATTACTGGGTCAACACCGCGATGGTCGGTCTGACGCTGTCGATCCCGATCCTGGGTCCGCAGCGCGGCCTTCGGGTGCAGCAGGCCAGAGTCGACCTCGACAAAATCGACATGCAACGGGAATACCTGCTCGAATCGATCGAAGCAGAGTTCCGAACGACGACGAACCGCATCGCGCAGGTCAGGCAGACGATTGCCGCCCAGGCGCGAAACGTCGAGCAGGCCGAGCGTGGCTTGAATATCGCCCGTGTAAGCTACGAAAACGGAGTTTTCAGTGTGGTCGAAGTGAATGACGCCGAGCTCGCCCTGACGCAAGCCCGGCTCAATCAGGCAACAGCATACTACGAATACGTTAACGCCGTCCTCGACCTAGAAAACCTGCTCGGTCGCAGCATCGGATCCTAACACCTAAGCCGAATAGAATCGAAAACGATGAATCGCAAGAAGATACTCATATTTACCCCGGTAGCTATTGGGCTAATCGTCATCCTCCTGGCGGTGGCCGGTGCTTTTGGATCCGGTGAAGCAGAGCCTGAGGCGCCTGTCGTCGAAGAGCGTGCGCAACCGATCCGGGTGGTCAAACCTGAGGTGCGGACGCTTCCCCGGCTGGTCACGTACTCGGGATCGATCGAAGCCTGGGAGCAGGCTTACATAACGGCACCGAGCGGTGCGCGCATCGAAAAGATCCACGTGGATGAGGGGGACCGTGTGCGCCGTGGCCAGGTGCTCGTCAACATGGAGAGCGCCAACCTGCAGCAAGCCCTCGTGCAGCTCGACGTCGCCAAAAACGACATGGAGCGAATGCGTAATCTGCTGGAGATCGGATCGGTCTCGAAGCAGCGGTACGAGCAGGCGAAAGCGCAGTACGACAACGCGCTCAGCACCGTCGAGATGCTCCAGAAGAATACGGAGCTACGCTCACCGATCGACGGCGTCGTCACGGCGAAGAATTTCGTCGAAGGGGAGATGTTCATGGCCGGGATTCAAGCGCCCTCGCTCCTGACGGTGATGCAGACGAATCCGCTCAAGGTCGTCGTCAACGTGTCGGAGAACTACTTCCCGTTCGTCAAACAAAACATGCCGGCGGTGATCCGATTGGACATGTACCCCGACCGGGCCTTTGCTGGCCGCGTGGCCAAAATTCACCCGACGGTCGATCCCGGGAGTCGCACGTTCCGGGTGGAGGTCCGCGTCGACAACAGCGAGCAGCTGCTGAGCCCGGGCATGTTTGCCCGTGTGGAGCTCAACCTGGGGGACGTGACCGGGCTTTTCGTACCCGCCGCGACGGTGCTCCAGTCACCCGGCAGCACGACGTACTACGTCTACGTGGTGGAAGACGGGGTCGCACGCCGCCGCAACGTCGAAGTGGGCGACCGTTTCGAGGACTACCGCCTGATCGTGGACGGATTGCCGGAAGGGGCACTCGTCATTTCAGAAGGCACCGGCCGGCTCAACGACGGCAGCAAGGTGCAGATCGTCGAGTGAATATTGTGGGTGGATGAAGCCGACCAACCAGGACCTGACATATGAATCTCTTTCGCATAGCCGTTAGCCGGCCTGTTGCCACCGTGATGGCCTTTTTGGCCATCATGGTCTTCGGCATCTTTTCCTACATTCGGCTGCCGATCGACCTCTTCCCCGAGATCGAGCCGCCGTACATTACGGTGATCACGACGTACCAGGGAGCGGGTGCGCTCGAAGTCGAGCAAAACGTAACCGATCACCTCGAGCAGGCGCTCAGCACGGTACCAAACCTGCTGGAAATCACCTCAACGTCGGTCGACAACCTGTCGACGATCACGCTCGAGTTCGAGTACGGCATCAGCCTGGACGAGGCGGCGAATGACGTCCGCGACGTGATTGGCCGGGTCTCGTCGATCCTGCCGGACGACGTCGATGACCCGATCATTTACAAGTTCTCGTCGTCCAGCATGCCCGTCGTCATCTTTTCGGCGACGGCGGAGCAGAGCTACAACGACCTCGAGCGTATCCTGGAAGACCAGGTGGTCGGTCCGCTGAACCGGATCGAGGGAGTTGGCGCCGTTACGATCATCGGTGCGCCGGTGCCCCAGATCGAGGTCATTCTCGATCCGCAACGTTTCGAAGCGTACGGCCTCAGCCTCCAGCAGGTGGCGCAGATTCTGGCTGCCGAAAACGTGATCGTGCCGGCGGGCCGCGTCGACCTGGGCACCAACAGCTACAACCTGCGCGTCAACAGCGAATTCACCGATCCTGAGCAGATCGCAAACGTCGTCATCTCGAACCGTGACGGTCGGGTCGTCTACCTCCGCGACATCGCCGACGTACGACAGGGCCTCGAGGACGAGGTGGCGATCAGCCGGGTTAACGGCAACCAGGGCGTGGCGCTCATGGTGCAGAAGCAGACCGGCGCCAACACCGTTTCGGTGGCAAACGAGGTGAACAGGCGGATACCGGCGCTCATCGAGACGCTGCCGCCCGACGTGCGCATCAACACGATCATCGACACCTCCGAGTTCATCGTCCACTCGATCGACAACCTGACGAGGGTGATTTTTTACGCACTGCTCTTCGTCGTGCTGATCGTGCTGATCTTCCTGAGGCAGTGGCGCGCCACCATCGTCATCGCCGTTACGATCCCGGTTTCGCTCATCGTGGCGTTCATCTACCTCGCGCTGACCGGCAGCTCGCTCAACATCATCTCACTCTCCTCGCTCTCGATTGCGCTGGGTATGGTGGTGGACGACGCGATCGTGGTGCTCGAGAACATCATGAAGCACGTCGAGAAGGGGAGCAGTCCGAAGCAGGCGGCGATCTACGGCACCAGCGAGGTCGGCCTGGCCGTCGTTGCGACGACGCTCACCATCGTAGCCGTCTTTCTGCCGCTGACGTTCGTGACGGGCATGATGGGTATCTGGTTCAGAGAGCTCGGGTTCATCGTGTCGGTGACGATCGTCACGTCGACGATTGCGGCGCTTTCCCTGACTCCCATGATGGGGTCGTTGATGTTGAAACGTCCTGGCGAAGGAAAGCACCCCCCGAAACCGATACGCGCGCTCAACACCGTCATCGGGAGGTGGCTGGACTGGCTCGATCGGTTCTACGGATCCAGCCTGCGTTGGGCGCTCGCGCATAAAAAGACCATTCTTTTTTCAGCGCTCGGCATTTTCGTCTTGAGCCTCATGCAGGTGCCCCGAATCGGCACCGAGTTCATGCCGCAGAGCGACAGTGGGCAGCTCGTGGCCACGATGGAGCTGGCTACGGGTCGCAGCCTCGACTATACGTCGCAGGTCGTGAGCGAGCTCGAAAAGAAAATTTCTGAGGCGATACCCGAAGCTGATATCATCAGCTCGACCACCGGAAGCGGCGGTGGTATGATGTCGATCGGAGGAACGACGAACCAGGCCACCATACGCCTCGCCCTCGTGGAGCTCGCCGAACGTGAGCGCTCTGTCTTCGAGATCGCCGACGTGGTTCGCGGCATCCTGGCGAATATGCCGGAAGTGGAAACGTTCGCGGTGACGACGGAGGAGAGTATGATGGGGAATGTCGCCCCCATTGCCGTCAACATCCTCGGCAACAACATCGAGGAGACGACCCGGCTTGCCGAGAGCCTCGCCGAACACATGCGTGGCGTCGAGGGCGTGCGTGACGTTCGGATCAGCCGGGGTGACGTACGCCCCGAGCTCGAATTCGTCTTCGACCGTGAGCGGCTTTCGGCTTTCGGACTCAACTCGGCGTCGGTGGCAACCGTCGTCAGAGGGAAGATCGCGGGCCTGACGGCCACTACGTTCCGTCGTGAAGGCGACGAGTACGACGTGGTGCTTCGCTACGACGAATCGGTTCGCAACTCGCTCTCTCAGATCGAGAACATCGCGATCTTGACGCCGTACGGTACGACGGTTCGGGTAAAAGACCTCGGCACCATACGCGAATACATGGCGCCACCGAACATCGACCACATCGACCGCGAGCGGTCGGTAACGGTGTCGTCCGGCATCATGGGACGCCCCCTTAACCTGATCATTGCCGACATCCAGAAGTGGGTGGACGCGCAGAACCTGCCGCCACAAATCGAGATCGTGATCAGCGGTGACTACGAGGATCAGCAGGAGGCCTTCGCCGATCTGTTCATGATCCTGGTGCTGAGCCTCATCCTGGTGTACCTCGTCATGGCGGCGCAGTTCGAGAGCCTCCGGGATCCGTTCATCATCATGTTCTCGGTGCCGTTCGCTTTCACTGGCGTAGTGTTTGCGCTGCTCATGTCGGGTACGAAGCTGGGCGTGATCAGCCTGCTTGGCGCGATCATCCTCGTCGGTATCGTCGTGAAGAACGGTATCGTGCTGGTGGACTACACGAACCTGATGCGCGCGAGGGGCCTCCCGATCAACGCAGCCGTCGTGCGGTCGGGCATCTCTCGTCTGCGCCCCGTATTGATGACGACCCTGACGACGATCCTCGCGATGGTGCCGATGGTGCTGAGCAAAGGCGAGGGCTCGGAGATCTGGCGGCCGATGGCCGTTTCGGTGATCGGCGGCCTGACGTTCTCCACGCTCGTGACGCTCATCCTGGTGCCAACCGTGTACGCAGTCTTTGAGTCGCGTAAAGAAAAGAGACGGAATAAGGCATTTTCGGGAGACGGCGCCGCAACGAAAGAATCTATCCCGAAGATTGTCCCCGTTCACTGACGTTGGAGCCCGCTGAGCCTGGGAGCATCGGGCTCAGCGGGCTCATTTTCCAAGCACTTCAGGGTATGAAATCCATTTTTCTGGTATTTAATCAGGTCTTATCCGCCGACGTTATTCAGCTGCTCGACGACCTCGAGATCCGCGGGTTTACGCGATGGACGAGCGTCCACGGGCGGGGAAGTGAGACGGGCGAGCCGCGTATGGGATCTCACACGTGGCCGGAGCTGAACGACGCCATGCTCTGCGTGGTGGAGGACAGGCTCGTACCGGCCGTTCTCGAACGGGTGCGTGAGCTCGATGCCAAAGCGCCGGAGCAGGGACTCCGCGCTTTCGTGTGGAACGTCGAACAGGTATTCTGACGTTTCGGCGCTTTCGTCAGTGCGCCATGCGGTCGTTCGGCGGCGCTACTTCGTCTACCTGGTGCATGCCGTGATGGGCTTCCCCGTGGAAGAGGGCCATTACGGAGCCCATAGCGGGCGTACCCCGGACGATGGTGAGCACGCCCATCAGGATGACGAGGACACCCCCGGCGAGGTTCAGGCGCGTGCGCCACGCGGGGCGGAGCAGGTGCCCGGTCATACCCAGGACGAAGAGTGCGGGCACCGTTGCTAAACCGAACACGGCCATCGTCAGCGCACCACCCGCGATCGTGCCCGTGGCGGCCGCCTTTGCCAGGAGGCCGTAGACCAACCCGCAAGGCAACAGACCGTTCAGCAAGCCCAAGCCCAGCGTCCCGGTCGGCGTCCGTTTCTTGAGGAAATACGCCATCGCCTGCTTGAAACCGGGGAAGGAAGTCAGCCGGTCGAACCCCCTGATCCTGTCGATCACCCCTACGAGTCCCAGCCCGATCAGCACCATGAGCACGCCCGCGAGGATGCTTAGCGAGCTCCGTATGCCCGCCGTGTTTACGATAGCGGCACCCGCGAGCCCCGCCACGGCGCCCATTAGGGTATACGTCAGCGCCTTTCCGCCGAAGTAGAGCACCTGGTGGAGCAGCATGCGGGAGCCGTCGCGCGACGTGTGAATGGCCAGAACGAAGCCGCCGCACATCCCGATACAGTGGGCGCTGCCGAGCAAACCCGCGACAAATACGAGGTACAGATCGTTCATCGAACGCCGCGCACGAGCCATTTGGAGAGGGAAGGACGCTACATTATACGCAACCGCCCGTCAAGATGCTGTTCGTTTTCGCTGCAAAAACACCGGGATACGGCTGTTCACCATCCCGAAAGGCAGATCATGCTTCTCACGCGAAGACACGAAGGCGCGAAGAGAAATTGAACGACAGTCCCCCGATGGACGCAGATGATTTTGAAGGGGCTAGACATAAAAGATGGGATGTGATTTATAACTGAATACCCAAAAAACACGTCATCCCGGCCCCCGCGTGTCTGGATCCATTTGTGGGTCTAGCGGCTAAATGATTCGGCCTTGCACAGCCCTTTCCTGGATTCCTGCCTTCGCAGGAATGACGCTCCGGGTGGGGAGTGATTGTGGGAAACAAGGCGCCTCCGGTCTACTTCTGTCTTAAAAAGACATCTCCGGTAAGACAGCGGCCATCTGCGAATTGAGCGCCATTCCTGAACCTGCCGCCAATACCTATAGGTCTATTATTTGCATAGTTGTAGACGCAGACAAACCATCCCCTTGAGGGGATCATAGGGGTGGAAAAAGGACCGGCGCAGCCATTAATCGAGCCTCATTTCCCGGCGCTTGAAAGGTCAACTGCTCACCCGCGTCTTACATCTCCGCAAGGGTCGAATCGGCGGGGGCTGAATCGTCGGGGGGCAGGGTTTGATTTTCGGGAAGCTGTAGCTCCGGGACCGTCCACGGCTGGTTTCTTCCTCCAAGGAGCTCGCGCAGGGCGGCCACCTGCCGGGCGGTTACCGCCGAAGCCTGATTGGACCAGCTAGAGCGGATGTAGGTAACGACTGCGGCGATCTCCGCATCGGAAAGCATGCGATCCCAGGCTGGCATGAAGCCGTTGTATTCGACCCCGCCGATCACGACCGGTCCAGACAGCCCGTTCATCACGATACGGGTTACGACGCCGGGTTCGCCGTTGACCAGCTCGGAGCCGACAAGTGGCGGAAACGCGCCGACGACGCCTGTCCCTTCCGCCTGGTGGCAGGCGGCGCAACGGAAGGCGTAAATCTGGGCGCCGTCTACGTCCGCGTCATCGGCCCCAGCCTGACCGGCCGCCAGGTCGGGTTGGTGGAGCCAGGGGTAGGGGCCAAAATCATCCACGTAACGGCCGAGATAGACCAGGCTGAAGGTTAGCACGCCGGCAATGACGATCCAGACCCATGCGGGCACCTTACCGCGGCCCTCCGGTGGGAGGCTCTCGTCCTCGAGCGACGGGCTGAGCTGATCTTCCGGCGTCTGGTGTACTGAAGGTTCAACAACCGAGATCTCTGACATCGTTACGCGGTGTTAGTTGACGGTTGGAGCGGTCCCACCATCTGCCTGAAGGACCGGCGAGACCCTGAGGGATTGCAGGTACGCCACGAGATCGAGGGCATCGCGAGTGGCTACCACGACCTTGCCGTCGCCCGGCTGGTATTGCCGGGGTAAAGCGACGGTCACCTCTGACGGAAGCACGTCGGCCGGGTCGCGGACTTCGAAGAGGTATGGGTAGGCAGGCATCAGGGAGCCGGCCACGAGCGCACGGGGCTGGTACAGGTGGGTCAGGTGCCACTCAAGGCTCGGCACCCGGTGCCCGATGTCGTGCAGGTCCTGGCCGGTGCGCATCGAGCCGAGAAGGGGCGGGTCGTCGTAGACGTAGTCGCCCGGGAGCGAGCCCCGGCTGCCCCAGCCGCGCGCCTGATCCACTCCGAATCCCTCCGCCCGGACTTGCTGTGTGTGGCAGTACAGGCATCCCTCGCGTTGGTAAACCAGCCGGCCACGTGCCTGCGCGGCCGTGTACTCGATCCGTTCGGGCGTGGCTTCGACGGTCGAAAGCTGGAAGCCGGGAATCAGTGCGAGCGCCGTATAGCTCATCATGACGGCACTCAGCGCTCCGATAACTAACGTGCTGGCTCTCGTGGGCATGATCGGTGCCAATCTTGTCCGGGTTTAAGCAGATCTTTGCGCGATGGTGGCAGATACGTCGAATCCGGCCTCTTGAGCGGCCGTCGAGTTCATGCGGGTACGCACCGCACTGGATGGCCGGACGTTACGGTAAAGCAGCCAGGCGAACACGAAGTGCCCCGCCGTGAGGAACACGCCGGTGATCGACCGGACGAGCAACCACGGCTTCAGGCTCCGGGCGATTTCGACGAATGGAATCACAGGATCGAGGAGCTGAAGGCCCTGGGTGAAGCCGGCGATCGTGAGCGCCGCCCACTGGATCGTGATTCCTCCGGCAGCCACCCAAAAATGGAGGTTGACCAGCCGTGAGCTCTCCCAGTCCCGGCCAGTCAGGCGCGGGACGACGTGGTACAGCGCGCCGAAGGCAATCATCGACGCGAACGCATACACGCCCAGGTGTGCGTGTGCGACCGTGTGTTGCGTGAAGTGCACGACCTCCTGGTAGACGCGGAAGGACTGCACCGCACCGATCAGGCCGACGACCGTGTAGCTTACCGCACCGAATACGACGAAACGAAGCGCCACGCTGTCCTTAAGCCGGTTGAAAGACCCGGTCATCGTCTTGTGGAAGTTGACTGCCACGGCGACGACCGGAATGATCATCATGAAGCTGAACGCGATCGACACCGCTTCGAGCCACTGCGGCACGGGTCCCCCGGCCAGGTGATGGACGCCCGTCCAGCCGAAAAACAGCGCGAGCGTCCAGAAGCCCAGATAGGCGAGGTTGTAGCTGTAAATCGGTTTTCCGGTGATCCTGGGAATGAGGTAGTACGCGGTTGCGAGGCCAACGGGCGTCAACCATAAACCCACCACGTTGTGCGCGAACCACCAGTTGGCTGTGGCCTGGGCCAATCCCTTTTGCGGCGCCAGCAGGACGACCAGGAGCAGGAACGGCATCCAGAGCATCCCCGCGCCCAGGTACCAGACCGAGATGTAGAAGTGCTCGACGCGATGGTGAATGAGCGTCCACACCATCGCGATCGCGACGAGCAGCAGGGCTGCGACGATGAAAAGAAAGGCGGTCAGCGGCATTTCGAGCCATTCGACACCTGTAGATCCGCCTGCCAGAATGGCGGTGACGCCCACGAGCAGACCGGTATTCCAAAGCACGGCGGCCGTCAGCACGAGCCACTGACCGCGCAGCGGCGTCTTGAGCAGGCGTGCCCACAGCCACACCATGATGCCTACGCCCGCCATCGATATCCAGCCGTAGATCGTCGCGTGCAGGTGGGCGGGTCGAACGCGGCCGAAGGTCAGCGCCGCCTGCCCGGCAAGCCAGTCCGGAAAATCGAGCTTGAACGCAGCCAGCAGGGCAAACGCCGAACCGATCAGCAACCAGGCGATCGCACTCGCGGTAAACGTGAGGACGGGGAGCCGGGTCGATCGGTCGACCTCTTGACGCCAGGCGTAGCCGGGTGTGCCTGGAGATTTGGGAGGCAGTCCCGTCAATACGGCGGGAGGTTGGATGGGGTGGTTCACTTCTGTTCGGTCGTCGAGTCTTTACTTTCCGTTGTTTCGCGGTCTTGCCCCTGTTTCCCCTCTTCGGCCGGTCCTTCCTCGTCGAAGATCACCGTGGCGCCTTTTTCAGGGTCTCGAAACTGCCCTGAACGTTGGGCCACGTACAGGAACGCAAGCGTCACGATGGTTCCGACGACGAGGGTGATCAGAATGAAAAACAGGGGAGCGAAGGTCATGATCGACGGGCTAACCGGTAACCCCATGTATCAGGACGTCCGCACGTGCGGCAGACGTACGGGTGAAAGTACCGGGTTCAGGGAGGAGCTGCTCGATGGTTCCGGCGGCGTGTGCACTCTCGGCCCCCGTCAAACCCTGCCTGTCCTTCGCCTCTCCGAGAATCTGGATCAGTAATACGACCAGAAAAATCGCACATGCCAGAAACAACGCCAGCACGAGCCCTTGGGTCGCCCGTCCAACTGCGTAATGTGGTCTGGCCATGATTGAACGACTGCTTGGAATCCGGTGCTGCCGACCCCGGCAGCCCAGAAAACAGTATACTGCGCGAGGCGCAATCTTCCAACGGCGCCAAGTGTTACGTAGAAGGCAAGAAACGTGAGAAAAGCCCGCTATTTGCCGCTCAGAAGCGTACTTCTCCAGCCGCAAGGTCTTCGACGCCGCGACCATATTCGGAGGCGTAGCGGCTCTTACCACGTTCGAGGAACGCGATGAAGTCCTCGACCGACGCGATGCCGCTGTGCTTGACGATAAGGTCCTCGTTTGCGGTGATGACGGCATAGGTCGGCAAGGCAACCGTGCCGGTCAGGCGGAGCTGATATCGCTGGAACGTCTCGCCGTTCTCGAGCCCGTCGGTGTAGAGCTTCACCCGGACGAAATCGCGCTCGAGCCGTTCTCTGACGCTGGCGTTTGGAAACACATTGGCTTCCATCTGGCGGCAGTTGGTGCACGTGTAGCCGGTGAAATCGACGAATATGGGCTTGCCTTCCTTACGGGATTCAAGGAGGGCAGCCTCGATGTCATCGACGTACCAGCCCTCGGTTTCGTGCGTTGCGGCCGTCACGCCGGACGAGGAAAGGCCGGCAAGCAGGCTCACGTCGGACGCTTGCCTCGGCGGGAGGTAGGCGTCGAACCAGCCCAACGGTGCACCAAAAAGGCCGGGCAGGATGTAGAGCGAGAAGCCGAAAAACGCGATCGATGAGACGAGCCGAAAGACGCCGATGTGCTCGACCGCCGGTTCGTGCGTCAGGCGCAGCTTGCCCAACAAATAAATCCCCGCGATAAACAGGATCACCGAGGTCAGGGCGATCGCCACGGGCCTCGAAATGATGCCCCAGCCCCAGACGAGATCCGCGTTCGAGAGGAACTTGATCGCCGCGGCCATCTCGACGAAGCCCAGAACGACCTTGAGTGTGTTCATCCAGCTCCCCGAACGCGGCAGTGAAGACAGGCCTTTCGGAAACAGGGCGAAAAGGAAGAACGGCAGGGCAAACGTCGTGCTGAAGGCAAGCATGCCGATGACCGGATAGCCCCACTCGCCCCCGGCCGCCGTCGCCAGAAGCCCTCCGACGAACGGCGCCGTGCAGGAGAACGAGACGAGCGTCAGCGTCAGGCCCATGAAAAGCACGCCGACGTAGCCTTTCTGCTCGGTGCTCTTTCTATTGAAGAAGTTTAACAGGCCGGTCGGGAGCCTCAGCTCAAACAGGCCGAGCAGCGAAAGCGCAAACACCACAAAGATGAGGCCGATGAACAGGTTGACCCAGGGGTTCGCTGCGATGGTTTGCGCTCCGGCGGCGCCCACGAGAATGGCCATCAGCACCCCGAGCCCGGTGAACGTCAGGATAATTGCGAGGCCGTACACGCTCGCCATCCGGATCGCCTCGCTCCGGCTCCCGGCGTGCTTGGTGAAGTAGGAGACCGTCAGCGGGATCATGGGGAAGACGCACGGCATCAGCAATGCCGCCAGGCCGGCGCCAATCGCTAGCAGAAGGAAGCCGAACAGCCCGCCAGCCTCGGACGTCCCGCCCGTGACCGGAGCGACTTCAGCCTCCGCTTCGGGCGCCGTCACAGGCCCGGCCGTGGGGGGCGCCGCTTCCGCAGGCGGTGTTGTTTCTGCGGGCGGCTGTACGAGATCCGACCGCGCCTCGCCGGCAACAACCACCACCGACGCTTCGAACGGCTGGGAGCGGGGCGGGAGGCACATCTTATCGTTGCAGAGCATCCGGGTGATCTTGCCCGTCACCTCGTACGTTCCCGCTCCAGCGTCGTCCGACACGTGGATCTCAGCGGTCACTTCGCCCTTATCGTCAAAATAGCGTACGTCTTCCTGAAAGTTAGGGTCGTAGCCCTCTTTCGGCTCCGACTGGCTCATCGTTCCCAGGCTCAGGCCTGCCGGAAGGTCGTCGAACGTGACCTGGAGCGGACGCCCGGCCGGGGAGTCCATCGCGTACATTTTCCAGCCATCGTCCACGTCAAACGCCATCCGGAGCGTCGTGCTTTCACCGGGGCGTGACGGGGCAGGCGCCTGCATAATCTCCCACTTCACGTCGCCGGCTGCCGGTTGGGCGGGGTCAGACTGGAACAGCTGCGCCGCGGCCACTCCCGGCCAGAAGGCCAGGAGCGCGACGCCGATCAGGCGGGATATCATCGACAGATTGCGGTGCATAATCGTTATGGTTGCAGGCTTCCCTCGCGAAATCCGGGCAACGTATCGTTTTCATTACTCACGTCGATGCCGTTCGGATTCGGCCGTTTCGGAAGCTCAGGTATTATCCTCAATCAGTTCATCAAGGGCGGATTTCAGCGCGCCTTTCAGCAGGAGGCCGGTGTGGCGGTACCGAATGTTGCCTTCACGGTCGATAATGAACGTGGTCGGCACGGTATGGATGCCGCCGTAGAGCCGGGCCACCTGTCCACGGTCGGCCACGAGCGTATAGTTGATGCCCTTTTCGACGGCGTAGGGGCGGACCGAAGCAAACCCGTCGTCGTCGAGCGAGATGCCGACGAACCGGATACCCCGTTCACGCATTTCGTCCTGCAGCGCGATGAAGCCCGGTATTTCAGCCCGGCAGGGCGGGCACCACGTTGCCCAGAAGTTTAGGACGATCACCTCACCCCGGTGCTCGGAGAGCGTGAACTTCTCGCCGTCCAGGCTTTCGAGCGTGAAGTCGGGCGCCGGCCCGTCGTGGCTGGAAACGTCGATGCTCGGGCTGACGCGGTTGTAGGCAACAAAGCCGACCACGAGCAGCAGCCCCCACGACCACCAGTTGCGGACGAAACGCAGAACTGCGTACCGGTCGAAGAAAGTCGATATGGCAGTCTTCCGGTCTCCCATCCCAATGCTCCTCAGCTCTCTTCGTTCAGCATCTGGGTCAACACCGGACGCAGTCCTTCGGACGTCAGCATGCCCGGCGCGTAGTACCGGACCAGCCCTTTGCGGTCGACGAGGAAGGTGGTCGGCATGACGGCGATCGGGCCGTAGGCGGCAGCCGCCGTACCGTCGTCCACGACGACCGGGTAGTTGAAGTCGTATTGCTCGGCAAACGGCCGTACCACGTCGAAGCCCTCTTCGTCCAGCGATACCCCGACGATCGTCAGACCCTGATCTTTGTACTCCTCCTGCAACCGGATAAAATCGGGGATCTCTTCCCTGCAAGGGGGGCACCAGGTGGCCCAGAAGTTCACCACGACCACGTTGCCGCGGCTGTTGGATAGCGAATACGTGTCGCCTTCAAGGGTTGGAAGGCTGAAGTCGGGCGCTTCCACGTCGTATTCGGCGGGATAGAGCGGCGCCGAGGGGATGTCCTCTGAATCGGGAGCAATCTCCGTTTCCGTGCCCGCCCTCAGGCTGTCGGGTGACGTCGAGATGCCGTACGCGCTGGTGTCGCTCTGTTCGGCATTGTCCGTTGCGGCCGTGTCGGGATCTGAGCTGCACGCATTCAGCAGCAGTGGGATCAGGAGCGCGACGGCTAAAAGGGTGGAAAACCTGCGGGCACGTGAGACGGTGGAGACGTTCTTTGTTTTCATATGTGGTTACGGTTCGACTACCGGGAGTTCAGGCTACGGTACGAATACGCCCGTCAAGACGTAAGGGCGTCGTGTACCTATAGATAGCAGTGGATCAGGTCTGAAAGGACCGATCAGGAAAGGAAGGGTGAGGACGCACCGGTCCTCGAGATGCTTAAATCAGCAGCACGATACTTCGCAGGGCGTTGAGTGGCCCCGTATCAGTAGCGATGGGTCCCGTATTCGACGGGCAAACGTACTTGCACGCCACGGGATGGTCAGGAAACGCGGTAGCGTAAAGAAAAGGGCGTTTGGCCGTATCCTGAATCCGCACCTCGGTTAATGTCGCATTACTGCTCGAAGCCGGGCCCGGGTCGTTTCTACCCGAACAGGTCTGCGCGTCCGGAGAGTGCGTGCCCGCGAACGGATACGAAAAGGGAAGAGCGCCGAATTCGGAGTAAGAGGGATCGGACGTCTGCTCATCATCCGAGCGGACGCAATAACCGCTCAATGGTTGGGCATCGTGAAGCGCGGGCAAGGCTGCCACGACTGCGACGAGCAGCCACACCAGAAGCGCCGGCCTGCGATATGTCACGTTTTTCCAGCCCATGGTGCGAGACAGGGTCCTGTAAAAGCTGTTTCACAATACCCGGCAACCCGCATCGATGTTTCATTCCAAAAAGTCTGCTTTTTCGAGGCTCAATCTCGGGCGCCCATTTGTAACAGAATGTGCAAAAATGGGTCTTCGAGTGTAATATCCCAAAAAATGTCGCCGGCAAGCCGTTCATTTTGATCGGCACAGCCCCAGGATAATTCCTGCGGGTTTATCACAGCACATTAAAGGAGGTATTTCCATGCCATCGAATAAAAAAGTTACCAAGGAAGCCCTCATTAAAGGTCTGAATGAGGACCTGGCTCACGAGTACCAGGCCATCCTCATGTACAACAGCTACGCCGCGATGGCGACGGGTATTCACCGGCCCCTGCTGAAGGGATTCTTCGAGGGTGAGATCCCCGAAGAGCTACAGCACGCGCAGTTTCTTGCGGACAAGATCACGGCGCTGGGTGGCAAGCCCACCACCAAACCCGCCGAGCTGAAGCTCGCGGAGACGCCGCGCGAAATGCTTCAGCAGGTGCTGGAGGCCGAGACGGAAACGATCGACCGCTACGTCGAGCGGATGAAACAGGCCGAAGAGTACGGCGATTACGGCCTCGCCAACAACCTGCACGACATCATCAGCGACGAAACGAGCCACAAAGAGGAAACCGAAAAGCTACTTCGTAGCCTGAACGAGTAGGTTACCGCCTACTGAAGATTTTTTGAAGGGATGTAGACCGAAGGCGGGACTTTTTGTGCTACTTAATGCACTAATCCATAACGTCATCTCCGCGAAGGCGGAGATCCAGGCAACGTCTCAATAGATCGACTCGGAATAGCCTCGCACAGTTCTTTCCTGGATTCCGGCTCGGAGGCCGGAATGACGTCATTTTGCAGGTTACTTGTAGCAGTATACGTCTCGCCTTCGGTCACGCCCCCTAAAAACATCAGCGAAAATCTCAGTCGTCCAGCCTTCGGAATCGTTCGAAGGCTTCTTTTTCGAGGCGCTCGCGGTGGTCGGGGTGTGCGATGTCGATGAGGGCGCGGGCGCGCTGGCGGAGGTTTTTGCCGTACAGGTATGCCACGCCGTACTCCGTGACGACGTAGTGGACGTGGGCGCGCGTCGTGACGACGCCGGCTCCCTGTTGAAGGCACGTCGTGATCCGTGAGATCCCTGTGCTCGTCACGGAAGGCAGGGCGATGATCGGTTTGCCTCCCTGGGAGAGGGAGGCGCCACGGATGAAGTCCATCTGCCCGCCGACCCCCGAGTACTGGCGCATACCGATCGTGTCGGCGTTGACCTGCCCCGTCAGGTCCACCTCGATCGCGCTGTTGATGGCCGTGACTTTCGGGTTTTGCCGGATGACCGCCGTGTCGTTGGTGTAGGCGACGTCGCGCAGCATAATGCGCGGGTTGTCGTCGACGAAGTCGTACAGCTTTTTCGTGCCCCAAACGAACGTGCTGACCGTCTTGCCGGGGTGAATCACCTTGTGCTCGTCGGTGATCACCCCTTTTTCGATCAGGTGGATGATGCCGTCGGAGAACATCTCGGTGTGTACGCCGAGTCCTTTATGATTTTCGAGGGCCGCCAGGACGGCATTGGGAATGGCGCCGATGCCCATCTGGAGGGTCGCCCCGTCTTCGATGAGGTCCGCGCAGTACCTTCCGATGGCTACTTCTTCTGCTGACAGCGAAGGCTCGGCATGCTCGGGGAGCGGATCGTTCACCTCGACGCCAACGTCGATCTGGTCGGCGTGGATCATCCCGTCGCCGTGCGTGCGCGGCATGTTCGGGTTGACCTGCGCAATGACGTGCCTGGCCGTCTGGACGGCGGCGAGTGTGGTATCGACGGACAGGCCGAGCGAACAGAACCCGTGACGGTCGGGCGGCGACACCTGGATCAGCGCAACGTCGAGTGGCAGGACGTTACGCCGGAAGAGGGCCGGGATCTCGCTTAGGAAGACTGGAATGTAGTCGGCCTCGCCGGTTTCGACGGCGTGGCGGACGTTGGCGCCGACGAAAAAGGCGTTCGTATGGAAGGCCCCGGCGTATTCCGGGGAGGCGTAAGGCGCCTCACCTTCGGTGTGGATGTGAACGATCTCGACCTTGCGGAGCTCGCGTGCCCGGGCGGTCATCGCGTGGATGAGCCTCTGCGGCGCCGCCGCAATGCTGTGAATGAAAACGCGATCACCCGACTTGATGATGGATACGGCTTCTTCTGCTGAGGCCCATTTCATACGTTCAGTTCCTACTTTTTTCGAGTATTATTGTCGGTAGTGTCGATTTCGATCGTGCCGGGTGCACGCGGGCGCCGGTCAGCCAACGAAGCGGAATATAAGAAGGTGACCGCTTTTGTCTACACGTGGCAACGGCCGGTGTGGCTCGGGTTTTTCTCAAAAGGGCTTATGCAATGAAAAATAAAGGCATCAGGCGCGACGTGACCGGGCTGATCCTCGCTGGCGGTAAGAGCAGGAGGTTTGGTTCGGACAAGGCAGTTTATCCGGTCGAGGGCAGGCCGATGATCGAGCGGGTCCACGAAGCCGTCGCTTCGGTCGTGTCGCCGGTTCTGATCAGCGTGGGCGAAGAGGGGCGGAGCTACGGCTTGCCGGCGAGGACGGTCGTGGACGTTTTTCCCGGTGCGGGTCCGCTGGCCGGGATCCACGCCGGGTTGGCCGCGGCGGAAACTCCGTGGCTGCTCGTCGTTGCAGTAGACATGCCATTCGTATCGGCTGATGCCCTCACGTTGCTGCTCGATGCGATTGGTGAGGACAGTCGGCCCGTCGTCGCCTCTTCAGCCGAGGGGCGCATTCAGCCGCTGCTCGCGTGCTATCCGGTGGCTGCTGCTCCGATTGCCGAAATGTTGCTTAAGAAAGGCCGGTACGCCGTATTTGAGTTTCTCGACGCTCTGGAGCCAGCCCGGCTCGTGCCGGTGCCGGACATCCCGCTCCGTAACGTTAACTATCGAGTGGACCTCGACTGATTCCGCCATGAAGCGATTCGTTTGCCAGTCCGCCTTGTTCATGCTCTCGGGGCTCGTCGCCGTATCCGCGGCTTGGTCGCAGGCCGCCCCGGATACCGGCGCCGTAGACCTGTTCCAGCTTCCGTCGCTCGAAGGGTGGGAGGTGACCGACTTCGGCGGGCAGGGAGAAGTCGAGGTGGCAGGTGACTCGGTCGTGATCCTCCACGCGGGAAACCCCATGACCGGGATCACCTGGACCAAAGATTTTCCTCTGATCAACTACGAAGTCTCACTGGAAGCCAAACGCGCGGGTGGGGGTGACTTCTTTTCGACGATCACGTTCCCGGTCCGCGATTCGCACGCCTCGCTCGTCGTTGGCGGATGGGGAGGAGGGATCGTCGGCATCAGCAGCATCAACGGTTTCGACGCCTCCGAAAACTCCACCAGCACGTACATGCAGTTCGAGCGGGACCGCTGGTATTCGATTCGGTTACGGGTGACGGAGGACTCGATCAGGGCGTGGATCGACGACGAGCCCGTGGTGGATTTTGAGATCGGCCAGAACGAGCTAGACATCCGCGTTGAGGTTTCCGCCAATCGCCCGTTCGGCATCTCGACCTACGCCACCACCGGCCACCTGCGCAACCTGAAGCTCAGGCGGATACGGCGGTAAAGGTTAAATCCTACCTCCCGGGTTCGGGAGCGAAGCCGGGGAGGGAGGCGCCCCACAGGGACAGGATGTGGCTGACGGCGCGGTAGGGACTCAGGAAAAGGTGGTCCTCGCCGATCTTGTCGAGGAGGCCCGATCGGGCGATCACCTGATATACGTTGTCCTTCAGCCCGGCGAAATAGAGCTCGACGTTACGCCGGTGAAGCGTGTCCGCGACGAACTCCAGGACCGCCACGGCGGTGGTATCCAGGTGGTTTATGCCGACGGCGTCGAGAACAACAGCCTTCGTGCCGGGCGTGCGCCGCACGGCTTCGAAAATCCGGTCCTTGACAAACTCGGCGTTGGCGAACGAGAACGATGCGTCGATGCGCAGGATCAGGATGCCCGGAATCGCGCGGGCTTCAGGGTGGTGACGCACGTCGCGGAACGACCGGGTGTCGGGAAGCCAGCCGAGCACCGGTACGTTCGGCCGGCTCGAACGGTACATGACCAGCGCTACCGACGCCGCAATGCCCGCGAGGATGCCTTCCTGAATGCCGAGTAGAAGGGTTGCGACAAACGTCAGGATCGCCAGAATGCCGTCAACGCGCCTCGTGCGGAGCAGGTACTTGACTTCCTTCACGTCGATCATCCCGAACGCCGCGTTCATGACGATAGCAGCAAGCACCGGGATCGGCAGGTAATAAAAGAGTCTCGTCAGAAAAAGCAGGGTGACGGCGACGAAGAGCGCTGCCACGGCGTTGGCGAGGGGCGATCGGGCGCCGTGCTGCTCGTTTACCGCCGTCCGTGAAAAGCTGCCTGACGACGGGAGGCTCTGGAACAGGCTGCCGACTGTGTTGGCGAGGCCGATTGCGGCGAGCTCGCGATTTGGCCGGATCCAGTACCCGTAGCGGGCGGCAAACACCTTGCCGAGCGACGTGACGGTCATGAGCTGCACGAGTGCGAGCGTGATCGCCGTCGGCAGGAGCTCTCGTGCGATTACCGGTTCAAACGTGGGCAGGAGGGGGGAGGGCAGGCCCCGTGGGATCTCGCCGACAATCGTTAGGCCCCCGCCTTCCAGGCCGAGGCTCCAGACGGCAACGATACCCAGGACGACTACCACCAGCGCCGCAGGAAAGGTGGGAAACCGCCGCCGCATCGCCAGAAGGATGGCAATGGACGTCAGCCCCACCGTGAGTGTGAGGAGGTGTATACCCTCAATTTGTCTCACAATCTCCCAGACGACGAGGTGCGGGTACTGGCTATTTGCCGACATTATCCCGACGAAGTTACCGAGCTGGCTGAAGCCGATGATCAGCGCTGCGGCGGACGTAAAACCCGCAATCACGGGGCGCGAGAGCAGGTTGACGATAAAACCGAGGCGGAACAGCGCCATCAGCAACTGAATGCCGCCGGTCAAAAGCGTGAGCATGATCGCCAGGCGGACGTACCGTTCGGTGCCGGGTTCGGCGAGGTCGCTCAGGCCGGCAGCAACGATGAGCATGTCGATGGTGACCGCGCCGAAAGCAAGATGGAACGACGTGCCGAAGAGTGAATAGACCAGGAGCGGTACGAGCGAGGCGTACAGCCCGTAGATCGGCGGTATGCCGGCGAGCATCGCGTAGGCCATACTCTGCGGGACGAGCATGACGGTCACCGTCAAACCCGCCATCAGGTCACCAACGAGGTCTGCCCGCGTGTACGTGGGAATCCAGTGTGCCGCGAAGACATACCGCCTGATCCGGCTCAACCACACACCCCCACCAGAAGAACCGGATTTCGCCATATCTACGATAAAGTCAGCTCAGCACCTACCCCACCAGGGACCTGGAATATAGAAATGGCACGTTTACGGACGAGGAAGGCCCGGAGATCCTTCAGACCATGCGCCACACGTTCTCGGCCAGGATGCCGACGCCCATGACGATCAGAAAGTAGCCGAAGCCCCTGCGAAGGGTGACGTGCGACAGGCCTTTCCCGACACGCGCGCCGAAGAGGCTTCCGAGAATGCCGATCAGAGTGAACACGGCGATTAACGTCCAGTTGACGGTGTCGGCGCTGGCAGCGAGCACGTCGAGGTATTTGGCAAAGCCGGCGAAGCTTTTGAGTGCAATGATCAGGAGGCTGGTTCCGACTGCAAGGGGCATCGGCAGGCCGCCGAGCAAAACGAGCGCAGGCACGATCAGGAATCCGCCTCCCACCCCGACCAGTCCGGTCAAGACCCCGACGGCGAGCCCGTCCAGGCCGATCTTCCACCAGCTCCGTTTTGCCGTGACTTCCGCGTTCAGGCTTCGGCCGCGGATCATCAATGCCGCCGCCATCAGCATGACCACCGCAAAGAGGGCGAGCTGGACCTCCGCCGATAAGAATCTGGAGAGGTATGCGCCGAGGTACGTGCCGGCCATACCCGGCAGGCCGAAAAGCAGGACGCTACGCCAGTCGACACTCCTGTGCCGGACGTACGGCATCGCACCGGCAAGACTGATAGCCCCCACGATGGCGAGCGATTCCGCAATCGCCACTTTTCCCGGCTCGCCGACGAGGTAAACGAGGACGGGGACGGTGAGGATGGAGCCTCCCGAACCGAGCAGGCCGAGGCTGATGCCGATCAGTAAGGCGCCGATCCAGGCAAAGATCATGTTGGCGAGGGTAAGGGACGGATCAGGTTGCGGTCGTGGCTTCCGGAGTGACGGCTTTCTTCCGGTTCGAAATGTGGTCGTTCACGTACCGGACGTCGAAGCCGTGGTGCTTGAGGAATGCCGACGCCACCGCCGACCGGGCGCCGGAGCGGCAGTACACGAGGTAAGTTTTTTCGTGGTCGAGCTCGTCGAGGCGGGCCGCCAGCCGGGTGTGTGCGATGTTGAGAGCGCCGTGGACGTGTCCCTCGTCGTATTCGAGCCGGCTCCGCACGTCGAGCGCCTGGACGTTCTTCTCTTCGAGAAGGGTGTTTACTTCTCTGAACGTGATCTCTTCGATGTGCCCGGTGGAGCCCATCTCGTTCAGCACCCGGTCGAGGCTCTCCGGCGTGATGTAGCCGGCCACGTCGTCCAGGCCAATCCGTATCAGATCGACGACCGCTTCTTCCAGGCGTTCTTTTCCGACGACGAGGTAGATCGGGGTGTTTTCCTGGACGTACGATCCGGCGACGGTTGGGAAGGTCCGGTCCAGCGGCGCGTAGATCGACCCGGGCAGGTGCCTTGCCATAAAGGCGGAACGGTTCAGGCGGGTGTCGAGGATCGTGGCGCCGGTTCGTTCGACCAGCGAGCGGATCTCGTGGTGCGCCAGGCGGCGCGGTGCGGGCATCGAGCCGAGCACGCGCGGCCCTACCTTGTTGTCACGCTTCATGCGGGCGAAGTACAGGGGCGGCTCGGGCTGGCCGTCGAGGATGTGCCGGACGAACCGGTCTTCGTCCGTAGCGGCTTGAATCGCGGGGTTGTTGATCAGCTCGTACCCGACGGTCGAAAGGGGCACGTCGCCGAGTGATTTCCCGCACGCACTGCCGGCTCCGTGTCCCGGCCACACCTGGACGAAGTCCGGCAGCCGCCGGAAGGCGGCGAGGGACCGGTACAGGTTGCGGGCGCCGGATTCCATCGTTCCTTTCACGCCGGCCGCCGTTTCGAGCAGGTCGGGACGGCCGAGGTCGCCGACGAACACGAAATCGCCAGTGGCGATGGCGAGGGGCACTTCGGCTCCACTCCCCCGGTCGTGAATCAGATAGCTGAGGTGCTCGGGGGTGTGGCCCGGCGTGTGAAGGACCTCGACGACGACGTTGCCTACGGTGAACTGGTCGCCGTCTTCAAGGAGGCGGTACCGGTAGTTCGACCCCATCAGCCACTCGTACTTCCAGTCTTCGTCCCCTTCGTTCGATGCGTAAACGTGGACACCCCTTTCGGCAAGCTCGCGAAGTCCGGAGAGGTAGTCGGCGTGGATGTGCGTTTCAGCGGCGGCGGTGATCTGGAGGTTGTTCTTTTCAGCGGCCTCGAAGTACCGGTCGACGTCCCGCTGGGGATCGATGACCAGCGCCGCACCCGTTGCCGGACACCCGATCAGGTAGCTGTACTGGGCAAGCTTATCGTCGTATAGCTGGCGTACGATCATACACTTTCGTCATTTATGAAGGGGGCGGTATACTGTATTCCGCCCCGGTTGATTCTAATATGATCTTTTCCGGTTAACCGGGGTCACGTTCGATGTTGGCTGGATCCCTTCCAAATACCGTCTCGTCTATGAAAAATACGCCGTGGAGATCATTTTGCCCGTTCGCGCGTACTAAAGGGCAGCAGGCGGGACTGTCCGATCGCGACGCTCCAGGAGTACGGTCCCCCCGTTCCGTATTCTGGAAAAGTAATTGAATAGAGGGAAATGTAAGGAACGAAGCCGAGACGGGCAGTGACCTGTATCCACAACGTTACACTGGCATTATTAAATCGGAAGAAGACTTTCTCGATGAAAACGAACCTGGTTCCACAGGTGCTCATGGAACGTGCGGCCCGGCGGTTCAAGCTGTTAGGTGAGCCCGTTCGCCTCGAACTGCTCAATCAGCTGAACACGCACGGGGAGATGACCGTGCAGCAGCTCGTAGAGGCAACCGGGCATCAGCAAGCTAACGTCAGCAAACACCTCGGCCAGATGGCGGAGGAGGGGCTGATCAGCCGTCGAAAAGAAGGCCTGTACTCCTACTACGTCATTTCGGACCCCACCCTGTCAGCACTCTGCATGCTGATGTGCAGCCGATTGCGCGAGGAACAGGAAGAGGAAGCCGCAGCGGTAAAAGCCGAGAGTGCGTGATCTGGGAAGCGCCAGCGGTGCAGGTAAACCCATCCAAATTCTCACTTCAGCAGGGTAATCGGCCGGTATTCGATGCCGCTTCCGATGGCCCGGATGAAGTACGTTCCACTCGTCCACCCGCCGGCTTCGATGGCGAATGTGTGTTCACCTGCCGGCAGGGTTCCCTCGTAAACCGTGTGAACGTGCCTGCCCACCACGTCGAGCACTTCTATCCGCACCGGTTCCGTGGCGTCCAGCGTCAACGTAAACCGCGTGGAGGGGTTGAATGGATTCGGATAGGCCGGCGACAACTTGAAGCCCTCGGGTAGCTCTTCTTGCCGCTCGGTAGCTGTCCGGGTTTTGACCAGGTAGCGGGCCATCTGAACGGTTACCACCTGGAGGTTCTGCGCGCCGACCGCCACGACCCGGCCGTCGGGCTGCGCGGCCAGGCCGGTGAGCACGTCGAAGCCGTCGATGTCGGTCGTGACGATGCCACCGTCGCCAAAATTCGTATCCGGGTCTCCGTTTCCGTCGATGCGTGCGAGGAAGAAGTCGAGGCCCGACAGTTCGACGCTGCCGCCAATCAGCACCGTACCCGGCTCGTCAGGCAGGAACAAGGCTTCGTTGACGTACAGGTTCGCTACCGTCCCGCCGGCCAGCTCACGGTTCAGCAAGGGGATCAGGGAGACGCCACCATCGGCGAACGAGTCGTCCAGGCTGCCGTCTTCGAGGAACCGGGCGACGCCCACGCCGCTCTCGTCCTGCGACTTTACCCTGCCCGCAACCAGGATTTTTCCGTCCGACAGGTCGAAGAGGCCGACCGGCCGGAGCGAAACGCCGTCGAACGGTGCCGGCTGTACCCCACCGCCGCCGAAGTCCGGATCGAGAATGCCTTCCTGATCGAACCGTAGAAGCGCCAGCCGTTCCTGCCCCTCTGAAGCGAACCCGCCCGCGGCGATGATCCCATCCTCTACCGGCCTGACGTACAGCACCGCGTTGGCGTCGGAGGGCACGTCGGTCAAAACGATACCATCCTGCCCGAAGGCGGCGTCAGGCGTGCCATCGGGAAGGAACCTGGCCAGAAGGAACGCCACCGAAAGCTCGTCTTCCACGTTCGGATTTCCGTGGACCACCCCTGCGACGTAGATCGATCCGGCGGCGTCGACGGCCAGATCCGTCACACGGTGCATGGCCCCTGCGCCGAATTGCGCCTCTACGTCCAGAATCACCGAGCCGCCGTCGCCAAACGATGGGTCGAGCACGCCGTCCGGCGTGTATCGTGCGATCAGGGCAAGCGGCCGCTCCATCGGGTCGGGCATGCCCGTCAGGCCCGTAATCCCTGCCACCAGAATACGGTCGTTCGGCAGGATCACGAGCTTCGAGGCTTCGTCGCCCCGGCTGACGTGCGTCAGCGTTGAGCCGTCCGTGCCGAAGTTGGGGTCGAGCGTACCGTCCGGCTGCACGCCGGCAAGGAGGACGTCTGTCACCAGGTCCTGGGCTCCCGGCTCGGCCGCCCAGCCGGCTACGACGATGGTGCCGTCCGACTGGACGGCGACGTCGGCAGCGCCGCCCGGAAGAAGGCCATTTACGATACCATTGGTTCCGAAGGCAGCGTCGAGCTCGCCGTTCTGAGCCCGTACGGGTAGCGTGAAAGCAAACACTACGAGGAGAACGAGGGCAAGGGCAAAAGGACGGGTTCCCTCGCCTGAAAATCGGGAAGCAAACATGGCAGGTTTCAGGGGCTGAGACAGCAAAGGTATGGATCCCCCGCCACAGTTCGGCCAGACTCACAATTCAAAGGACCGATCCTCGATAGTGTGGATCATACGGATTTTCAAAAAAAAAACAACATAACTGAATGCCACTTCGCGTGGATCCAAAAACTAACCGTAATTCGGTCCCGGGGCTCGTTCCGTATGATTTGCCTTCTATTTGAACAGCCGCCGGTGTTCGACCATGATGCATCGGTTTTCGACGTACTTCAGGCCGGCTTCCAGCGTGCGCCGTTTGGCGTCCGGCGACGAGACGCCGATCTGGGTCCATACGACCGGTTTCTGGTTCCGCTCGGCTGCAAACCGGACCGTATCCTCGACGGCTTCGGCGGAATATCGGCTGTTCCGGAAGATGTCGACGATGTCTACCTGAACGTCCTCGGGTACACTCAAGAGGTCCGGGTAGCACTTTTTCCCGAGCACTTCGGGATGATTCGGATTGACGGGGATCATCTCGTAGCCGGCTTCGATCAGGTAGTTCGCGATGCGATAGCTGGTGCGGACCGGGTTATCGGAGCAACCCACCACGGCCACCACTCGGGCCGACGACAGCACTTCGTGAAGGTCGATCATACGTAACCTTTATATTTGCGTTTTTGGCGAAAAGGCAGCAATTCAGGCGCAAGACGGTGAACCGACGGGCTCGGCCGGGCGGGTTTATGCACATTCATGCGCCGGGTACCGTATTTTCTGTCCCTTGTGTCGCCTGGATCGAACACTTCGCGGCGAAGCTTGTTCGATTGCAGGTGCATCTATTCAACCCAAAATAATACCTGGTGTTTTCCCTCTGATGGCCGGATATCCATTCAAAGACATAGAGAAGAAGTGGCAGGCGTACTGGGAGCAGAATAAGACCTTCCGCACGCCGGACGAAATCGATTGGACGAAGCCGAAGTACTACGTGCTCGACATGTTTCCGTACCCGAGCGGGGCCGGCCTCCACGTGGGGCACCCCGAAGGTTACACGGCTACGGACATCGTCGCCCGCTACAAGCGGATGAAGGGGTTCAACGTCCTGCATCCGATGGGTTGGGACGCCTTCGGATTGCCGGCCGAGCAGTACGCCATTCAAACGGGCACGCATCCACGGATCACCACCGAAAAAAACATCAAACGCTTCCGGGAGCAGCTCAAGTCGCTCGGGCTGTCGTACGACTGGGACCGGGAGATCAACACGACCGACCCCGCGTATTTCCGCTGGACGCAGTGGATCTTCCTCAAGCTCTACGAGAAGGGCCTGGCGTACCAGGCCGAGGTGCCGGTGTGGTGGTGCGAGGAGCTCGGCACGGTGCTCGCCAACGAAGAGGTGATCGACGGCAAGTCCGAGCGGGGCGGCTACCCGTGCGTGCGCCTGCCGATGCGGCAGTGGATGCTTCGGATCACGAAGTACGCCGACAGGCTCCTCGAAGGGCTCGACGAGCTCGAATGGCCCGAGAGCACCAAGGAGATGCAACGAAACTGGATCGGACGGTCGGAAGGCGCAGAGGTCGACTTCGCCGTCGCCGGCAACCCGGAAGAGCGCATCCGCGTCTTCACCACGCGCCCTGACACGCTCTTTGGAGCCACGTACATGGTGCTTGCTCCCGAACACCCCATCGTTCTCAAGGTGACGACGCCGGATCGGTTGGAAGAGGTGCAGGCGTACATCAAGAGCACCGCAACGAAGACCGACCTCGAACGCGCCGAGCTTCAAAAAGAAAAAACGGGCGTCTTCACGGGCGGGCACGCGATCAACCCGGTCAACGGGGAGAAAATACCGATCTGGATCGCCGATTACGTGCTCGCGTCGTACGGCACCGGTGCGATCATGGCCGTACCCGCGCACGACGAGCGCGACTACGAGTTTGCCAAGAAGTTCGGGCTGCCCATCCGCGAGGTCGTATCGGGCGGCGACATTTCGGAGAAAGCGTACACGGGTGACGGCGTACTGGTCAACTCGTCGAGCGAGGGGCACCCGATCCCGGGCGTGGCCCGGAAAGGCGTGTCGATCAACGGGCTGAGCGTCGAGGAAGCGAAGAAAAAGATCACCGCGTGGCTCGAGAAGCAGGGCGTCGGCCGGTACCACGTCAACTACAAGCTGCGCGACTGGCTCTTCAGCCGCCAGCGGTACTGGGGCGAGCCCTTCCCGATCCTTTTTGTCGACGGGCGCCCGGTGCCGGTACCGGAAGATCAGCTCCCCGTGACCCTTCCCGACCTCGAAACCTACAAGCCGAGCGGTACGCCGGAAGGGCCGCTCGCCACGCAGAAGAGCTGGGTGAACACCACCGACCCGACGACGGGCAAGCCGGCAGTTCGCGAGACGAACACGATGCCGCAATGGGCCGGGTCGTGCTGGTACTATCTGCGGTTCGTCGATCCACACAACGAAGAGCGCCTGGTCGATCCGGAAAAAGAAAAGTACTGGCTCCCGGTGGATCTTTACATCGGCGGCGCCGAGCACGCCGTGCTCCACCTGCTCTACGCCCGTTTCTGGCACCACGTCCTCTACGATCTGGGGGTCGTATCGACGAAGGAGCCGTTCAAGAAGCTCGTCCACCAGGGCTTGATTCTCGGGGAGATGGAGTTCGTGCGCTTCGTCGACGAGGACGGCCGCACGATCTCGGCCGAGCACGTGCAGGACGGCGTCGACGTTCGGACCAATCAGCCGGTGCGGCCGATCTCCGTCGATGAAGCCGAGGTCGAAAAACGAGGCGACAACTTCGTGCTCAAGGCGGACCCGTCGATCGTGGTGGACGCCAAGGCGTTCAAGATGAGCAAGAGCCGGGGTAACGTCATCAACCCGGACGACGTCGTCAGGACCTACGGGGCGGACTCACTCCGGCTGTACGAGATGTTCATGGGCCCGATCGAGCAGACGAAGCCGTGGAGCGCGCGGGGCACCGACGGCGTCCATCGGTTCCTGAGCCGGATCTGGCGGTTGTTCGTCGACGATCGCACCGAGGACCTGTCAGAGTCGCTCACGAATGACGAACCCACACGCGAGCAGCTGCACAGGCTTCACACCACCATCAAGAAGGTCACCGAAGACATCGAGAACCTGCGCTTCAACACGGCGATCGCCGCGATGATGGAGTTCGTCAACGCGTGCTACAAGTGGGAGAGGGTCCCGAAGGCGATCTTAGAGCCGTTCATTTTGCTCTTGAGTCCGTTCGCCCCGCACATATCGGAAGAGCTGTGGAGCCGCCTGGGCCACGAGGAAACGCTGGCGTACGAGCCGTGGCCGGAGTTTGACCCAGAGTACATACAGGCCGACGAGGTCGAGATCGCCATCCAGGTGAACGGCAAGCTTCGGGCGTCGTTACGTATGCCCTCGGACGTTACCCGGGAGGTGGCAATCGAGGCGGCCCGTCAGAACGGCAACGTCGCACGGCACCTCGAAGGCAAGACGATACGTCGCGAGATCTGGGTGCCGGGGCGGCTCGTCAATTTTGTCGTGAGCTGAGCGCTTCGGTCTCAGTTTTCGCTCGTATGCTGGTGAAACGTAAACCAGAGCAGCATGGCGTGATCGCTTTCGCCAAAGGGGCAACCCGCTTCGACGTAGGCGTCCCACGCACGTTTATACTGGTTGAGGGCGTACGGTAGGAGCTCCGGCGCGAGGTCGTCGGTATCTTCACCTTCCGATTGGGACCAGATGGGCATTGTCTTTTCGTTCATGGCGCCGGGTAAATTGGTGTGGTGGATGGAGGGAGTACGTTGGACAGGTATCGGCGCCTGTTCGTATAACTTAATTGCCGGTAAATGGGTCAAAAACCGACCTTTCCGGCTCATTGGTTCTAATACACGCAAGTTGCGATGAATGATGAGCCTGTACTCGACGTGCTGGCGCTGGCGGCGCACCCCGACGACGTCGAGCTCTGCGCCGGCGGGACCGTGTGCCTGCTGACGCGCCAGGGGTACCGGGTTGGAATAGTCGATTTTTCGCAAGGAGAGCTCGGGTCGCGCGGGACGCCGGAGCTTCGCATGCAGGAAGCCGCCGCGGCGGCTGAAGTCATGGGCGTCTCGATCCGGGAAAACCTGCGTATTCCGGACGGTAACATCGAGAACACGCCTGAGAACCGGCTGAAGGTCATCCGGATGGTGAGGCGTTACCGGCCGCGCATCGTGCTGATCAATCCGATGGAGTGCCGGCATCCCGATCACGGCCGCGCCGCCGTGCTGTCGACGGAGGCTCTTTTTTATTCGGGCTTGCGGAAAATCGAGACATTCGAGGACGACGGCACGCCACAGGCGCCGTGGAGACCGCATCACGTTCTCCACTACATGCAGTCGATCCCATTCGAGCCGACGCTGGTGGTCGATGTGACGGAAGTCTGGGAGCAGCGCCTCCGGGCGCTCCGTGCCTTCCGCTCCCAGTTTTACGATCCCGAGTACGAAGGGGCGCCGGACGAGCCGGTGACGTTCATTTCGAACCCGACGTTTTTCAAATGGGTCGAAGGGCGGGCGCGGACGTACGGATACGGGATCGGCGCCGAGTTTGGCGAGCCCTTCCTGTACCGGCACGGGCCTTTCGGCGTCACCGACCTCGTGGCCGCTCTGAAGAAGGAAAAGCCGTTCCGCTAAAACGCTCAATTCTTCAGGACGAACGATTCCGTCCTGGAGCTCTCGACGAGCCGGTTGCGGGCGTCGATCGCGTCGACGCGCACCGCGTACGACCGGCCGGGTTCGAGTTTGGCGGCGAGGTCTTCGGCGAACTCCCCGTCAGGGTCGATCTCGCTCGTTTTGGTCTCGTACTCGGCGACGATCTGTGCGGCTTCGGTATCCCAGATCACGAAGAAGTACCGGTCGGCGCCGGGGGTGTCCTCCCAGTTGAAGGAAAGGTCGGTCACGGAGCGAGGAAGGGAGAGCTGGATGAACTCGCCGCTGCCGCCGCGTTGGGACATTTCGTCCGGCAGGAGCGCCTGGCGGATACCCAGGCCTGCTGCGATCAGGAAGACGGCCGTTACGGCGATACGGGTGAACTTCGGTAAAGCGAACCGTCTATGGACGGCAGGCCGGGTTTCGCGGTCCGCCTTTCTGGGCAGGCGCGGTGCGTCTCCCTTTGCGGGATCGAGTTCGGTGTGTTCGGCGTGTTCGTACGCCTCACAGGCCATTTTCAGCAGCTCGCGGGCGTCGGCGTTGTTGGCCAGGTAGGCAATCACCTCGGCGCGCCGTTGCTCGGGCAGCGTTCCCGCCATAAAGGCGGCCAGTGTATAGTCGTCAATCGGCTTTAGTTGGTCGTCCATTGCTCGTTCGCATGGGGCTGGCTCGGGAAGGTCGTGGTCTCCATTCTAGAGGACTCGGTAGCCGTCTGGCAACACATTCCTACAAGCGTTCAAACTTCCCGGTGCGCGTTTTGGAATCAGTCTCATCTACCGGCTGCACGTACCAGACGATCGTTCAAAGTGTGAGAACGAAAAAATGCGTCAAAGTCGGGTGCGTGCCTGAAAAAAAACATCGAAGACGTACGGCCGAAACGGCCCGGGCTAAACACAGAGGCCACGTTGGAGTTTGACGGAGCCGCCGTGAATTGACAGCAAAGCGCCACGGACGGTATATTAACCAGTCTTTATATAATTCCTTGAGTCAAGCGCACGCATATGGCAGATACTAGTGATTTTCGGAACGGGCTGGCAATCGTCTGGAACGGCGACATCTGGCAGATCGTCGAGTTTATGCACGTCAAGCCCGGAAAAGGGGGCGCCTTTGTACGTACGAAGCTCAAAAACGTCCGCACCGGAAGGGTCCTCGATAATACGTTTCGCGCGGGTGAGAAAGTAGAAACCGCTCGCGTCGAGCGCAGGCCGCACCAGTTTTTGTACGAGGACGACCTCGGGCTCCACTTCATGAACGAGGAGACGTACGAACAATTCTCCATGCCCGCGGGCAGCGTCGAAGGGCGTGAATTTTTGAAGGAGGGCGGTACGATCGACATTCTCTTCCACGCCGAGACGGAGCAGCCGCTGACGACAGAGATTGCCAAGAGCGTAGAGCTGAAGGTCGTTCACACCGAACCCGGTCTCAAGGGTGATACGGCTACGGGTGCGACCAAGTCCGCCACCCTCGAGAGCGGCGCCGTCATCAACGTGCCCCTTTTCGTGAACGAAGGGGACGTGATACGGGTCAACACGGAGACGCGCGAGTACATCACGCGGGTATCGCAGTAATCAATTTCCAAGCGGCGCCGGTTTGCCGTCTTCTTTCACGTACATTTTCCGTGAGGCCACGCATGGATTTGAAGCAAATAAGAGAACTCCTGAAAATCGTTGCGGAGAGTGATGTTGCGGAAGTGGAGATTGAAGAGGACGGGTACAAGGTAACCATCCGGAAGAACATGCCGTCGGTGATGGTGCAGCCGCCGATGATGGCGCCCTTCGGGTACGCGCCGATGGGGTACCCCGCGCCCCCGCAGCCCCCGACGCCCGCGCCTGCTCCGCCCGTCACGACGAACGCGGCGTCGCCGCAACCCGCTCCGGAGAAAAAGGAAGAAGCGCCCGTTTCCGTCTCAACAAAAGAGGTGATCGTCCGCGCGCCCATCGTCGGCACGTTCTACGAAGCCCCATCCCCCGATTCTCCTCCCTTCATCCAGATCGGGGATCACGTCAATGCCGGCGATACGCTGTGTATCATCGAAGCCATGAAGCTCATGAACGAGATCGAATGTGAGACGCCGGGGATCGTACGGCAGATTCTCGTTCGGAACGGTGAGCCTGTGGAGTACGATCAGCCGCTTTTTGTCATCGAGGTGGAGTGACGTCGCCGAATGGTCGGTCCTGTTGAGGCACCCTCGTAAATACCCGGAATACATACGCCCGTGATCAAGAAAGTACTGATTGCCAATCGCGGCGAGATCGCCCTCAGGATCATCCGGACGTGCCACGAGATGGGGCTGAAGACGGTAGCCGTCTATTCGACGGCCGATCGCGATTCACTTCACGTACGGTATGCGGACGAAGCGGTGTGCATCGGCGCGCCCGCCTCGCGCGACAGCTACCTGAAGATGGATCGGATCATCGCAGCGGCGGAGGTGACGGGCGTCGACGCGATCCACCCCGGATACGGTTTTCTCGCCGAGAACCCTGATTTCAGCGTCGTCTGCCAGGATCACGGCATCAAGTTCATCGGCCCATCGGCCGAAACCATCCGCCTGATGGGCGACAAGAGCCTGGCCAAGGAAACGATGCGGCGCGCGGGAGTCCCCGTGGTGGCAGGCTCGGACGGCACGATCGAAAACGTGAAGGAGGGGCAGCGGGTGGCCGCTGAGATCGGCTACCCGGTCATCATCAAGGCGAGCGCGGGCGGCGGCGGACGCGGGATGCGCATCGTCCACCGCGAGCAGGACTTCGAGCGGAGTTTCAACGCAGCACGGAGCGAAGCCGAGGCGGCGTTCGGAAACCTGGAGGTTTACGTCGAAAAATACATCGACCACCCGCGCCACGTCGAAATCCAGTTGTTGGGGGACGGGCAGGGGGGCGTCGTGCACTACGGCGAGCGTGAGTGCTCGATCCAGCGGCGTCACCAGAAGCTGCTCGAGGAGTCGCCGTCGCCCGTGGTCGATCCGGCGCTACGCCAAAAAATGGGCGAGGCTGCCGTCCGCGGCGCGGAGTCGGTCAATTACGAAGGCGCCGGGACCGTCGAGTTCCTCGTGGATGCCAATGGGGACTTCTACTTCATGGAGATGAATACCCGCATCCAGGTGGAGCACCCCGTGACGGAAGCAGTGACGGGCGTCGACCTAATAGAGCACCAGATCCGGGTGGCGATGGGGGAAAGGATCACCTGGGGCGACTACACGCCAAGTGGGCACGCCATCGAGTGCCGGATCAACGCGGAGGACCCGGCGCGCCAGTTCAGGCCGTCGCCGGGTACCGTTACGACGTTCCACCCTCCAGGAGGTCCCGGCGTACGTGTGGATACCCACGTCTATGCCGGGTACAAAATTCCTCCGTACTACGATTCGATGATCGCGAAGCTGATCGTCAGGGCGAGCACGCGCGAGCTGGCCATTCGAAAGATGCGGCGGGCGCTCGACGAGTTCGTCATCGAAGGAGTACCGACCACGATCCCCTTCCACAGCCAGCTGATGCAGGACGAAAACTTCCGCAATGGGAAATTCGACACCCACTTCCTGGATTCCTTCGAGTTCGCGCCGGAGACGGTGTGACCTTCGCGAGGGAGTCTCAACCGTAAAGGTTCTTTAACGGGTTTTTTATTGGGGTAACTGAGCGGTACAGGTGTTATAATACCGGCCGGCGGGCGCCATTGAATGGCACAGTCCCTCCACTCAGTACCTTTTTTGATTGTATTTAACCGGCGCTCAAACTCGATCGAGGTTTTAAACATGGTAATTCCGGACGAACTACGCTACACGAAAGAGCACGAATGGATTCGGCTCGATGCGGATGGCAAACTGGCGACCGTCGGGATCACGGATTTTGCTCAGCAGGAACTGGGGGACGTCGTGTACGTCGAGTTGAAAGAAGAGGGGACGACGCTGGCCCAGGATGAAGCCTTTGGAACCGTCGAGGCGGTCAAGACCGTGTCGGAGCTGTACATGCCTGTTGCGGGAAAAATCGTCGAAGTCAACACGCAGCTCGACTCGAATCCGGAGCTGGTCAACGAGGACCCGTACGGCGCGGGCTGGATGATTCGGATCGAAGTGGAAAATGCCGAATCGATCGAATCCTTGCTGACGGCTGAGGCGTACTCGGCCCTTATCGGTTGAATCAGTTCCAGCCGGATCGTCTTTAGAGGTAATTTTCCGCAGCAGCATGCACGAACGCATCGTAATACTCGATTTTGGCTCTCAGTACACGCAGCTCATTGCGCGGCGTATCCGGGAGGTGGGTGTTTATTCGGAGATCGTGCCCTGTACGATCTCGACGGAGGATCTGGCCGCGATGCGTCCGAAAGGGATCGTGCTTTCGGGCGGCCCTTGCTCGATCTACGACGAGGGCGCCCCGCAGCTTGCGGAAGAAGTGCTGCACCTCACGCGCGACGACGGTTCGCCGGTGCCCGTGCTGGGCATTTGCTACGGCCTCCACGCCATCGCCCGTGCAAGGGGTGGCGAGGTCGCACGAGCCGACCGGCGCGAGTTCGGCAGGGCGAGCATCATCGTCGACGACGATTCGGACCTTTTCGAGGGCGTTCCGACCGGGTCGAACGTCTGGATGAGCCACGGCGATCACCTGACCCGTGTACCCCCCGATTACTTCCTGCTGGCCCACACGGACAACGCGCCCGTTGCCGCCGTCAAGGCGAGCGACAGCCCGCACTATGGGGTCCAGTTTCATCCGGAGGTCGTTCACACCGATTACGGCCGGCGCCTGCTCGAAAACTTCGCCCTCAAGATCTGCGGCTGCCGGGGAGACTGGACGCCGGCCTCGTTCGTCGCCGAGAAGACCGAAGAGATCCGCAAGCAGGTGGGGGACCGGCACGTCATCCTGGGGCTTTCGGGGGGCGTCGACTCGTCCGTTGCGGCCGTGCTGCTGCACCAGGCGATCGGCGACCAGCTCACGTGTGTATTCGTGAACCACGGTCTGCTGCGGCTGGGCGAGTGGGAGCAGGTTCAAGAGACGTTTCGCGATCACTTCCACATCCGCCTCAAGGCGGTGGATGCCTCCGAGCTGTTCATCTCACGGCTCGAAGGGGTGACCGATCCCGAGCAAAAACGCAAGATCATCGGGAACACGTTCATCGAGGTGTTCGAGCAGGCGGTCGAGGATCTGTCGAAGGAGCTTGGCCACCGGCCGGAGTTCCTGGCACAGGGCACGCTGTACCCCGACGTGATCGAGAGCGTGTCGTTCAAGGGGCCGTCGGCGACGATCAAGTCGCACCACAACGTAGGAGGCCTGCCCGAAAAGCTGAACTTCGAGCTGATCGAGCCTTTCAGGGAGTTTTTCAAGGACGAGGTGCGGGCCGTCGGGAGGCTGCTCGGCGTGCCGGAGGCGATCATCGGCCGCCACCCGTTCCCTGGTCCTGGCCTTGCGATCCGCGTGGTGGGTGCGGTGACGCGCGAAGGGCTCGAGCTGCTCCGGAAGGCCGACGCCATCTTCATCGAGGAGTTGAAGCAGAGCGGCTTGTACGACAAGGTCTGGCAGGCATTCGCCGTTCTGCTGCCCGTACAGAGTGTGGGTGTGATGGGAGACGTAAGGACGTATGAAAACGTCTGTGCGCTCCGGGCCGTTACGAGCGTCGACGGCATGACGGCCGACTGGGCACAGCTGCCCTACGAGTTCCTCGCACGCGTTTCGAACCGAATCGTCAACGAGATCAGGGGCATTAATCGTACGGTCTATGACATCAGCTCAAAACCACCGGCTACCATTGAATGGGAGTGACACCGTGCGGGAGCGACGGATTCAGAGGCTGTACCGGTTGCTTCCGTTACTGATTCTGCTGGTCTTGCCGGCGGTTCGGCCGGTGCAGGCGCAGGATGAACCGTCACCGCTCCCGCAGGTCGCCGACGCGGAACAGGCTTTCGAACAGGCCCTCGAAGCGTTCGAACAGGCCGACTACGGGATGGCCTACCGCCGTTTTCGCCTCGTCTACTCGGCCTACCCGCTCAATCGCAAGACCACCGCCGCCCTGCTGATGGCCGCCAAGGCGCAGTACCGGCAGGGGGACTACGCGGGCGCCAACGAGACGCTCGCCGAGCTGATCGAAGGGTATCCGACCAGCGGCTACCTCGACGAAGCGCGGGCATTGCAGGAGCTGGCCAGGCGGGGGATGGCACTGGAGGACGAACGGGCCTCCGTCCGGGACCTGGGTATTGCGCTGCCGCTGACCGGCGATCCGAGGCTCACGCAGGCGATGTTTACCGGCATACGCCTCGCCGTGGACGAGCACAACGACGGCGGCTTTCCTACCGTGCGTATGGTCTTTCGTGATACCCGAAGCAACGCCTCGGGGGCGCGTGAAGCACTGAACGCCCTCGCTCAGGAAGACGTCGAGGCGGTGATCGGCCCCATTTTCAGCGACGAGGCACGGGCAGCCGCCGAGGTGGCCGAACGCGCAGAGCTGGTGCTCGTCGCGCCGCTTGCGACGGAGGAGTCGGTTTCCGAGGATCGACAGTACGTGTTCCAGGCCAATCCGACTATCACCGAGCGCGGGCGCCGGATGGCCCGCTACGCTATCGAGGAGCGAGGCCTCAGCAGCTTCGGCATCGTCGCAGAGCTACAGGACCGCGACAGCGAGCGGATGGCCGAAGGATTTCAGGACGAAGCCCTCCAGCTTGGCGCACAGGTCCTCTTCATGAAGCTGCTTTCCGGATCACGAGGCTGGTATTCGCTGCCCGACGAGCTGGACCCGGCCTTACTCGAGCAGATCGACGCGCTCTACCTCCCGATTTCCGGGAGCAATGCCCCCGCGCTCATCCAGGCGGTCCTCGAGGACCTGGCCTCCATTAATGCTCATTTCATCGTGCTCGGGAATAAGAACTGGCACGACCTGAACGTTAGTGAACATGCGAGCAGGTACCTTACCACGTATACGAACGATTTTTACGTTGCGGAGTCGGATGCCGCAGTAAGGGATTTTCTGGAGCGGTACCGCACTGTTGTCGGGCACGAGCCGGCGGCCGAAGAGACGCGCCTGGCCTTTACCGGATACGACGTTACGCGGTATCTGCTTCAGCACCTCGGATCAGGGCCGTCGCTGGCTGACGCTCTCCGGGAGGCGCCCGAATACCGGGGGATCGGGACCCGAATCCACTTCGACGGCGGCAACGTGAACCGGGCGCTGTTCATCTTCGGCTACCGGAACGACCGGGTCCGCCTGCTCAACTAAACGTGGAACAGGGCGCATAACCCCACGTACTAATCTGATCCGTAGAGCACGGATATGGAATCCAAAGGCGCAGGTGCGACAGCCTGTCCAAACCGTACCTGTTGATCGATAGAACATGACCAGATGCACTGCTAAGCTCGTTGCACTTTTGTTTGTCGTAGTCCTGGCGGGATGCGGCGGATCGGGACGGATCCGCTACGACTCTCCGCAGGAAGCCTTCGAGAAGGGCAAGGCTTTTTACGATCGCGGGAAGTACGACCGTGCCATCGAGTACCTGCAGGCGTCGTTCAACTACGGGCGCGCCCACGAGTGGGCAGCCGATGCGCAGCTATACCTCGCCCGGTCGTACTACGGGAACGGGGAGTACATCCTCGCTGCGAACGAATACAGCCGCTTCTCGCAGCTCTACCGGAGTGACCCGCGCCGTGCCGAGGCGGAGTACGAGCGGGCGATGGCGTATTACGAAATGTCGCCCCCGTACCAGATGGATCAGACGGACACCCAGCGTGCGGTCAACGAGTTCAGGATGTTCATCGAACGGTATCCGGACAGCCCGCTGGTGGCCGATGCCGAGGCGCGCATAACAGAGCTCCGGGAGAAGATGGCGCGCAAGGAGGTGGCGGCCGCCGAGCTTTACGAACGCCGTGAGCTCTACGAAGCGGCCGCGATCACGTACGAGAATGCTTTCGACCGCTATCCGGATACGTCGTGGGCCGACGACGCCCTGCTCGGCGCCATTCGGTCGTACGTCGCGTTCAGCGCCGAGAGCGTGGTCGAGCGCCAGCCGGAGCGCCTGAGAAGTGCGATTGCAAATTACGAGCGGTTGGTCCAGATTTTCCCCGACAGCCCGCTGATCAAGGAGGCGGAAGCGCTCTACCGGGAGGCTTCCTCCCGTCTGGAAGTGCTCGCGGAGCAGGTGTAGGCGTGCGTCGGATCCCACGAATTCCTGCCGGCTAAACGGTTCGACAGGAGACCCCGGCCGGTTCCGGGGGCGGTTGCTGACGCTTCACCCGCCTTTGCCGTATGCACGTCGGAATCTTTGGAGGCTCCTTCAATCCTCCACACATCGCCCACCTCATCGTCGCGGAGCAAATCCGCGATTGGTACCGTCTCGATCGCATCGTCTGGATTCCGAGCTTTCAACCGCCTCACAAGCAAGTGGCGGAGCTGGCGCCGTTCGAGCACCGCTTCGAGATGACCCGTCTCGCGGTCGAGAGAAATGCCGGCTTCGAGGTCTCTGACGTCGAGTACCGGATGGGAGGAGTTTCGTACACCGTAATGACCATCCGTGCCCTCCAGGAGGCCAGTCCGGATACCACATTTTCACTCCTGCTCGGCGGAGACTCGATGGCCACGTTCGATGCGTGGTACCGACCGGACGAGATCCTCGAACGGGTCGAGCTCATCGTATACGGCAGGCCCGGGTACGAGCTTCCCGCGTCCATCGAGGGCTATTCGAACCGGATTCACGTCGTCGACGCGCCGCTGCTCGAAGTTTCCGCCGAGCAGATTCGCGCCATGCGCCGTAAGGGCCGGTCGATTCGTTATCTCGTTCCGGAGCCGGTGCTCGCGTACATCGAGAAACATGGGCTCTACCAGTAGCGTCGATTGAGGAGAGCACTTGCACTGGAAACGATATGAGAGAAGACTTGACATCACTCGATCACCTGAGCCTCAGGGAGCGAGCGGGCCAGGTCCTGTTTCCCCGGATCGGTTCGAACATGCAGCCTCCCGTACAGATCGAGGACGATGCGGCACGCGTGGAGGCGCTGCTGGATAGATGTCCCGTGGGCGGGTTGATTGCGTTCAACGGCCGGCTGGGCGAGACGTCCCGCGCTCTGGCCTCGCTTCAAGAGCTCTCACCCGTTCCGCTGCTGATCGGGGCGGACGTCGAGCGCGGTGTTGGCCAGCAGGTGGCCGGTGAGACCCTCTTTCCTCACGGGGCGGCGTTCGGCGTCATCCAAGACGAAGGGGAGACCCTGCTCGAAGCCGCCGCCCGCATAACCGCTAGGGAGGCGCTGGCTAACGGCATTCACGTCGCCTTCGTACCCGTAGCAGACGTCAACCGCAACCCGAAAAATCCAATCATCGCGACCAGGGCCTTCGGGTCCGATCCGGAGCGGGTGGCACGGCTCGTACGGGCGTACGTGAAGGGATGCAAAGCCGAAGGGCTGCTCTGCACGGCCAAACACTTCCCCGGCCACGGGAATACGGACCAGGACTCACACGAAGTGCTGCCGAGCGTATCCGACCCGCGACCCCTGCTCGAACAGATCGACCTCGTGCCCTTCAAGGAGGCGATCGAGGAAGGGGTGGATCTGATCATGACCGCGCACGTCGCCTATCCGGCGCTCGATCCGACGGGCAACCCGGCCACCTTCTCCCGTGCGATCCTCCGCGACCTCCTGCGCCAGGAGATGGGATTTACGGGCACCGTGGTGACGGACAGCCTGCTGATGGGAGCGGTCAGCCAGCGTTATCCCGATCCCCGTGACCAGGCTGCGGCGCTGCTCAATGCAGGGGTCGACGTCTTCCTCGACATTCCCGACCCGGAATCCATGCTGAACGGGATCATCAAAGCGGTGGAGGAGGGGCTGGTCGACGAAGAAACCCTGGACGAAGCCGTCCTGCGGGTGCTTGGACTCAAGCAACGGCTGCTCGATCGGTTCGGCACGGACATTTTCACGCAGCCGTGGAATCTATTCCCCAACGAGGGGAGGCCGTCGCTGCCAAGCAAGGCGTTTGCCCGGCAGGTAGCCGGCCGTTCGACGACCATTCTAAAGTCCAACCATTCTATATTCCCGGTAGTACCGGGTTCTGTCGACGGGCACCGTATCGTGCTATTGTTCGTCGATCCTCATCGGACCAGTGCCGCCCTGCACGACGAGCCGCTTTGTGAGGCGTTCCTCGAGACCTACCCGGAGAGCAGATGCCTTGCGATCGGGTCGGACCTCGACATTCGGGGGAGTGAGGAAGCGCTCCGAGCGGTCGCGCGCGCCGATCGCATCGTCATTGCCCTGGTTGTGAAGCCGGCCGCCTGGCGCCAGTTTGGCCTGTTGCCGAAGCAGGAGGTGCTGGTGCAAACCATCGTCTCGCGCCACCCCGTCGTGCTCATCTCGCTGGGCAGCCCCCACATTTTGGAACGTTTCGACGACGCCCCGGTGCAGATCTGTACGTACAGCGACTCGGAGCCGTCGCAGTACGCTGCGGTCGACGTGCTGTCCGGCGCCAGCGTCACGTGAACCTGTTAGTTAAAGCTTATTTGGGATATGGCACGCACTTATTCGATCATGACCGAGCTGGGGACGAAAGCCCCGGCTTTTCGGCTCAGAACTGCAAACCCGCAGGCCGACGGCCTGGAAGGCGACTATCGATCGATTGACGATTACAAAGACGCCCGTGCACTCGTGGTTGTCTTCACGTGTAACCACTGTCCTTACGCACGGCACGTTGAGCGTACGCTGATCGAGCTCGCACGCGAGTTCCAACCGCGCGGGGTGGCGTTTGTCGCCATCTGCTCGAACGATGCCGAAAGCTATCCCGAGGACTCGTTTGAGAATATGGCCAAGCGAGCCAAGGAGATGCACTATCCGTTCCCGTACCTCCACGACGAGTCGCAAGAAGTGGCCAGGGCGTACGGCGCCGTGTGCACGCCCGACCTGTTCGTATACAATGCGGATCGTGTGCTCGTCTACCGTGGCCGTGTGGACGAGACGCGGCCCGGCATGGGTGAATCCGACGGGAAGGACCTGCGGCACGCCCTCGAGGAGCTGCTCGAAACGGGAAAAGTGAGTACCGAGCAGTACCCGTCGATGGGGTGTAACATCAAGTGGAAGGAGTCGCAGCAGGTTGCTTAAAAAAATCCTGCACCGAATCGTTGCATGGACGTCATGCAGGTGACGGAACAGCACGGGTGTCGCATCGTCCACAGGGGAAAGCCGGATCAGGCTGTGATGCAACGCTAAACCGCAGGGACCCATGCCGACTTCATTTCAACCCGAAAAGCCGTACGCCGATTCGAAAGGGACCGGCGCGGCGCGCTCGACGCCCATCGTGACGGCGCTCATCAGTGCGGTGCTCGTCATCATGCTGTTTGCACTCGGCCTCCCCAGGTTTAGTGATGGGGACACAAACTGGCTCGTCACGTTCGGAGCCGGCGCAGTGGTCTTTCTACTGGTGCTGGTCCTTGGGCAGATCAAAGGCCGGAGGGCATCTTGAGATGCACGGCAGCTTCAATACGCCTGGCCGCCCGGCCGAAAAACCGGTGCGGGGTGCACGGTAATGTTTGACTGCAGCCTGTTCCGTTCCTGGCCCGACGTCCTGATGGGTGCCGCTCTGTTTGCCTCGATGTTTGTACTGGCGGCACTGGCGATCGAGATGTATGTTATGGGAGCTTTTCGGCTGACCGGAGCCGTGGCTATGTTTGGATTAGCTTCGTTCTCCGGATACGTATTCGTTGCCCGGCTCATCTGCTGGATCGATTCGGCGGCCGAAAAATCCCGACACTGAGTACATCGTTCGTTTCGCAGTGAATATGGAAGCGGGTCAGTCACCCACACGAATAACGGCTACCGTAAAGGGACGCGTACAGGGCGTCGGCTTTCGGTATTACACTCGCCAGCGCGCAAGGAGTCTGAATCTGAAAGGCTGGGTTCGCAACTCGTACGACGGTTCGGTGCAGCTCGTAGCGGAGGGACCACGGCGCGACGTCGAAGCGCTGCTCGACGCGGTCCGCATCGGTCCTTCCACGAGCCGCGTCGACGACGTGGAGGTGGAATGGTCAACCCCCACCGGTGAATACGAGGACTTCACCGTTCGGTAGCGTGCAGGCAATAAAAAACGGGGCGAAGGTTTAACGACCTTCGCCCCATTGTCCTTGTCCTGTTGCAAGGGCCGGTCACCTCGTCGCCGGGGTCGTCATTTCGGCGCCGTAAATCTGTTCGACGTACTGGCGCACCATGCGAGCCGCGCTGAACTCGTGGGTCAGCGTCATCATGGCGTTACGCATCCGCGAAACCCAGCCGGTGGGGATGCCGCGTTCGTCGCGCTCGTAGAACGTGGGGATCACCTGGTTTTCGAGGACGTCGTAGAGGAACGCGGCATCTTCGGCGTCCTGCTCGTGCGGGTCCTTGTACGTCGCGGAGGCGTCGTACCCGATGGCCCAGCCGTTCTCGCCGTTGTAGCCTTCTGGCCACCAGCCGTCGAGGATCGAGACGTTCAGCCCGCCGTGCACGGCGATCTTCTGCCCGCTGGTGCCGCTGGCTTCCATGGGCCGCCTCGGGTTGTTCAGCCACACGTCACAACCGGAGACGAGCCTGCGCCCGATTTCCATGTTGTAGTTCTCGAGAAAGACCAGCTTGCCTTCGAAAGCGGCGTTGCGGCTCAGCTCGTGGATCTGCTGGATGAATCGTTTTCCCCCTTCATCCGCCGGGTGCGCCTTACCCGCATAGATCACCTGAATCGGGCGTCCGGTCTGTGAAAAGAGCCTGATCGCACGTTCGAGATCGTAGAACAGCAAGGGGGCGCGTTTGTAGGTGGCGAACCGGCGTGCGAACCCGATCGTCAGGGCGTCGGGATCGAGCTTTATGGTCTGCCGGAGCGACTGGCGGCCGCCGTACGATTCGACGAATTCGATCAGGTCGTGCCGAAGCTCGTTCCGGTACTGCCAGAGCGCTTCGTCCGATACCTTTTCCATACCCTGCCAGAACGCCGGGTCGTCCCCCATTTTGGAGAGGTCTCCGAGGTGCCGGCGCACGAACGCGCGGGCTTTCGGAACGGCCCAGGTCGGCAGGTGGATGCCGTTGGTGACGTAGCCGATGGGGACCTCATCGAGGCTACGGTCGGGGTAGAGCTGGTGCCACTGGCCGCGCGCCACTTCACCATTCAGGCGCGAGACGCCGTTGGTCTGGCGTGCGAGCTTCAGTCCGAGCACCGTCATCGTAAACGATTCGCCCGGATCCCACGGGTTGACCCGGCCATACGCCAGGAGGTCGTGCTCCGACAGGCCGATCTGCTCGCGAAAACCTGCCATCTGGTCGAGGAAAAGCTCGGGGGAGAACCGGTCGTGCCCCGCCATGACGGGCGTATGGGTGGTGAAAACGCCCCTCTCGCGTACCCACGCCTCGGCGGCTTCGCGCGAATCTCCCAGCGCAAGGCGCTCACGTAGGAGCTCCAGGGCGAGGAAGGCGCAATGCCCCTCGTTCATGTGGTAAGTGTCGGTTTCGACGTTCAGAGCGCGGAGCAGCCTGACACCGCCAATGCCCAGGATGATTTCCTGCCGGATGCGCACCTTGCGGTCGCCCTGGTAGAGCTTGCACGTCAGGTCCCGGAGATGGGCAGGATTTCGATCGAAGTCGGTATCGAGGAGGTAGAGCCGTGTTCTTCCCAGCTCGATCTTCCACGCCCGAATGGCCAGGGGCTCGTAGCCGAGCGGAACTGTAACGACTACCGGCTCGCCGTCTTCTCCTCTGACCAGCGAAACCGGCTGCTTCTCGAGGTCGAGTACCGGATAGGACTCCTGCTGCCATCCCTCGGCATCGAACGACTGCACGAAATAGCCGTCCTTGAGGAAAAGGCCGATCGCGGTGAACGGAATACCGTCGTCCGAAGCCTGCTTGGCGTGGTCTCCGGCGAGAATGCCGAGGCCGCCGGCATAGATCGGCAGGCTTTCGTGGATGCCGTACTCCATGCAGAAATAGCTGACTCTCGGGCTATCCGGCAACAGGGGAGGGGCCTGCATGTACGCCTCAAACGACTCGTAAACCGCGTCCACGTCCCGTTTGAAACCCTCGTCTTCCAGCACGGCTTCGTCGGCGCTCCGAAGTGCCGCCAGGGGATTGTTGCCTGCCGATTGAAATGCGGCTGGATTGAGCCGACAAAATAGATCGATCGCTTCCGGATTCCAGCTCCACCACATGTTGGCGGCAAGTGCTTCCAGCTTCTCTCGTACAGTCATTTAATCTTTTGATTTTGGCCGGTTCTCCCGGCGGGTCCTTCAAGCCCTGACAACCGGCCGGGAGTACAAGAATGCCGATGAGTAGCATTTTATACATCCTCCGGACTGTGAGGGGCAGCTAACAGGTAATTCTGTAATTTGGATTTAAGCCTACGTTGCCTCTAGGCAAGTAACATGCCCCGCTAACGGGCGAAGTAAAAAATTCACCATAAGTGTATCCCGGTAACGTGATGGAGAAGGGGGCGATACCTATCGTTGCTCTCCCGGTTTGTGTGCACCATCCTGGCGATACCCGGGATCAGAACGGGCGCCGGCAAGGCCGGACCCGGAAGGGGTAGGGATAATGCATCAAAAAACGCCGGAAAGAAACCGGTCGAAACCGAAGAAACGGAGAAAAGCAGATTAAGCGATAAAGATGGTGCAGGTGTTCCACGTTCCATCCATCGAGTCGTCGCTTCGGATTTTATGGCTCTATTTCGCACGAAAGCTTTCAATGGCAGGGATATTGCTGTTTCGAACATGTGGCCAGAACGCGCCATGGAGCTATCGTAAATGAAGTATTCGTGAATATACAGTGTATTGCCGAATGTCCACGCCAACAAACCGGTTCGGGCTATTCCGTGGCGCGGTTACGAGATTATGCGGACATAAACAAATGGAGGCTGAAGTAAGAGTCAAACTGGGAGAAGCCACACGTCGGCTGGAGGAAAACGGCGTCGAGGACGCGCGTCGGAACGTCGAATGGATGCTCCAGGAGGTGCTGGGCTGCACGCGTGCGGCGCTCTACGCCTATCCCGAGCGCATGCTGACGGAAGCCGAGTCTGAGCAGTTCGAAAGGATGCTGGACCGACGCCTGAACCGTGAGCCCATCCAGTACATCCTGGGCTACACCGACTTTTTCGGCCTCCGTCTGAAGGTTTCACCTGCCGTTTTGATTCCACGGCCGGAGACGGAGCGGGTCGTAGAGGAGGGGCTCCGGTTGCTGGAGGGCATCCCGGAGCCCCGCGTGGTCGACGTCGGTACCGGGAGCGGGTGTATCGCCGTGGCGGTCAAGCACCGGCGTCCGGATGCGGAGGTGTATGCGTGCGACGTGGATGCGTCTGCGCTGTCGGTGGCGCAGGAGAACGCCTCCCTCCACGCGCCGGGTATCCAGTTTTTCCAGGCGGACGTCCTTGAAGCGGCGTTTACTGCCCTGGCGCCGGATCATCTGCACCTGATCGTATCGAATCCTCCTTACGTGCCGGTAGCGGAGAAAGATACGCTCGCACCGGAGGTGGCCTCATTCGAGCCCGAAGTGGCCCTTTACTGCGACGACGATCCCCTCCGTTTTTTCCGCGCCATCGCCGGGCACGGACGCGCTTTGCTCGACGCCGGGGGGTATCTCGTTTTTGAAACCCACACCGACCACGCCGCAGACGTCGCCACGCTGTTGCAGACTGCGGGATACCTCGACGTAGCCCTCGTGAACGACCTGACCGGCAGGCCGCGCATCGTGATCGGAACCTTTGGAGGGTGAAAATGGAGGCCAGTTTAACGTATATCGGCCAGCTAAGCTGCCTTTATGGAAAGTATATAGAGATGGCGAATCCGGGCGATATTTTCGTTACCGGATACAGCCATTTGTCCCATCGATTCGTGGGGACGGAATGCAGACACGAAAAGTGGTACGACCATGTTGTTTGTTGACGTAAGAGAACGCCGGAATGGTTCATCCACCGTGGAAGACCACGAGGAGTCCCATCGCCGGCAGGTTGCGTGGGAGCCTTCGGTGGGGACCGCAGGGTCGCTCGTGATTCTTCGGTCTTTTTGCAGGATTCCCGGACACCGGCTTTTATACGGCCGGATGCGGCTCTTTCCGGAATGGCTCGTGCTGTCGGGAATGGGCATCAAGGGCAGGTATCACCGCAGAATTGCACTGGCCGACGTCGAACAGGTCGACTGGTTCGAAAACGCATTCGGGAACTCGACGCTCCTCCTTCACACGTCGAACGAGAAGCCGATTCGGGTGTGCCTGCGTAGGGCAGGACTCTGGAAGTATGCCATCGAGGAGCGGTTGTCGTCCAGAGCTAAGACGGTTGCCGCCACGCTTGCCAGACGGCGAGGGCAGTACATCCACAGAGCGATCTACTGCGCGTGACCGACCGGCGCGAGCCGTTGGAACGTCTCGACAAAGCCGACGGACTCCTGCTCCCAGCTATATGCCCGGAGGACGTTTGGCGTGTTCTTAGACCAATTTGCGCGCAGCTCGGGTGAATCGACCATTCCTTGCAATACAGCAGCCAACTGCCGGGCATCCGTCGGGTCCACGACCTCTCCAATGTCGAACAATTTTACGATGTGCCGGATTTCGGGGAGGTCGCTCGCGAGCACGGGCAGCCCCGCCATGACGTACTCGAAGAGCTTGTTGGGCAGCGCCAGGCGATGGTTGAGGCAGGTGTCCTCGAGGAGCGTCACCCCGATGTCGGCCGAGGCCGTAACGTCGAGCAGCTCGTCCGGTGGGACGGCAGGGAAGAAGCTGACACGATCCTGGACCCCGAGCGCGTTTGCCAATTCTTGGAGTGATGCTCGTTCGGGCCCGTCGCCGAGGAAGACGAGCACGGCGCGTTCGACCCATTGCATGGCCTCGACGAGGCGCGTGCAACCCCGGTCCTTGCGCATCTGCCCCTGATGCAAAACGATCACGGAATCGGACGGGATATCGGCCATATTTCGGAGCCGATCCGTCCGGGTGACCGGGCGCCGGGGCGGGACGTTGTGCAGGACGTAGGGACGGGGGATGCCGTACGTCACAGCCAGGCGGTCGGCGATGCCGTCGCTGACGGTGAAGACGGCGTCGGCGTGCCGGATGAAGCGCCTCTCGACGGATTGCCAGAACAGCCTGATCCAGGGACGGCCCGTCGTAGCGGCTACGTGCGGGTAAAGCTCACGGGCATCGTAGGTCAGCCGCCCTCCAAACCGACCTGCCGCCCGGTGCATCGCCGGGAGGGCGTAGAGATCGCTTGCGTGATAGACGGATGCCGGTATCATCGCTTCCCGTGTGAATTGACCGTGTACCCGTCCGAAAAAAAGCGGACCTGAACCGGCAGGATGGGGAAGGACGCGAGCGCGAATTCCCGGCTCGAGGTTGACGTCTTCACTTGAGGATCCGAGCGTGAGCACCTCGATTGTGAAGCCTTGCGCTGCGAGCGCACGGAGTTGCCGCAGGGCGCGCGAGTTGCGGCGGACGTCACCCGTCAGGGCAAAGAGAATATCGATTTCCTTTTGTTCGGACATATTGTAAGATACGTGTGACAATCCATCGGTGTAAGCCACAAAAGCGCCGTCCCCACACAAAGAAGCATCCCTTTTGTACACTCTATGCGAAGGTTCATCCGGTTAGTTCGTGTATTCGTCACCACCCTTGTATTTACGTATCGAACGAGTAAGGCGGCGCGTCGCCTGCCGCCAGGTGAACAGCTGGCCTATCGCGCGAAACGCCAGCAGGAAGGCCTTCAGCTGTTGTGCGACATCATCGGCTTGAAAGTACGGGTCGATGGGACGATACCACAGGATAAGGGCATGCTGGTCGTTTCGAACCACATCGGGGTGCTCGACATCCTGACGCTGGGCTCGCAGATCCCGGCCGCCATCGTGGGGAAAGCCGAGCTGGCCAAATGGCCGTTCATCGGGTGGGTGACGCGTGTGATGGGCGTGCTTTTCGTTGATCGTACCCGTCCGACGCAAGCGGGCACGTTCGTCCGTGAAGTGAGGGAGCGCCTGGAAGCGGGCGTGCAAGTGATCGTATTCCCGGAAGGCAGGACCGGAAGAGGGCCGGGTGTGCGGCCTTTCAAGACCGGGTCGTTTGCCGCCGTCGAAAGCTCCGGGAAATATACCGTTTTGCCACTGTACCTGACGCCGTACGCTATCAACGGCCGTCCGGTGGACGAAAAGACGCGGACGCTCGTGACGTGGGCTGATACCAACCAGAACTTCGTCGCCCACGCGTGGCAGATCTTCGGCCTCGACGAAATCGAAATGCTCGTACGCGTGGGGCAGCCGATCGAGTCCGACGGTTTGGATCGGAAGGCGCTTGCCGAGCGTTCGAGGGAACAGATAGGCGCTCTCGCCGAGTATGTACATAGCTGAGAAAGCCTCGAATTGCGATACGGCGCCTTTTCTCACACATTTGACCGGTGTGTGAGAAACAATATGCGTCTTAAATGGTGACCCTGTTGGGTACTGCTATATACGTGTTTTCGCTTGTTTAAGAGTGGCAGATGAAACGTTCGCCTATCAGTGGTAGTGTGCTGGTGCTCGGAGGAATCGGGCTCGTTCTGGTCGGGCTGCTGGCCGGTATACTCGCAATGCTATACGTGGGCGATGTTCGGCCGGAAAACCGGGTGAACTATTCACAGATCGCGGACCAAATCGAGCTGGGCCGGAAAGACCCCGTGCGTCCGGTGGTGGCACCCGATTCGGCCGAGCCTCCGGCCAACCCGGACGTCTCCAACCTCAACGCGCTCTTCCGGAGTGTTTCGAAGGAAGTGACGCCCTCTGTGGTGTTCATCCAGGTCGACGTTCCTTCATCGGGTGAGCTCCCGCGTGAGTGGTTCCACGATTTCGACAACGACCGGGGCGAGCGGCTTTTCCGCGACCGCGTCCCTCGCCAGAGCGTGGGCAGCGGGGTCATCATCAGCCACGACGGGTACATCGTCACGAACAACCACGTCATCGAAGGCGCAGACCGGATCCAGGTGACGCTCGCAGACAAGCGACAGTTCGAAGCTAGAACGATTGGCGCCGACCATTCGACGGATCTTGCCGTGATCAAGATCGACGGCGCCCGGAACCTGCCGGTCGTCCGGCTCGGTGATTCGGACAAGCTGCAGGTGGGCGATTGGGTCCTCGCGGTGGGCAACCCGTTTCGGCTCACGTCGACGGTGACGGCCGGCATCATCAGCGCGCTCGGCCGTCAGGTCAACATCATCGAAGACCGCTTCGGGATCGAGGACTTCATTCAGACGGACGCCGCAATCAATCCGGGCAACTCCGGCGGCGCACTCGTCAACCTGAACGGTGAGCTGGTGGGGATCAGCACGGCCATCGCGACGGAAAGCGGATCGTACGAGGGGTACGGGTTTGCCGTGCCCGTAAGCCTCGTGGAACGCGTCGTAAAGGACCTGATCGCGTTTGGCGAGGTCCAGCGCGGTTTTCTCGGGGTGACGATCGACGAGGTGACCGCCCGGCGGGCCGGGCAGCTTGGGATGCCGGCCGTTCAGGGCGTGCTGCTCGGCGACGTCACGCAGGGTGGAGCCGCGTCGCGCGCCGGCCTGCGTAAGGGCGACGTCGTGCTGTCGATCGACGGCCGATCGGTCAACGCACCCAACGAGCTCCAGCGTGCCATCGCGCGCTACCGCCCCGGCGACCGGATCGGGGTGACGGTGTGGCGAAAAGGAGAGATGGCGGAGTTCAACGTCGAGCTGCTGGGCCGCAGCGACCCGTCGTACCGGGACTGGTTTGCTGATCTGACCCGAGATACGCGGACCCCCGAGATGCCTCGGCTCGAGCCTGATACCGAAGAATCCGAAGTTGAGAAGTACGAGCTGGCCGGTTGGGGTATGGGCTTGCGTTCCCTTACTTCTCGTGAAATGGACGCGTTCGAAGTCGAGTCTGGAGTTTACCTCGCCTACATCAAAAACGGCAGCACGAGCGCAGGCAGCGGTCTTCCCAGAGACGTCGTGATACTGGGCATTGGTGAGGAGGAGGTGGCGACGGTCGAAGACGCCATTCGGGCACTGGATGAACAGAAAGGTAGAAACGAGTCTGTACTGTTTAAAGTAAAGCGGCGGGACGGGTTGGTTGCCTTTTATGAGGTTGATACCCCTTGAGGCCTTAGTTTTTCGATTTTTGTTTTAAGCGGCGAGTACTTACCTTAACTTCGTGTAGCGCCAGACCGGCGGGGGCGGGTCTGGCGCAGTTGTGTTAGTCGGTACCGAAGCCGGTTCAGTCGATTTATGATCAGGTATTTGACGGCAGGAGAGTCACACGGGGAGGCGCTGGTCGGCATCGTCGAGGGCATGCCTGCGGGCGTACCCCTCGTCGCAGACGACATCAACCACCACCTGGCCAGGCGCTGGCAGGGCTTCGGACGCGGAGGCCGGGCGAAGTTCGAGCAGGACCTCGTTCACATCTATTCGGGCGTCCGGTTTTCAAAAACGATGGGAAGTCCGATAGCCCTATTGCTGGCAAACGAGGCATACCACAGGGATAAGTCGGGCTGGCCGGAGGTGATGGCGGTCGAAGGAACGGGCGACGGGATCGAGCGAATCACGCTGCCCCGTCCCGGGCACGCCGACCTGACCGGTATGCTGAAGTACGGGTTCGACGATATTCGCCCCGTCATCGACCGCGCCAGCGCACGTGAAACCGCGATGCGAGTGGCCTGCTGCTCGATAGCCCGGAAGTTTCTGAAGGAAGTGGGCATCGAGATCGGTAGTCACGTCGTCAGGATCGGGGAGGTGGGGTACGAGGCGCCGGAGCAATGGGCAGAGCGGGTATCGTCGCTCATTCGTGACGGGGCCGAACGGCTTTACCGGGAGGCGGATCGAAGCGAGGTCCGGATGCTCGACGAGGCGCTCACCGAGCGGTGCAAGCAGCACATTTCGGAAGCGAAGCAGCAAGGTGACTCGCTGGGAGGCGTGTACGAAGTGATTGTGACCGGCGTACCACCGGGCCTCGGATCGTACGTCCACTGGGACCGCAAGCTCGACGGCCGGCTCGGCCAGGCCATCCTGTCGATCCAGGCGCAAAAAGCGGTCGAGATCGGCGACGGCGTGTCGGGCGCCTACAGGCCGGGCTCGGCCTTCCACGACCCCATCACGCGCGAAGGGGCGACGTACGGCCGGCAGTCCAACCACGCAGGCGGGATCGAAGGCGGCATGTCGAACGGGATGCCGATCGTCATCCGAGGCTACATGAAGCCGATCCCCACCCTGATCAAGCCGCTCGGAACGGTTGACGTCGAAACGGGAGAGCCTCAACCGACGCGATACGAGCGGAGCGACGTGACGAGTGTACCGGCGGCATCTACGGTGGCTGAGAGTGTGGTTGCCGTAGTCATTGCCAACGCGTTTCTTGAAAAGTACGGCGGCGACAGTCTGGCCGAAATCCTGCGGCACTACCGCCCTGCTGCCGGAGGCAGGACTGGAAACTAAATCTGTAACGGACCTGTAACCGTTCCAGGTCCCGAAAAATGGTCGGTTGCGGGCACGTATTTTGAAAATCAAAACCCGAACTCGGTCGAGGCACAAACGACCTGTACTCAACCGGATGGACATCGGTTTTCGGTGCGGATTTGTCCGTACGTACCAGGTTTCAACAGATGAAGAACCAGAACGAGTCCGTAATCATACTGCTGGCCGATGACGATCCGGACGATCGGATGTTGACGTCGAGGGCGTTGAAGAAGAATCGCCTGGCGAACGAGATCCGCACGGTCAACGACGGGGAAGAGCTGATGGACTACCTTCTCCACCGCGGGGCCTACGCCGACGAGGCGTCCGCTCCGAGACCGGGGCTCATCCTGCTCGATTTGAACATGCCTCGCAAGGACGGCCGGGAAGCGCTGCTCGAAATCAAATCCGAGGAATCCCTCCGCAGGATACCGGTAATCGTTCTGACGACCTCCGAAGCCGAGCAGGACATCCTGCGGAGTTATGATCTTGGCGTCAATGCCTTTGTGACCAAGCCGGTCACCTTCGAGGGCCTGGCCGAGGCCATCAGAGCGCTCGGAGAGTTCTGGTTCGAGATCGTGAAATTGCCCAATCTTGTCAGATGATCACCTCTACGCAGTCGAAGGAAGTAATCGACGTCCTCATCATCGAGGACGACGAGGACGATTTTTTCATCGCGACGAACCTGCTATCGAAGGCTTCGATCATCAGCGCGAACGTCGAATGGACGCAGAGCTATGAAGAAGGGCTGGAGATGGTCACGAACAAGAACTACGACGTTTGTCTGGTTGACTACCGCCTCGGCGCCCGCAACGGGCTCGATCTGCTAAAGGAAGCGGTTGAAAGGGGTTCGACGACGCCGATGATCCTGCTCACCGGCCAGGGCGACCTGGAGGTCGACGTAAAAGCCATGATGGCGGGTGCGGCCGACTACCTGGTCAAGGGGCAGATCGACGCCCAGGTGCTCGAGCGTTCGATCCGGTACGCACTCGAACGCCGGAGGGCCGACGAGCGCATCCGGGAGCAGGCCGCCCTGCTCGACAAGGCGCGCGACGCCATCAGCGCCTACGACCTCGACCGGAAGGTGATCTACTGGAACAAAAGCGCCGAACGCCTGACCGGATGGACCGCGGAAGAAGTGCTGGGGAAGCAAACGGGCGAGCTTCTGTACGCCGACCTGGAAGAACACACGGCTGCGTGGGAGGCCGTGCTGCGCGACGGGGAGTGGATCGGCGAGCTCCGGCAGCGCTCGCGTCACGGGACGGAAATCTTCGTCGAGAGCCGCTGGACGCTCGTCCGCGACGGATCAGGGGCGCCTTCTTCGGTGCTGGTCATCAATACGGACATCACCGAACGGAAGAAGCTCGAAACGCAGTTTCTCCGCTCGCAGCGGATGGAAAGCATCGGCCGGCTCGTGGGCGGCATCGCGCACGATCTGGGCAACCTGCTCGTTCCAATCCTCCTGGGGGTGAAGGTGCTCCAGCAGCGGTTTGCCGACGACGAAAAAACGTCGCGGACGCTCGGCATGATTCAGAAGAGCGCCCAGCGTGGCTCCGACATGGTGAAGCAGGTGCTCGCCTTTGCAAGGGGCGTCGAGGGCGAGCGCGTACCGCTGAACCTCGCACACGTGATCCAGGAAATCGAAAAGATTACGCAGGAGACGTTCCCGGCCTCCGTGACGATCAAAACGGAGATCGCCCCCGACCTCTGGATGGTGAAGGGGGATGCCACGCAGCTCCAGCAAGTGCTGATGAACCTGTGCGTCAACGCCCGCGACGTGATGCCAGACGGAGGTGAGCTCACGATTCGCCTCGATAACCTTCTGATCGACGAGCGGACGGCGCGGCACAACATCGACGCCCGTCCGGGCAAATTCGTCCGGTTGACGGTGGCGGACACCGGGCCGGGCGTCCCTCCCGAGGTGATCGACAAGGTGTTCGAACCGTTTTTCACGACGAAGCCCGTCGGGAAAGGGACGGGGCTTGGCCTCTCCACCGTCTACAGCATCGTGAGGAGCCACGGAGGGTTTGTAAGCGTCGAGAGTGAAGTGGGCAAGGGCACCACGTTCTACGCCTACCTACCCGCCTCGGAGGAGACCGAAGTGGTGCGGAAGGACGAGGTTTCCGAGGATGAATGTGCGGGAAACGGCGAGACGATCCTCGTGGTGGACGACGAGGAGTTCATCCTCGACGCCACGCGTGAGGTGCTCGAACGGCTGGGATACAAGGTGCTCACGGCCAACGACGGCACGGAAGCCGTCAAGGTCTTCGAGGAGCGGGGAAACGACATCGACCTCGTCGTCACCGACATCATGATGCCGCAGATGGACGGCATCGCAACGATCCGCGCCCTGAAGAAGATGCGTCCCGACCTGCCCATCGTAGCGGCCAGCGGCATCACCGGGAGTAAAATCCGGAAGGCCGTCGAGGAGGGCGCCGAAGTGTGGCTCGCCAAACCCTTTACGACTGAAAAGCTCTGCGCTACGCTCCAGGAGCTGCTGCGGAAACATCAGCCCGGCAGCGACGGGGCCAACGGGCAGTAAACGGCTGCGTCGGTGGGGAATCAGCACCCGGCCGATCATTCCGCGATTTTTTCATCTCTCGCGGCTCGTTGCGCGGGGCTCTCGGCGGCCTTCGGGGCGAACCGTTAGGAACACGCCCAACGCTGCCGGGTTTTTCGCTGATCGGTTTTACCGTTCGTCCGCCTGCCCGGCCCCTCTAACCCCCAATGCGGGACAGGTTTTGCGGGCGCATTACGTTGTCAGATAAAGTTTACAAACAGGCTCCCCGGAACGGTTCGTCGGGGGCGGTGAGGACTTTTTTCTCGGGTTTACATCACAGTGGAATTAAAAGAGAATACGGCCACGAGTACCGCTTACGATCCGTCGCAGATCGAGGAGCGGTGGTACCGTTACTGGGAATCCAACGGGTTTTTTAATACGTCGGCGGATAGCGACAAGAAACCGCACGTCATCATGATGCCGCCCCCGAACGTGACGGGGAGGCTGCACATGGGCCACGCCTTGCAAGATACCATTCAGGACGCCCTCACACGTATGAGGCGAATGCAGGGCTACGAGGCGCTCTGGGTTCCCGGGATCGACCACGCGGGGATCGCCACGCAGAACGCCGTAGAGCGCATGCTCCAGAAATCGGAGGGGAAGACGCGTCACGACCTGGGGCGGGAGGCGTTCGTCGATCGAGTCTGGAAGTGGAAAGAGGAGTACGGTGGGATCATCCTCCAGCAAAAACGCCGCCTCGGCGACTCGTGCGACTGGACGCACGAACGCTTCACGATGGACGAAGGCTTCACGCGGGCCGTTCAGCACGTTTTCGTCAGGCTTTACGAAGAAGGGCTGATCTACCGAGGGAGCTACCTTGTGAACTGGTGTCCGGTGGACCGTACTGCACTGTCGGACGAAGAGGTGGATAACGTCGAGCGGGCAGGTCACCTCTGGTACATCCGCTACCCGTTCGTTGACGGCAGCGGGCACATTACGATCGCCACGACACGTCCCGAAACCATGCTCGGGGATACGGCGGTTGCCGTCCACCCGGAAGACGAGCGGTACCGGCACCTGATCGGCAAAAAAATCAGGCTTCCGCTGCTGAATCGCGAGATTCCGCTGATTGGAGACGAGTACGTCAAGCAGGATTTTGGCGCGGGCGCGTTGAAGGTGACGCCGGCCCACGACAAGAACGACTTCGAGATCGGGCGCAAGCACGGCCTTGCGGCGATCAACATCATGAACCTCGACGGCACGATCAACGAAAACGGCGGGCCGTACGAGGGCCTCGACCGCTTCGTGGCACGCGACCGGATCGTCGAGGATCTGCAGCGGCAGGGCTTGCTCGAAAAGATCGAAGACTACAAGAGCACCGTCCCGATTTCGAGCCGCTCGAAAGCGATCATCGAGCCGCTCATCTCCCGGCAGTGGTTCGTCCGCATGAAGCCGCTGGCCGAGCCTGCCCTCGAGGCCGTACGCAGCGGAAAGATCACGTTCTATCCCGAGCGGTGGGCCAACGAGTACTTCCGCTGGCTCGAGAACATCCGCGACTGGACGATCTCGCGCCAGCTCTGGTGGGGCCACCGGATACCGGTGTGGTACTACCTCGACGAAAACGGCCAGATCGACGAGAGCCGCGACTTTGTCGTGTCGGTCGACCAGCCCGAGCCCGGAATGGTGCAGGACGAAGACGTGCTCGATACGTGGTTTTCGTCGTGGCTGTGGCCTTTCGCCACGCTGGGCTGGCCAAACGAAACGAAGGACCTCGCGCGTTTTTATCCGACGGACGTCCTCGTTTCCGGGTACGACATTCTGTTCTTCTGGATCGCGCGGATGATCATGGCCGGGCTCCACTTCACCGGCAAGATTCCGTACCGTGACGTGTTCATCACGGGCATGATCAAGGACAAGCAGGGGCGGTGGATGTCCAAGAGCCTCGGCAACGGGATCGACCCGCTGGACATGATCGAGCAGTACGGCGCCGATGCGGTCCGCTTCTCGCTCACGATCCTGTGCGCACAGGGGCAGGACATCAAGCTCGACCCGACAAAGTTCGAGATGGGGCGGAACTTCGCGAACAAGATCTGGAACGCCTTCAACGTCTTCGGCCGGTTCATGGAGCCGGGGAAGGACTACCGGCGCCGACGGACGTTCGAGGAGCTCGAGCTGGTCGAAAAATGGATGCTGCACCGACTGAATACGAGCATCGCCGAGGTGAACGAGGCGGTGGACCGCTACCGCCTCAACGAAGCGGTCACGATCGTATACAACCTCTTCTGGCGTGACTTCTGCGACTGGTACCTCGAGCTCATCAAGCCCGCCCGTGGCGAACAGATGGCGGAGGACACGATCGCACTCGCAGTGGAGCTCTACGAGAAGATGGTCCAGCTCCTGCATCCGTTCATGCCGTTCATAACGGAGGAGCTCTGGTGGAAGCTACGCCCCCGGAAAGAGAAGGAAGCGTGCATCGTCTCGAAGTGGCCCGAGGTGGAAGGGGAGACCGACGAGACGGCGGCAGCCCAATTTGAGCTGATCCAGGAAATGATCTCCGGCATCCGGAACGTTAAGAGTGAATACAATGTCGCACCGGGTAAGGAGATCGCGGCGGTCATCAACGTGCCGGCGACGAGCACTGACTTTAAAGCCGTGCTCGAACGGTATTCGCGTTATTTCGACCGGTTGGCAAGGGTCACCGACCTCACCGTGGGCGTCGGAGTGGCCAAACCGCGTGCGAGTGCTTCCGTGGTCGTCGGATCCAACGAGGTCTTCGTACCCCTCGCCGGGATGATCGACCTCGAAGTTGAAAAGGAACGCCTTACGAAAGAGATTGAGCAGAAAGAGGCGTTTTTGAAGAATGTACAGCAGAAGCTGCGTAACGAGCAGTTCATTGCACGCGCGCCTGCGGAGGTCGTCGAGCGCGAGAAACAGAAAGAAAAAGATGCCAGCTCCGAGCTGCAACGGCTTCGCGCAGGGCTTGCGAATTTGAGCTAAACTATTGAAATTTATGAAAATCCAGACGTGCTGGGGGAACGTGAGGAGTGTTGTCTGGTTGTGTCTACTCGTCTCGCTTAGCCTCGCAGGCTGCGGACCGCTCGAAGAAGAGCAAAGCGAGGAGGGGAGGGTAGAAGGGGCGTATTTACAGCTGGAGGACTTTGAATACCAGAGCCTTCCGACGGGAGAGCGTTACCTGACCGGCAGCCTTCGAAACCGATCGAATCGGGCGATCAGCAACGCCCAGGTGCAGGTTTCACTTTTCGATTCGTCGAACAGGCGGATCGGCCAGATGAGTTTCGTCGTAAAGGACGTCAGTCCTGGCGGGACCAAACGCTTCAGAGAGCCCGTAAATGCCCCGGACGAAGTGATGGGTGCACGTGTTCGAGAGATCCTCGTTCTTTGACAGAGGAGCCGGACCCGCCCGTAAAACAGGTTCCATTGTGGAGAGTAGTGGCGTATTACCCGGTGCGAATGGCGCCCGGCATTACCAGGAGAATGAGCGAATGGAGACCGGTTTCGTACAGCTACAGGATTCGTTTCAAGCCCTCTCTGAGATTGCGCTGACGATCAACTCCATTCAGGAGCCCGACGCCCTGTTAGAGAAGGTGCTCGAAATCACGATGCACTCACTCAACGCAGAGCGGGGTTTCATCCTGCTCAATTCGTCGTCGGCGCCTGAAGGGTTCGAAGTCAAAAACAGCCGCAATTTTACGGAGCAGCAGATCGGGGACCTGGTGCGGATATCGACGAGCGTCGTCCACGAGGTGCTGCAAAAAGGACGCCCCGTGCTGGTCTACGAAGCGCTCCAGGACTCGCGGTACCGCGAGACGGAGAGCATCGTTTTGCAGCAGATCCAGTCGATCGTCTGCGTCCCGTTGCGCATCAAGAGTCGCCAGATCGGCGCGATCTATCTCGACAGTCTCTCGAAGCGGAGCCGGTTTACGGAAGCCAGCCTGCCATTTCTCGAAGCGATTGCAAACCAGGCAGCCATCGCGATCGAGAACGCACAGTTTTACCATTCGCTTCGCGACGAGAACCGCCGGCTGCGGCGGGAGATCCAGCGTGTACACGGCTTCGAGGGGATCATCGGGCAGAGCCGCCTGATGCGCGAAGTGTTCGATACGATGTCGCGCGTGCTCGATACGGACGCCACCATTCAGATCGAAGGTGAAAGCGGGACGGGGAAGGAGCTCGTAGCCAGAGCCATCCACTACAACGGCCACCGTCGGAACAAGCCCTTCGTTGCCATATTCTGTGGCTCTCTCCCGGCGAACCTGCTCGAAAGCGAGCTCTTCGGGCACAAGAAGGGGTCGTTTACCGGCGCCATCGGCGACAAGCGCGGGCTCTTCGAGGCGGCCGACGGCGGGACGATCTTCCTCGACGAGGTCGGCGACCTCGACATGCACGTCCAGACCGCCCTGCTTCGCGTTTTGCAGGAAGGTGAGATCAAGCGGGTGGGGGAAAACACGACCCGGAAGGTCGACGTGCGGGTCATCTCGGCGACGAACAAGCCGTTACAGGACCTGATCCGCAAGCGGGAGTTCAGGGAGGACCTGTACTACAGGCTCAACACGCTCTCGATCACACTGCCGCCGCTTCGCCGCAGGAGGAGCGACATTCCCCTGCTGGCGCACCATTTTCTCGACAAGTACGCGGTGAACAAGCGTAGCCACATCAAAGGCTTCGAGAAGGAAGCGCTCGACGCCCTGCAAGCCTATCACTGGCCGGGGAACGTGCGCGAGCTCGAGAACACGATCGAACGGGGCGTCGTGCTTTGTACGGGGACGTTGATCAAGGTAGAGGACCTTCGGCTACCCGACGTCATCCAATCGGATCCTTTTGAGAGTGGTCTTACGCTGAAAGAAGTTGAGCAACGATACGTTTTACAGACACTGAAGGAAAACGACGGCAACATTTCGCATACGGCTCGGGTACTCGGAGTATCACGGCGCTGGCTGCACTATAAGCTGAAGGAATGGGAATCACCGGACTCGTAGAGGACATCCAGCCTTTTGCGGAGCTGTTCGAAGGGGCGACGACGCTCGTTTACAAAGCGTACCAGCGCTCGGAGGACCGGTTTGTTCTGTTGAAAACGCTTCGGCCCGAGTACCGGTTCGACGAGGACCTGTCCCGACGGTTCGAAGAAGAGGCCCGCATTGCGTCGAGTATCGAGCATCCGAACGTCGTACGGATGCTGGCGTACGGGCAGGGGAGCCGGGGCGCGTACCTCGTGGCGGAGTACGTCGACGGCCTCAACCTGGCCGACATCATCGCAGCTGGTAAAACCCCGCCCGAGCTTTCCGCCTACGTCCTACGCGAGACGGGCCTCGGGCTACAGGCCGCCCACGACATGGGCATCCTGCATCGGGACATCAAACCCTCAAACATTCTCGTCTCGTTCGACGGGCAGGTGAAGCTCACCGATTTTGGCATGGCGTCGCTCATCGAGTCGGGGCAGTCTGACACGGTCAGAGGGACGCTCGCCTATCTGGCGCCGGAGCACGCGCTCGGGGAGCCCATTACACGGGCGAGCGACCTTTTTTCGCTGGGCGCGACGTTTTTCGAGATGCTCACGGGCCGCCGCGCCTTTACGGGCGTCAGGGCAGGTGATTATCTGGATTCGGTGCTGCACCACGACCCGTTGCCTTTCCTCGAAGCGGAGGAAGGCATACCAAGAGCCCTGAAGGCTATTTGCCGGAAGCTCTTAGATAAGAGCCTGGCCGCGAGGTATTCGGACGCGGCTGAGCTGCTGCGTGATTTGAACGCGTACCTGGATGCTTTCGAGCCTTCGGCGCTTCCCGAGACGATGGCTTCATACCTGGCAGATCCGGGTGGTTATACGCCTCCCGCTCGCCGGATCCACGGAGACGGCGCCCTATCAGGGGTGCAAGACGCACCGGTGATCCAGGTCAAAAGCAGCCCGGTGCTTCAGCGCAACCGCAGCCTTTTCGCCGACCGGTCGACGCTTCGGATACTCATCAGCGTATTCGCGACGGTTTTCGTGCTGACGGGTCTTGGGCATGCGGCCTGGAAAATGGGGCTGCTCGACTCGTTGTGGGAGACGCCTGGACGCGATTCAACGGCCAGTACGTTCGAGCCGGGCAGCGTGATGGCGGCTTTTCCGGACATCACGGCCGCCGATTCACAGCGCGTCGCCGATGCGGGGGTCAGCGCGTTTGGCCATAAGCAGCAGGCGCTGGCGCTGAGCCCGTCGTCACTCAAGATCCTGCCCGAAGCCCCCGTCCAGCCGATCCCGACACGGCGGGTGACCGAAGAGGGAGCGGCGGCGAGCCTCGGCACGCTGCACATCGACGTTCAACCCTTTGCCACCGTTTACGTCAACGGGGACTCGATCGGGGTCACGCCCCTGTCCGGTCCGTTACGCCTGGCGAGAGGTACGCACCGCGTCGTACTGAAACACAAGGATTTCCCGGAGACGAGGCGAACCGTACAGGTCAAGCCGGGTGAAGAAGCCAATCTGTTCGTCTCCCTCTGGAACGAAGTGGGGAGGGTGTCGCTCGAGGTAAGTCCGTGGGCCGACGTTTACGTGGACGGGCGTTACTACGATACGACGCCGCTCGATAAGCCATTGTACCTGACGCCGGGTTCGCACGAGCTAAGCCTCAAACACCACGTGCTTGGCACCTGGACGACCCGCATTTTCGTCGTTGCCGATTCGAATCAGGTGTTTAAATTCAACCTGACCGAACTCCTTTCCCCTGGATCAGACTGAAGCGGATAGTGTATGGACCGGCACAGGATCAGGCAGACCCTGCTCGTTATTCTGTTTTTCCTGGCATTGGCACCGGTCTCTCGTTCGGCTTCCGGCCAGTCGCAGGATACCACAGCGCTGGATCGAGCCCGTCAGGCGTACCAGAACCTCAATTATGCGGAAGCCGAACAGCATGCACGTGCGGCGCTTGCAGCGTACGAAACGTTTTCGCTCGGCCAGATCAGTGAAGTGCACGTCATCCTCGGGTTGATCACGTACGCGCGGAACGACCTCGAGTCGGCTCGCAAGCACTTCGAGGTTGCCCTTCGCCTAAACCCCTCCCTGGAGATGGACCCGCTGCTCGTTTCGCCGAAGATCCTGGCCTTTTTCGACGAGATCAAAGCTGGACTGCTGGTAGAGGAACAACCGCAAACCGAGGCGCTGCCACCCGTAGAGGACCTTCGGCCGGCCGCTGCGCTCCGATCGATGCTCATTCCAGGGTGGGGCCAGTTTTACAAGGAAGACTGGGCGAGGGGCTGGGTCTTTTCCGGGTTATGGAGCGTCGCAGCCGGAGGCGCCATCTTCTCTCACATCCAGATGGTGGATGCCAATGCACCGGACGGACGCGAGCGGCACCGCTGGCTCGTTATGCGAAACGGGTTCATCGCCGCTGGAGCCGGAATCTGGCTGTTCAGCTACCTCGATGCCTTGCTGCACCGGTCCGATCCGGATAAGGCGCCGCAATCCGGTTTCTCGATCACGCCGGAGGTGAACGGCGGCAACCCTCGCTTGCGTGCATCCTATCGTTTCTAACGTGTAAAATCACGCTACTTACCCCTCTGAATCCCCTACAATATGCAGGGGTAATTTCTTACCATATAAACAGGGATTACCCGTCAGCGGGGAGTCTCGGTTTTACTTATGGCTGAAGCAGGGGCAGGACGAAGCCCGGTGTACCATATCCTGGAGGTATACGAACGATGCTCGACCTAAAAAGCATTCTGGTTGCCCGCGATTTCTCAGCCTGTTCGGAGCGGGCACTTACCTACGCGCTTGACCTGTGCCTGCGAACGGGTGCGGCGTTGCACACCCTGCACGCCGAGGTGTTGTATTCCGATCCGAATGAACCGGTGCCAGATCGGGACGAGGAGGTCGCCTCGATCCGCAAGCGGCTCCGCGATCTCGTCGAGCAGAACAAAGGCATTCCTTACCGCGCCGGAGCGGATTCGATCGAGATCGAGGTCCGGCAGGTGCGCGACGTGGCGCCGGCGCCTGCCATCCTGAGCAGCGCCGAAGAGAACGGGATCGATCTGATCGTGATGGGCACCCACGGGCGGCGCGGTTTCCGGCGGATGCTGCTCGGGAGCGTAGCCGAAGAGGTCGTCCGGCTCTCCAGCTGCCCGGTTATCACGGTTCGCTGCGACGACGCGCCGGTCCGTACGCAGGCGAGGACGATCCTCGTTCCGATTGACTTTTCGGAGCATGCGCTCGTGGCGTTGCGGCACGCAAAGGCTTTTGCGGACCTGCACGGCGCCAACCTTGCGTTCATCCACGTGGTGGAGGATCGCCTGCATCCGGCATTTTACAACCTTGGCGTTTTTTCAGTGTACGACGTCCAGCCCGACATCGAGGAGAGGGCCGAACGCCAGTTGCGGAAGGTGGCCGAAGAAGCGGGATGCCCGGCGGATCGGATGACGTTCGAAACGCGGCCGGGGCACGCCGGGCGCGAGATCGTCGCATACGCCCGCGAGTGCGAAGCGGACCTCATCGTCATGTCCACCCACGGCCTGACGGGGCTCGAGCACCTTTTCATGGGGAGCGTTGCCGAAAAAGTCGTGCGGACGGCGCCGTGCCCGGTGCTGACGATCAAAACGTCAGCGCGGTCGCTTGTTGGCGATCCCGTCGCAACCGAAGGTGAAGCCGGCCGTTCGGACAGCTGAGCGCCCCTCCTCACGCCGCGACACTGGAAACGAGACCGGTGAGCGAAATGCTGAAGATCAGGAGGATCCTTTTCCCCACCGATTTCTCCGAATGTTCGGAGCGGGCTTACGCGACGGCAGCCGGGTTCGCACGGCGTTTTGGCGCGGAGCTGCACGTCGTTCACGTCGTCACCACCCGGTGGCATCCCGCGGTCGAGCCCTCGTTTGTCCCAAGATTCGAGGATGAAGCGGCTGAATTGCAGTTCGAGCCACCCGGCATAGCGGGCATGGAACGGACGAAGCACCCGTTCCCGGTCATCATCAACGAGGCCTACGCCGATTCGGCGGCGAGGGCGATCCTCGATTATGAGCGCGAATACGACATCGACCTGACGGTGATGGGCACGCACGGGCGGCGGGGCGTCGATCGCCGGTTGCTGGGTAGCGTGGCTGAGACCGTTGCGTCCCGGTCCTTCTGCCCGGTCGTTACAGTCCACGCCGGCCTCCAGGGACGTTTCGAGATCAGGTTCGAAAAACTGCTCGTTTTGATCGACTTTTCGGATGCCGCGTCCCTGGCGCTGACTTATGCGAGGGCGCTGGCTATGGTCTTCGGGTCCCGCCTGGACGTGGTGACGGTGGTCGAGGACCAGTTGCAGCCGCTCGTTTACGGCATTGAACCCGTTACGGTGGCGTTGCCGGAAATCGAGGTCCGAACGCGTATCGCCCGCGACGAGCTGGAGCGGCTCGTTCGCGAGACCGGCTGCCTGGACGTTCCAGTGGCCGTCCACGCCGTCCCCGGACACTTCCCTGCTGACGTTGCCCGCCTCGCCGAATCGTTTGAATCAGATCTCATTGTGCTCGCGACCCGAGGCAGGACCGGGCTCGGCCGGCTGCTGGCGGGCTCGGCTGTCGGCGCCGTCGTCCGAACCGCCCCCTGTCCCGTTTTCTCCGTGAGGAGCTTCGGTAAATCGATCCTTTCCGCACCATCTGCCCGATCACGCACCGTTACCGCCTGACGCGTCGTCAAAACAAACCTTTCCCCTGAGCGTTCGGTTCGTCTGTTTCGACGTGGACCAGATGAACCGTACGTATGGATCTCAGAGGAAAGTACAGGGCGATCATTTTTGACCTCGACGGCGTCGTAATCGATTCGGAGCCGCTGCACGAAAAAGCGACGCGCCGGGTGATCGAAAGTCGGGGCGCCGTGGTTCCGGAAGCGGGTTTTGCCGAGTTCAAAGGGCTGCCCGACCCCGAGACCTTCGAGCTTGCGATCAGCAAATACGGGATGCCTGTGGAGGACCTGCAATCGCTGGTCGATGCCAAGCAGGTCGTTTATCACGGGCTGCTCGACGAGCTGCAACCCGTCGACGGGGCGCTCGAGTTCATCCGGCTGGCCTCGTCGAAGTTCGATCTTGCTCTCACCACATCGTCGGAAGAGGCGGATGCTAAAAAGGCGCTCGCCATGTTCGGGCTGGACGGAGCCTTTTCTGTAGTCATCACCGCCGCCGACGTCACACGCCGGAAGCCCGATCCCCATCCTTACCTGGTGACCATGGAGCGTATGGGCCGTAAAAGCTCGGAGTGCCTGGTCATCGAGGATTCGGTTAACGGCATCCGCTCCGCCGTCGCAGCCGGCTGCGACGTGGCCGGCTTGACCACCACGTTCGAGCCGTCAATACTGCAAGAAGCCGGCGCCCTCGTCGTTGTAGACCGCCTGGACGAGCTGGCAGAGATGCTGGGGTTGGGTGGTGTATGACATGAGCAAGTCAGTACAGGCCACTTGATCTGCCATACAGAGTATCATGCGTAACACACATCCTATTGGGTTTATTCCCATCTTTTATTGCTGGTTTATTAATCCCAACTCCATTATTACCAAGATCAGAAACTGTGTAATACCTCGTGACTGGCTGAAAATGTATATCCCAACGTTTTAAAGTGTTTGGTTTCAGGCCTTATTTAGATCCATTTTCCCATAGTTACGGTATTTCTTTGCCTGCCATCTTATCTTTTTATCTATTGAATCTCGTCATCTTTCAATCTAGCCCCGTTCTTAACCCTTGCAATTCACGGTAGACACTCAGACACTCATCAACACTGGTGAATCTGAAACGGTCGAGTTCAAGGAAAAATGGCGAGACGACGATGCCCTTCGTGAACTCGCTGCTTTTGCCAATACGCGCGGAGGTATACTTCTCGTAGGAGTGGCCGATGATGGTACCCTCGTAGGATGGCGTGGAAGTGGTCGGGACCTTGACCTCCTTACGAACAAAATTGCCGATAGCCTTCGTCTGCATCCCGTTTCAATCCGTTGTGATGAGATAGATCATAGGAGGGTATTACGTATTGATCTTCAAGCTACCAAGCAGTTAGTAGCCTATTAAGGGGCGGTATTATCACCGGGTAGGCCGCACGGCCCGTGAGGTCCCTTCTGACGATCTGCCGCGATTCCTGATGCGGCGCACTGGCTCTACCTGGGATGCATTGCCGGCAGAAGCTGATCTCGAGTCAATTGACCCGGAGCACCTTCGTCGTTTCATTATAATGGCTGGCAGCCGCCTTCCACAGGCTGATTTTAACGAAAACCCTTTGCAATTCCTTCGCAAGCTAGACCTTCTTAAAGACGATGCCCCTGCACGTGCCGCTATGCTGCTATTTGGGAAATATCCTCAAGTTGTGTCATTTGCCGCGCACGTACGAATAGGCCGATTCAAGGACGACATCACCATACTCGACGAAACAGCAATCAAAGGAACGCTTTTCGAACAACTCGACGGAGTGATGAATCGGTTTCGCCAGTATATACAGGTCCGATACGAGGTCCCTTCGGAAGCAGGAAGCAGAGAAGGCTTAGAGATGGCACAGCGGCAAGAAATCTGGGAGTATCCGTTGGAGGCTCTTCGAGAGGGAGTGATAAATGCGCTTATCCATCGTGATTACTTCTTGCTGGGCAATATCGAGATCCGGGTATACGATGACCAGATAGTGATATCCAGTCCTGGAGGACTTCCGGATGGCGTGCAGTTGGATGAACTCAAGCAACCGCTACATACCTCTATACAGCGCAATCCACTGTTAGCTCAAGCTTTTTATTTTGCTGGGTTAGTCGAGCGATGGGGCACGGGCACTGCACGTATGACGAAGGTCTGTCGTGAGCACGGATTACCGGAGCCCGACTTTGCGTCTTCCAATAACCGATTTACGGTTACTTTTAGCAAAAATCCGTATTCGGAGCAACGCCTGCAAGCCCTGGGACTCACGGATCGTCAGATTCTGATTATGAAGTATGTTTCTGAGATAGGCAGCATCGATAATGCGGAGGTTCAGAAGCTTGCGGGTGTGTCTGATCGTACGGCACTTCGCGAGTTGAAGACACTTGAAAATAAGGGTTTGCTGCAGCGTACACATTCTACCGGGAGGGCCACTCGATACGAACCCGCCAAACCCGCCATAAACCCGCCACAGTCGTCGTTGAAAGCCTCACCGATTTGCCGGG